>NZ_GG700800.1 GCF_000160855.1 Lactobacillus helveticus DSM 20075 = CGMCC 1.1877
AACCTAGCCGGCATTAGCGTCATTAGAACTAATGAAAGCTACACTAGTCAGACAAGTGCTTTGGATCATGAAAAGCCTTGCTGGGAAAACGGCAACCAGAGCCGTAAAAGACAAGGCAAAACCCCGATTAACAGACGCATTCACCGTGGGCTGTTCCAGTCGAATAACGGCAGACTGGTTAATGCGGATATTAACGGAGCCTTGCAGATAATCAGAAAAGTATTCCCTAAATTTTCATTAGATGAAGGGATAGAGGATGCAGTGTTGCATCCAGTCAAATGGTCGCCTCTCATTTGAGCGTCCACTTGACAAACGAAAATAGCTTGGCGACTGGCTTTAGCTGGGTTGACGCTGTTGTAAAGTTGTCCTTATAGCTTCGGTTATTATCATAGATAAACGGAGTGTTTTAAAAAGGTTAACGGCAGATATTGGCTAAAACAAGTTGCATTCTTAGGAAAATAGGGTCATTTGAAGCAAAATGACTGTATTGACCTAATATTTTCTAACA
>NZ_GG700799.1 GCF_000160855.1 Lactobacillus helveticus DSM 20075 = CGMCC 1.1877
GGAATAGCTGTTGCGTCTAGCGAAGATTTCTTCTGCTTCTTCATATTTCTTCATGCGAGGAACGTAGTCTTTTCTTAATTTATGAAGCAGCTTTTTAAGACCACGTCTTCTGGCTTTTCTAGGCGAGCCGCCAGGAATAGCTTTAGGTTCTTGCTCAATTTCTTCAGTCAGCTTTTCAATCTCAGCTTCGGTTTCTTGTGCTAGTTCTGTCAAGCCTTGACTGGTCTGGACTTTTTCTTGAGCCATTGCTTTAACAACTTCTTTGGCAATCAGTTCATCATAAAGCTCAACTCCTTTGCGCCAGACAAAAGTATAGCGATTGGCATCAGCTTCGATCTTAGTACCATCATAGGCACGTTTTCTTCCAGCATTAATTCAATCTTTCTGCCTGAAAATACTTTTCTGGAATAAGCAAAAAGCAAGATCTAAGTATCATGGCTGGATGATAAGCTGGCCGACCAGTTTTAGCAGTATCACCCAGCAAGACATCTTCGGGAATAGAATCGACGAA
>NZ_GG700798.1 GCF_000160855.1 Lactobacillus helveticus DSM 20075 = CGMCC 1.1877
GTTTCTTGCGCTAGTTCTTCTAAACCTTGACTGGTTTGTACCTTTTCTTGAGCCATTGCTTTGACTACTTCTTTGGCAATCAGTTCATCATAAAGTTCAACTGCTTGGCCTTTGAGCTTTTCATGGAACTTTTCAGCTGCCTTGCGCCAAACAAAAGTATAGCGATTAGCGTCAGCTTCAATCTTGGTACCATCAATAAAGATGGCGCCCTCATTGATTAGACCTTCTGCTTCTAACAAATTGGTAAAGTAGAGGAAGCTTTTCTTAACCAGTTCATTGGCGTGATCACTAGACCTAAAGTTATTGATGGTATGATATGAAATCTTTTGGTGCTCTGCCAATACCATCATAGGCAGGTTTTCTTCCAGCATTAATTCAATCTTTCTGCCTGAAAATACTCTTCTGGAATATGCAAAAAGCAAAATCTTAAGCATCATGGCTGGATGATAAGCAGGCCGTCCAGTTTTAGCGGTATCACCCAGCAAAACATCTTCCGGAATAGAATCAACGAAG
>NZ_GG700797.1 GCF_000160855.1 Lactobacillus helveticus DSM 20075 = CGMCC 1.1877
TTATTATTTGAATGCAAAAGATAAGAAATTTTATAATTATTTGGATTTATAAATGGAGTAAAAATATGAGGATATGCTTCTTTAGCAGAAAAATGCATAACTGTACCTCTTATATTTTCAGATTTACCATTTAAAAATGTAAGATAGGGTTTTATTGAATTTTCCATAGAAATTCTTTTTATTTTTTCTATTATACTTAAAGAAACATACGAGTCTTCCTTTTTATTTTCCAGCACACTAGCTTTATTTAAATAATTAAACTTTTTCAATATATATTTAGGAGTTAACCAATTTGAAAATATCATCGAATAAGACTCTATGCTTTGTAAATCAATATACTTTAAGTGATAATCTAAAGTATTTAATAATTTGTTTCTCTTCTCTATTTCATTATCTGAAACATAAAAAGGACTATTCCCCATCCCTTCTGCTAAAGCATTATTTATAGCTGTTAGCAAATTAAAATCTGTTCCCAAACCTACATTATATGAATTTCTATTTATACCCACAAAAAGAATAACATATATATCC
>NZ_GG700796.1 GCF_000160855.1 Lactobacillus helveticus DSM 20075 = CGMCC 1.1877
CCGTCGTGCCTTTTTCTGCAAGCAATTTGTTCTGCATTCAATAGATCTCTATATTTTAAATCGGATATTTTATTAATATCGATTTTATGATAAAAACCAATGGGCACAGGAATCATATTATTAATATTGAGTACTGATAAAAGTTGTGACCTGTTTGTGATTTTTACAAAGGTCAAACTTTCATACATATGCTTATGTTTGGGTTTGGGAGAAGATAAGGGAACAAAATAATGAATATTGTTAATCTTCAAAATAATACCAAGGTAAGGTTTGCTGTGTTTACCGTGGTGTTTTTCAACTCGATAGTCCAAATTATGAAGTTGATCAACGTAAGATGGATTTATGTTGTACAGCTTTAATTGCTCGTTCATTTTTCCTCAAAAAAAGCGAGGTGCTTTTTAACACCTCGCTTAAACTCTCACTTATGGTGGGGAAACACCAACTTATAAAACTCTCACTATCTGGTAGAGAAACACCGACTTTTACACACTTATTTTATAAGATTTTTTATAAGAAGACAATAATTTCAAA
>NZ_GG700795.1 GCF_000160855.1 Lactobacillus helveticus DSM 20075 = CGMCC 1.1877
ATATGTCTTAGATTAAAATCATAATAATTATATCATATAAGTTTGTAAAGAGTTAATTATAATTTAATATAAGTTACATATATCATATTTTTTACTAAATGTGCGATATATGAAGAACTATCTTTTGTCAATAGCCTATCTTTTAATGCAAACCTAATAATGTAGTTGCAAATAAAACATCTTTCTTCCAATTAAATCTCCACAGACTTGTCATTCTTTATATGGACTAGGTCCATTACAACTAGCTTTTTGGTACTACTTGAATACTACTGAATTTTATCCTAATGAGAAAAAAATTCCGACCATCGCTTATGCATTAAACCACATACATCAAATTAGTATCCAGTCTTACAAGTAATAAACATGCTGAATTTAGCCTATCAGAAGTATCTTACACTTAATAGATTAATCCTTATGAGCAATATATCAGCACACTATTTTTCAACGTAGCCTAAAAATCATGGCATTATTCAATCTATGTTATACATGACGATTAACTGATTTAATGTAATACTCTTTAACATTCTTAAAAG
>NZ_GG700794.1 GCF_000160855.1 Lactobacillus helveticus DSM 20075 = CGMCC 1.1877
TGGTTCTGTCCAACATATTTCAGGACATATTACTAATATCGGAATTTCACCGATTACTGCCGCAACTGTTGTATCTGGAGTAATGATTGGTGCCGCAATTGGTAAGATTTCTATCGGTTATTTTCTGGATAAGTTTAATACCAAGTTAGTTTTAGCCGTTTACTCTTTATTTGGTGTAATCGGTTGGGGCGGCCAGGCAATGCTTAGAGAAAGCAATTTATTGATTTTAGCTGCCGTAATTCTCGGTCTTGGTCAGGGAGTTTGCTTGGTTGCTTTACCATATCTTATTCGTCAAATTTTTGGTGAAAAAGATTACATCAACATTCTTTCTGTCATTAATATGATCGGTGCCTTTGCAATGTCAGCTTCAGTTTACCTGATCGGTTTATTCTTTGATCAAACTGGATCTTACAATTTAGGATGGATGATTAACGTTTCAGCATTTGCGCTTAGCTTCATTGTGATCATGATTACATTGGGTAAAAAAGAAAGTGCTAACTCAGATTTAGAAAATAGTTGAGTAAAAAGAAAAAAG
>NZ_GG700793.1 GCF_000160855.1 Lactobacillus helveticus DSM 20075 = CGMCC 1.1877
AAATTAGCATTTAAAACTATAATATGTCAAAGATATTAAGAATAGTATTTATTTGTTTATTAAAATATCTTATACTTAAGACAACAACTTAATACATGAGAGCAATAAAAAAGCCTTGATCAGATACGCCGATATCTGTTCAAGGTCAAGCTCATTGATTATCAGCACTAATCAACAAGCGATCATTAACTTCTTTATGCATCTATTTTAGCAAGTAGAAGCAAAAAATACAATATAAGAAGTTTAATTAATTAAGATGATTAGTAGCTATAGTCAATGTGTTTGACTATAGCTTTTTTAATTGCTAATCATCAATTTTTAAAGCACTTTTTTATTGAGATAAAAACAAAAAAAGTAGGTATCCGCACCGACGCAAACTCGCGGACGCATGCAAGGAGTCAAGGGAACTCCTGGGAGTGTCAAACGGCGACTACGGCCGACAACCCTGTTTTTAAAACAACGAATGTAAATGGTAGGGGTGGTCATATACTTTATGTGTGAGTGCCGAGCAGTTAAACGATGTTTAACCGGAAGCTT
>NZ_GG700792.1 GCF_000160855.1 Lactobacillus helveticus DSM 20075 = CGMCC 1.1877
CAACTACCCCGGAATAAATTCCGAGGTTTGTAGTTCTCATTCTTTTCAGAATAGTGGTAATAGCGTCTTGCGACTCCCACCTAAAGAGACTACATCATCGGGCAGTTGACGATGCCCGTTTATCCATCAAGTACTACTCGACAGATGCTTGTTTGTTAAATTGAGGTGCTTCTTCACCACTGCGGTAAAGCGTGCCTAAAAATTGGATATTCATGGCTGCTAAACGATCATCATTAGACTTGTAGCCACATTTATCGCAAGTATAGAGATGCAGTTCATGATCTCGGTTATCTTTGTGGATACGTCCACATTTAGGACAGCGCTGACTGGTATACTTAGCTGGCACTTTTACTACTGCAGAAGAGTTCAAATTAGCTTTATAAGTCAAGAATTGCTCAAATTGGTAAAAAGCCCATGACACTATTTCATAGCGCTGATCCTTTGGCGACTTTTCCGTGGCAAAACGCACGTCAGTTAAATCTTCCAAGGCATAGATCGTGTTAGAGCCATAATGGTCAATGAGTGTCTTAGTTAAACGATGATTGACATCGCTCATCCAACGGTTCTCTCGTTGACCAATCTTCTTTAATCTACGCTTAG
>NZ_GG700791.1 GCF_000160855.1 Lactobacillus helveticus DSM 20075 = CGMCC 1.1877
TAGTAAAGCCTTACATTAAAAGATAATAAATTCATTGATCGTTAAAATTCCTCACATTGTGGGGCATTTTTTATAGCTAATTTTAAATTTTCTTAAAACATTAAGTGGACCTTTTCACATATAATAATTAAAGATTAATTTTTAGAAAGTTGGAAAAGAAGTGACACATAAAAAATCATTTTTTTCTTGGTGGATATTTATTGTTTGTTGTTTTATTTCAATGATTGGATTTGGTCTGTTGGTTAACACAATTGGATTATTCTTCGGGCCAATCAGTCAGGAGTTTAATGTGGGACGTGCTAACGTTGCACTAATGACGACGTTCCAGAACGCGGCAGCCGCAATTGCTTTGCTTTTTGCAGGTAAAATCATGGAAAAGGTAAACTTACGCTGGCTCTTAACTGCTTGTTTTGCCTTAATTACCGTTAGCATGCTTAGCTTAACATTTGCCAATTCATTAGTTCATTTTTATCTTGCTTGGACAATCATTGGGATTTGTCAGCCAATCGCAATTACTTTGTCAATTCCTGTTTTGCTTAGCAAGTGGTTTAACCAAAAGCTCGGTACAGTGATGGGAATTTCGCTTGGACTGTCTGCTTTAGGT
>NZ_GG700790.1 GCF_000160855.1 Lactobacillus helveticus DSM 20075 = CGMCC 1.1877
AAAAAGTAGAGTGTAATTGTTTCTGTCCTTGAATAAGTGTAAAATAGGCACCAAGGAGGACGAATAATGGACATTTTTTCAAGTTCTAGAGATAATCGCGGCTTCGATTGGGGCGCCTTTATCGCTGGTGTATTAATGGTTGTTGTTGCTTTTTTGCTACTTAGACATCCAGCTAAGGGATTGCACGTATTTGTGCTAATCTTTGGTATTTTGTCAATTTTGCAAGGTTTAGTATGGCTAGCTGGTTATTCACGTTTCCGTGCTTTCTTTGCACGGAGTTGGGTAGCACTTATTTCAGGTATCTTAGATATCATCGTGGGTATTTTGTTCTTATGCTCATATGATATTGGTGGATTAACTATTGCATATTTATTTGCAATTTGGTTCTTTGTTGACTCAGCTGTCGGAATTGCCTTTTCATGGCACTTGCGTGTCTTTTCAACAGGTTACTTTATCTTTAACTTAGTTTTGAATATCTTAAGTTTAGTTATTGCTATTTTCTTGATCTTTAACCCACTTTTTGCGGCATTAAGCTTAGTATGGTTAGTTGCATTTTGGTTGTTGGTATTTGGTATCAACGAAATAGTCGTTGCATTTATGTACCG
>NZ_GG700789.1 GCF_000160855.1 Lactobacillus helveticus DSM 20075 = CGMCC 1.1877
GCAATATCTTTTGACCACTAAAAAGGATTGATTTGCCCTTTTCATCATAACAAGCGGCTAAGAACCGCAAGCCGCGATCAATCCCCACGACATGCACTGCCTGTTCAGCTTCAAACTCCGGTATAGCCGTGGTAGCGCTAAGGTGAATATACCATTTGCCTCTTAATTGAAGCATTTTAAGTGAACCAAACTTCCATTTAGTCTGATCAAGATACTGGTCAAAGCCTTTGCACACAAAATCTACTTTCCTTCTGCCATTCAAGGTATTTAATGATAGCTGGTTAGTAGCAGATAGGTAAGACCAATCTCGACCACGCTGTAAATCAAGCTGAGGGCGTTTGAAATTAATCGGTTGCCAAAGCCAAGTTAAATCACGATAGATCTGTGCCCAAATACCACGACCTTTGCCATCTTTCTTGCCAGTATCGTAACGAAAAGGATGTTGAAAGAGCTGTGTCTTAACTGTCTTATAGCGAGCTATAACAGTTTTAATGGCTGACTGTGCCATTTGACTCTTAAGTTCAAACTTATCACGCAAATCATGATACAGAGCTTTGTTTAACTTGGACTGTTTTAATTCAAAAGCATGTTCAAAAATATACTGCGAGATAAAGTTGCAGGCAT
>NZ_GG700788.1 GCF_000160855.1 Lactobacillus helveticus DSM 20075 = CGMCC 1.1877
GTAAGTGTCAATATTTTTGCGGGAGGCTATTAACCATTAGTCTGACCTTAATTTCTTAAATATTTATTTGATTTATTTTTCTGCTAAAATCGTTTAAATAGCTATGTCCTGCTGTTAAGCTTTCGATTGCTCCATGATGAATGCCTAGATGAGCTTCATGCGTCTTTCTTAGGCTGGCACGAACTGCACCTTTCAATTCTTCCCGGTCACCAATATCGAGCTGCCCACCTGCAAACTCACTGCTAAGCCAGTATTCCAGCTCATTGTTTTTAATGCAAGTCAGCACACGCAGAATTCCTTCGGCACCATCTTCTGACCAGTATTTTCCTTGTCCTTTAACGCGATAAGTATACTTGCGGTGATTGCTCTCACAGCAGCCAATTGCCTTAATTACTGACAAATGACGCATCTTAAACGGCTTAATATCCACCCAGCGACGATGAAGATAGCTGCGCAGCCGCTTTAGGTTTTCATGATTTTCTGGCGTATTCAGCTCATCAACCAGATTGCTTTCAATCGTGTCTAAAATTACATCAGTTAAGTGACGGTCATATTTAAACTCAACTGCACTGATCAATTTGCTTGGCATAGCCGGCATAAAGCCTAAACGGTCCTTGATCTTTTTA
>NZ_GG700787.1 GCF_000160855.1 Lactobacillus helveticus DSM 20075 = CGMCC 1.1877
AATGTTGGTTTAGTTGATGAAACTAAAAAGCAAGGCTATCAGATTGAAAAGAAAAATAAGCGTTCAGTGGTGACAGTTTTTGGCGAAATCAGTTACTGGCGCAGAAGATATGTCTGTCCAGGCAGGAAGGCAAAATACCCGTTGGATCAATTGATGGGCTATGACAAGTATAAGCGCTATAGTGTTTTAGCAGTTAAAAATATTTTGCAGGTTAGTGCTGTATCAACTTACCGCAATACTGCCTTAGCTGTTAATACCCTGTCTAGCTTTAACATTAGTCATAGTCAAGTTGGTAAGCTGATTGTTCAAGCGGGCAAGCAAATCAAGGCACAGCAACAGTCTGAAGAAAGGTACGATGGCATTACCCAAAAGAAAAAAGTACCAGTGCTTTATCTTGAAGGCGATGGCGTTGTAATTAAAGGGACCAAAAAGCGGCTGGAGTTTCACCGCTATCAAGTCTGTGAAGATATTATTAATGTGAGCAAGACGCGCAGAAAGAGAGTTCAAGCCAAAGAGTTCGTTTCTTTAAGCCGCTTGAATGCCTTGCAAGAAATCAAAGCTTATTTAGCTAATACCTATGACTTAAGCGATACTTTGATCATTAGTAATGCCGATGGCGGCGCTGGCTATGCCAAAAAAG
>NZ_GG700786.1 GCF_000160855.1 Lactobacillus helveticus DSM 20075 = CGMCC 1.1877
CTTATTGCCAAGATCAAAGAAATCTTTAATCATCATCAAGGCCGTTATGGCTATCGCCGAGTAGCGCTGCAGCTAATTAAAGAAGGCTGGAACATTACTGAAAAAACAGTTCGCTACTGGATGCATAAACTAGGCCTTAAGGGCATTAGACGCAATAAGCGCAAATACTCGAGCTATAAAGGTACTATTGGCAAAATAGCACCTAATTTGATTCATCGTGATTTCTTTGCGCCAATGCCTAATATGAAATGGTATACTGACATCACTGAATTTCACCTTAATGGTGAAAAGCTATATTTATCGCCTATTTTGGATGGTTGTGGAGGCGATATAGTTTCTTATTCTATTTCAAGACATCCAGATATGGATTTAGTAATGACGATGCTTGATAAAGCTTTCGTTAAAGAAACAGCTCTTAATAACTGCACTTTTCATACTGACCAAGGCTGTCAATATCAGAGTCCCCAATACCAACGTGCCTTAAAACTTCAGGGCATTACTCAAAGCATGTCTAGAAAAGGCAATTCCATGGATGATGGTTTAATGGAGAACTTCTTTGGTCTGCTTAAAACAGAGATGTTTTACGATCAAGAGTACAAATACCATAGCCTTCAAGAATTAACTCAAGCTATTAAAGAATATATTG
>NZ_GG700785.1 GCF_000160855.1 Lactobacillus helveticus DSM 20075 = CGMCC 1.1877
GTAAGTGTCAATGTTTTTGCGGTAACCTAAAAACCATTAGTCTGACCTTAATTTCTTAATAATTTATGTGGTTTAGCATCCGATTGAATTTGCTTAAATAGCTGCTTCCAGCCGTTTGCGTTGTTAAAGCTCCGCGCTGTATGCCTAAATGACTTTCATGTCGCTTCTTTAGGCTATCACGGGCTGCCGCTTTTAATTCTTGCTCAGTTATTGCATTTATTTCTGAGCCTGCAAACTCGCTGCTTAGCCAATATTCCAGTTCATTGTTTTTGATGCAAGTCAGCACACGCAGAATCCCTTCGGCGCCATCCTCTGACCAGTATTTCCCTTGTCCTTTAACCCGATAGGTATACTTGCGGTGATTGCTTTCGCAGCAGCCTATTGCTTTAATTACTGGCAAATTGCGCATCTTAAACGGCTCAATATCAGCCCAGTGCCGATGAAGATAGCCGCGCAGACGCCTTAGGTTTTCATGATTTTCTGGCGTATTCAGTTCGTCAATCAGATTGCTTTCAATTGTATCTAAAATCACATCAGTCAAGCGACGGTCGTACTTAAACTCAACTGCACTAATTAATTTGCCTTGCATAGCTGGCATAAAGCCCAGACGATCTTTAATCTTTTTATTCAAATGAAAGACATCCAAGAAGTGTTCGTGCTGCTTGCAGCGACCG
>NZ_GG700784.1 GCF_000160855.1 Lactobacillus helveticus DSM 20075 = CGMCC 1.1877
TGTTGATGTTGAATTTGTTTGGTATCCGGTCTGGACGCCTGATCGCATGAGCGATGCAGCGAAGAAATATTTTAATGAAGAAATATTTTAATATAGATGAAAAACAGGACTAATCTGGTTGAGTTAGTCCTGTTTTTGGTTGCTCCACATACGTGGAGAATACGGAGCGCCGTTATCAACTGGCCAGTTGGTGATAGGATCACCTCCACATACGTGGAGAATACCTTGTCAAGCAGGTTAAAATACCGGCACGGCCGGGATCACCTCCACATACGTGGAGAATACCTAAACGTGCAATTGTTGAGCGTTTTAAGTTGGAGAAGGCTAAGAAACAGTCAGATAAGCAATTGATTACTTCGCTTACTAAAGAAGTACAAGACCTGCGTCTGCAAGTTGATAATCATGACCAGCTTATTGATTTGATAAAACAAATTGATGCTAAAGTTGATCTATTGCCAGAAAAAATCTCTAACTTGATTAGTCCAAACAATGAGTTGGAGCCATGTTCAGATAGCAAACCTACCTCGTTAAATTCACTGCTCGATACAGCTGAAATTGCTGATGAGTTAAATGCTGATAATAATACAGATGATAATTCTGAATCTGAACAAAGCTTTGATTTTGATGATAATGGTGACAACAAAAATCAATAATAGGTACTAAAAAAGAGAGAAC
>NZ_GG700783.1 GCF_000160855.1 Lactobacillus helveticus DSM 20075 = CGMCC 1.1877
TTAATTTTACAATCGGCGATTTTTATTTGATCAAGATTTAAATAGCTTTCTGGATTAACGAGCGCATCATTAGGTTGACCAGTAACGATTAAACCAGCTTCTGTTGGATCAAGAAAGCGACTTTTAACGCCTTGGTGTTGTAATATCATAGCAATTAAACGTGCGTTAAGGCGCTCACCATGAGCCTTAAAAGCAGCCATTAAATAGCTGGAGTTAGGGTAGGTCTGATTAGGCAAAGCTAACAGAATATCCTTGATAACCTTGAGTTCTTGATCTGATAAGCCGAAATAATGACCAATTTCTTGATAACGCATAAAAATATTTTGAACGATCTCATTCGTATCTTCGCTCTTAAACGTCATACCCGCATATTTGATTAAAAGATCCGTGATTTTGATATCGTCATCGCTTCTTTTTCCTGGTGCGGAAACTACGATTGCGCGTCTTTCAGGATCGCTCAAAACTATATTTAATGCTTGTTCAACATTTTGTCCATCAGTTAAAGAGCTGCCACCAAACTTAACTACTTTCATAACACAATCCCCTTAAAGTGAAATTTCATAATTCATTAATTAAAAAATGGATTCAAACTAAATTAATTTGAATTTTAGCATTATTTTTTAATCTTGCAACTAAAAGTTGGTAATACTAGCCTTGAATAGAAAAGCATATATAGTACAAATTAAAAATTAATA
>NZ_GG700782.1 GCF_000160855.1 Lactobacillus helveticus DSM 20075 = CGMCC 1.1877
TTTAAACTTCCCACTTACAAAAGTGGGCTTGTACCTTGAAAATTCAATAGTTTAGCCAATAAAAAAGCACAAGGCCTTTGTTCGCTTGATATAATTAAGTCGATCAAAACATCATCAATATCAAACGAAAAGGCTTGCGCTATGTCTAGTTTACCATCATTCGATACTGAAAACGAACCTAAAATTGCCCGTTCTGTTGAAAAGTTCTTCAAGGACTACAAAGTTATGGAGCTTCTCCGTAGATGTGGGCTCCGCAAGTCCAAAGGAATCCCACTTTGGTCGATCCTTTCATACATCTTCAGTAATGTGTTTCGAGACAGAAGCATGTACATGCAACAGAAGTATGGCAAGTGTACTGCTGGCTTCTCCAAAAACACCTACTATCGATTCATGCAGAACCCACATATCAACTGGCTTCGCCTCACTATTCTGCTAGCTGAGAGGATCGTCAATGGGCACCTGAAAGATCTGACTTCTGACCAACGTGCCGATTGCTTCGTCTTTGACGATTCGCTCTACTATAGAACTGGATACAAGAAGACTGAGCTGGCTGCCAAAGTATTCGACCACGTTTCGATGACCTACAAGAAGGGCTTTCGAATGATGACCATGGGTTGGACTGATGGATCCTCCTTTGTCCCAATCGCTTCATCACTCTTGTCCTCAAAGAACGATCAGAATGTCATCGGGACGACCAAGAAGATCGACAAGCGCACAATCGCGGCCAAGAGGCGGATTATGGCCCAATCAAAGGGGACCGAT
>NZ_GG700781.1 GCF_000160855.1 Lactobacillus helveticus DSM 20075 = CGMCC 1.1877
ACCAAAAGTGTTCAATTTATTATTGCAATTTGCGATCTATATTCAGATTTACCACAAGAAAAAAAGGCTGAATTTAATGCTTTGACAGCTAATTCATCACTTAAGACTAAAGATAAATTAGACTTATTACAAGCTTACTTTACTGAAAACAAATCCAATCATACGTCTACAAGTCAAAGTAAGTATGCTCCTAAATGGAAAACAGCTGTTGTAAAAAAAGTAGTAAAGGCTCTACTTAAAGTAGCAGGACACTTTATTGATAAAAAAGGAGCAGCTGCCGTTTCCGATTATCTTTTTGGATGGGAAGGGAACATGGAAAAGGGAATTTCAAACGCTTTAGTATATCGCTGTCACTTAGATAGAAATACTGCCAATTGGATTGCTAAAGCAGTAATGTTTATTGCTTTTTAGAGGTTAGTTTATGAAAAAAATAGTATTAATTTTTAAGGTATTACTAGGACTAATTCCTTTTTTACCCCTGCTTGTAGATGCTATCTTTAAAACAAATATACGCACTTCAATTATGAATATAACAATGCAGTGGTCACTATGGTTAAAAATTCCTTTTTTAATTATGTGTATCTTAGCATATATGTATTTTTGGTACGCTTTGTTTAAAGAAATCAAAGATAGTCTATGAAAAATTAAAAAGTAGTCATTTAGTCTTAAAAACGCAGTAAAAAAACTGCGTTTTTATGTATTCATTAAAAAATAATTAATTATTGTATTCATAAGTTGAAACAGGAGAGAGTATTAACAGCTAAAGCAGTATTGCGGTAAGTTGCCACGGCG
>NZ_GG700780.1 GCF_000160855.1 Lactobacillus helveticus DSM 20075 = CGMCC 1.1877
AGAGTTACTGCGAAACATCTGCTATAATCTTAAATTATGAAATACGAAACAGCTAAAAATTTAAACAATACCAGATTCAAGCGTCTGATCGGCGTTGCCAAGCCTGTCTTTGACGAAATGGTCAAAGCATTAAAAGCCGAATATCAAGTCAAGCATGCCCGAGGCGGCAGAAAGCCCAAGCTGGCAATTGAAGACCTGCTTCTGGCTACTTTGCAGTACCTCAAGGAATACCGTACTTATGAACAAATAGCTGCCGATTACGGTGTGCATGACAGCAACCTGATCAGAAGAAGCCACTGGGCCGAAGAGACTTTGGTTAAGCATGGCTTTAACATTGGCAAGCAAGAAATCAAGCCAGACGATGTTGTCTTAATCGATGCCACTGAAGTAAAGATTCAACGCCCAAAAAAAGACAAGCAGCTTATTATTCCGGCAAGAAAAAGCAGCACGTTTTAAAAGCCCAGGCGATTACAGACACTACCGGCAGAATTATTCATTTAGACAGCTGCCAGGCATACCGGCATGACATGCGGCTGCTGCGTGAGTCAAGGCGCAGTCTGCACCGATCCGGTTTGATTTTAGCGGATAGCGGCTATCAGGGATTGGACAAGATTTGCTTTCAGGCAAAAACACCGGTCAAATCCAGCAAGAAGAAACCGCTGACTCAGCAGGACAGAGAGCTGAATCATTTAATTTCTTCAATTCGAATCAAGGTCGAGCATGTATTTGGCAAGGTCAAAGCATACAAAATATTTTCTACTACGTATCGCAATCATCGCCGACGTTTTAATTTAAGAATGAATTTAATCTGCGGGATCATCA
>NZ_GG700779.1 GCF_000160855.1 Lactobacillus helveticus DSM 20075 = CGMCC 1.1877
AGGCAACTGCCTGCGAGGATAGGAAGCTGCCGTGCTCATGGAGGATTAGCTCAGCTGGGAGAGCATCTGCCTTACAAGCAGGAGGTCACAGGTTCGAGCCCTGTATCCTCCATCGAGTCGTTAGCTCAGTTGGTAGAGCAACGGACTTTTAATCCGTGGGTCGAGGGTTCAAGTCCCTCACGGCTCATGACCCTAATTTGCGGGTGTGGCGGAATTGGCAGACGCGCTAGATTTAGGTTCTAGTGTTTTCGGACGTGTGGGTTCAAGTCCCTCCACCCGTATTGCCAATCATATATTGACAATATGCCGATTTAGCTCAGTTGGTAGAGCATCTGTCTTGTAAACAGGGGGTCGTACGTTCAAGTCGTATAATCGGCATTTATATTTTGCGGAAGTAGTTCAGTGGTAGAACATCACCTTGCCATGGTGGGGGTCGCGGGTTCGAATCCCGTCTTCCGCTTTCATCAACACGCCGGAGTGGCGGAATTGGTAGACGCACGGGACTTAAAATCCCGCGGTTGGTTTCAACCGTATCGGTTCGACTCCGATCCCCGGCATTGATGATGCGCCCTTAGCGCAACTGGATAGAGTGTCTGACTACGAATCAGAAGGTTGAAGGTTCAAATCCTTCAGGGCGCATATAACGGGAAATGGCTCAGTTTGGTAGAGCACCTGGTTTGGGACCAGGGGGTCGCAGGTTCGAATCCTGTTTTCCCGATTGTATCTAAATTGTATTAGTTACATTTTTGGCGGTGTAGCTCAGCTGGCTAGAGCGTCCGGTTCATACCCGGGAGGTCGAGGGTTCGATCCCCCCCGCCGCTATATTGTAAACTTGGACCTTTAGCTCAGTTGGTTAGAGCAGACGGCTCATAACCGTCCTGTCGTAGGTTCGAGTCCTACAAGGTCCATTACATTTATG
>NZ_GG700778.1 GCF_000160855.1 Lactobacillus helveticus DSM 20075 = CGMCC 1.1877
TTTTATACGCGTGGTGCTAGTTAAATCGTTCTAGACAATATGCCATATTATAAGCTAACACTGCAACCTCTAGGCGTTCTTGAAAACCCGCTAGACTTCTAGCGCGATTATTTTCGGTATTGATTGTAATAACTAAGCAAAGCAAAGTCACTCTCAATTGTCCGTCTGACCGCCATTAGTTGATGATTGTTATGTTTTTTAGCACCTTGCATATTTTTACGATACGGTGTCCAAAACACATAGCCCATGTGTTTTAGTTTAGCGGCTAAATCCTTACCTAAATAACCTTCATCGCCTAAAAGATAATGATTAGTAGGATGGGCATTATTCATCAATTCTACTGTTTCTTTAGCATCATACACCGATGCTTTAGTGACTGCGTAATCAAGCAGATAGCCATCATCGCTCACTATTGCGTGAACCTTGAACCCATAATAGTAGACTTTTTTAGTCGCCTTATAACCAATATCGGCAATATCATGAAAGATTTTGACGCGATAATTACGAACAGGTTGGCAGACCGGAACTGGGAAACTATCAATAATCAGAATTTTACCTGAAAGATCCACTTCTTGGTTCAAAGTATGACGAATCAGATAGATTAAAGGCAAAAGTTGACGAGCTCGGCGATTAAATCGGGAATGGGATAATCCTACAAAGAACCTGCAAAATCTTCTTTGTAATTCAATCCCTAATTCCGCTTGCCAGATAAGCATAGCTAAGATGGAACTATCAGATAGCTTGATCTGATCTGTATTTCTGCGATGCTTAAGGGAGTTCGGAGCATACAGCTTATTACCAAGAACGACAAATATTGTTTAAACGAGTAAAACTAACTTGTAAATGATGAGAAAAACTCTTAAGCTTAAGATAGTTCAATCTAGTCAGACTCTTTTCTATTATTACTATTTACAAGTCGAGTCTAACAAGATTGGACTTTTTATTTAACTAAAACGATTTAACTAGCACCACGCGTATTT
>NZ_GG700777.1 GCF_000160855.1 Lactobacillus helveticus DSM 20075 = CGMCC 1.1877
GGCAGATTGTAAAATTTAAGTTGAACATTTAAGTGGACAGAAAAACCATCAAGGTCTTTAATGGTGTTACCGCACAATCCATTAGAAAGAAGGACCTTGATGAGCACCACTATTTTATCATTCCAGAACCGTGTTGTCATTGAAACGCTTCATAATGAAGGACGTTATGAAGGACGTTCCTTGCGATACATCGCTAACTACTTAGGCTTTAGTAAGACCACCATCTTTAACGAACTTCACCGGCTAAATAGTGAGTACCAGGCTGGGCTAGCGCAAACTGACTTTGAACGAAAGGTTAGTCAACGGGGGGCGGAAGTCTTCGCTCACTAAAAACCTTAAACACTTGATCGAGGAAAAGATTCAAGTCCAGAAGTGGTCCCCTGAACAAGTTGCCCATGTGGTTGGGATTGCCTACAAGACGGTCTATAACTGGATTGATCAAGGCTGGCTTGATATACAGTTGCCCGATTTGCCTGATCATGGAATTCGTCGTCATCGTGCTAAAGAAAAGCGTGGTACATTCAATCACGGCCGCTCAATTGAGGAGAGTCCTCATAAAGTCGAAACTCGCCAGAAATTCGGCCACTTTGAAGCTGATACCGTATTTTCTGGCAAACGTAAAGGTCAAGCTGTGGCTACTTTTGTGGAGCGTAAGAGTCGCCTGACAATTGTTAAACGGCTCCATGGTCGCGACAGTCAGTCCATGACTCAAGCCGTACTTGAACTAGCTAGTCAACTTCAAGACAAGCTCAAGACGCTTACCGTGGATCATGGTAAAGAGTTCGCTAACTATCAGACAATTGAACGGCAAACTGGTACTCAGGTTTATTTTGCCCATGCTTATTCACCACATGAACGCGGTAGTAATGAGAACCGTAACTGAGTTTTACGACGATTTATTCCCAAAGGCCAAGCCATTGAAGAGTTAAGCGATCACAAGCTGATTCAAATTAATTGGTATTTGAATTCCCGGCCACTTAAATGTCTTAATTGGCATACACCAATCGAGAGCTTCTTGCTTAATCTACGTCACTAAATTCGTTCAAGTTATTTC
>NZ_GG700776.1 GCF_000160855.1 Lactobacillus helveticus DSM 20075 = CGMCC 1.1877
CATGGACAAGCGCAAAAAAGGAACTCATTTATCGCTCGAAGAACGGGTCATTATTCAAACTCGTTTGAAAGATCATTGCTCTTTACGCTCCATTGCACGAGAAATCGGTTGTTCTCCTAGTACAATTCACTATGAGATTAAGCGAGGAACCGTTAAGCTGTATCACGGCAATATCAAACGTTATAAAGCCCAGCAAGGTCAAAGCGTTTATCAAAACCATCGTCAGCACTGTGGTCGAAAATCTGACTTTCTCAAAAAGCACAGATTTATTGATTACGTTCAACGGCACTTCTTTGAAGATGGCTGGTCACTCGATGTCTGCAGTAATCGCTGCACTGCTGTGGGTGAATTTGCCAGCAGCGATATTGTCTGCACCAGGACGCTTTATAATTATGTCGATCAAGGTCTGCTAAGCATCCACAACTACGATTTGCCAGAAAAGCTCAAACGCAATACCAAAATCCATCGCGTTCGCAAAAATAAGAAGAAGCTAGGCCGCAGTATTGAGCAACGACCACAGGAAGTTAATAAACGCAATGTGTTTGGGCATTGGGAGTGTGACCTTGTTTTAGGCCATAAAACCAAGGACGACGAAGTGCTGCTAACCATGTCCGAACGCATGAGTCGCGAATTCTTAATTATTAAGATTCCAGATAAGACAGTAGCCAGCGTAATGAATGCCTTTAAAAGCTTGCGTAAGCAATACAGTGAGCATTGGAATGATATCTTTAAAACTATTACGACTGACAATGGCTCTGAATTTGCAGATCTATCTCAGCTGGAAGATATTTCCAAAACCTTGGTTTATTATGCTCATCCATATACTTCTTGTGATAAAGGAACTGTAGAGAGACATAATGGGCTTATTCGCAGATTCATTCCTAAAGGCGACTATATCCATAACTATTCTCTCCAACAAATCATTAACATTGAAACTTGGTGTAATTCCTTGCCAAGAAAGATATTGGCTTATCATACACCAGATGAAATCTTTGAAAGAGAACTGGATCAAATCTATCAAACAGCTTAACCAAAAGTGTTCAATTTATTATTGCAATTTGCG
>NZ_GG700775.1 GCF_000160855.1 Lactobacillus helveticus DSM 20075 = CGMCC 1.1877
CTTAGATGTATTATTTGCATTTTTAGACAATTTTGGTTTAGAAATGGATGATGATGATGGTGCCACAATGATTGCAACTATAATTT
Source organism: Lactobacillus helveticus DSM 20075 = CGMCC 1.1877 (assembly GCF_000160855.1). Taxonomy (GTDB): domain Bacteria; phylum Bacillota; class Bacilli; order Lactobacillales; family Lactobacillaceae; genus Lactobacillus; species Lactobacillus helveticus. Next base: position 87 of record NZ_GG700775.1, read on the forward strand.
TGAAAATTAAGATCACGGCAACAATAATCAGTACCCAAAACCACCAGCGTTTATGTAAAGGCTTTTTCTTCTTTTCTTCCATCGTACTTACTCCCAATTTTACATAGTTTATACTTAAAATTATAAATCATATAAAATAATCTACTTCAATTATTTCAAACTAACCATACCATACTATACTACAACACATAGCATACGATCTTTAACTTTCCTCAATTCCAAAACTGCCACCAATGCCGCTTTTCCTCATCTCTATTTAAATCTTTTTCTGAAATTGCTTCCACTTTCTTCCATGCATCCTCAAGTAATTTCTCTTTATTCTGACTGTCTAACCTTGCTCTCAAAACTTCACCTTTCAAAAAATCAATTATTTCAGCTTGATCTTTAATTTGCTGATCTTTTTTTTCAAGTTGTTTCTTAAATATTTCTAAAACAGTAACAGAAATACCAGCATTGTTTTCTTTTTTATTCTTTTCAATCCGTTTCTTTTGTTGTTCATCCTCTATTTCTAAAACAATTTTAGAATCAAACTTAAATTGACCACTTTTCTTACTAACAGGCTTAATTTTATTTCTTCTAATATAAGACCAAACCTTATTTCTTGATACACCAGCCTTTTCAGCAATTTCACTAACCGTTAAAACTTTACTTCCAATCTGTTTTTTAGCCATTTCTATTTATTTCTTTTCTATTTTTAAAACATTTCTAAAATAATTTAGAAACAAAAAGCAACTAAACCAAACTCGCACCACCAAAAACAAACAAAACAAATTTATTTCAAAAACAAAAGAAAAACAATTGAAAATGTAGCATTTTTGGTGTTGGCTTTTTTGAACCAGAAGGAACTTGAGGAGATTTTACGCCCTTGTAAAGAGCGCAAAATGAAAATTGATTGGTTGGCTTTCCGTCACCGTCAGTCACCGTCGTCAATTCCTCGTTAGAGGCACGTTTTACGCCCTATATAGCCCGGACAACTTTAACGCGGCTAATTATACTAA
>NZ_GG700774.1 GCF_000160855.1 Lactobacillus helveticus DSM 20075 = CGMCC 1.1877
ATTGTTCGATAAAGAATCTTTCTAGCTAAGTGATTGCCATGTTTGGTTATTCCTAAATGACTGTCCTTTTCACCTGATTGATAGCGGCCTGGATCAATGCCAACAAAGGCATCAATTTGGGCTGAAGTATCAAACCGTCTTAAATCACCTAATTCGGCTACCAACCTAACAGCAGTAGTTTTGGCAATGCCAGGAATACTCTCATAGATATTCAAAGACCGTGCATTTGCTTGCATAGCAAGCTTTTCCATATAATTGATCACATTATCTCTTTCGGCACTTAGAGAAAGCAAATTGGCAATATTACGCTGAATTGCTCGAATAGTAATACTGCTTTCATTGTCATATGGATAAGCTTGTCTGGCTAAGGCATAGAGCCTAGTTGTTAAATAATGAGCTCTTTGTCTGCCAATTCCTGAAATGGCCAACAAACTTTGAAAGACCTGGTTTTCATTGTGATTTAAAACATATTGGGCATGCGGGAATAAGCTGACAATCGTCCAATAAACTCTGCCAGATGAAGTTGAAAGGATACTCTCTATCTGAGGAAAAGTAGACTGCAAATTACGATGGAGCTGATTTTTATTGATTATCAGGGCTTGAGTAAGCTCTTCGTAATAACGACTCGCATTTTGCAGTTCATGATATTCCTTAGGTTGAGGAGCACGCAATTTTTGTGGCGCATTGAATTGAATTAAAGCTAACCGATAAGCATCAACTTTATCGGTTTTATTATGCCTTAGATTATTGTCCATCAGCTTCTTAGCCTTTAAGGGATTAAGCTTTAAATACTTGATATGATAATCTTCTAAAAAAGCCTGTAAACTCAATGAATAAACTCCCGTAGCTTCAAAAACTACTAAAGGCGTGATCAAGTATTGATTTAAACGATCCAATAGATCTTGATAGCCAAAGGAATCATTAGTAATCTTAAAGGTTTCACCTTGCTTAATTCGATCAATTACTACACAAACTGTAGACGATTTACTGCTAACATCAATGCCAAAGATAATATTTTGTTTCATCATTCTAACCTCCAAGTGAAGACAAACAGTTTTATCAACCTATTAATTCTCATTTTCTGAACTCGGCATCAAGTGCCCACAGACTTCGAAGAGACTTATAAATAGGCGGTAAAGCAGTCCGTTTTCTTTGCGACGTTACACGTCCAAAAGAACCAAGACTTTATTTGCTTTATCTTCACTTTCTATTTTAGACAAAATAAAAAGTGCCAGATCATGAATCCGTCGATTCATAATCCAACACTAGGTTAGTATG
>NZ_GG700773.1 GCF_000160855.1 Lactobacillus helveticus DSM 20075 = CGMCC 1.1877
ATCTTAGTATACCTGCTGATTTGGCCAATGGGACAGCAGGTTTACTAATAGGATTTAATTTATTGGTTAAAACCTCAGATTATCCTTCATTTTCTTATATTAGAAAGAGATTAATTCATAGTCTGATTAAATACCATGAAACAGATGAAAATGGAATAGAATATGGTAAACTTGGTATTATAAATTGCGTTTACTTTTTAAATAAGCGAGATAATTTATTTAAAAAAATTTATAAGCAAGAATTTTTTGATGATTTGAAATATGAAGTCGAAAAATTAATAAGAAGAAATATCCAAAACAAGACTTTTCTAGGAATACCTGAATATCAAGATAAAAATATCATATATCCTAATTTAATGACAGGCGGAGCGGGAGCAATACTATATTGTTTATTCTGCAACGATCTAGGTATAAGTCAATCTACACTTCTAAAACAGTATGATGTGCCATTTATGGTAAATAACGGTATATCTTATGGAATTGCAGGTTTTATTTTACCTCTTCTATTAGGATTAAAATATAATAAATTCCATGATATTAAAATCGTGAAGAAAATATTAAAGCGATGGGAAAAGTACATACAAGAAAATTTCATTGAAAATGACGGGTATTGGGGCTGGAGTTCAGATCAAGGTTTAAATATTCATGATGATATCGGCTCAGGTAATGTTGGTATTTTAATGATGTTGGATATTATGAGTGAGGTAATGAATGATGAAAGAAAAAGAAGTACAAATTAACTTGAAATGGGTGTTATCCGTTTTACCTGTCAACTTAATAGTTATTATCATTATCTTAGCAATAACTAGTTCTTTTGAAGGAGTAATTAATGGTTACGTATTAGGACAGATGACTAATATTGCTTTCCATAATTTTGCAAATGTTGGAACATTTTTACTTCTAGTATTTACTGCATATCTGGTTACTTATGTATCAGCTTATTTATTTTTGTTAACTAATCAAAAAGCAATTCAATATTTAAATAAAAAGTTAAAGTATACTTTCTTTACTTCAGATTTTTACCAACAAAAGGGTTTAAGTGTAAGCTCATCAGACGTAATCAATAAAGTTACTAGTATTTCTAATCAAATTCAAAGACAATATTTTCAGCCACTATTTAATTTGATTCAGTGCTTAATGACTATTATTTCAACTACAGTTGTTGTTTTAAAAACTAATTTATTATTAGGGCTAATTTATATTATTCTTTCATTACTGAGTATGGTTCCTAATCAAATTGGTAAAAAAAGAATGAATCAAAAAACCGATTCATGGAGTGAATATAATTCATCATTAGTTACGATCATG
>NZ_GG700772.1 GCF_000160855.1 Lactobacillus helveticus DSM 20075 = CGMCC 1.1877
TTCGTCAAGCGAGTCATATTTATTCTCCTGACCATAGAACATTTCTCGTTTAAGAATGCCAAAGAAGCCCTCCATTAAGCCATCATCTGGAGAGCAGCCTTTCCTAGACATGCTTTGTTCAATGCCTCGAATAGCTAACTCGTGTTGGTAAGCCTTGTGCTGGTATTGCCAGCCTCGATCTGTATGAAAGATTAAACCATTTAATGCTTGATTAGTTTTAAAAGCATCGTTCGACATCGACATCACCTGTTTCAGATTAGGATGACGAGAAATATTATAAGCAACTGTATCACGTCCACAGCCATCAATAATAGGCGATAAATAAAGTTTCTTACCTTTAAGATTGAATTCAGTAATATCGGTATACCATTTCATATTTGGTCTTAAAGCAAAGAATTTGCGTTTAATTAAGTCTGGCTTGATTCTGCCTTTAATATCTCCTTGATAGCTGCTATATGGATGTCTACGCTTCATTACATAACCATACAGATCCATTTTGCGCATTAAACGATTAACTGTTTTGCGATTAATTTGATAGCCTTCACGATGCAAGATATGCGTAATACGGCGATAACCTGGGGCAACATAGCGATTCTTAATCTCATCATAGATTTCCTGAATACGCGCTATCACATCGCCATGATTAACCTGGTCTTTGTCATCACGAGTATAAGCATCGTAGTAATTACTCCGTGAAATGTGTGGCAGATCTTCATTGGTATTAATAATCTCGATGATCTTCTTCACAGCGAGCCCCAATTCATGCCTCAATTCGGTAATAGCTTGTGCTATTTCTGTTTTGGTTGGCTCCTTTTTTGAACCAAGGCATCCAATTTTTTATATATGCGTTTTCGACAGTAAGCTTTAAATTCTGGCGACGCAGCTTGGCGTTTTCTTGCTTGAGCCGCTCTAATTCGTTCAGCTTTTTCTTGCTCATGGGTTCATAGTCCATTCTTCTTGATAACGACATTATACCCATTTTCTTTGCAAGAGCGAACCCAATTGCCTAACATACCTCTGCTAGCTAAGCCTAAATCAAGCGCTACAGCGTTAATTGCTTCATTCCCTAAAAGCACTCCTTTAATTGCCTGTTCTTTAAATTCCTTAGAATAATGTGCATAAGGCTTATCAAGAATAGACAAGCCATGCATTTTAATTAAGCTTACTAAATAATTTATATTGGCTATATTTACTCCATATTTTTTGCTTAAGTAAGTACCACGTTTATCTTCTAAAGTCCATTCTTCAAAAATATGAATTTTATCTTGTTTGGTTAATTTGGACATAATAAAACCCCCGAGATTCGTGTCCGAATTTCGAGGGTCACTACAT
>NZ_GG700771.1 GCF_000160855.1 Lactobacillus helveticus DSM 20075 = CGMCC 1.1877
ATGATATGAACCCCGAAATTCGGACAAGAATTTCGAGGTTTTTGTTATGTCCAAATTATCTAAACAAGACAAAATTGATATTTACAATAGCTGGAAAAATTATGGTAAATCAGTTGAGCAATTAGGTAGAGAATACAATGTTACTTCTGGTAATTTAAGATATGTATTAAGCTTAATGGAGCGTTATGGAGTAAAAGTTCTAGATAAGCCATACGAAAATTATGCAACAGAGTTCAAAGAAAAAGCCATTAAAAGAGTCCTTTTTGCTCATGAATCAGCTCGCCGAGTATCATTAGAGCTAGGTTTATCCAATGGTGGACAAATTCATAATTGGATTCGCAAATATAAAGAAGATGGGTATAATGTCATTAATCACAAGAAAGGCAGACCTACCCATGAAGAACAAAGACAAGCAGATAGAGGAGCTTCAAAGGCAGATAAAAGACCTAAAACAGAAGAACTTAAGACTTACTGTCGAGAACGAGTTTGTAAAAAAATTGAACGCCTTAGTCTCCCAAAGAACCAAAAACCAACAGCACAAGAAATAGCTACTACGGTTACTCAGCTAAGGCAGGAACTTCACGTAACCGTTAAGTTTGTGCTTGATACGATCAATGCCAATCCTGATCTGCCACATCTGTCGCGCAGTAATTATTACTACACTTTGACTAAAGATGACAAAAATTTAAAAAACGAAAAAGTTATGAAGCGGATTAAAGAAATATTCGAAGAGCACAGACACCGGTATGGTTACCGCAGAATTACTGCTCAATTGCATCGAGAAGGTATGAGAGTGAATCATAAGCGCGTCAAGCGATTAATGGTCAAAATGCATTTATATGCCATTACCATCAGACGTAGATTTAAATATTCAAGCTATAAAGGAACTATTGGAAAAATCAAGTCCAATTTAATTAAACGTCATTTTGCGGCGATTATCCCAGATAGGCATTGGTACTCAGATATTACTGAATTTCACCTTAATGGAGAAAAGCTTTATCTATCGCCTGTGATGGATGGCTGCAGTCAAGAGATTGTTGCTTATACATTAAGCCGTCATCCAGTATTGAAACAAGTTATGGATATGCTGGATTTAGCTTATAAGAAACATCCAGCTCTTAATGGCCTAATTTTTCATACTGATCAAGGCTGGCAATATCAGCACGCTGCATTCCAAGCTTGGCTTAAAAATCATGGTGTTTCTCAATCTATGTCACGCAAAGGCAATTCTTTAGATGATGGCTTAATGGAAGGGTTTTTTGGTATTCTTAAGCGTGAGATGTTCTATGGCTTTGAAAAAACATTCAAAACCATGGATGAATTAGAGCAAGCAATCAAAGAATACATTCATTACTACAATCATGATAGAATCAAAACGGTACTAAAAAACCATACTCCGATAGAATATCGAAATATGGTCTTAAATAAAGCAGTCCAATAATATGTCCAAAATTTGGGGTTCATATCA
>NZ_GG700770.1 GCF_000160855.1 Lactobacillus helveticus DSM 20075 = CGMCC 1.1877
GGGCTCTTCGTCAACTGTTGTTGGTGAATCCATATTTCGAGTTCTAATCACTTCGTGATTAGGGCTCTTTTTGTTTTGATTTTGAAAACGTATAGTACTCGAGTTCTAAACCTCCAGAAGCTGCGATAGCCAAAACTGGCTCGTTTGATCGCCTTGATTTTATTATTAGAACCTTCCAAAGGACCATTTGAATAGTGTGTGGTAAAGGTGTTACGAATCTCATCATGATGGCTTTCAAGTGTTTTAATCGTGTTCTTCATTTCTTCAGAATACGTTTTGTTATTCCAAAATGCCGCATTGTAGTTATGCCAATCTTGATGTTGGACAGCTGACCGGACGCTGTTTAAGACTTGATAAGTTTGTTCTAGTTCTGAATCCAACGATAACAGCTGATGGACAACATCGGTGGCAGCCATCCAGTAAGGAAAATTAGTCCACTTTTTGAATTGTTCAAAGTTAAGCTGTTCAGTTGGTACTAACAACAGCTTCCAGTAGCGCTTAAGGGCGTGAAATTCGCGAGAAGACGGGGTAAACTTCTTCATCACCTTGATTCTGGTTTTGTTAAACGCCCGATTTAGGGCGTTGATAATATGAAACTTGTCCATGACCACCATGGCATTGGGGAACACGGTCTGCACAAGCTTGGGGTAGGTATAATTCATATCAGTCACAATAATTTTGACGTTTTCTCGGGCAGCTTGATCGAAGCGGTAAAAATACTTCTCTAGTTTATTGATGGTTCGATAAGGGAGTAAGTCGATTAATTCATGGGTTTCGCCATTCATGAACTCAAAGCTCATGGCACCAGTAGCGCTCTTGGTACTCTTCACCTCATCCATTAAGATGATCTCTGGTAAATAGTGCCAATTGGTTTGAAAGTCTCGTTCAGCGCGCATTAACTGGCGGCCCACAAATGAATCTGATGCCGATACTTCATTGGCAATGTGCTTCAAAGAGACCGGTTCACCGAGCTTTTCTAGGCATTCTTTGCGGCTGGTGTTGGAAATTGTACAGTGTTTCGGAACTGCCACTGTTTGTGCAAGAAAGTTGCCGTGACATTCTTTACAGTGGAAATAGCGGCGCTTTAAGGCTAAGATGACGGTGTTGCTCAGAACCTTCGAGAATCTGATAGTGGTATTGCGCCAGCCGTAGTTAATACTCTTTTGATCATTGATAATCCCGCACTTGGGACAAGCCTTCGGCGTGTAATCCAAGTGGCCAGTTAAGCGAATAACCCCGTCTTCTCCAGTTTCACCGTCAGTAATTTTTAGGTTCTCGTCAGCTATTCCTAATAATAATTTTGTAGTATCATGACACATAGGGCATTTACTTCTTTCTGAAAAATCTTCGTGGTGGTTGACTTGGATGAACGGACAGGAAATGTCCGCTTTTTTATTCTAGCCATAAATAAAAAATCTGTCATCAGTAATAGATGAAAATCTATTACCAACAACAGATATTGTAGAACC
>NZ_GG700769.1 GCF_000160855.1 Lactobacillus helveticus DSM 20075 = CGMCC 1.1877
ACTTGATATGATTGCTTATTTTTAAGTCTTGCTTTAATGACTTTATGAGTATATATGATATAATATTAGTGAAGGAGATGATCTTTTGAAAGCTGGAAAAGTGATGGATTTGCTTCAAATCAGTCGTTCAACTCTGAAACGCTATCGTGAAAAAGGAATCCTTGAGGCTAAAAAATTGCCAACCGGTCAATATGATTTTGATGATGATTCCGTTTTTTTGCTTAAGAATAAACATTCCAAACGCTTGACCGTTTTATATGGCCGAGTTTCAACCTATAAGCAGAAAGCTGATTTGGCTAATCAAATGCAGGAGCTGTCTGATTTTGCCCAAAGCAAAGGCTTTCAGGCAAACGATAGCTTTCAAGATATTGCCAGTGGCATTTCTTTCAAGAACCGAAAGCAGTTTTTCAAGATGCTTGACTTAATCTTAGCAGGCAAGGTCAAGCGGGTTATTATCACTCGCAAAGATCGCTTAAGTCGGGTGGGCTTTGAACTGTTTGAATATTTATTTCAAAACTACGGTACTGAAATTGACGTGATTTCAGATGAGATGAACCCCAAAACTGATGAGCAGGAATTGTTTGAAGAAATCATTAGCCTGCTTCACTGCTTTTCAATGAGAGAATATTCCCATCGCAGAGCTGAAAGAAAGCTTTTTGAAGCCACTTTGAATCAAAAGGAGAAGACTAAGTAGACTAATCATATTTTAAAGGATGCGAAACTATGCGTAAGAAAGTCGTGCCTAGAAACAAGGCTAAATATGAACATCTAGCCAGCGAATACCTGGTTGCTGGAAACAGCAAGCTGGATCAGTGCAGTCATGCCAGTCATGATCTTTATAACCGTGCCCTTTATGATCTACGTCAGGGCTTCTTTAAAAGAAATTACGTCAAAGGCTATTGCGATTTAGACCAAAGATTCAAAAAGCGCTATAGCGCTCGTGAATCTATGCTTTACCACTCATTATTCTATGTTCAAAGCGCCCAACAGACTCTAAAAGAAGTCAATACTATCTGGTCGGCTTGGCTTAAGGCACTCAAAGCATATCAAGCCAACCCCGGCAAATTTACCGGTCGGCCAAGAATGCCTAAGTACTTAGCCAAAGGTCAAAGACATGTCTTCTTTGTCACTAATCAAAACGCCAAAGTAAAGGATGACTATTTAATCATACCTAAGCTTGGCTTCAAACTGAAATTAACACCTCACCTCAAGGCTATTCAAAGAGTAGCTTTTAAGCCGGTCTATGGCGGTTATAAGGCCATCGTGCAATACAAAACAAATCGAGATATTGACTATTTGCCTGATAACGGTCGCTACATGGGTATTGATCCGGGAGTAGACAATGCCTTTGCTTGCGTGGCTAATATCCAAAAAGCGCCTTTGCTTGTTAATGGTCGGGCCATCAAATCGGTTAATCAGTACTACAACAAGGAGCGTTCAAGGCTAAAAGCTTTGCAGGCTCGGTATCATCAGCTTGAAAGCATAGTTGATACCCAGCAGGGAAAGAAGCCAGTTTATCGGGAGACCAAAGCCATGCGCAGAATTACGGCATGGCGCAATCGCAAGATCCGGCAGTTTGCCCACAAAGCATCCAAGCGCATCGTTGATTATGCGCTAAGCTGTGGTGCAAACACGATCGTGATCGGCAATAACAAGTCTTGGAAGCGCAGTTCCGATATGGGCAGAAAGAACAATCAAAACTTTATCGGCATTCCGCACAAGGTCATGATCGACATGATTCAATATAAA
>NZ_GG700768.1 GCF_000160855.1 Lactobacillus helveticus DSM 20075 = CGMCC 1.1877
AAGCGTCCAAAACTGAAGTATCTTTTTTGGCTCCTAATTTTCGGCTATCCTTGTTTCATAAACTTAAGGAGGCAACGAATATGCTTGAAAAACAACAGTCAATCGTGGCTCTGGATCATCCGAAAAGACCAAAAAAGGCACGTCCGCCACGCAACAATTTGATGCTTAGTCTGAAAAAGAATGACCTTGAACTGAATTTTTATAGCTCTTTGGATCCTGATGTCCTAAACAAAATCTTGAGCAAGGTCCTATCATGATTAACCTTTATGACTTGGGGCAGGTCTACATTGTTTGTGGTCGAACAGATATGAGACGCGGAATCGATGGCCTGGCTGCCATAGTTAAAGATGAATTTGATTTGGATCCTTTTTCTGGCCGAGTCTTTATCTTCTGCGGTGGCAGTCGCGACCGTTTCAAGGCTTTATATTGGGATGGTCAGGGATATTGGCTGCTTTATAAAAGATTTGAAAATGGCAAGATGATCTGGCCTAACAATCAGGATGAAGTCAAAGCTTTGTCAAAAGAACAAGTAGATTGGTTAATGAAGGGCTTTTCTATTGAGCCTGGGATAAAAGCAACGAACGCACGCAATTTCTATTGATTTTGCGTGCGTTTCTGGTATGCTTTAAATTATCAAAAAATGAGAGAGATCCTAATGACAAGAGCTGAAACAAAAGATGAAATCATTAAAGGCTTAATGACTACTATTAACAACCTGAACGAAGAGATTTCCTTCTTGCGTGAACAAGTAGCCTACTTAACGCAAAAACGTTACGGCAAATCATCAGAACAAACGCCTTTATCAGGCCAAACCAGCTTATTTGATGAAGAAAATTTTGCGGGCGATGAAGACGAGGATCTTCCCTGTTGAAACTGAAGAAATTGCCTATCGCAGAAGAAGACGCAAGGCTAAGAGAGCCAATGTCTTAAAAGCTTTTGCCAGTGAAGAAATTCATCACCAATTGACTGGCAAAGATCTGCTTTGCCCAGATTGCCAGCAGGAAATGAAAGAGATCGGCTCTTGTCCGGTTCGCCAAGAGCTGCTGTTCATTCCAGCACAAATCAAGCGACTGGATCATATCCAACATGCTTACAAATGTCAGTGCTGCAGTTTAAAAAATACTAGTGATAAGATTGTCAAGGCACCAGTGCCTAAAGCACCGCTAGCTCATAGCTATGGCTCTGCTTCAGTCATTGCTCATACCATCTATCAAAAGTATGAGTTGAAAGTACCAGCCTATCGGCAAAAAAACGACTGGCAGAAAATGGGTCTGCCTATTACGCGCCGGGATATCATCAACTGGCAGATCAAATCTACGGAATATTACTTTAAGCCGCTTTATCAATTGCTTAAGAAAAAGCTGCTAGAGCAAAAGTTTTTACACGCAGATGAAACAACTTATCGCGTCTTGGAAAGCAAGACGCAAAAAACTTTCTACTGGACTTTTCTGTCTGACAAGCAGGCAGAAAAGCCAATTACTCTATATCACCATAATCCGCATCGCAGCGGTCAAGTAGCGATCCAATTCTTAGGCAATTATGCTGGCTACTTGCATTGTGACATGTGGCAGGCGTATGGGCAATTGGCGCAAGCTACTTTGGTTGGCTGCTGGGCTCATGTCAGAAGAAAGTTCTTTGAAGCTGTGCCGCCTAAAGCATCAGACAAATCAATATCTAAACAAGGCGTGCGCTACTGCAATAGAATGTTTGCCCTAGAAAAAGACTGGGGAAATTTGTCTAACGAAGAGCGTCTTCGATTGCGTCGAAAGAAACTAGCGCCGCTGATGAGGGAATTCTTTAACTGGTGTCGTAAGCAGAAAACAAGGACGCTGCCTAATTCCAAGCTAGGAAAAGCAATTGCTTACTCTTTGAATCATGAAGAAACATTTAAACATGTTTTGTTAGATGGCCGACTGGTTTTGTCCAACAATCTAGCTGAGCGTGCAATCAAATCGCTGGTTATCGGCCGCAAGAACTGGTTGTTCTCTCAGAGTTTTAATGGTGCCCAATCTTCGGCCATCATTCTTAGTTTGATTGAAACTGCCAAGCGCAATGGCTTGGATCCAGAAAAATATCTGGTATATCTACTCTCTAATTTGCCCAACGAATCAACTCTGACAGATAAAGAAGCACTGTCAGCTTATTTGCCATGGGAAAAAGCGGCACAAGCAAACTGCAGATAAAATTTGAATACAAAGGCAACCCCATCTTAGCACAAGGCAAGATGGGGTTTTAAGATACTTCAGTTTTGGACGCTTA
>NZ_GG700767.1 GCF_000160855.1 Lactobacillus helveticus DSM 20075 = CGMCC 1.1877
ACCAACTACTTTCGGCGTTAAGAAGCTTAACTTCTGTGTTCGGCATGGGAACAGGTGTATCCTTCTTGCTTTCGCCACCGTACTCTTTTGAGCTACTACGCTCAAAACTAAACATAATCTCTCGCAAAAAACCTTCTTCTGATTGCTTGGCCTTTGGTCAAGTCCTCGACTGATTAGTACTGGTCCGCTCCATTCTTCACAGAACTTCCACTCCCAGCCTATCTACCTCATCGTCTTTGAGGTGTCTTACTGCTTGCGCAAAGGAAATCTCATCTTGAGGGGGGCTTCGCACTTAGATGCTTTCAGCGCTTATCCCTTCCGCACATAGCTACCCAGCGATGCTCCTGGCGGAACAACTGGTACACCAGCGGTGCGTCCATCCCGGTCCTCTCGTACTAAGGACAGCTCCTCTCAAATTTCCTACGCCCACGACGGATAGGGACCGAACTGTCTCACGACGTTCTGAACCCAGCTCGCGTGCCGCTTTAATGGGCGAACAGCCCAACCCTTGGGACCGACTACAGCCCCAGGATGCGACGAGCCGACATCGAGGTGCCAAACCTCCCCGTCGATGTGAACTCTTGGGGGAGATAAGCCTGTTATCCCCAGGGTAGCTTTTATCCGTTGAGTGATGGCCCTTCCATGCGGTACCACCAGATCACTAAGTCCTAGTTTCCTACCTGCTCGAGCTGTTTCTCTCGCAGTCAAGCTCCCTTATACCTTTACACTCTGCGAATGATTTCCAACCATTCTGAGGGAACCTTTGAGCGCCTCCGTTACACTTTAGGAGGCGACCGCCCCAGTCAAACTGCCCACCTGACACTGTCCCTGGCCTGGCTTACAGGTCGAGGTTAGAGCATCCTTCAAACAAGGGTAGTATCCCAACATCGCCTCCAGCAAAACTAGCGTCCTGCTTTCCTTGGCTCCTACCTATCCTGTACATGTTTAAAAGATACTCAATATCAAGCTACAGTAAAGCTCCATGGGGTCTTTCCGTCCTGTCGCGGGTAACCCGCATCTTCACGGGTATTATAATTTCACCGAGTCTCTCGTTGAGACAGTGCCCAAATCATTACACCTTTCGTGCAGGTCGGAACTTACCCGACAAGGAATTTCGCTACCTTAGGACCGTTATAGTTACGGCCGCCGTTTACTGGGGCTTCAATTCAAACCTTCGCTTACGCTAAGCTCTCCTCTTAACCTTCCAGCACCGGGCAGGTGTCAGCCTCTATACGTCATCTTACGATTTTGCAGAGACCTGTGTTTTTGATAAACAGTTGTTTGGGCCTATTCACTGCGGCTAACCATTCTCATGGCCAGCACCCCTTCTTCCGAAGTTACGGGGTCATTTTGCCGAGTTCCTTAACGAGAGTTCTCTCGCTCACCTTAGTGTTCTCCACTCGACTACCTGTGTCGGTTTGCGGTACGGGTATGTTCTCTCTGGCTAGAAGCTTTTCTTGGCAGTGTGACTACCACACCTTCGCTACTTTTAATTCGCTCCTCATCACGACTCGTGTTGCTGGTTAGAAGCATTTGACTCTTAACCGCACTTGTCGCTTGAACATCGTTCCATCGCGATGCGTGCTTCACCTCCTGCGTCCCTCCTTCGCTCTTAACGATTGAACACAGTACAGGAATCTCTACCTGTTATCCATCGACTACGCCTCTCGGCCTTGCCTTAGGTCCCGACTTACCCTGGGCGGACGAGCCTGCCCCAGGAAACCTTAGTCTTTCGGCGGATAGGATTCTCACCTATCTTTCGCTACTCATACCGGCATTCTCACTTCTAAGCGCTCCAATTATCCTCTCGGTTAACCTTCGCCGCACTTAGAACGCTCTCCTACCACGTACTTACGTACATCCACAGTTTCGGTACTATGCTTAGCCCCGGTAAATTTTCGGCGCAGCGTCACTCGACTAGTGAGCTATTACGCACTCTTTGAATGATGGCTGCTTCTGAGCCAACGTCCTAGTTGTCTACGCAACTCCACATCCTTTTCCACTTAGCATAGATTTGGGGACCTTAACTGGTGATCTGGGCTGTTTCCCTTTCGACTACGGATCTTATCACTCGCAGTCTGACTCCCGTGTATGGATATCTGGAATTCGCAGTTTATCTGGATTCAGTAACCCCTGACGGGCCCCTAGTCCAAACAGAGCTCTACCTCCATTATCCTCTCCACGAGGCTAGCCCTAAAGCTATTTCGGAGAGAACCAGCTATCTCCAAGTTCGTTTGGAATTTCACCGCTACCCACAACTCATCCCCGCAATTTTTAACTTACGTGGGTTCGGCCCTCCAGCGCGTTTTACCACGCCTTCAGCCTGGTCATGGGTAGGTCACTTGGTTTCGGGTCTACGTCACCTAACTTCTCGCCCTATTCAGACTCGCTTTCGCTCCGGCTCCGTCTTTTCTGACTTAACCTCGCTAGATAACGTAACTCGCCGGTTCATTCTACAAAAGGCACGCCATTGCACTTTAATGTGCTTTGACTACTTGTAGACACACGGTTTCAGGTTCTCTTTCACTCCCCTTCCGGGGTTCTTTTCACCTTTCCCTCACGGTACTGGTTCACTATCGGTCACTAATTAGTATTTAGCCTTGCGAGATGGTCCTCGCGGTTTCAACCGGGATTTCTCGTGTCCCGGCCTACTCAGGATTCTGCTAGGCGCGCTTGCAATTTCGCTTACGGGGCTCTCACCCTCTCTGGCTTACCTTCCCAGATAATTCTGCTATCACTCACGCTACCACGTTGCAGTCCTACAACCCCAAATGATAAATCACTTGGTTTGGGCTCTTTCCTCTTCGCTCGCCGCTACTAAGGAAATCGATTTTTCTTTCTCTTCCTGCAGCTACTTAGATGTTTCAGTTCACTGCGTATTCCCTTGATTGACTATCTATTCATCAACCAATAATGCATCGCTGCATTGGGTTCCCCCATTCGGACATCTCCGGATCACTGCGTACTTACCGCTCCCCGAAGCTTTTCGTAGTTCGTCACGTCCTTCATCGGCTTTTAGTGCCTAGGCATTCACCGTGCGCCCTTTTCTACTTGACCTTACTCAAGAATTCTCTTCTCGGTCGCCTTGCAATCTGTTCTCTTTGATTTTCTCGGTTTTTTGCTTGGATTATATTCAGTTTTCAATGTACTAGC
>NZ_GG700766.1 GCF_000160855.1 Lactobacillus helveticus DSM 20075 = CGMCC 1.1877
CTATTTTAAATGTTAACTTAAAATCTTGAGTATCATAATCTTCGCCATCAATTTGAGCAAATTCCGGTTTTTGAGTTGTAACCTGAATTTCTTTAGCCTCTATGTAGTGAAATTGGGGTGCATTAACGTGCGATCCATCTTTTAATAATTTGCCAAAAAGATGAATAAATTTGAATAAACTGGGCTTTTCAACAATTACGGTATCTAACTGGTGACTGTAAATATTGGCTTTAGGCAAAATAGCAATTTCGCCACCGAAGTATGGGTGATTAGTTGTAGTGACAAAATAAGCATTCCCATAGCGAACAGTTTCATTTGCGGTTTTTATGGTCACTGTGAATGTATCTTGTTTTGCCAGAGTCTTGATAATGTTTAAGCCGTAAATTAAGTTGCCAAAATTAATGTGATTTAGTTTCTTTTTTAATTTTTCATTGTTGCTTTGATGAACAACAAATGCATCAAATCCAATACCGAAATTGTTAACAAAATAACCTTGAGGCATTTTATCAATGTTTGAGGTAAAGAATCCGCAATCAACACGTTCTGGTTCAGGATCCTGCAATAAGTTATTAACTAGTTGCAATGGATCGTTTGTTAGTCCAGCTCCTCGCGCAAAATCGTTTCCTGTTCCTGCCGGTAAATAGGTGATAGGAGTCTCAAGAAAGTTTGATTTTTTAATACCATTTAATACTTCATTAAAAGATCAGTCTCCACCTACGACAATTAAAATGTCATTGGGTGTAGGATTGGTATTAGCATAATCTTGAGCTAATTTGATTAATTCACCAGGATAATGGCTTTTTTGATGACTAAATGGAATGTTTAAATTTTTTAATACTTTTTGCAAGGAATAATCAGCTGCAACTGCATTTCCGTTACCAGCTACTTCATTAACTAATAAATGTACTTTAATTTTTTTATTCATATATCTTATATTCAAAATAAAAGACTCCCGAAGGAGTCTAATTTTTATTTCTTTTCAATAATGATTGGCAAAATCATTGGTCGCCGTTCAGTCTTAGAATAAAGGAAATCAGAAAGATTTTCAGAAATTGCTTTCTTAATATCACTTTCCTTAGGCTTGTCTGATTTAGCCATTTCATTTCTAAGTACGTGGTAGACATGTTTTTGAGCCTGATTGATTAACTCAGTTGATTCACGCATGTAGACGAAACCACGACTGAGAATATCAGGACCAGCTAAGACACGTTTATGTTTGTAGTCAACAGTTGCTACTGCCACAACCAATCCTTCGTCTGAAAGAATTTGACGATCATGGACAACAACATTACCGACATCTGCAGTACCTGAAGTATCAACATAAACATCGTCTGCTGGAATTCTACCAGCAATTCTAGCTCCGTTAGGTCCAAAACATACGACTTCACCATTAGACAACACGAAAGTATTTTCTGCAGGTACGCCAGCTTCTTGAGCTAATTGCGTATGAATAACCTGCATTCTATACTCACCGTGAACTGGAATCATGTACTTAGGTTTAGATAAACGCACCATCATCTTTAATTCTTCTTGACCACCGTGACCAGAAGTGTGGACGTTGTTAACACGACCATGGATGACATTAGCGCCGCCTTCCATTAATTTATTAATTAAGTGGTTTACGCTCAATGTGTTTCCTGGAATTGGGTTAGAAGAGAAGATAACTGTGTCACCAGGCTGTAAAGTTATTTGTCTGTGAGTACCATTGGCAATTCTTGAAAGAGCTGCTAATGGTTCACCTTGTGATCCAGTACATAGGATCATAACTTTATCTGGTGGTAATTTGTTGATTTCTTCTGCATTAACGATTAAATCTCTGGGTACATTTAAGTATCCTAAATCAATACCATTAGCAACGCCGTTTTCCATACTACGTCCAAAAATGGCAACTTTTCTACCGATATCAATAGCGGCTTGAATAGCTGTTGATACACGATAAAGATTAGAGGCAAATGTTGCGAAAATAATTCGCCCATGGATACCAGTAATAATGTTATGAAGTGACTGTGCAACGAATCTTTCAGATTTGGTAAACTGAGTAACTTCAGCGTTAGTAGAATCTGAAAGAAGTGCAAGTACTCCTTCTTTACCTAGTTGAGCCATTTTTTGAAAGTCTGGTGCAGGTTGATTCATTACAGGTGTTAAGTCAAACTTAAAATCACCAGTAAAGACTACAGCACCAAGTGGCGTATGAACGGCAATTCCTAAAGTATCATGAATGGAGTGAGTGGTTCTGAAGAAAGAAACAGAGAGTTTCTTAAATTTTAAAACCGTATCTTCATGTTCTTCATGTAGTTCGGTAGTCTTTAAAATTCCGTGTTCCTCTAACTTGCCTCTGATTAATGAAAGGGCAAATGGAGTTGCATAAACAGGAATTTCAGGTATCTTTTCCAATAAAAATGGAATACCACCAATGTGGTCTTCATGTCCGTGACTAACTACAAGAGCTTTAATCTTCTTACGGTTTTTAATTAGGTATGAATAATCAGAAATAACGTAATTAATACCTAATAAATCGTCTTCGGGGAATTTAATACCACAGTCCATGATGATAATTTCATCCTGATACTGCACACAATACATATTTTTACCGATTTCATGCAAACCCCCGATTGCATAAACGGCTACTTCATTATTTTTAATTCGCACTCTTTATTACTTCTTATCGAACTTAGTTAACTTAAAGTCAGCATGTTCTTTTTCGTAAGCTAAAGAATTGCCTGTTAATTCTTGGATGAGTTCAATGTTGTAGGGGGTATTGTCCTCAACCGTACTTCTTGCTTCGACCATGTTGTCAGCTTCCATGTAAAGAGTTTGAGTGGTTTCTCTACGTGGGTTGACAATTTTGTCTTTTTGATACAAAACTTTGTAAATCATAAATGATTCTCCTTAATTAATGTATAAACGTTCAATTTAGAGTGAATTCACTCCATAGCTAATAAAAATTTTATCATATTTGTAAAGCTAAGTATATAAATATGTTTAGATCGATTTTCATTTGAAAATTATTAAGAAATTCATGTGATAATCATTGACGTAAAATAACATTAGTTGTACTATGGTCTTGTAGTGAATAATGAATAAACTCATTTACTCGCTACAAGAAGTCTCTTCAGTCTTCTTAATTCATTCCCAATGTATGAACCACTGGTCCAGTCACTCAGTGGTTTTATTTTATTATAATATAAAAAGAGCCTGCTTATGCAGACTCTTTTTTGATTTAAATAACATTTAGGAAATAACTACTGTGTCTTCCTTAAGTGCAAATGGTTCTTTTTTATTAATTCTGTCATAAAAGAGGTGACCGTTAAGGTGATCGATTTCATGAGAAGAAACAATTGCTGGATAATCTTTCAAGCGAATAGTTTTTTCTTCTCCATCAACAGTGTAGTAATGAATAGTTAACTTGTCTGGACGTGGTACATAGCCATTAATTACTTTGTCAACGCTAAGGCAACCTTCACCTTCGCTAAGGCAAGCTTGACGTACAGATTCAGAAACAATTTCTGGGTTAACGTAAACTTCCTTAAAGATGATTTCGCCTTTATCATCAGGAACTAAAAGCGCAGCCATTTGTACGCCTTCACCAACTTGAGGTGCAGCTAATCCAACACCTGCTCTAAGTTGATGCTTTTCAGCGATCTTTGGATCTTGTGAATTAACTAAATATTCCATCATGTCTTCTGCTAATTGCTTGTAATGGTCACTAAGCGGAAAAGTTAAAGGCTTAGCAACTTGACGTAAAACGGGATCACCGTCACGCACAATATCTTTCATTAAGATCAAAATAATTACTCCTTTTTTAAAAACTTATCTAATATATTTTTACCATATTTCAAGCGATTTTGCTTGATTTTAGATGAAAACAATTAAAAGTTAACTTATTGTTAAGCGTTGACCTGCGTGCAGTTAGGTGGTAAAATTCACTAACGTAACTATACAGATCAGAAATAGAAGCACTTCGATAAGGCGCAACTGCGTTACCGAAACTGTGACAGAGTCACAGTTTTTTTATTGAAGAGTGGGGAGGAATACTTTTGTCAGAAAAAAGAAGAGACGATCTTAGAAATATCGCTATCATTGCCCACGTTGACCACGGTAAAACTACTTTGGTTAACCAATTATTAAAGCAATCCGATACTTTGCCAGAACATATGGATCTGGAAGATCGTGCTATGGACTCAAACGCTATTGAACGTGAACGTGGTATTACTATTTTATCTAAGAATACTGCTGTTCGATACAAGGATACTACTATCAACATCTTGGATACACCAGGTCACGCCGACTTCGGTGGAGAAGTTGAACGTGTTATGCACATGGTAGACGGAGCATTGCTTTTGGTTGATGCTTATGAAGGTCCAATGCCACAGACTCGTTTTGTTTTGAAGAAGGCTTTGGAAGCTGGTGTAAAGCCAATTGTTGTTTTGAACAAGATTGATCGTCCAGGTGCTCGTCCTAAGAAGGTTTTGGATGATGTGCTTGAACTCTTCATCGAATTAGGTGCTAACGATGAACAGCTTGACTTCCCAGTTGTTTACGCATCAGCTTTGAATGGTACTTCATCATACGATGCAGATCCAAGTACTCAAAAGGAAACTATGGATCCTATCTTTGATACCATTATTAAGAATATTCCTGCTCCAATCGACAATTCAGATGAGCCTTTGCAATTCCAAATCACAATGCTTGACTGGGATGACTACGTTGGTCGAATTGGTGTTGGTAGAATTTACCGTGGTAAGGTTAAGGTTGGAGACAACATCACTGTTATGAAGCGCGATTGCTCTACTCAAAACTTCCGCGTTACTAAGTTATTCGGTTACTTCGGTTTGAAGCGTAACGAAATTAAGGAAGCTAAGGCTGGAGACATTGTTGCCATTAGTGGTATTAATGATATTTATGTTGGTGAAACTATTGCTTCAGCAGAACATCCAGAAGCATTACCACTTCTTAAGATTGATCCACCAACACTTCAAATGGACTTTGCAGCCAATGACTCACCATTTGCAGGTCGTGAAGGTGATCAAGTAACACCTAAGAAGCTTGAAGACCGTTTGATTCGTCAAACTCGTACTGATGTTTCATTGAAGGTTGAACCTACTGATCAATTGAATGCATGGACTGTTTCTGGTCGTGGTGAACTTCACCTATCAATTTTGGTTGAAGAGCTTCGTCGTGAAGGATTCGAATTACAACTTTCACGTCCTAAGGTTATTTACCGTGAGATCGATGGTACTATGTGTGAACCATTTGAATCTGTACAAATTGATACTCCAGATGAATACGTTGGTTCAGTTATTGATTCTCTTTCACAAAGAAAAGGTGAAATGAAGAACATGGAATCAACTGGTAACGGTCAAACTCGTCTTGAATTCTTAGTTCCATCACGTGGTTTGATTGGTTACAACAACGAATTCATGTCACAAACTGGTGGTTACGGTATCATGAACCACACCTTTGAAGCATACAAGCCAGTAGTTAAGAATTGGAACCCAGGTCGTCGTAATGGTGCTTTGGTATCAATTAATCAAGGTCAATCAACCACTTACTCACTTCAATCAGTTGAACAACGTGGTGAATTATTCATCGGCGCTGGTGTTGAAGTTTACGAAGGTATGATCGTTGGTCAATCATCACGTGAACGTGATATTGCTGTTAACGTAACTAAGGGTAAGAACTTGACTAACACCCGTGCTGCAGGTAAGGACCATGCTGCTGCAATCAAGACCCCTAGAACTTTGACTCTTGAAGAAGCTATCGAATTCTTGAACGATGATGAATACTGTGAAGTAACTCCGGAATCAATTCGTTTACGTAAGAAGATTTTGAACACTTCAGAACGTCAAAAGGCTGATAAGAAGCGTAACCGTGCTAATTAATTTTAGATAATCTTAAAAAGGTCATCACTTAATAGAAGTGGTGGCCTTTTTGTTTTATAATGAAAAAGTATTATTTCATAAAAGGGGCAACGCTCGTGCGTCGAAAATTAAGATACCTTAACTATCGTATATTTATCCCGTATCTAATTTTGGTAGTACTGGGGATAGTTTTGGTTTATTCAGCAAGTTCAGATATTTTATTAGTTAATGGTTTTAAACCAAATGTTTACGGCATTAGGCAGGCAATTTATGCTGTAGTGGCCTTCTTATTTTTTGGTGTTCCATTTTTTGCATTAAAAATAAAAGTATTTAAAAGTCCTAAATTTGTTGCGGGCTTTTTAATTATTTGTATTTTGATGCTGGTATGGCTAGTTTTCTTGCGGCTCTTTCATAGTTCGGCGGCAGTTAATGGTGCTGTGGGTTGGATTAATTTAGGTTTTATGAATTTGCAGCCACTGGAAGTTACCAAATTAGCATTAGTTATTTACTTAGCTTATGTTTTAGATCGGCAAGATGGAAAATTTACTAGAGGAAGAATTAAGACTAATTTATCTCATCCAGCCATCTTAGCCGCATTTTTAATGTGCTTAGTTATTGTTGAGCCCGATTTAGGTGGTACAGCAATTCTTTTTATGATTACTCTGGTAATGTTTTCGGTATCAGGCATACCAGCTAAATTAGCTTTGACTTGGTTAATCGGCATCGCACTTTTTATTGGGCTTGTGGTGCTTTTAATCATTATTTGGAATCCTGAATTTTTGCAAAAGAGTTATCAATTCCAACGATTAATGTCGTTTTTGCATCCGTTTGAACTAGAAAGAAAAGGTGGAGCACAGTTAGTAAATTCCTACTATGCTATCCATAATGGCGGAATATTAGGAGTTGGACTAGGTAATAGTATGCAAAAAAGAGGCTACTTGCCAGAGCCATATACTGACTTTATTTTGTCAATCACAGCGGAAGAAATAGGGGTAATTTTAACTATTTTATTAGTAGGATTATTATTCTATCTAATGCTGGAAATCATGAATGTTGGTATTCATGCCGTTTCTCAATTCGACGCCTTAATTTGTTTTGGTGTTGCCACAATTATTTTTACCGAAGCATTTTTTAATATAGGGGCCGTATTAGGGCTATTGCCAATTACTGGGGTAACGCTGCCGTTTATTTCATATGGTGGTTCTTCTATGATTGTGTTAACCGCAGCGATTGGATTAGTTTTAAATGTCTCTGCAAATGAAAAAATGCTCAAAGAAAAGGATGAAACAGTAGCGTGAGTATTAATCAAGAAATAGAAAATACACATTTAACTAAGCGTGTTGCATTAATTATTTATCTAAAATCTGTCAGTGATCAGTACAAATTGCGTCATTATGGCGATATAGTTTATTTCTCTAAAAAAATGAAATATTGCATTTTATACGTAAATCGCAAAGAAGCTAAAGATGTGAAAAATCAAATAGTCCAACTAGATTTTGTAAATTATGTCGAAATTTCTCCTGAAGAAAAGGTCAATTTAGATAGCCAACATATTGAAGGACAGTTGGTTAAAATGGCTAAAGAAGCAGAGAAAAAGTTACAACTTGAACAAGAGAAGAATGAGGATCAAATGCAATGAGAATCATTTCAGGAAAATATGCTAAAAGAAATTTGTTTACTTTAAAGAGTAATAAAACACGTCCTACAAGCGATAAGGTTAAGGAATCTCTTTTTAATTCATTAGGCCAATTTTTTAATGGCGGTAATGTTTTGGATTTATATGCCGGCAGTGGTGCTTTAGGAATTGAAGCTGTTTCAAGAGGTTATGATCATGCTAGTCTGGTAGATATCAATCATGCTGCATGTTCTATCATTAAAAAGAATGTTGCTTTAACTAAAGAAGAAAATCTTTTCAGTGTTTATAACATGCGCAGCAATGCTGCTTTAAAGTTATTTGCAGAAAACCAAGAAAAATTTGACTTGGTTTTTCTAGATCCACCATATGCTAAGGAAAAAATTGCAAAAGATATGTTGCAAATGAATAAATTAGGGTTGTTAAACTCAAGCGCTACTATAGTAGCAGAAACTGATGATCATACTGAATTAGGTGATATCAGCGGTTTTTCTTTAATTAAGGAACATCACTTGGGTAAAACGATTGTAAGAATATATCGAAAGGATTAAAAATGACTATTGCACTTTTTCCAGGAAGTTTTGATCCTATTACAAATGGGCATATAGAAACCGCTAAAAAAGCAGCTGAAATTTTTGAAAAAGTTTATTTGGTAGCAATGACTAATACTTCTAAGCATTATCTGTTTTCTCCAGGAGAAAGAGCTGATTTTGCTAGGGATGCATTAAAAGATGTGGCTAATATTGAGGTGTTAGAAAAGCCTGATGAAATTACAGTTGATTTAGCACATGAATTGAACGCTAAGGCAATTGTGCGTGGAGTTCGTAATAGTGCCGATTTTCGTTATGAACAAGAAATTGCTGGGATTAATAAGCGCTTGGCTCCAGATATCAATACGATTTTATTATTCAGCAGTCCAGAAAATTCATTTGTAGCTTCCAGTATGATTAAAGAATTGGCTAAGTTTGATAAAGATGTTAGTCAATTTTTACCTGAAAAAGCTGCTAAAGCTTTAAGAAGGAAGTTAGGTAATGAATACGCAGAATAAAAAGCATCAACTACGAAATTGGCTACTTGCGCTTCTTGCCATTTTAGTTGTCGGTATATTAGTATTTTGGCCGACTGATTATTTTATTGAATCTCCAGGTGAAGCTGTTCCAGTTAGTCAGTTTATTAAGTCTAAAAATAAAAAGCCAGATAATTTTTATCTTGTTACTGTTAGTGTGACTAGTCGACCTGCGTCTATTTTGCAGTATTTGTGGAGTTATACCAAACCGTATGATGAACGCGTTCCAAGTAAGGAACTATTGGGTGGCCAAACTAATGCTCAATATAATGAATTGCAAGATTGGTATATGGAAACTAGTCAGCAAAATGCCATTTATTATGCAGCTAAAAAAGCAGGTAAAAAGCATAGCTTGCAGTACTTAGGAGTTTATGTGATGGAAGTTCAGAAAAACTCTAGCTTTAAACATAAACTTCAAATAGGCGATACTGTTTTAGGCGCAAACGGTCATCGTTTTCATTCTACAGAAGAAATGATGTCTTATTTGCGCAAACAGAAAATCGGTTCTAAGATAACTATTTCAGTTTTAAGAGGAAAACAAAAGAAAAAGTTTACTGGTAAAGTTGTTAAGGTTAAGGATACCAATAAACCAGGAATTGGAATTCAGTTAGTTGAACATGTTGAAGTCAAAACTAAGCCTAAATTAACAATCAATGCTGGTGAAATCGGTGGCCCTTCTGCTGGATTAATGTTTACTTTAGAAAGTTATGAAGTATTTAGTAAGCAGAATCTCAGTCATGGTCATAAAATTGCAGGTACCGGTACAATATCGCCAACTGGTAAGGTGGGTATTATTGGCGGTGTAGATAAAAAAGTAGTAGCAACTAGTCGAGAGGGTGCGGAAGTCTTTTTTGCACCAACCGATTCATCCAGCGTGAAAAAGAGCGAGACCAATTATGCTGTTGCCAAAAGAACTGCCAAAAAGATTCATACAAAAATGAAAATAGTTCCAGTCGATACTTTTGATGATGCAATTAACTATTTAAAAGCACACTACTAAAAATTTTTGCAAAAAATTTAAAGTCCAGAAAAAATTCTGGGCTTTTTTTGCGTATTAAATAGTAGAGGTGAAATTTTATGGATTTTGAAAAAATCAAAGAATTCGTGTTGGAAAAGAAGTTATATTTTATTGTGGCAGTTGTACTGCTAGTAGGAGGACTGTGGCTCCAAAAAGGAGATGGAGCAGAAGATTCATATGATAATGCTCAAAAAATGAGTCAATCTAGCAGCGCCAATACCAGCGCATCAGCTAAAGTCAATTCGGCAAGCAGTGCATCAAATTCCGCTACAACTAATTCTAAAACAGTAACCTGTGATATTTCAGGAGCTGTTAAACACCAAGGTGTTTATACCTTGAAAAATGGGGCTAGGTTGCAAGAGCTAATTGAAGCCGCTGGTGGTACTACGGGAAAAGTACAACTAAAGGCGATTAATCGGGCTATTCTGTTAAAAGATCAGGATAAGATTCATATTCCGTATAAAGGCGAAAAAGTAGAAAGTGCGGCAACTGCAGGGACAGGTACAAGTACAAGTACTAATTCAACTTCAACGTCTTCAAATAGTTCAGCTTCAAACCAAGAAAGTGGAGAAAAAGTAAATTTAAATACAGCTGATGTAGCTGGCTTGCAGAAATTGACAGGGATAGGAGAAAAGAAGGCAGAACAAATTATTGCCTATCGTGAACAAAATGGTCCCTTTAAAAAAGTAGAGGATTTGATGCAAGTATCAGGTATAGGAGAGAAGACCTTTGCAAGCCTCAAAGATCAACTTACTGTTTAAAAATGATGTTGGATTTTATTTGTTGACGGCGTTGTTGCTGATTGCAGTTTCATTTCTAGCCTTTGTTTGTGAATCATTTAGTCAAAAAATTATCTGCATTCTGATTACTGGCTACTTTGCTGTATTGTTGCTGAAAAAATATGCTACAAGTTTAAAACTAGTTCTAATATTGGTTAGCTTGTTTATAGGCGTGATTACTTTAAATAAAAGAGAGGCATCGTTTGAATTAACTGAACAAAGTCAAATTAAAATTTATCCAGATCAGGTTCATGTCAAAGATGATTATTTAACTGGTATTGGGCATTTTCAACGAGGGAAGATTTTAATAAGCGGCAAAGTTACAAGCGAACAAGAAAAAGATTTAAAAAAGGGTTTGCCACTAATAATCAGTCAAATTAAAGGTGAATGCGGAAAAATTGAACCTGCGACTAATATTGGTGAATTTGATTATCAAAATTATTATGCCGCAAAAGGGATTATCCAAAAAATAAAATATTCTACTTGTAATCTGCGGGTTATGAGATCTAATAGTGTTTTAACTAATTTACATAAAATACGATTCGATTTGCAAAATTATTTTCAAAAAATGCCGCAATTGTTGGGCTTTTTTGCTAGTGAATTAATCCTAGGTGAAAATAATGCGCAAGAAAACCAAGAGATTTTGAACAATTATCGTGATTTAGGCGTAGTTCATTTATTGAGTATTTCAGGTTTGCACGTTGGACTATACGTCTTGATAATTAGTACGATTTGCTTTTATTTGAAAATGACGGATGAAGAAGCATTTCTTTGTTGCTGCATAGTATTGTTGTTAGGTATCTTTTTAAGCTATGGGCAAGCAGGGTTTGTCAGAGCAAGTTTAACGTATTTTTTGGGTAAAATTTGCAAGTTCAAGGGCTATCGGGTAGCTGGAATTGATATATTGGGATTAGCCTGCATTTTGCATATTATATTTGTGCCACGTTTATTTATGATGGCGGGGGCGATTTTGAGCTACTTGTTAGCCAAAGGACTGCAGTTAACAAATAAATTTGGCAAAATGTCACAATCAATTTTATTAAATGTATTGCTGACACCTTTATTATTGTTTTATTTTTATCAAGTTAATTTTCTTACTGTTCTGTTTAATTTGATGGTAGTTCCATATTTTAATTGGGTTGTGATGCCTATTGCTTTTGCTAATGTCTTGCTGTTTGGCTTTACTAAAAAGCTAGCTCCGTTTTTTGAGCAAGTTTTAGAGTTAGGTGAAAAAGCAATTGGCAATTTATCTAATACTAAATTAGGTTTGTTAACATTTGGCAAAATAAATTGGTGGCAGTGTTTGATTTTGATATTGCTGACTGTTTTGCTGATTATTGCTTTAAGAGAAAAAACAGAATGGAAGATTAATAAAAAGAAGCTGAGCTGTAGTTTAATTGGCACGTATTTTCTGTTCTTTAGCATGATTCATTTCCCGTTGCGAGGGCAGGTGACCTTTATTGATGTAGGTCAGGGTGACAGTATTTTGATTACTACTCCGTTTCCGCGCAGAGCGTATATGATTGATACAGGCGGAAAATTGAATTTCTCTGGTAAAAAAATGACGCCGCAAATCAACCGTATTACAATTCCTTTTTTAAAGAGTTTAGGGATTAGTACGCTTGATGGGGTATTTGTTTCTCATCAGGATGCAGATCATGTTGGTGATTTGGGGCCGTTGCTGGAACAGATTTACGTAAAAAGACTTTTTATGGCAAAAGGGTTAATTAATAATACTTCTTTTCAAAAAAGATTAAATGGGCGAGTTAAACATACCAAGTTAATAGAGTTATTGGCCGAGATGCAAGTAAAGGAGCCGCAAATCAAATTTAACGTTGTTTATCCGTATCAGCCAGGAGAAGGAAAAAATGAAGATTCCTTAAGCTTGTTTTTTAGAGTTGCCAATAAAAATTGGCTTTTCACAGGTGACCTAGGTCAAGATGGCGAAAAAGAAATTATGCAGAAATCAAATTTATCTGTTGTTTATTTTAAGTTGGGACATCATGGTAGTAAGACTTCGTCTAATCCAGATTTCTTGCGAGCAATTCATCCGCAAAAGGTTTTTATTTCAGCGGGACGTAAGAATCGTTTTGGACATCCGCATCAAGAGACTTTAACGACGCTCAGCGAGCAACAGATACCATGGGTTTCAACCCAAGACTGTGGTATGATTAGCTGGTACTATGGTGGAATGCAAAAGCCAAAATTTAGTTACTTTTTAAAGCGGGGTAAAAGATGACCTTACTTTCTTTGTTTAAGAATACAAATAATAATAATCCCCATACTTTAATTTGGGGTGGGGATGATTTTCTCAATGATTATTTAGCTAATTCATATATTAAAGAAGATCAGTTTAAAGATTTAGAACATGTCAGTGTAGATTGCGAAAATGATGTTTTGGATGAACTGATTGCCAGTTTGACAGAATCGAGTTTATTTAGTGAAAATAAATTGATTTTAGTGAAAAATCCGTTCTTCTTGACTGAAAAGGTGCCAAAAAAGCTGAAGAAGCAGATTGATGATTTACAAAAAATATTTGATAACCTAAATGAACTAGAAGATGTAGTGGTGATCGTTGCTTCATATGATAAGCTGGATCGCCGCAAAAAGCTGACTAAGACAGTTTTAAAGCAATTCAATGTGGTTGAGCCAACTATTCGTTCTTACGAGGTAGGAGCAGTAGTCAAGTCGCTAATTAAGACTGAAGGCTACACTATTACTCAATCAGCCTTACAATTGTTGATTGAACGCAGTGATCAAGTGATTGATACCATTTTAAGCAACTATCAAAAGCTTAAGATGGCAGCTAATGATAATAAGATTACAGAAAAATCCGTTATTCAAAATGTAGATCTGTCATTAGCACAAAATATTTTTGCTATTTTAGAAGCTGCGCTAAATAAAAATTATCAAGAGGCAATTGAGCGTCTTGATAATCAATTAAGAGAGGGCACAAATCCGATTCAGCTATTAGCAGTTTTTGAAAATCAATTAGAATTAATTTTAGTGGTAAAAATTTTAGCTCAAAGAGGCAGAAGTGAAGTTCAAATTGTTAAAGAACTAGGTGTTCATCCTTATAGAGTGAAGTTAGCATTGAGAAACAAATTAACCGTACCTGAGCTGGAACAATTGCTGCAAAAAGCAATTCAGTTGGAGTTTAATTATAAAAATGGAATATATCATGAAGACAATTTCTTAAAATTGTTTGTATTATCTGTTTAAGGCAAAAAAAGAGAGAAGAAACATAGTTACTTCTCTCTTTTTGATTAGTAATAAGTAAAATTACTTGTTTGCTAATTTAGTTAAACGACTCTTGTCACGAGCAGCCTTGTTCTTGTGGATTAAGCCTTTTGAAGCAGCCTTGTCCAAAGCACGAACAGCTTCTAAATGCAATTTGGAGACGTCTTCTTTACTATCACTTTCAACAGCGTTCTTGAACTTCTTAACAGCAGTTCTTAACTTGCTCAATTCAGAAGCGTTGCGTTTGTTAGCAGCGTTTTGCGTCTTAACACGTTTGATAGCTGATTTGATTTGTGGCATGAAATTCACCTCCAATGATTTAGAAATTTACTTCATCCATTATACTTAAGAACTACTTGGGATGCAAGATAATTTGAGCTTGCTTTTTTAAAAAATATTGTGTAATATAGTTCGAGTGAACCGTTAACGCTGTTTACCCGCTCACACCGACGATAAACGTTGTTAATGGCAATTTAATTTATGAAAGGTGAAATTTTTATGGCAATTTCAAAGACTGAAAAAGATAACATTATTAAAGAATACGCAACTCATGAAGGTGACACTGGTTCTGTTGAAGTTCAAGTTGCTCTTTTAACTGCAGACATCAACAACTTGACTGACCACATGAAGAGTCACAAGCACGACCACCACTCATACGTTGGTTTGCTTAAGAAGATTGGTCACCGTCGTAACTTGCTTCGTTACTTAGAAAACAACGACATCAACCGTTACCGTGAATTGATCAAGAAGTTAGGTCTTCGTCGTTAATTTTTTAATTAGCAATAAAAAGCCAGCCCGTGGGGCTGGCTTTTTTGCATCTGTCATATTTTCTTTCTTTATGCTAAAATTGAAACAGATATTTTTACGTTGTGATCTTTTAGATCCATAAAAAATTAAAAATTTTAATATAGAAAAGGAAATATAATGGCTAATCAACTAAAGATTATGATCTTGAGTGGTGTGCGTGAACAAGGTAAAGACATGTTCGCCGTTCAAGTTAATGATGAAATTTTTGTCCTTGATGCCGGATTAAAGTATCCTGATAGTTCTTTATTTGGTATCGATGTAGTAATTCCTGACCTTGATTTCTTTGAACAATATGGTGATCGAGTAGCAGGAATCTTTTTGACGCATGGGCATGCTGATTCAATTGGTGCATTACCATATATTTTGCGTAAGTATGATATTCCAGTTTTTGGTTCTCAATTAAGTATTGAACTTGCTAAGATTGATGTTCAACGCGAAAACAAGCACTGCAAGAACAGTTTGTTCCATGTGATTGATGCAGATACTGAAATCGATTTTAAGAATGCAAGTATCTCATTCTTCCATACTACACACTCAATTCCTGATTCATTGGGAATTGATGTACATACTCCAGCAGGCGAAATTGTTTATACTGGTGATTTCAAATTCGATCCAACAGCTGCTGATAATTATCGTACTGATATGGATCGTTTGGCAGAAATCGAACAAAAAGGAGTTCTTGCTCTTTTAAGTGATTCTTCAAATGCCGAAGCTTCATATCCTAATGCTTCAGAACAAGATATTGGTAACTTTGTAACTAATGTCTTTAGGAATGCAACAGGTCGAATTATTGTTGCAGCTAAGGCTTCTAATTTGAATCGTGTACAAGAAGTTTTGAATGCAGCAAAAGCTACTGGCAAGAGAGTGCTCTTAACTGGTCGTGATTTGGCTAAAATCGTTAGAACTTCAATGAAATTAGGCTATTTAGACGTTCCAGATGGCCTTTTGATGAGAGTTAAAGATTTAAAGACAGTGCCTGATAATCAAACGGTTATTTTGGAGACTGGCCGAATGGGCGAACCACTTAACTCTTTGCAAAAGATGGCTAAAAAACGTCACAGCATGATTACTATTCATGATGGTGATTTAGTCTTTATTGCTACCACTCCATCTCATGCAGTTGAAACTATGGTGGCTGAGACTAGTGACTTAGTTTATAAAGCAGGCGGAACGGTTATTCAGTTAGGTCGCAACATGCATACTAGTGGTCACGCAACCGGTCGTGATATTCAATTATTGATCGATACTTTAAAGCCTAAGTTTTTGATCCCAGTTATTGGTGAATATAGATTGTTAGAAATTGTTCGCAGTTTGGCTATCAAGACTGGAATGAGTCCTAAGAATATTTACATTACTAAAAACGGTGATTGCTTAGATTACGACTTTAAGAAGAAGCGTTTCTACTTATCTGATCCTGTTCCTGGTGAAGACACAATGATCGATGGCTCAGGCGTTGGTGATGTGGGCAATATTGTTTTGCGTGACCGTGAAGTGCTTTCCGATGATGGTATTTTCATTGCTGTAGTTACGATTGATCGTAAGAAAAAAAAGATTATTGCAGAACCTAAGGTAACTAGTCGCGGATTTGTTTACATTAAAGCTAATAAACAATTGATGAATGATTCAATTGAGGTAATCAAAAAGGCGATTAACAGCAATTTCGAACACAAGAAGTTTGACTGGACAGAATTAAAGCAAGATATTCGTAGCGATTTGGAAAAATTCTTATATAAGAAGACAAATCGGCGCCCAGTTATTTTGCCAGTTGTAATGGAAGTAAATCAAAATCGTCATCGTGCAATGCAAAAGCGCAATGAGAAAAAACAGGAAAACAATAAGACGCATTCGTCAAATAATAAAACCAGAAATAATAAAGAAAAGAAAGATTAATTATGACATCAGTAAGTCAAAAGAATTTATTGAAACTTGCTGAAGAAAATAAGCACAAGGGAGATCTTGCTGCAGCAATTCAAAATTTAGAAGAAGCATTGCGGGGAGAGCATTCATTAGATGTGATCTTGAAGCTATGTGATCTCTATTGTGCAAATAAACAAGAAGATCAGGCCTATGCTTTAATTAAAGAAGAGCCTGATCTTCTTTCTGATAAGCAAGTATATCGCATGTATTGTAAAGTTTTAAAAGAAAATAACTTCTTAATAGAAGCTTTGCAATTAAAAGAAATTACAGGATTAAAACTGCCTTTTAAAGTGCAGCCAGTTTCTGAAGAAAAGCAAAAACAAATTATGCAATCTTTTAAAGCAAAAAAGCAGGTTAACCAAATGGATTATGAAAGTTTGCATAAATTAAATTTAATTAATTTTACAACTTTTGCTCAAAGTATTTTGTTAGAACCAGTTTCTGATTTTGCCGTACGTTTATCACTTTGCGAGGATCTTATTAGATTGAAGCTAAAAGATAAATTTAAAGTATGGGTTATAGATGATTTAACTGAGTTTGTACCTGCAGATACGTTGCTTTTAGAAAAGGATCCTAAATATAGAGAAATAATTTCAGCTATTGGAGCAAAATTTAGTCATAACCCCAGTCAATTGCCTTTAATGATAGGTGAAACCAATTTAGTGTTGGGCAGTTTGTATCCCAAATTGAATAATTATGTAGATGAACCTGATAGTTTTGCCAGTGATTTGGTAGCTTATTTGCAACAAAAAGATGGTAGAACTCATCAAAAATTATTTGAAAGAATTTATCAGAAACTTCCAAATTAAAAAATAGGTAAAAAAGGTTTACATTTTCAAAGTATTTAGTATAATTAGCAAAGGATATTTTCGTTAGGCAAATTAGCTTAAGCTTTTTTACTAGGCAATTGCCGAAGAAAGTAGTACAATATTCAACAGAGAATTATCCGTTAACTTATCTCAACGGACTTCTTGCAAATTTACAGGAGGGTCATTTTAATGGCAGAAAAAGAACATTACGTTAGAACTAAGCCACACGTAAACATTGGTACTATCGGTCACGTTGACCACGGTAAGACCACTTTAACTGCGGCTATTACTACTGTTTTAGCTGAAAAGGGTTTAGCTAAGGCTGAAGATTACTCACAAATCGATGCTGCACCAGAAGAAAAGGAACGTGGTATCACTATTAACACCGCCCACGTAGAATACGAAACTGAAAATCGTCACTACGCTCACATGGACGCTCC
This sequence comes from Lactobacillus helveticus DSM 20075 = CGMCC 1.1877, assembly GCF_000160855.1. Lineage (GTDB taxonomy): Bacteria > Bacillota > Bacilli > Lactobacillales > Lactobacillaceae > Lactobacillus > Lactobacillus helveticus. Next base: position 17,571 of record NZ_GG700766.1, read on the forward strand.
AGGCCACGCAGACTACATCAAGAACATGATTACCGGTGCTGCACAAATGGATGGTGCCATCTTAGTTGTTGCTGCAACTGATGGTCCTATGCCACAAACTCGTGAACACATTTTGCTTGCTCGTCAAGTTGGTGTTAACTACATCGTAGTATTCTTGAACAAGTGCGATTTAGTTGACGACCCAGAATTGATCGACTTGGTTGAAATGGAAGTTCGTGACTTGTTAACTGAATATGATTACCCTGGTGACGATATTCCAGTTGTTCGTGGTTCAGCTTTGAAGGCTTTAGAAGGCGACAAGGAAGCTCAAGAACAAATTCTTAAGTTGATGGACACCGTTGATGAATACATCCCAACTCCAGAACGTCAAACTGACAAGCCATTCTTAATGCCAGTTGAAGACGTATTCACTATCACTGGTCGTGGTACTGTTGCTTCAGGTCGTATCGACCGTGGTACTGTTAAGGTCGGCGATGAAGTCGAAATCGTTGGTTTGGTAGACAAGGTTCTTAAGTCAGTTGTTACTGGTTTGGAAATGTTCCACAAGACTTTGGACTTAGGTGAAGCCGGCGATAACGTTGGTGTATTGCTTCGTGGTATTGACCGTGACCAAGTTGTTCGTGGTCAAGTATTGGCTGCTCCAGGCTCAATCCAAACCCACAATAAATTCAAGGCTCAAGTTTATGTCTTGAAGAAAGAAGAAGGTGGACGTCACACTCCATTCTTCTCAGACTACCGTCCACAATTCTACTTCCACACCACTGATATTACTGGTGAAATTGAATTGCCAGAAGGTACTGAAATGGTTATGCCTGGTGATAACACTGAATTCACTGTTACTTTGATTAAGCCAGCTGCCATCGAAAAGGGTACTAAGTTCACCATCCGTGAAGGTGGTCGTACCGTTGGTGCCGGTCAGGTTACTGAAATCCTTGACTAATTTCTAACGATATAGCAAAAAAGATGCACTTCTTCACAGGAGCGCATCTTTTTTCTTTTAGATTTGTTTTTTGTGCCAGTTTAAGGTAAGATAACTTAGTATGCAAGAAGCAAACTCAAACTTGACATTGGAGGTATTTTATTAATGTCTGTAAAATGGAAAAAGACCGGTAAAACAACCGGTGAACTTACTTTTGATATTTCAAAAGATGAAATTAAATTAGGTTTGGATCAAGCTTTTAGAAGAGTTAAGAAAAACTTACATGTTCCTGGTTTTAGAAAAGGTCACGTTTCTCGTGTTATCTTTGATCAATACTATGGTGAAGAAGCATTATATGAAGATGCTTTAAACATTGTATTGCCAAATGCATATTCTGCTGCTGTTAAGGAAGCAGGTATTGCTGCAGTTGGTCAACCTCAAATTGTTCCAGTATCACTGGATAAAGACAAGGACTGGACTATGAAGGCTACTGTTACTGTAGAACCAGAAGTTAAGTTAGGCGACTACAAGGGTATTGAAGTTCCAAAGCAAAATACTCGTGTATACCAAAAAGACGTTGATGCTGAACTTGACAAGCGTCGTGAACAAAATGCTGAACTTGTACTTAAGAAGGGTAAGTCAGCTAAGGGCGACACTGTAACCATTGATTATAAGGGTACTATCGATGGTAAGGAATTTGAAGGTGGCTCAGCTGAAAACTACTCACTTGAATTAGGTTCAGGTGCATTCATTCCTGGCTTTGAAGACCAACTTATTGGTCACGAAGCAGGTGACGATGTTGATGTTGTTGTAACCTTCCCTAAGGATTACGGTGCAAAGGATTTAGCTGGTAAAGAAGCACACTTTGCAACTAAGATTCACGAAGTTAAGTCAAAGCAACTTCCTAAGTTAGACGATGAGTTTGCTAAGGATGTTGACGATTCAGTAGATACTCTTGATGAATTAAAAGACAAGATCAAGAAGCAATTGAGGGATCAAAAGGAACAAGCTGCAAACGATGCTATTCAAGAAGCAGCTATTGAAGGTGCAGTAAAGAACGCTACTGTTGACGAAATTCCTGATGCAATGATTCAAGACGACGTTGATACTCAATTGAACCAATACTTAGGTAACATGCAACGTCAAGGTATCGATCCACAAACTTACTACAAGTTGACTAACACTAATGAACAACAATTACGTTCACAATTTGCTAAGAACGCTGCTGAAAGAGTTAAGACTAACTTAGTTCTTGAAGCTATTGTTGAAAAAGAGGGTCTTAAGGCAACTAAGGAAGAAATTGATAAGGAAATCAAGGACCTTGCTGCTGAATACAACATGGATGAAAAGACTATACGTAACACCTTATCAGATGATATGTTAAGTCACGACATCACTGTACGTAAGGCTATGGATCTTGTTACTGATAATGTTAAGCAAGTTGCTAAGGCAAAGCTTGAAGCAAAAGAAGCAGAAGACAAGAAGGAAAACAAGTAATAAAAAATTATTACTGATTTCCGATTAAAAAGCGGCTTTAGGCCGCTTTTTTTGATATATAAGCTTAATATTTATCAAAATATAATAATTTATGATAATCTATTTTGGTAGGTATAGGGAGGAAATATAATGGCAAATCAGTTTACAGATCAAGAAGAGATTAAATGTTCTTTTTGTGGTAAAACTCAAGACCAAGTCAAAAAGATGATCGCCGGCAATGGCGTTTATATTTGCAACGAATGCGTTGACTTATCTAAGAAAATAATTGATGATGAACTGCGTGCAGATTCTGTTAAGACTGCAATTGAATTACCAAAACCAATGGAAATTAAGAAACAGCTTGATCAATACGTAATTGGCCAAAATCGTGCTAAAAAAGTATTGTCTGTTGCTGTTTATAATCACTACAAGCGAATTAGTCAGATGGACGTTGATTCTTCTACAGAATTACAAAAATCTAACATTGCAATGATTGGACCTACTGGATCAGGTAAGACTTATTTAGCTCAAACTTTAGCTAGAATCTTAAATGTACCTTTTGCAATTGCCGATGCAACTACATTAACTGAAGCTGGTTATGTTGGTGAAGATGTAGAAAACATCTTGCTCAAATTATTGCAAAATGCAGATTACGATTTGGAACGTGCTCAACGCGGCATTATTTATATCGATGAAATTGATAAAATTTCTAAGAAATCTGAGAATGTTTCAATTACTCGTGATGTTTCAGGTGAAGGCGTACAACAATCATTATTGAAGATTTTGGAAGGTACTATTGCTTCAGTTCCACCTCAAGGTGGTCGTAAGCATCCACAACAAGAAATGATCAAGATAGATACCACAAATATCTTATTTATTGTGGGTGGTGCCTTCGATGGTATTGAACAGATCGTTAAGAATAGATTAGGCAAGAAGACAATTGGCTTTGGCGCCGAAAATGACGTTGATAAAATTGACGCAGATGATTGGACTCGTCATTTGACTACAGCAGATTTAGTTAAGTTTGGGATGATACCTGAATTTATCGGTAGAATTCCAATTATCACAACTTTAGATAACCTCAGCAGCGAAGATTTGGTTAGAGTATTAACCGAACCAAAGAATGCTTTAGTTAAGCAATACAAGAAGTTGCTTTCACTTGATGGCGTTGATCTTAAATTTACTGATGGTGCACTTAAGGCAATTGCTGACTTGGCAATTCAAAGAAACATGGGTGCTCGTGGTTTAAGAACTATAATTGAAAACTCAATTATGGATATCATGTACAAGACTCCAAGTGAAAAAGATATTGAAGCTGTCGAAGTAACTAAAGATGTAATCATACGTCATGCTGAACCTAAAGTTATTCGTAAAAAGGATAAAAAAGAAAGTAGTAAAGCACGGGTAGGCGCGAATGATAATTAAAAGTAGTAATTATGCTGTCAGTGCAGTTAGAGAAGATCAGTATCCCAAGGATAATTTGCCTGAGATTGCATTATCAGGCCGTTCAAACGTGGGAAAGTCAAGCTTGATTAATACGCTACTTAACAGAAAAAACTTGGCTAGAACCTCTTCACAGCCTGGTAAAACACAAACTTTAAATTTCTATCTAATAAACGATGAGTTTTATCTTGTAGATGTACCGGGATATGGCTATGCTAGAGTTTCACAAAAGAAACGCCAAGAATTTGGTGAAATGATCCAAGATTATTTGGAAACAAGACCTAACTTAAAGGGTTTAGTAATTTTAATTGATTCTCGTCATGAACCAACTAAAGATGATATTGCAATGTATAATTATGCTCAATATCTGAATTTGCCTATTTTAGTTGTATGTACGAAGATCGATAAAATAAAAAAGAGCCAAGTAAATAAAGCAATGTCCCGTTTGAAAAAGAACATAGATCTTAATTATGATTATGTAACGGTTTTGACATTTAGTTCTGTAACTAAATTACATGTTGCAGAATTAGGTAACTGGATTGAAGAAAAAATTAGTAAATAAAAAGCAAGAAGTTGCTAACTTAGGTTAGCAGCTTTTTCTTATGAGATGCTTATTAGAATAAATTTGCTTAAAAGAAAGGGTGCTAAAATTGAAAGTGTAGTAAAGAAAGTAGAGGCTTTATCTTGTATGATAATAAAACGCAGAAAAAGATATTAACTACACTAAGCCTGGTTTTGATGATTATTACTACGGTTTATGGTTTTGGTAATGTCTCAGTTTCATATCGGCAAATGACTTATGCCGGAATTATTTGGTTTATTTTAGCCGGAATATGTTTTTTTTTTTCCAGCTGAATTAATTATGGCAGAATACGGTTCAGCCTTTCATGATGCTAAAGGTGGGATTTATTCTTGGCTTGCTGGCTCTATTGGTGAAAAATGGGCCTTTATCGGGACTTTTGTATGGCTGGCCAAAATGGGTATTATGGCTAGTATCTAGCGCCTCAAGGCTTTGGATTTCGATCTCAGCGCTAATTTTTGGTAAAGATACAACGCAAAGCTGGGATTTATTTGGCTTGCGCGGAACTCCATTAAATAGGTGTGCTGGCTATCTTATTCATGATTGTATCTACATACTTATCATCAAGAGGGATGACCGGAATTAAGATCATGTCCTCAATTGGTGGTTGGTTTATGATTGGCATGAACTTGATTTTTATTCTATCTAGTTTACTAGTTATTATTATGAATCATGGACAATTCGCTCAACCAATCACTGGCTGGCAGAGTTTTATTATTTCACCTAATAAAGATTTCCAAACGCCGATAACCATTATTTCCTTTGTTGTCTATGCGGTATTTGCATATGGTGGTATGGAAACTGTTGGTGGGGTTATCGATAGTATGAAGCACCCAGAAAAGGACTTCCCTAAGGGCTTAATTATTGGTAGTTTATTTACTATTATCTCTTATGTCTTAATGATCTTTATGACCGGTTTTTCAGTTAATTATCAAAAAGATATTGTTCAAACTGGAGCCAATACAGGTAATATTACTTATGTGGTTTATGGTACTTTAGGTAAGGCTTTTGGGACTGCGCTTAATTTAGATCCTCAAACCAGCTTAATGATTGGCAAAATCTATACGAGAGCGATCGCATTATCAGGATTGATGGGAATGATGGGTGCTTTCTTCGTTTTGCTGTATTCACCTGTTAAGTCCTTTATTATGGGGTCTGATCCACGACTTTGGCCTAAGGCTGCTACTAAATTAAACAAGCACGGCATCCCTGCCGATGCAATGTGGGCCCAAACTGTTTTCGTTTGCTTATTGATTGCAGTAGTTTCATTTGGCGGTAGTGCAGCAACAAGCTTTTATCGGATTTTGACTGATATGGGGAATGTTGCAGCCACAGCACCGTATATCTTCTTGATCGGTGCGTTTCCATTTTTCTTAAAGAAAGATTATCCACGTAAATTTAGGGTATTTACGAATTATAAATGGACAGTAGCGTTAGTTGTGTTTGTAGAAATAATTGTCTGCACAGGAATCATATTTACGGTTCTACAACCAATTTTGGAACATAGATATGCAACAGCCTTCTGGACTGGATTTGGCCCAATATTCTTTGGTTTAATAGCCTATATCTTTTATCGTACTTCGAAGAAAAAACATGGTTTAACTAATTTAGATTAAAAACAAAAAAGACTTGCTTCAAAAAAGCAGGTCTTTTTGATTACGCTAAAGTTGTAATGTCGTTGAATTTAGGTAAATTATCGACAAATCTTTCATAAGCATTTTGCTCAGTAGTCTCAGTAATTTGTGCAGTAGCAAAGTTACTATTTCTTAAATATTCTTCATCAATAGAAATTTGATGAGTAAATGTGGCATTTCCAATAAGTTCAATCCAATAATTTTTGTTTTCATAATGGACAATAGTTTTAACCATGCCACCAGGATTATACACGTTAATTGGCGTATCAAATTCTGCTATCTCCGGTTTGGTTAAACAAAACGCTAATGAAGTAGCAGACATTCCAGTACCACAGGCATTGGTAAAGCCGACGCCGCGTTCATAAGTCCTTACAAATAAACGATTTTTATCTAAAATTTGGGCAAAATTAACATTAACGCCATCAGTAAAATAAGGATTTTTATCGTTGAGTCGTTTGCCAATAATTCCTAAAATAGGTCCAGTGATTTGTCTTTGATTAACGAAACTAATTAAATGAGGATTGGGTACGGCAATGGAAGAAAAACGCAAACCTTGATAAAGTTCGGGAGCAAAGTCGTCTATTAATCGAGCATGTCCTAAATTATCGAATGGTAAAGCCTCTTTGTTGAAATGAACAGGCGAGATTTCAACGGCAAAAGCAGGAACGTTTGATGCGAAGTCATCGTCTTTTCTGACACGGAGACTCGCATTCATCGTATCAACCAAGAAATTAGTTTTTTGGTACTTTTCGCTTAAATAACGAGCGACAGTTCTAAGACCGTTGCCACACATAGAAGCTTCACTGCCATCGGCGTTAATAACACGCATTTGAGCTAAAGCATTTTCTCTGACAGGATCATTGACTACTAAGACACCGTCTGCACCGTCAAGGAGTCCGGTCTTTGGATCTGTAAGTTTAATAGTTAGCTTCTTTAATTCCTCGTCAGACAATTTTTGCTTTAATTCAGTTTGATCAAGAATAAAAAAGTGATTTTGTGAGCCGTGTACTTTTAATAAATTAACCATGATTTTCTTCCTTTGCAAAAAATTGATGATAGATAATCTTAACTGCTTCGTCTGCTTTTTCTTTT
>NZ_GG700765.1 GCF_000160855.1 Lactobacillus helveticus DSM 20075 = CGMCC 1.1877
AGCTGGGATAGAATAAAGCTGAAAAAGATAAACAACTAAAAGTAGAAAACTAATATTGAGCTAACCATTAAATTCGAAATCTCTGTTCCAATAAATTTAATATGAACCTCATAATGTAAATTAAAAAATATATCGCAATGTTCTTGCTTGCAGTATGTCTCGCTCTTATCTGAATAAGATGATATTCAATCTTATCAACAATATAACTAATATAACAAAAGCAAATTAAAACATTCACGAAACAGAATTTGAAAATAACACCAGAGAAAAAATATTTTCAAGCTACTAGAAATTTCAACTATTTATCATGACTTTTTTATTTTTTAGCTCAAGATTGACAGATGTCTCGAAATTGTGTATATTAATCACAATAAAAATTTCGGAGGTGTCATGATGAGTCAATCAATGTTTAATGCGATTGATTGTTGCTGTCGAACAACGCGTTTTTGGCGATGTTCGGCCTGTTAGCATTGACGTTTTTTGGGAAATCATGACCTAAAAAGAGTTCAATGTCCACTTGGCTGGAGTTGAACTAAGGGCGCGAAAATTCTGGATTTCAGAATTTCGCGCCCTTTTTCTATCTATTGCGGCCATTTTCCCTAGCATCCCGCCAGCTAAACACTGCTCCAAATGATTAGAAAGGATCTTATTTATGCTTATTCATTCCATTTCAGAACTGATCGGTCATACGCCACTGATTGATCTGCAAATCAACATTCCAAATCACAGTCACATTTACGCCAAACTGGAGATGTTTAATCCAGGAGGCAGCATCAAAGACCGACTGGGCCAATACATGATTCAAGATGCGATTAATCGTGGTCAGGTAACTGAAGGTGTAACAACAATTATCGAACCTACTGCCGGCAATACCGGAATTGGGGTTGCCCTTGCCGCTCGACAACACCATTTGCCAACCATTCTGGTCGTACCGGAAAAGTTCAGTTTTGAAAAACAACAATTGATGAAAGCCTTAGGGGCAAAATTAATCAACACCCCCAGTGATCAGGGCATCAAGGGCGCCATTGAAAAAGCAGAAGAGCTTCACAATCAAACTCCTAACAGTTTCGTTCCAATGCAATTCAAAAATCCGGCCAACCCTGATACTTATTATCACACTCTGGCACCAGAGTTGCTTGACGACCTCAATGACCCAATTGACGCCTTTGTTGCCGGTGCGGGCAGTGGTGGGACATTTGCAGGCGTCGCTCGTTACTTAAAGGAGCAGAATCCGGCGACTCAAACCATCGTTGTGGAACCTGAAGGCTCAATTCTAAATGGTGGGCCTGCCCATCCCCATCGAACTGAAGGCATCGGTGTTGAATTTGTCCCACCATTTTTTAAAGATGTTCAAATCGACAAAACGTTAACAATTGCCGATGCCGACGCCTTTCATCAAGTTAAGGAGCTTGCCAAGAAGCAGGGATTATTCATTGGCAGTTCAAGCGGGGCTGCCTTGGCTGCCAGCTTAAAGGTTGCCAAGGCACTTCCCGAGAATAGTACCATTGTCACAATTTTTCCAGATAGCAGTGAACGTTACATGAGTGAAAATATTTATGATTAAAAATAAAGTGAGGTTATTAAAATGGAATTTGATACAAAATTAATTCATGGTGGTATTAGCGAAGATAAAGCAACCGGAGCAGTTTCGGTGCCGATTTATATGGCATCAACTTTTCATCAGCAAAAAATCGGTGAAAATCAATATGAGTATTCTCGTTCTGGAAACCCAACTCGAGAAGCAGTTGAAAAACTAATTGCCGAGTTGGAAGGCGGCACAGCCGGGTTTGCATTTGCTTCCGGTTCAGCTGCAATCGACACAGTCTTCTCAATGTTCTCCGCCGGCGACCATTTCGTCATTGGCAATGATGTCTACGGTGGTACCTTCCGATTGATTGACGCCGTTTTAAAACGCTTTGGCATGACCTTTACCGTGGTTGACACCCGCGACCTGGCCGCTGTTGAAGAAGCGATTACGCCAAATACCAAAGCAATTTACTTGGAAACGCCAACCAACCCGCTTTTACGAGTAACCGATATTGCAGCGGTTGCCAAGATTGCCAAATCGCACCAAATTTTAAGCATTATCGACAACACTTTCTCCTCGCCTTACGTTCAGCGACCGCTGGAACAGGGAGTGGATATTGTTCTTCACAGTGCTTCCAAGTATCTTGGTGGTCACAGCGACGTCATTGCCGGGCTGGTCGTCACTAAAGATGATCAATTGGCCGAAAAAATTGGTTACCTTCAAAATGCCATTGGTGGTATTTTGGCCCCTCAGGAAAGTTGGCTATTGCAACGTGGGATTAAAACGTTGTCTCTTCGAATGCGTGCTCATTTGGCCAATGCCGAAGCCGTCTTCAATTATCTATCAAACCAGCCACTTGTCAGCAAAATTTACTACCCTGGCGATCCGAACAACCCTGATTACGAAGTCGCCAAAAAACAAATGCACGGCTTTGGCGCAATGATTTCCTTTGAATTACAGGACGGACTGGATCCAAAACAATTTGTTGAACAACTGCACGTTATCACATTGGCCGAGAGTTTGGGTGCACTGGAAAGCTTGATCGAAATTCCGGCCTTGATGACCCACGGCTCAATTCCACGTGACATTCGGTTGAAAAACGGCATCAAAGACGAGTTAATTCGCCTTTCAGTCGGCGTTGAAGACCAAAAGGATTTGTTAGCCGATTTGGAACGCGGCTTCAATGAGCTTAAGAGGAGCGAGAAAAATGTTTCAGACAGCAAGGTCCATTCTCAAGCGTGATCCGGCAGCCCACAGTCTTTTAGAAGTTCTCTTAACCTACCCGGGGATTCGGGCCTTGTTTTGGTACCGAATCGCTCACTTTATGGCTTTTCATCGACTTTATACAATTGCCGGGTTCCTAAGTCAACATGCCGCCAAAGTAACCGGGATTTCAATTTCGCCGGAAGCCCAAATCGGTAAGCGCGTTTTTATCGATCACGGGATTGGCGTTGTGATCGGTGCCACTGCCGTGATTGAAGATGACGTCACTATCCTGCATGGCGTGACGCTGGGTGCCAGGAGGGCCGTTGAAGGTCGGCGACATCCCTATGTAAAAAAGGGTGCATTCATTGGCGCCAACGCCCAATTGCTTGGCACCATTACGATCGGTGCCTTTAGTAAAGTTGGCGCAGGGGCAATTGTCCTGAATAACGTGGCCGATAAAACCACAGTGGTCGGCAACCCTGCCCGAACCGTTAACAAGTTACCCGCTAAAGTCATTAACGTGACCTTCACGACAAACACGTCAACCACTAAAAATTAATAACTTACGAAAAACACCTTGATGAAAAGAGTTGCCAGTTGGCAAAAATATCATCAAGGTGTTTTTCGTATTTAACTATTGTGTCGAAAATAATTAGGGTCCGTCTGAAAACACATCAAATTAAGCTCAATTGGCGTTAAAAGCCAATTTTTTCTCGATTAAGATCGAATAATCATGAATGTAACATGGTAATTGCGTTACATTCATGAGATTTCTGCTATCTTAAAAGTTAAGGAGGACTATTAAATTGCAATTTGCTAATGTGTTACGAAAAAGAAGAAAAGAACTGCACTTAACCCAACAACATTTGGTTGGATATGAAGCTTCTGCTTTGCAAAGTGCTTATTCTGTTTCAAAATTTGGAATTCGTGGCTTGACTCAAGCTGCGGCCAAAGAATTGGCAGTAGATAAAATTACTGTTAATGCTTATAATCCAGGAATTGTTCGCACAAAAATGCGAGATGCAATTGATAAAAAATTGCAAAAATTAAACATGAAACAATAACGCAGCAACAAGCAAATTGTCTCAAAGAGATAGCGCTTGGTCGTGAAGCAAAACCTAGCTATGTAGCTGAAGTTGTGGCTTGGTTTGCTTCATCAGGTGCTGGGTATGTTACTGGACAATCACTTCAAGTTGATGATGGAATGAGATTTCATTAAAAAAATATTTAGAATAAATAATCTTTAATAACAATAAAAATAGTTATTAGAGATTTTTTTATCAAAAAAGCAAAAAAATAACACCTACATTATTTTTGGAAGATAAAATAAATTTGAAAATAATTTTGTATTATCAAAACGGCTTAACCACAATATATTGATTATAAATAACCAAAAAATCTACATGTTGTATTATTGAGCAGAAGATGCTATAGTATGTTTACACATATATTAGATAAAACAATAAATAATGATAGGAGCAAATATGAGTTATTATGATTATTCACAGTCACCAGTTGAATTTGCTTACAATAACAACGGCAAAAATATGCGAGCTATTAACTGGAATGACATTAAAGATGATAAGGATCTTGAGGTTTGGAACAGAGTTACTCAAAACTTTTGGTTACCTGAAAAAATCCCAGTTTCGAATGATATAAGTTCTTGGAATCAATTATCTGATGACTGGCAACAGCTTATAACTCGCACTTTCACTGGATTGACTTTATTAGATACAACTCAAGCAAGTGTGGGTGATGTAGCCCAAATTAAAAATTCACAAACTGATATAGAGCAAGCTATCTATGCAAATTTTGCTTTTATGGTTGCTGTCCATGCAAGATCATATGGAACTATTTTTTCTACTTTATGTACTAGTGAACAAATTGAAGAAGCGCATGAATGGGTAGTTAATAATGATGCTTTACAAGCAAGAGCGAAAGCGGTAATTCCGTATTATACAGGCAATGATCCGCTTAAATCAAAGGTTGCCGCAGCAATTATGCCAGGGTTCCTGCTTTATGGTGGTTTTTATTTACCATTTTATTTAGCTGCAAGAGGTAAATTGCCTAATACTGCTGATATTATTAGATTGATCTTAAGAGATAAGGTTATTCACAATTATTATAGTGGTTACAAATATCAATTGGCCGTAAAGAAATTAGCTCCAGCTAAACAAGCAGAAATGAAAAAATTCGTTTTTGATTTCTTAGATAAACTAATTGATTTGGAAAAGAAATATTTGCACGAGCTTTATGGTGATTTTGATTTGGTTGATGATGCAATTCATTTCAGTTTGTATAATGCAGGTAAATTTTTACAAAATTTAGGCTATGATTCTCCTTTTACCGCAGAAGAAACTTATGTTTCTCCAGAAGTATTCGCTCAATTATCAGCTCAAGCTGATGAAAACCATGATTTCTTTTCTGGTAATGGTTCTTCATATGTAATGGGAACAGGAGAGGAGACTAAAGATGATGACTGGGATTTCTAAAAAGCCATTAGTAGTCTATTATTCTTCCACTTCAAATAATACAGCACGCTTTGTAGAAAAGTTAGATTGTAATTCTATTAGGATTCCTATTAAACTCAGTAAAGAAATTTCAGTTTCTGAAGAATATATTTTAATTACGCCAACTTATTCTGGTGGCCATGGGACTACAGGTGCTGTGCCTAAGCAAGTTATCCACTTTTTGAACAAATTGGCTAATCGGCAAAAATGTATTGGTGTTATTGCTAGTGGAAATACCAATTTTGGTAATTCTTTTGCCTTGGCAGGGGATGTAATTTCTAAGAAATTACATGTTCCTTATCTATATAAATTTGAGTTAATGGGAACAACTGAAGATGTAAATAATGTTAATAAAATAATTGCTGATGCAGGTGAAGACAATGACTGATAATCTTAATCATGATTCATATATTTCTTTAAATGCACTTACTAAATTTAAAGATGAAAAAGGAAATTATAATTTTAAAGCTGACAAGGAAGCTACTAAGCAATATCTTGAAAATCATATTGAACCAAGAATGAAAAAGTTTGCTTCTTTAGAAGAAAAATTAGCTTATTTAGTTGATAATAATTACTATGATAAAAAAGTTCTAGATTTATATACAGCTAAATTTATTAAAGAAATTTTCAAATTAGCTTATGCACAAAATTTTAGCTTTTTGAACTTTATGGGTGCAGCTAAATTCTATAAAGCATATGCCTTAAAAACAAACGATAATAAACAATTTTTAGAACGTTTTGAAGATCGGGCTGTTATGAATGCTTTATTTTTAGCTGATGGCAATGAAGAACTGGCCTTGAATTTAGTTAAAGATATTATTAGTAATCGTTTCCAGCCAGCAACTCCGACTTTCTTGAATGCAGGTAAAAAGAGACGCGGTGAATATATTTCATGTTATTTGCTCAGAGTTGAAGACAATATGGAATCAATTTCACGAGCAATAAGCACAAGTCTGCAATTATCTAAACGTGGTGGTGGTGTTGCTCTATGCTTAACTAATTTGCGTGAATTAGGTGCACCTATTAAAAAAATGAAGAATTTATCTAGTGGGATAATTCCTGTAATGAAATTACTAGAAGATTCATTTTCTTATGCCAATCAATTAGGGCAAAGACAAGGTGCCGGCGCAGTTTATTTAAGTGCCCATCATCCCCAGATTATGCAATTTTTAGATACTAAACGAGAAAACGCTGACGAAAAGGTAAGAATAAAATCTTTATCACTTGGCGTAGTGATTCCAGATATTACTTTTGAACTAGCCAAAGAAAATAAAAAGATGGCTTTGTTTTCACCATATGATATTAAACGTGAATATGGTAAACCAATGTCAGATATTTCAATTACTAAAGAATACCAAAATCTCCTTAATAATCCACGTATTAAAAAGACATTTATCAATGCTAGAAAATTCTTCCAAACTATTGCTGAAGTTCAATTTGAATCAGGGTATCCTTATATTATGTATGAAGATACTGTCAATCGAAGAAACCCACAAAAGAAATTGGGGCGGATCGTGATGTCTAATTTATGTTCAGAAATTGCTCAGGTTAATACGCCAAGTACCTATAATGAAGACTTAAGTTTTAATAAGACGGGCTACGATGTTTGTTGTAATTTAGGATCACTTAATATTGCAGCAGCAATGAATAGCGCTGACAAGTTAGGTAGTTTGGTTTCTGATAGTGTTCAAGCGCTTAATCGTGTCGCCAGGTCTTCAGATTTAGATTGTGCTCCTTCAATTAAAAAGGGAAATAAAGCTAATCGAGCAATCGGTCTAGGAGCAATGAATTTACATGGCTTTTTAGCAACTAATCATATTTATTATGATTCACCAGAAGCAGTTGAATTTACAGGAATTTTCTTTTATACAATTGCATACCATGCATTTAAAGAATCAAATAAATTAGCTGAAAAGTATGGTGCTTTTAAAGGATTCAAAGATTCATCATATGCTAGTGGTGATTATTTCAAAAAATTTATTGATGAGGAAGTCTCACCGAAAACAGACAAGATTAAAGAAATTGTAGCTAAATATAAATTAGTTATTCCAACTAAAGAAGATTGGGAAGAATTGATTACTAAAATTAAAAAGACAGGTATAGCTAATGCTAACTTATTAGCAGTTGCACCTACTGGATCAATTAGTTATTTATCTTCATGTACACCAAGTTTGCAGCCAGTAGTAGCTCCTGTTGAAACACGCAAAGAGGCTGATTTGGGTCGAATTTATGTACCAGCTTATAAGATTAATAAAGACAATTATGAGTATTACGAAAAGGGTGCATATGAAGTAGGACCTAATGCTATTATTGATATTACAGCTGCTGCACAAAAGTATGTTGATCAATCAATTTCGTTAACTTTATTTGTTGAAGATAATGCAACAACAAGAGATTTAAATAAGGCTTATATTTATGCCTTTAAAAAGCGATGCAACTCAATTTATTATGTTAGAGTAAGAGAAAAAGTTTTAGCTGGTAGTGAGAACTTGACTGCAGACGAATGTTTAATTCAAAATGGTGCAGAATGCCAGAAATGTATGATTTAGTTTAATAAT
>NZ_GG700764.1:0-844 GCF_000160855.1 Lactobacillus helveticus DSM 20075 = CGMCC 1.1877
GAAATTAAACAATTTAATCGTGCAAGTAAAAAGGTTTATGTTATTAAAGCAACTCTAAAAAATGTAAGTAAGACGTATTTGTTGATCCGGAGCTACATTAAAACTAGTAAGCGGATAGAAAGATTAAATACTTGGTCGTCCAATATATTACAAATAAGACGACAATACTTTAATTAAAATATTAAAAATTCAAAGATAATGTTAACTAGCTAGGGTAAATAGCTTAGCTTTGTGAGTAGAATTCAGATAAGATCCTATATACTTTTTAGTGTTTTCAAAAAACTGTAATTTAGTGAGGCATAGTAACATAGATGCTTTCAAAATTGAATATTTGCGATATAAGAAGAAAAGCTAAAGAAAAAAGATTTAGGTGCATTAATAGTCTAAATACCGGCAAATGGGCCTATATTAGATAATATTGCAGATAGTGGTCTAACCTGAGTATCAATAAACAATTAATAGGAAAAAGAGGATAAGAAAAATTTGAAAAAAGTCTTGCATTTTAGATTAATATCTATTAATATTAAATACGTTGTGATTGAGAGATCACAGCGATGACTTAAAAGTTTTAAAAGATAAAAAAAGTTCTTGACTTTTAAAACTGATTTAGTTATAATAATAAAGTACTCTTCATTAAGAGATATGACCCGTTGGTCAAGTGGTTAAGACACGGCCCTTTCACGGCCGTAACATGGGTTCAAATCCCGTACGGGTCATTTACCAGTTTAATACATTATTGGTACTTACAGCTAATGGAGGATTACCCAAGTGGCTTAAGGGGACGGTTTTGAAAACCGTTAGGCGGTTCTGCCGCGCGTGGGTTCAAATCCCACATCCTCCTTAT
>NZ_GG700764.1:1251-10782 GCF_000160855.1 Lactobacillus helveticus DSM 20075 = CGMCC 1.1877
CAAGCTGGAGGAGTAGCGAAGTGGCTAAACGCGGCGGTCTGTAAAACCGCTCTCTCTGAGTTCGGCGGTTCGAATCCACCCTCCTCCATAATAGGGATATCGTATAATGGTAGTACACCGGTCTCCAAAACCGTTGATGTGGGTTCAATTCCTACTATCCCTGTTTACCTTCATGGCGGAATTGGTGAAGGGGTTAACACACCGGTTTGTGGATCCGGCATACATGGGTTCGAATCCCATATTCCGCCCTAGTATTGGGATATAGCCAAGCGGTAAGGCATTAGACTTTGACTCTAACATGCGCTGGTTCGAATCCAGCTATCCCAATTCTAAATAATTTAATAACTTATGGCGGTGTAGCCAAGTGGTAAGGCAGAGGTCTGCAAAACCTTAATCGTCGGTTCGAATCCGACCTCCGCCTTATCAACCGAGTAAGTTGATTATTTAATTTAATATTATGGCGGTGTGGCGGAATTGGCAGACGCGTCAGACTCAAAATCTGGTGTCCATTACGGACGTATCGGTTCGACCCCGATCACCGCTATTCTTTTAAAGTGATTCATTTTTGAATCACTTTTTTTGTTTATTGCAATATATACGTAATTTTCCATTATAAATTGCAGTTAGTTTAAGTAATCTTTATAATGCTAAATATGGAGGTATTTAAATGAATATTGGTCTTTATACCGATACATATTTTCCCCAGATAAGTGGCGTAGCTACTTCTATTAAGACGCTGAAAGATGCGCTGGAAAGACAGGGGCATAATGTATTTATTTTTACAACAACAGATCCTAATGTGAAAAAGGGAACGGTTGAGCCTAATATCTTTCGTTTTAGCAGTATTCCTTTTGTTTCATTTACCGATCGTAGAATTGCATTTAGAGGACTCTTTGAAGCTACTAAAGTGGCTAAAGAAGTAAATCTAGACATAGTTCATACTCAAACTGAATTTGCATTGGGAACAATTGGAAAATACGTAGCTCATCAATTAGATATTCCGGCTATTCACACTTATCATACGATGTATGAAGATTACTTACACTATATTTTGAATGGCCATTTGCTAAGGCCATATCATGTTAAGCAATTTGTGAAAAGCTATTTAAAAAATATGGATGGCTGTATTGCTCCTAGTGGCCGAGTAGAAGAATTACTGCGCCGTTACGGTGTTCAAATTCCAATTCGGGTAATTCCAACTGGAGTGGACATTCAAAGCATGAATAGAGATGCAGACCGCGATGTACGTAAAGATCTCGGTATTGATAAAGATGCACCGGTTATTTTGACATTAAGCAGAATTGCTGCAGAAAAAAAGATAAATCATATTTTAAATGTACTGCCAGCAATCATAGATGAAATTCCTAATGTTAAATTCGTAATTGCCGGTGATGGTCCCGATGTTAAGGTGCTTCAAGAGCAAGTTGAGCGTTTAACGTTAGAGGATTACGTTATTTTTGCGGGAAATGTTGATCATGGAGATGTAGGAAATTACTATCGAATGGCAGACATCTTTGTTTCTGCCAGTGATACTGAAACTCAAGGATTAACATACGTTGAAGCTTTAGCAGTCGGTACACCATGCGTAGTTTATAATACTGATTATACGGAAAATATTTTTGACAAAGACATTTTTGGACGAAGATTTAATACGCAACAAGAGATGCAAGAAGAAATTATTTCTTTGCTTAAACAGAAGCGTTCAAAAATTCCACAAGAATTGCTGCAAAATAAATTGCAGAGTATTTCATCAGATCAATTTGCTACAAATGTGCATGATTTTTATCAATATGTAATTGATCATTATCAACCTAAGCATGAAGAAGATTAAAAAGAGGATATGTATGATTAGAATTAATATGTTCTCACAAGCTGATTCCGTTAAAGGTCAAGGGGTTGGCTCAGCATATAACGAATTAATTAAATTATTGAGAACTCATTTAGTAGATGAATTTTATGTAACAATAAATAAATATGGCAATAGTGATTTAACTCATTATCATACGATCAATCCAACTTATTATGCTAATAGTTTTTCACCAGCACGTGGTAGAAAAATAGGTTATGTTCATTTTTTACCAGATACTTTAGAAGGCTCAATCAAATTGCCTGGCGTTGCGAAAAAAGTATTTTATCAATATGTAATTGATTTTTATAAACGTATGGATCAAATCGTAGTGGTTAATCCAATTTTTATTGATAAATTGGTCAACTATGGTATTGAGCGCGAAAAGGTTAAATATATTCCTAATTTCGTTTCTAAAACTGAATTTTATGAAGAATCACTTGCAAGCAAAAATGCATTTCGTCATGAGTTAGGCATTTCGTTAGATAAATTTGTAGTTTTTAGTGATGGACAAGTTCAGGAAAGAAAAGGAATAGATGATTTTGTCAAAATGGCAAAAGCTAATCCAGATGTTCAGTTTATCTGGGCAGGTGGTTTTTCTTTTGGCAAGATTACGGATGGCTACAGTCACTATAAAGACATGGTAGATAATCCACCTGAGAATTTAACCTTTGCTGGAATTGTAGATCGTAAGAAACTAGTTAAATATTTGAATATTGCTGATTTATTTGTTTTGCCATCATATGATGAATTATTTCCAATGTCTGTTTTGGAAGCATTTAGCTGTGGTACGCCAGTACTTTTACGTGATCTCGACTTATATAAAGCAATCATCGACGGCTATTATATGGACGGAAAAGATTTTGGCGAGATGAATCAGGTCTTGCAGAAGGCAAAAAATGATCCGCATTTATTAAAGAAATATAGTGATTTATCTATTAAAGCAAGTCAGGAATATTCAGAAGATCGCTTAGCCCATATTTGGAATGAGTTTTATCATGAGCAATACAAATTGGGTAAGGAACTGGGACAAATTCATTAATGAATAAAAAGCATTTATGGGGCATCTTGATTGTATTGGCAATCAGTGCCTTTGTCTTATATATGGATCTAAAGTCAACGCCATTATCAGAAATATTAAAGGCAGCTCATGGTCTTAATATTGTAGCCTTAATAATGGTTTTTGGCTTGATGCTTTTATCATACGTGTGTGAAGCTGGGATTTTAGCTACAGTAGCGCATCGTAAAGAAGAGCCTAAAAGATCTGCATGGTCATTTTTAAGAATTCCAATTACCCAAGCTTTATTCAATGCAATCACGCCTATGTCAACTGGTGGTCAACCATCACAATTAGCTGCGATGATTCAAATGGGTATGGAAGGCGGTAGATCAACTTCCATTCTGTTAATGAAATTTATCATTTATCAGATTGTGGTTTTATTTGCCTATGTCTTTACGATTATTTTCGGTTTTCATATGGTAATGACCAAATTTGCGGGGCTAGCTATATTTATCGCAATTGGTTTTCTAATCCACGTTAGTTCCATTATTTTCTTGTTGGCAATTATGTTTGCCTATCATTTTACGAAGAATGCCACTAATGCCTTGATGAATTTATTGGAAAAATTTTTTAAAAAAGAACGTGTGGAAAAATGGCGTGCTGCTACTTTAGAAAAAATTGATACTTTTTATGCAGAAAGCCAAAAATTAAAAAAAGAAAAAAAGAAGCTAATTGTAGCTTCAATTTTGACTGTTTTACAGTTATTATTCTTTTATTCGATTCCATTCATGGTATTAACCGCCTTAAATGTGCCATGTTCATGGGCTAATGTAACGCAAATGAATATCATGATTATTATGTTTATGGCCATTATCCCAATTCCAGGTGCATCTGGTGGTGCGGAATATAGTTTCCAAACCTTATTTTCAACGTTTGTTTCTTCTCATGGTGCTCTGATTTTAGCAATGTTTATCTGGCGCTTTTCGACTTACTTTTTCGGCATGATTTTGGGTATCTTTGGTTGGATTTTTAAACCAAAAAAAGATAAAAAGTTCGGAAAGTAATTAATTTTTATTAAAAGAAATGCGTCTTGCTTAAATCCGTAGTAAGATAAAATATCGTAATGAGAGGAGAAAGCAATGGAACGTACCAAGTCTTTTTTTAAATGGCTAACGCAAACTAAACTTGGCTTTTTTACGATTGTTTTAGTACTGTTTTGGCTAAAAACATATTTTATATATTTAACAAAGTTTAATTTAGGTGCGGTTGGTCCAATGCAGCAGTTTTTGCTTTTGATTAACCCTATACCATCAGGGATGCTCTTGTTAGGTATTGGCTTATTCAAAGGGCGAAAATCGTATTGGATTATTTTAGCGATAGACTTTTTATTAACGCTGTGGCTTTTTGCAAATATACTTTATTATCGTGAGTTTTCGAATTTCTTGTCTTTTTCGATTATTAAGACTTCAGGCTCAACTTCAGATAATTTAGGAAAAAGTATTGCGGGAATTACGCTAGCTAGTGATTTCTTAGTCTTTATTGATATTGCGGCAATTATTGTTTTATTAATTACTAAGGTCATCAAAATAGATGTGCGTCCACTAAAGCTTAAAGTCAATTTACTAGTTGAATTATTGGCTCTCAGTTTGATGGGGCTCAATTTGTTAATGGCACAAAAAGATCGTTCAGGTCTTTTAACTAGAACTTTTGATAATAATTATATTGTTAAGTATCTGGGCATTAATGAATATGCTATTTATGATGGCTATAAGACAGCTCAAACGAACGCGCAGATGGCTAAGGCTAATGTATCTGACCTGCGTTCGGTTAGAGAATATTTGAAGTCAAACTATGTAAAGCCGAATCCAGCTTATAATGGTGTAGCTAAAGGGAAAAATGTTTTGGTAATTCACTTAGAGAGTTTCCAACAATTTTTAATCGGCTACAAATGGAAGGGCAAAGAAGTAACTCCTAACTTAAATAAGATCTATCATCAAAAAGATACGATCAGCTTTGATAATTTCTTTAATCAAGTTGGTCAGGGGAAAACTTCTGATGCTGAAATGATGTTGGAAAATTCATTATTTGGATTGCAAACAGGTTCAGCTATGTCGACTTATGGCACTTCTAATACCTTTGAAAGTGCACCAGCTATTTTGCATCAGCAAGCCGGTTATACGACTGCCGTAATGCATGGTGGTGCAGGATCATTTTGGAATAGAGATAATGCTTATAAGTCATTTGGCTATCAATACTTTATGCCACTTTCTTTCTACAAAAATAAGCCAGGCTATTATATTGGCTATGGCCTGAAAGATAAGATCTTCTTTGATCAGTCAATTAAGTACATTGAACGCTTACCGCAGCCATTTTATTTGAAAATGATTACGGTGACTAACCACTATCCATATAATTTGGATAAAAAGAATCAATCAATTGATAAGACCAATACAGGGGATGAAACTGTAGATGGATATGTCCAAACTGCGCATTATCTTGATCAAGCCATTGGTGAATTAATGCGTTGGATGAAAAAGACGGGGCTTGATAAGAAGACTTTGCTTGTCTTCTATGGTGACCACTATGGTATTTCTGGTAATCACCATAAGGCAAGTGCTGAATTGCTTAAAAAAGATTCATTCAGTGATTTTGATAATCTGCAGTTCCAACGAGTTCCGTTGATGTTCTATATGAAGGGCTTGAAGGGCGGCATTAATCATACTTATGGTGGTGAAATTGATGTTTTGCAAACCCTGTTGAATTTATTAGGCATCAAGGATAAAGATACTATTCAATTTGGTTACGATTTGCTTAGCAAGGATGCACCGCAAATTGTTGCTCAACGAAACGGTGACTTTATTACTCCAGAATATTCTAAAGTTGGTAGTGATTATTACTACACTAAGACTGGAGAAAGAATTAAACCAGATAAGAAATTGAAGGCAAAATTAACCGCTGTTTCTAACAAGGTAACAACTCAGCTCTCCTTGTCTGATCGTGTAATTGATGGTAATTTGCTC
Organism: Lactobacillus helveticus DSM 20075 = CGMCC 1.1877; assembly: GCF_000160855.1. Taxonomy (GTDB): domain Bacteria; phylum Bacillota; class Bacilli; order Lactobacillales; family Lactobacillaceae; genus Lactobacillus; species Lactobacillus helveticus. The sequence goes on from NZ_GG700764.1 coordinate 7,118, forward strand.
CGCTTTTATCGTCCAAAGTGGTTTACTAAGGTGAAGCCAAAGGATTATGATTATAACAAAGTAGCTTCTTTGAAGAAGTTGTTTGATGATCCAAGTAAGACATCGCTCTGGTATCAAAATCATAAAAAATCAACGCAAAAAGATTTTAAGACCGATGCTCCAGAGCTCAAAAAATAACTGCAAAAATAAGCAATTTGTGATAAAATGAATAAGTAAGTGTATGTGTGTATTGGAGGCAGCGCATTGTATAATTTAATTATGACGCTACTAATCATTGTTTCAATCTTGATCGTTATTGCAACAATGATGCAGCCACAAAAACAACAAGATGCATTGAACGCCTTATCTGGCGGTGCCGTTTTTAGTGGTCAAACCAAAAAACGTGGTTTTGAGGCATTTATGGAAAAAGTGACCGCAGTTTTATTGGTTCTCTTTTTCGTCTTTGCTATTATTCTAGCTTATATGTCTACAAAATAAATTTTGTACCTCCCGATTAAAAGTGATGGGGAGGCTTTTTTTATATTTATATTAAAAGATTGGAGATTAATTACATGGCACAAAACGAAAAAATTTTGGCCGGTGTTTTAGAAATTTTTCGCCATAATCCACAAAAACAATTTCGCGTAGATCAAATTGAACGAGAAGCGCGTCATGAAAGATTGGGTAATTTTACAGAATTAATTAAGGCTCTTTCTTTCTTAGAACATGCAAATAAAATTATTACTGATGGCAAGGGAGAATATCAATTGGCTCAAGCCAACACAATTGTTGAAGGTATCTTTAAGGCTAATGACAAGGGCTTTGGTTTTGTAAAGTTAGACGATGAAAATGTTGATGATGTTTTTATCGCAGCTGATTATACCAAGTATGCCGTTGATGGTGACCGAGTAAAGGTAAAGATCGTAGCTGACGGTAATCCTTGGAATGGCAAAGGGCCAGAAGGTCGAATCGAAGAGATCCTAGAACGCGGTCTTGAAAGCTTAGTCGGTGAATTTCACCCATTAACTGATGAACAAAGAAAAATCAGTCCTTTTATCGGCTACGCTTTGAGCAATAACAAGAAATTGCATAAATACCGTGTCTATTTGACTGAAAATGGACTTATTCCACAAATGGGAGACATGGTAAGGGTATCTATCAAGGATTATCCTGAAGAAGATTATCCTGAATCAATGACTGGTGCAGTTACTAAGATCATTGGTAACAAGAATGATCCAGGCGTTGATATTATGTCAATTGTTTCTGCCCATGATGTTCGTACTGATTGGCCAGAAGATGCAATGGCTCAAGCAAATGCAATTCCTGATCATGTTACTGAAGAAGAAAAGAAGGGCAGAGTTGATATTACTGATCAACCTGCAGTAACCATTGATGGGGATGATTCTAAGGACTTTGACGATGCCGTTGTTTTATGGAAATTACCTAATGGAAATTATCATTTAGGTGTTCACATCGCGGATGTATCACACTATGTAAAAGAAAATACGCCTTTAAATGAAGAAGCATTTGCTCGTGGCAATAGTACATACTTGGTAGACCGAGTTATTCCAATGTTGCCATTTAGACTTTCAAATGGTATTTGTTCATTAAATGAGGGCGTAGACCGTCTTGTTTTGTCCTGTGATATGGAAATTACACCAGAGGGTAAGAGAGTAGGCTACAAGATTTATCCTTCTGTTATGCGCTCACACGGCCGTATGACTTATAACAAGGTTAACAAGACTCTTAGGGGCGAGATGGATGGTCTAGAAGACAAGTATGTAAAATTACGTCCAATGCTTGAAGAAATGGCCGATTTGCATGCTATTTTATACAAGCAACGGCATAAGCGCGGTGCAATTGACTTTGAAGCACCTGAGGCAAAAATTATTGTCGATGATCAAGGCAAGCCAACTGAAATCGTTTTGCATGAACGTGGTACTGCCGAAAAGATGATTGAATCATTTATGCTGATGGCTAATGAAACTGTTGCTGAAGATTTCTTTAGAAAGCACGTTCCATTTTTGTATCGTGTTCACGAAACTCCAGATGCTGAAAGAATTAAGAGCTTCTTTGAATTCTGTAGTGCATTTGGCTTAAATATTCATGCTGATCCAGAAAACATTAAGCCACTTGATTTACAAAAAGTTGTATCTAAGACTACAGGTACACCAGAAGAAGCTGTAGTTCAAATGATGATGCTGCGCAGTTTAAAGCAAGCACATTATTCTGAAGATGCATTAGGACACTTTGGTTTAGCCGCTAAATACTATACTCACTTTACTTCACCAATTAGACGTTATTCCGATTTGATGGTTCATAGAATGATTCATGCATATCAAGAAAACGGGACTACTGAAGATATGCAAAAACATTTTGCTAGTTATTTGCCAGATGTTGCTGAACAAACTTCTGCCCAAGAACGTCGTTCAATTGATACTGAACGTGGAGTAAATGACTTGAAGATGACTGAATACATGGCAGACCAAGTTGGTCAACATTTTGATGCCGTAGTTTCATCAGTCACTAGTTTTGGTATGTTCATTCAATTGCCTAATACCGTTGAAGGATTAGTGCACATCTCTAATTTAACTGATGACTTCTATAGCTTTAATGAAAAATCATTAACGTTAACTGGTCGTGGTACGCACAAGCAATATAAGATAGGGATGCCTATTAAAGTTACCTTGATTAATGCGAATGTTGAACAGCATCAATTAGACTTTGAAGTCTATGATCCTAATGCGCCTAAGAAGAAGCATAATGATCGAGGAATGAACAATCGTCGTCACGGCAATCTTGGATTCCACAATAATCGTGGGCACCGCGGTGGCGGTAATTATAATAGTCGTGGCAATCGCCGCAATCACGGTCAAGGAAATAGAAGAAATCAAAGAAACTTTAAGCATTAGGAGTGATTCTTAATGAAGAAAGAAAAAGATGATAATTTAATCGCGCAAAATAAAAAAGCGCGGCATGATTATTTTATTAAGGAGACCGTTGAAGCAGGAATTGCATTAACTGGAACTGAAATAAAATCTGTTCGTGCGCGTAGAATAAACTTGCGTGATGGATATGTTCAAATTTATGGTGGCTCTGCTTATTTAGAGAACGTTCATATTAGTGAATATAAACAAGGAAATCGTTATAATCATGATCCTTTGAGAAGTAGACGTCTTCTTTTACATAAAAAGGAAATTGCACGTCTTGCAAAGGCGCAGTCTGAACGTGGAATAGCTATTATTCCATTAAAGGTTTATTTGAAGCATGGTTTTGCCAAAGTTTTGATAGGTGTAGGACAAGGTAAAAAAGAATACGACAAGCGTCAAACAATCAAAGAACGAGATCAAAAACGTGAAATTCGCCGCAAATATGGTATTTAGAGGCATCGCAATCACAAGATTGCGATGCTATTTTTATATTTTCGAAAAATTTTTAAAGAAATATTTGCAGCACAAAGTTCGCTAATCAAAGATAAATGACCTATTTATTTATTGAAAAAGAAAAACGAACCCTGAAAAAGTTAATGAATAAAAACAATAGTGTTACAACGCTACCTAGCGTTTCTATTAGAACGCGAACAAAAAGAGGATTTGCCAAAAGAGGAAAAGTAGGGTAAATTAATAAAGTCGTCTTGAGAGATGACGAAGAGCTTGCAAGTTTTGAAAAAAGTTTTTGAAAAAAAG
>NZ_GG700763.1:0-2465 GCF_000160855.1 Lactobacillus helveticus DSM 20075 = CGMCC 1.1877
TTCGCGATGTGATGGTACTTCCAGCGATCGTTAAAAATCACTTTGTGAAAACAAAGCCGTACACAATTAAAAAAGCCCGAATTAATGGGCTTTTTATTTTTGCGTATTTAAAAATTTCACAAAGTATTTACGGCTAACAAATCAAAGATTTGAAAGCTCGTAGCAACTAAAAAAAAGATTGAAAATTAATTCAACCTCTTTTTTAATTTAAGCAAAATAAAAGACGGTCATTCGACCGCCCACGCCTGCATGACCAAAGTCACGTTAGCATTACTCTTTTTCTCATTTGTGTTCTTCTACATGAATTGCATTTAGTTCTACATGAACTAAATCAGTTTGATAAGTAGTTGAACCCAGCTACTGGCAGTTGTATAGTCGGTAGCTTTTTTACTTCCAAAAAAGTACCAAAAATAGTCATTGCTGTTTTACTTGAAATAAACATTAAATCCAATAACCAATATGGGAATCAACAACAAGATCCAGAAGAGCTAAAAGCACTCAAAGAATTAGGAATTGAAACAGATAAGTTACAAAACGAAATTACTAATACTCTTCGAAGAGTATTGAATGCAATGCGCAGAATGTCAGATAATGGAACTGACTTTAACACTGAGAATTTGCATTGATGCACACTAATGCGGAAAATAGAGGGATACTAATGTCTAAAAAGATGTACACCGTTACTGATATAATCGATCTACGGTTACTCGTTAGTTAGATAAGCAAAAAATTAAAAAAGCCCATAAATTGGGCTTTTTTAGTTCGTGAAATTGTAAATCTCACGAACTAAAACCTTTTTCCAAATCGATTGTCAGGTAAATCTATAAAGTATTTATGCCCACCTAGATCATTTTCGACCCTATCATGAATTTCTATTAAAATATAATATGTTATCACGTACATGATGCCAATAATTGCAAAATATATAAAATAAGCTATTATACTAAAACACAATAAAAGTAGATATACACTGGATGAAACTGCAGTACCTATTACAACCAAAATATAAAATTTCTTCCAACTATCAAATGCAATATGCAATATTACTTGAAAGTTTTCAATTAAACGACTTACGAAGTAAATTTCACTAATAAAGCAGAGCCCAACACAAAAACTAATAAAATCTTGTCTCTTTAACAATATTAAAATAATTGTATTAAGTACAGCTATCACTATACTTACTATCATAACTAAACGATTAATACCCATTCTTTTATTTGCTATCAGCCTTTGAGAATCAAATGATATTCTTTCAATCAACCAATTATACTCATCAATTATGTAATAAAAATTTGCTATAAATCCCAAATTAATTATAAATGCTAATAATCCATGCATAATCAGCGAAAAGACCAAATACAACATACCCAACATTCCTATCCAAGGAAGAATGACAGAAATTCGTCTTGATCGAATAAATTTTTTAGTTTTATTCACCCAGTTCACCTCCTTATATAGAAATGGACATAATTTTAATTTAATTATGTCCATTTCTATTATTAATTTTGCACATTATGTTGACCACAATCACCACCAGGAAGTGTATGAATGAAGCGATTCACTCTATAAGTTGCAGCAGAGACCTTTGTCTGAGTCCCAGCAAAAAGACCTGCACCAACAGATGCCAACACGACTAAAGATAAAAATACTTTTTTCATAATATTACCTCCTAAAATTTTTATTAAAATTATTATAATTGCTTTTTAATAAAAATCAGCACTAAATTAATATTTTTATTATTTTTAGTCAAATTTCCTCGTAATCCTTTGCCAAAGTGATGCATTCTCAATCTTATCAACTTTATTTTGCAACTCAGAGCTCTTCTCAGCACTAGTTAACAACCTTTGTTGAGTATCTTTGAGCTGTTTTGTTTGCTCAAGTATCCTCGCCTGCAATTGTTGCTGCTGATTATTCAATTGTAACTGCTTATCATTAAACTCTTTAAAATCATCAGCATACTTCTCAATCTTCGAATTGAGTCTTCGAATCTCTTCGTCTTTCTTCAAATTAATTCGAACTAACTCTTCATCCTTCTCTTTATTCTCACTCTTAAACTTACTATTCTCAGCTTTAAGCTGTTCAATCATTTGAAGAAGTTCTTCATTGTCTTCTTTTTTCTTCGAATCTTCTTTATCAAGCTTTTCTTTTAAAGCACTAGTAATCTTCTCAACATCAGAATCAGCAATAACAAATTTATTACCGGACTTCTTAGTTTCAATATTTTGACGTTTAATTTCATCTCTAATTCTTTGTTTTTCTTTAACCAAATCATCGGAAGGAATTCCCATTAATTCAGCTATTTCACGCACTGTCTTACTCATAATCAAATCTCTTTCTTCGTTATCTTCGAATAAATTCGAAATAATTCAAATACATTCGAAGCCCTTCGAATTATCTTTATTGTGCAACATTAACGTAATTCGCACCAATAAAACAAAAAATTGCAAAAACAGCAAATTTAGTTC
>NZ_GG700763.1:3731-5632 GCF_000160855.1 Lactobacillus helveticus DSM 20075 = CGMCC 1.1877
TAGCCCCTTTTTTATCACTCGCCGTGAGGCAGGCAAAAAAAGCAGGTGTGCTTTTCTTTGCATGCGCAAAAGTGTCTTGGTCTAGTGAGTCTGTCAACTCCTTAAAGCCTCCTAGAACGGCTAAAAGCCGTTCTACGTCGATTTACCGTTGACGGACAGTAAATTATACGGTTAACACCTAAAACGGCCTAGAGAGCAAATTAGGGGCATTTAAAGCCAATCTTCAAAGCAATGCGCACTTACACACCACAATTAAAATTGCTGGCGTTTGTGCTAAATTCCCTGTATCAGAAGTCGACTAGCCGACAACAAAAAAAGGTGCTCGAATCGAGCACCTTTTTTTGTTTATATTATTTAATCTTAGCTAGCTTACGCCGGTGAAGTAACAGCTCATTAACAGTCACATTAACCCTAAAAAAATGGCAAATGCCACTAAAAGGAAACCCGGAACAATTAAAAAAAGTTTAGAAAAACCCACACGTTCATCAATTCGCTTGCTAAAGCCTTGCACCAACAAAATAATTCCGAAAATTGCGGAAAGTATCATTACCCAAAAGCCCATCATTCTCCTCCTTTAACATTTTTTTACTCGCTTTCATTCCTCTTCTTCTCTAATATTTTACCAGTTTCTTTGTTAATCTTTGGCTTACGATTATATCTATATCCCATTTGCTAATTAGTCTTGTATCTCACCGGTCTCTTTGTTTATATCGCCTCTGCCGTACTTGCGCTCCTGATAAACAGCATCGAAATACAGCCTTATCAGTCCAGTATGAGCACGTAAAACCGAATTGACGACTTTAATACCGGGCATGCCATATTCTGAACCATGAGCTTTTAAAAAGCGTCTCAGTTCACGCATATTTGCCAAATTATGATCATCAATCAAATCACAAACATCATTCAGCATGTCGTCTTTATCTTCAACATCAAGCGTAATATAGCGATCAATATCAAAATTGTTCAGCAAAACAATGTCATGCTTGCTGTACTTATGCTTTTTCTTCTCAACAGCGTCTTTAGACTCGTGAGTAAGATATAGATACATGCTTTCCATGCTACGAATGACAATTTGCACCTTAGCAATGCTTTTGTCGCCTAACAATCGTTTAATTTTAATTCTTACACTCTCCGGCGTAACCGGATTCCTCGCCACGTAAATAACGTGATAATGAGCTTTCTTGTATGTTTGTCCTTCAACATTGCTCTTATCCCTATCATGAAGCGGGCTAATCGCAATTGGGACACCAATTAACTCTAAACGCTGTTTCCAATCAGCAGGAATGCTTTCTGGATATAGCAAAAAGGTGAAGTACCTTGCCTTGTCTTTAGCCATAATGTTAAAATCGCCTTATCAAAACAAGCACCGAATGAGCGAACTTTTAGCCGGGTACGCTCTTTTTTGTGCTTAATTTTGCCCTTCCTTGTATTTTTCTAGTGCAATTGTAATCAACACAGATTTAGATAGACCTTTATTTTTCGCAGTCTCCGATAAATATTTAAGAACTTGACTCGATAACGTAATCGTCAATCTCTTTTTATTTTCCAAAATTCCTAGCCCCCTTCAATTATTCATTACACAAAAAGCAGCATAATTGCGCATTCAATGCAACTAAACACGCATTTTTTTGAAAAATGTTGTCATTTTGTTGGCGATTTGTTGATTTTTCTGGGGGGGACTGTATCCCTTGAGAGAGTAAGACCAAGCTAAACTAAAACTCAATGTTGGCACTCGGCACTTAAAAGGGGGGTCGTAGTACGGTCGCAAAATTCGCTCCCTCGCCCCCTGATTTTCAAATTTCTATCCCACACGAATAAAACCATGGGCGCTGCCCAAACCCGCAAGCTGTGTCAGCTTGACCCCATAAATGAGCGGGAGCTCCCGCTCAAACTCACCCCGT
>NZ_GG700762.1:0-4616 GCF_000160855.1 Lactobacillus helveticus DSM 20075 = CGMCC 1.1877
TTTAAATCGAATACTTAACAACGTTTCTTAAATCGACTACAAAGCAAATCGCATAGATGAAACAGATAAACTCAATCAGACCATACTGTGATAACTTAACTAAGCCAAACAATAGCACAACAGCCAGACTAATAAAAATAAAGTCGAAACAATTGTTAATCCTCGACTATCAAAAGGATCAGGAAATTTATCTAATTCTTCACTTATTTCTTTAAGTTCTTGTGCCGATAGACGTCTAATTTGTTTATACTCTTTTGAAGCTATGAAGAAGTTGCCAGTAATTATGAAAATTAAAGCTAGTGTATTTAAATACACGTCCAAATCATGAGTGAGAGATTATTTTGAGCTCGTGCATGGGCTAAGAAGATAACACTAATTAAACCCAACGCATCCCCAAAAAGGCTCACTAAATACTTTCTACGTAATTTCTTTCTTACATCTTTATTTTCAACATCAATTATTTCTTTCTTCATAATCACTAAACCTACCCTTAAAAGTCATTGCAAGTTAAATTATAATGCGAACATATGTATGGATCTAGTGATTAGAGCAATCTTTTTCTATTCACAATTTATTTAGCATAGCCAACCTTGTACCAAACACTATTTGCAGCTGCTGGTTTTAATGAGTAGTTTACAATCTTATTATTGACTGCCTGAATTGAATATGAATTAGTCATTGGCACAATATAAGCTTCATCGTTCATATATTGTTGCCACCTATGAAAAGCTGCTACCCGGTACTTGTGATTGAATGCCTTAGTTGAATCAATCTCATTTAATAATTTATTGTTTTCCTTAGTAGCAAATCTAGAGTCATTCATTGGGTTAGTTTCGCTGTATATCCCTCTTGGTGAAGGCTCTGATGACAATGACCAAGCTGCCATAAACATATCAACATTTTTATCATCGTGGTCCAGTTTGTCGTAGAAGGAATTGAACTCAATTAATCTGCCACCAGTTAAGCTGACATGCAAGCCAATTTTATGCCACTGTTGAATATAATTCTGAATAATCGGCTCTTGCACTGCGGAACCTGTCATTGCGGCCAAGTGAATACTCAAAGGCTTGCCATTAGGTTGAACCCTCCATTTGCCTTTCTTCTTGTAGCCAGCTTTATCCAATAATTGGTTGGCTTTCTTTAAATTGTATGGAAAGCCTTTTGCATTTTTATCGAAGTAATCGCCAAATTGAGCAGGAATCAAAGTTGGCACTCTGAAAGTCAAACCTTGCGTGTATCTCTTTTCAACTTGATTAATATTCATGGCATAGGCAATTGCCTGACGCAAAGATTTATTGTTCATCTTGGCATTCTTATCCATGACATTCTTGCCATTCTCCCACTTCCCGACTTTGAAGCCTAAGTAACTATATGCAAGAGGAATCTTCTCAATAAATTTAACATCTTTGGCAGTTTTAACGGCTTGCCAATCAGAGTTAACTACATCTGCAATATCAAACTTGTGACTCTTAATCGCTTGGCTAGCTGTCTTAGTTGAAACAACTTGCGCCACAATCTTATTCAACTTTGGTTTACCTCTCCAATAATATTTATTAGGAACCCAAGTTACTGACTGACCTCTGACAACTTTGCTAACTTTATATGGACCAAAGAATAATGGATCCTTTCTGATTTGATCTGATGAAACTAATTTACTAAAAGGTACATCCTTTAAATGATGGTATGGAGCTGCTGTTTCAATGAAATAATCATTACCAGATTGCAACATCCCTGGCTTCATTGCTAAAAAGTGAATGACGATAGTTCTGCCATTTTCACCATCAGGATAAGTTATGCCTGAAATAGTTTTCGCTTTGCCATTGTGATAGGCTTTCATTCCCACAATATTAGCTAGAGAATCTGAGTACAGCAGACTGTTGGTAGCTTTGTTGGTAGTCATTTCATATGGATATTCCAAATCCTTAGCAATAACTTGCTTACCATCGGACCACTTAACTCCTTTCTTAACAGTAATTGTTACTGTCTTGGCTTTCTTGTCTAATTTAAAAGTAGCTGGGCCTTTATTAGTTATCTTATATTGATTATCAGTATCGAACAAAGCCTCATTACCAAATTGCATTACGTCTGAATCCACTTGATCAACTGATAACTGACTATCAAAAATTCCTTTAAAAGGAGTATCAGTTTCAATAGCATAGGTTAAAGTTCCACCCTGTTTTGCTGTCTTTTGTGGGGTTTGTTCAGGGAACTTCTTCGCAGTCTTGGCTGCATTCTTATTATTTTGACCACATGCAGCTAAACTTAAAGCTGCACCAATAAGTAAACCGGTAGTACTGATAAATTTAATAGCTTTCATAGTCATTTCTCTTTTCTAAAAAAATAAAAAAAGGCCCACATCCCAATTAAGGAATGTGAACCTTCATAGAATAATTAGTAAATCAATTATCTGAGATTAGGATCGCCACACACCATAATTTAGGATCACAAATAAACCATCATTTTGGTGGCGGCGTCGTAATTCTACTGTTAATGCGCTTTGTGATTCTAACATGATATGTGACTCCTTTCTTAAATGAATTTAATGTTATATTAATCTTTCTTTTAGCTGTTGTCAATAAATATTTTAGAATTTTTTATCGACATAAAAAGCACCGTCAAACGACAGCGCTTCAATATTTTTCTACTTTTCAGCTAACTTGGTAGCCTATTCTGCAGTATTTTGAGTCTTAACTTTCAAACCTTTGAAAATAACATCACTCGCCTTTACATAAACACTACCAACATTTTGCTTAACCCAAGTGTATTGATATTTACTATGTGGATCACGCATTGAAAAAGTAGTACCAATTAAGTGATAGAAAAGTTCTGCTTTCTTTTCACTAGGTACCCAAATGTAACGAGCATAATCAACCTGATAATTGTTCTCAGGCAAAAAGTTGCCACGAGCTGCCTTTTCCAAATATTTGCCACCTAAATCAACTAACTGACCTTGATCATTGTAAAGTGGTGTAGTCTTTTCTAGGCCTTGTTTAAAAGTAACCAACGATTGAGTTGATTCCGCAAAATTATGATTATCATCCATGAAGAATCTAAAGCTAAAATTACCCTCATCTTCATCTGGATAATCACCTGCATCAGTCCAGTACAAGAATTGATCCTTGGTGCCAGCTATTCTGACATACAATTGTGGGTCAGTGTAGTCAGTATCGATCAAAGCCTGATCAATCTTGACTTTGCTACCAGCATGAACAACTTAAGTTTCCTTTAAATCTTTGTTCAAAACATACATATCAGCACGGGGAATTACATAAGTTGGTTGCTTTGTGAAGACATATTGACCATTGATTTTACTTACATTCACTGCCTTAACGTAGCGACCGCCACCTAAAGCGTAGTAAACTTTCCCTTTAATCTTGTATTGTTTCAAAGCTTGTGGATCTTTATTAGAAGATTCACTTGGGTAGAAGAAGAAATCATCTGATGAACTAGCAGCTTTGACACTACCACTGTATGTCACTAAAGTACCTTGTCTTAAAGTACCTTGTTTCTTGATACGTTGACACTTCTTGTTGTAGACATAAGTGTTGGTTTTCAAGAACATTACATTTTTACCGGCAACTTAGCTTACATCTTTTGCCTTAACATAAGCACCGCTGCCAACGTAATAGTAAAGTTAACGTGAAGTTTCTGTCAATTTGCCAGCATATTTAATCTTTTGATTACGAGTTACAGTTGCCTTGCCACCACAGAAGATAAAGACTCGGCCAGAAAAAGGATCCAAATCAAATTCATCTTTAACTATGGCAGCCAGGCCATCGATTCCGCGTATCATATCTGTTCGACCACAAACAATGTAGACCTGCCCCAAGTCATAAAGGTTAATCATGATAGGACCTTGCTCAAGATTTTGTTTAGGCCATCAGGATCCAAAGAGCTATAAAAATTCAGTTCAAGGTCATTCTTTTTCAGACTAAGCATCAAATTGTTGCGTGGCGGACGTGCCTTTTTTGGTCTTTTCGGATGATCCAGAGCCACGATTGACTATTGTTTTTCAAGCATATTCGTTGCCTCCTTAAGTTTATGAAACAAGGATAGCCGAAAATTGGGAGCCAAAAAGGATACTTCAGTTTTGGACGCTTACTTTCTAAAATCTGAATTTGCACTTTCTTTTTTTACCCAATGTAATCATGATCACAATGAAACTAAGTGCAACTGCTGAAACGTTAATCATCCATCCTAAGTTGTAAGATCCAGTTTGATCAAAGAATAAACCGATCAAATAAACTGAAGCTGACATTGCAAAGGCACCGATCATATTAATGACAGAAAGAATGTTGCTGTAATCTTTTTCACCAAAAATTTGACGAATAAGATATGGTAAAGCAACCACGCAAACTGCTTGACCTGAACCTAGAATTACAGCAGCTAAAATCAATAAATTGCTTTCTCTAAGCATTGCCTGGCCGCCCCAACCGATTACACCAAATAAAGAGTAAACGGCTAAAACTAACTTAGCATTAAACTTATCCAGAAAATAACCGATAGAAATCTTACCAATTGCGGAACCAATCATTACTCCAGATACAACAGTTGCGGCAGTAATCGGTGAAATTCCGATATTAGTAATATGTCCTGAAATATGATAGATAGAACCA
>NZ_GG700762.1:6113-9683 GCF_000160855.1 Lactobacillus helveticus DSM 20075 = CGMCC 1.1877
AATGGAAATTGATAGGGCAAAAAGGTAATTAAACATAATGAACGGAGAACTCCCATTAATAGCTTGACGTAAAATGTGAATAGCAAATGCTACTACAATCATCCCTACTAAGATGCCAATTTGATAATAAACATACATCTGTTTTCTCCTCGCCTCTTTTTTAAATCTGTTAAATATTATATGATTTTTTGAAATAATAAACAAAAATTAAAAATTTATTTGACTTATATTAATAAGACTATTATTATTCACATTAAAGTAAGATGTTTTAATGAATGAGAGGTATGTAAATGGATTGGACCATTATACAGCAGGCATTGCCAGCATATGGGCATGGCTTCGTTCTTACTGTTTGGCTATCATTGGTTGGGATTATTGGCTCAATCATTGTTGGAGTCATTGCAAGTTTGCTGCAATACTTTAAGACCCCGATCTTAAGTCAGATTGCAACAGCTTATGTCGAATTGGCACGCAATACACCGCTTTTAATTCAACTTTTCTTTTTGTATTATGCATTACCGGTAATTGGTTGGCGAATGTCATCAGTTACCGCTGGTATTATTGGTTTGATTTTCCTGGGTGGAGGCTATATGGCAGAAGGTTTTACCGGTGGCTTTCAAGGTGTAACGGATAGTCAGATTAATTCAGGCGAAGCATTAGGGATGAATCGCTTTCAATTAGCAAGATACGTTGTATTTCCTCAAGGTTTTGCCTTAAGTATGCCAGCTTTGGCAGCCAATGTGATTTTTCTAATTAAGGAAACATCTATTTTTACAGTGATTGCGATTCCTGAATTGACCAATACGGCATTGGATTTGATCGGGATGTATTACCGGTCTAATGAATATCTATTAATGTTGGTTATCGGGTATGCAATTATTATGATTCCAGTAATTTTACTTTTAAACTGGCTAGAAAGGAAAGTTCGTTATGGCGCATTCGGGGATTAATGTCTTATTTAGCGGCAGCAACTTTGACCGACTACTAGTTGGTTTATGGACATCTATTTGGATTGCTGCTTTGTCAATTTTTATTGGATTGCTTATTGGTACTGTCTTTGGCGTTCTTCGTACAATGCTAAATAAGATCATTCGTTGCATTTTAAGAGTCTACATGGAAATCTTTAGAATTTTACCTAGTGTAGTTCTACTTTATTTGGTTTATTACATTTTGCCTAGAAGCTTGCATATTAACTGGCCTGGCACTTGGATGGCAGTTTTAGCATTTTCGCTTTGGGTAGCAGCGGAATTCAGTGATATTGTTCGTGGGGCTTTGCAATCCGTACCATTAGCGCAAAAGGAAAGCGGTCTAGCTTTAGGATTGAGCAAGACGCAACTTTTCTTATATGTTTTGTTACCGCAAGCATTCAAATTGGAATTGCCAGCTACAATCAACTTGGCAACAAGAGTAATTAAAACAACTTCTATTTTAATGTTGATCAGTGTAATGGATGTTATCAATGTTGGACAACAAATTATTGAAGCAAATAATCAAAAATTCCCAACAGGTGTTTTCTGGGTTTATGGTTTGATCTTCTTCTTTTACTTTATCCTGGATTATCCTTTATCAGTATGGGCAAAGAGTTTAATGGCAAAGCAAAAATAGGTGAGAAAAATGACTGAAGAAATTTTAAAAGTGGAACATCTAAACAAGTTTTATGGTGACTGGCAAGCACTTCACGATATTAGCTTTAATTTGAAAAAGGGTGAAGTTTTGGCGATTCTGGGTCCCTCAGGTTCAGGTAAATCAACACTCTTAAGAACACTGAATGGTTTGGAAAATTATAAAAATGGTGAGATTGTCTTTCATGGTAAAAAGGTCCAGTCCTCTCCAAAAGAATGGCAAGCTATTCGACAAAAGATTGGCATGGTTTTTCAATCATATGATCTTTTTCCAAACCTAACAGTAATGCAAAATATTCTTTTGGCACCTACAAAGGTCCAAAAACGGGATCGAGCAGAAGTAGAACAAGAAGCACATCATTTGTTAAAACGGGTAAATATGGATCAATATGCTGACACGTATCCTCGAGAATTATCTGGTGGTCAACAACAAAGAGTGGCAATTGTCCGTACCTTAGTTATGAAGCCTGAAATTATTCTACTTGATGAAATTACTGCATCTCTTGACCCTGAAATGGTTCGTGGTATTGAAGATATTGTTAAAAAGCTTTCAGAAAATGATCATATGACGATGGTCTTAGTTACTCACCAAATGAACTTTGCTAAACGTGTCGCTGATCAAGTCCTCTTTTTGGAAAAAGGCAGGATTCTTGAGAAAACTCCTTGTGAACAGTTCTTTACTGAACCACAATCTGAAAGAGCTCAGCATTTCCTCACTGATATGGACTTCTAGGGGGATGAAACTATGAGTGGACGAAAGATATTCAACACTATTATTAGTGTAATTGCCGCTGTCGTAGTGTTAGCTTCAGCTTATATGGGTTTAACTAAACCATATCTAGCTCGTTCTGCTGGTGGTGGCGGTTGGAGTAACAATAATAGTGTGACCCAAATTAAGCGTCGAGGTTATATTCGAATTGGTGTTTATGGCGACTTACCACCATATGGTTGGGTTAACTCTCAAGGTAAACGGGTTGGTTTTGATTTGCGACTTGCACGAGAATTAGCTAAAGAATTAGGTGTGAAACCACGATTTACCCAACTTAACGGAAATAACCGGGTTGACGCATTGAATTCTAATAAAGTAGATATGGTCTTAGCCAACTTTACCAAGACTCCAGAAAGAGCAGAAGTAGTAGATTTTGCCCATCCTTACATGAAAGTATCAACTGGTGTCGTTTCACCTAAGAGTCACCCGATTACCAGTGAAAAGCAATTGCGAGGGAAACAATTGATTCTTTTGAAAGGATCAACGGGTGAAAACTACTTTGCTAACCGTCCTGGAATAAAGCTTTTACGTTTTGATTCAGAAACCCAGCAATTTAATGCAATGAAAAATAAGCGAGGAGCTGCATTAGCTGATGATAACTCCTACTTATATGCCTGGATTAAAAAGAATCCTCAATATGTAGTCGGAATTAGATCAATTGGTCCTCACCAATTTATTGCACCTGCTGTTAAGAAGGGTAACAAATCATTACTGAAGTGGACTAATAAACAAATCGATCGTTTGACTGCTGAAGGTTTCTTCAAAAAAGATTATCAAATTGAACTTAAACCATACTTTGGTAAAGGAATTGTGACTAGCGACATTTTGCTAAAGTAAATCAAAAATGAAAAGAGAAGTAATTCAAACTTGGAATTACTTCTCTTTATTCTATGCCAAAATATTTTTTAGCTGTGTCGCTCATCTTATTTGGTGACCAAACAGGATACCAGACGAATTCGACGTCTACATTTTTAACTTCTTCTACTTGTTCTACTTCTGCTTTGATTTTATCAATTAAAAACTGGGTAAGTGGACAAGCTGGGGTAGTTAAAGTCATATTGATCAGACAAATGCCATCTTCATCTAAATCGATACCATAAATTAAGCCTAAATTGACTATATCGATATTTAATTCAGGATCGATTACCTTAGCTAGATTATTGATAATATCATTTTTGA
>NZ_GG700762.1:10487-11706 GCF_000160855.1 Lactobacillus helveticus DSM 20075 = CGMCC 1.1877
GTTTCGCTATCACGCATGTTTAAACATACTTGCCAAAAATCTTAGCTGTGATTGCTTGACCAGTAGGTGTGCCGGCTAAGCCGCCAATTCCGGTTTCACGAAGGAGTGAAGCTCGAACTGCTGCTAAATTGCTTAGAACGGGAAGCTTATCTAGTCAGAGTTGCACCATCTTGGTTTAATAAGTATGTCAAATTGGGTGCAGCCAAGGATGCTACGAGTGCTACTAATCTTAAAGCTTCAATCCAAGATTTGGAGAATGCCAATTCAGCTAGAGCTAAAGTTGGTTCAAGAAGACTAAAGGTATCGCCAATCTTAACTGCTATTTCAATGATTGATGCCGATTATCAAAAACAAGGTGGAGTACAATCACCCACAATACTATAAGTATGAGGATAGTTTGGAAAACATCTCAGCTAGGAGTGAGCCAATTACTATTTGGATGACCGAGAAGAATAACTGGAAGGAAGATGTTAGAAAGAATTCTAGTTTGAAATCACTTGAATTTCATCCAAACTGGGATAATCAAGCATACACTGATGCAGTAATGGGCGCTCATGGTTATAAAGTTGCAGGACACTACACTAATTTGGTTAACCGAAATCACCGTATTATGGGGATGGCTCATATGACTGATAATAATTATGGTTATGCCGATGTTTATAATGCTTCAAGCAAAAATAATAAAGGTTCTTTAACTTTAGGACAATACAAGAGTTTAGTTAATAAATGGTTGAATAGATAATTTAAATAGGTTTTAAAAGGTACTAAAAGTTATTTTCTTTTAGTACCTTTTCGTGTCTTTAGATCGAACTTATTTCTTAATAATGTTATGATTTAGCTAGAAAAAGATCAATAAAAATTAAAAGTTTTAGAAAGGAAAAAGTTATGACGGACCAAGAAATTGAAAAGAGCGTTAAGAATTCAGATAGCTGGAGCGTATATCATCATTTAAAGGACAATTTGGGTTACCCAGCTTTAATGCTTCGTTAAACTAATACTAGTGTTGATACATTGGGTGTAAATCTTAACGTATTTAAGGGGAATGTTTTATTTGTTCTTAGATAACGGTACTCCTGCAGAACCTGGTAAACCATTTTCAATTCAAAACTTGGATAGTTTGGAGGCAATGGAAGAACTATTGGAAATCGTTAAGCCATACCTTAAAAAGAATTAATTTAAAAAATAAGACTAGAAAATAAAGATGTCTCAAAAGTTAGAG
>NZ_GG700762.1:12620-14777 GCF_000160855.1 Lactobacillus helveticus DSM 20075 = CGMCC 1.1877
TAATGATTATATTATTCTTGACCGTTGCGCAGGCAAATGTATTGAAGGCAGCACGATTTAGTTATAAACTGAGAGGTGCAGTTGATTTGTAGCTTATCCAAGCGAATCTACCCTAAATTTAGACAGAAAACTTAGACAGGCTGCTAACATAACTACAAAATTTGCAAACTTTTGTAAAACTGTTAGAAAGAAGCATTTATAAAACATGACAATTAGAACAATTGCTCATAAACGCTTAGTTGTTGGAGAAAAAAAGCAAAGATTTGGCTTCCGTAAGACGATTTTAGGTCTCTGCGGGGCAATTTTGGGCAGTACCTTATTGATGGCGGATGCTACTAATAACGCTCACACGGTATATGCCGCTGAATCTGATCCAGACCAAGCAAAATCTGTACAAATTGATGACAATGCAGCTAAAAATGCAGCTAAAGAAGTTGCACAAACTAAAGCTGATGCAGCTAAGGATAATGGCGCAAGTACTGATGTTAGCAAAGCTTCAGCTAAAACGCCAGTTGAGGCTAAGGGCAACGAAGGCACTAATACTGCTAACGGCTTAAACGGTAAAGCTGGCCAGCCTTTAGCTAAGAAAGAGGTGCCGCAGCTTAATTCATCTTTAAAGCAATATGAAAAAGCTGGTGCTGATAAGAATCAAGGCGCTGATAAGAATCAAGGCGCTGATAAAGGCGCAACTGGTACTGGTGCAGATAAATCAGGCAGTCAATTAGGTTCTCAAACTGGCACGCAAGGTACAGGCACAGGTGCGGATAAAGGTGCGCAAGTCGACAAGTCAGCAGCTACTGCAGCAAGCCGTGCCAGGAATAGGAGGAGTGTTGTTCAGCCAATGGCCGATGATGCAACTTCTCAAACGAATCTTGATGGTAAAACCCAGTATTCATCATTAAATAATGCTCAAATTTTAAGCTTTGAATTGAACTCTCAAGATAGCAATGCTCCAACTGCAACTGGGGTAAATTTAACAGCTACGTACACCCAGGCTAATCTGCCTCAGCAATTTAAGAATGATGGTATGACCGGGGACACATTTTGGTTGTATTCAGGGGCTGATCTTTTAAAAAAGAATGTATCTATTACAAAGCATTGGGCTAATGCCGGATCAATTAACGGACGAAATGTTGACTTTCATGAAACATTTCATGATTTCGTTGCTCAAAATAACCCGGGTGCTGATGGTATTAGTAGCATAACGGGTGTCGATAAACAAAACCCGTATCTTATTTTAATTAGCTCGAATGCTGTTGATAACATCGATGTCTACAATGCCAACTTCCAAGAAACCTTCTGGTTTACTTACTCTAATGATGGCTCAATCGTAGACATTACCAAATTTAATCAGGCTAATGCTGCTCAAAATAACAATCAAATTTTTTATTTTTTGTCTGCTTCATTAAGCTCTAATAATGGTGGAGGTAGTAACCGCCGTGAATACGTTCAAACCAAAGATGCCAAAACCGTAGTCATCTCAAAAAATCCTATTAATGATCCATCAACAGGATTCACAGCACCAGCATCAACAATGGGACTCACAAGTGTTTCTGGTACCAATGTTCCAGATGGTTTAGTCTATACAAACACCGATCCTTCGGGTTATCAGTCACATGATGGTGAGGATAGTAATCCGTATTATTATGCTCTACAAGGGGGAGTGACCTTTGCCGATTTTACTTCGAATAAACCAACACTTTACCTAGGCGCGGTTCCAATCAGTGATTCAAACATTCCTTGGTGGTCGCATTCAAATTGGTGGTGGCATGGTAATCATAATAAGAACTCTGATTTTTTGAGCTTTGTCACTTACTCAATTTTTAATAACAAAAAAGTTAATGAGACTATTAACTATGTTGACCAAACTGGTAAAACAGTCGCCCCTAGTCATACCGACCATATTACCTTTATCACAGTTAAAGCATGGAATGGGAATACCACGTATTATAAGTTCGGCAGTCAGGAGAACCCAACTTTAGACAATGCGGGTAAACCCGATAGCAGCTGGATTCAGGCCGATAATGCTAAATTTGGTGCTATTGATAACCCACCAGTTAATGGATATAAGGTTATCAGTACCACTGCTCCGGGCTCTGATCTAAATAGAGTTGCCAAGCAAACAGTTAACGAGGACTCAAAGGACTTAGAATTCAC
>NZ_GG700761.1:0-532 GCF_000160855.1 Lactobacillus helveticus DSM 20075 = CGMCC 1.1877
GGTCTTTTACATTCTGAATTACATGCTTATAAGCTTTCTGCCATTTACTATAAAAGCTATGTAAGACTGTTATACCTTCTTACTTGTTAGACTGTTGATGAACTTGCTTAAACTCGTTCATAATTGCCTCACGTTTTAACACTTCCTAACAGCTATTAACGTTAATTTACTTGTTATCTTCTTGTTTCTTTTTATCCATCAATATATCATTCTGCCATTTATCAAACATATTTCTCATAGATACGTATAAATAATTCTTAGGATTCTTGATCTTATCAACTTTATCTTGTAGCTCAGAGCTCTTCTCAGCACTATCTAACAACTTTTGCTGACTATCTTTAAGCTGTTTTGTTTGTTCTAAAATGCTAGCCTGCAACTGTTGCTGCTGATTATTCAACTGCAATTGTTTATCATTAAACTCTTTAAAATCATCCGCATACTTCTCAATCTTTGAATCAGCTTCAATATCAATAAAAATCACATTCGCACCACCAAATAAAAAATAAACTTGAAAAAACAAGCAAAGTAACCC
>NZ_GG700761.1:1495-9164 GCF_000160855.1 Lactobacillus helveticus DSM 20075 = CGMCC 1.1877
GTGCACGCCTCTCCCCAAAAGAAATGGTGGATTTTCTTTAATCAGCCTGATCGGCATCGTGTTAGTGGGTGCTTATACCGGTTACTTTGGTGCAGCCGGCGGGGTTATCTTTCTGGCAATTTTGTCCGTCATTACCGATGACCGCTTTGCCGTAGTTAACGCCATGAAAAACGTGATCGCGTTTGCCGGCAACCTGATTGCGACCGTGATTTTTATTTTTAAATCCCGGATCGACTGGTTGCTGGTTATTCCACTGGGATTGGGACTACTGATCGGTCCAATTATTGTCCGCCATGCCAATATTCATTTGTTAAGAGCACTTATATCATTGGCAGCGTTTGGTTTAGCTGCTTACCTATTTGTCACCGCCTACTTTTAATTGATCAATCAGCTTAATTTGATTTCAAAGTCAATTTTTGACACTACATAAAACGCCTCGTACGTTGACCGGCAAAACGGTCTTACAGTCCGAGGCGTTTTTTTAAACCCAAATTAAAAATCAATGACCGCTATCAAATCGCTTCTGGAACGGGGATTGCTAATTCTTCGCCGATCGTCTTTAATTCAGCGACTGTTTTATCGTCAATCACAACTCCCTGCTTCAAGTTTTCAGCATAACGTCGATACTCACGGTCACCCGGAATCATAATTTCAGTACCTGGTAAATGCTTCAAGTGACGAAGTCGGTCAAACATCTCCTCGGCAGACTTCTTTAAATCGTCCAGATTACCAAACAATTCCGGATTAATCGTCAACAGGAATTGGCTGAAATCATGATGGCCAGGTTTATTGGTATCAGCCGAAATCGACCCTTGCGCCAAAATTCCTGTCAGCAACTCAACCACTAATGAATTGCCAAATCCCTTATAGTTTGAATTTGACTGCAATAACCCGCCAAGTGTCAGCACACCGCCACCAGGCTGTTTTTCGGTAAAGGCCACTTTGGCCAAATTATCTTCAACTTTTTGAGCATCATGCATCACCCTGCGATGATCGTCAACGGCCCAATCGCCAGGAATTGGTTGGTTATTTTTAGCAAGCACTTGGATCTTCCCACTGGAAACAATCGAAGTAGCCCCGTCAAATACAAACGGATGCGGTTCTGCAGGAAAGGTAAATGCAAACGCATTGGAGCCCAGAAAGGCCTCGGTTGCGTTGGGTGGTACCACCAGTGGCCGGGTATTAGTCAACGCAATTCCGATCAGGCCTTGTTTAGCCGCCATTCTGGCATAGTAGCCGGCCGTACCGAAATGATTGGAATTGCGAATAACAGCAACCGACAATCCTAGTTTTTGTGTCTTTTTAATTAATTGTTTTTCCGCAAAAGCAGTCGCAATTTGTCCCATATTTTTGTTGGCATCGATTAACAAACTAGTTGGCGTTTCTTTGATAACCTTCAACTTATTTTGTGGTTCAATAATATGCTCCTTGATCATGCTTGTATACCAAGCCAACCGTTGAATACCATGAGACGAAATACCGCGAAGATCGGCATCTACCAACGTGTCAGCCAAAAGTGCGCCGTCCGATTTTGAAAATTGCCGGGCCGCAAAAACTTTTTCTAAAAATTCCTTTTCCGATAACGAACTAATCCGCATGAAAACCGCTTCCTTTCAAATTCGACACTATATCTTTCATCACCGTCAGTTCAGACGATATCCGTTAATTCTACCGGTAATGTAACAAAGAAAAAACGCCCTCTAAATTCACTTGGAATTTAAAGGACGATTTTTCCGTGGTGCCACCTTTTTTCATAATAGGAATTTGCTATTACCTCTACGCGGGCTTCATCAACAAAAACCCACTAAAGCCGTAACGTGCTTCAGACGATTTGCAAACTTCCATCTGCCAATGGCTCCAAACTCATTTTCGTTCATCGTCATCCGTGCTCTCTCACCTCATGACACTCTCTGATTGAATGACTTTTGTTTGAACTACTCTATTCTTCACAGCCGATAGATGATAACTTGATTAGAATGCTAATACAGTTCTCGAAATTTGTCAACCTCGAAAGCTATTCAGCTGATTTCCGAGTAAACAACAACGTACCTGCCGCCGGATAATCGAACGAAGTTCCTTCCGGCATCTGTGCCTCATAAGCTTGTGTAAGAGGTTGATACCTACTACCATTCATATTAACCTTCTGATCGTACTTGTAATAATTGTATAGAATTCCTAAAAATGGATCAATCCGACCTCGACTTGTAGGATTAATTTGAGTATAAATACCTCGTGAACTATCTGCTGGTGTCCAAATCACATCTTCACCTTTTTCGTAACGAATCATATACGTTGTGCCTGCTAACAATCGATCATTTAAAAAATTAAACGGGTTAACAGCATTAGTTGCTGTAGAAACTGCACCAGTTGTCGGGTCTACTTTCGTTCCCTGACTATAAATTGTTTGGGCAAGTGTGCTTAAACCACCTATATCGTCCCAGGCATGACCAACGTCACGACCCATTTCGATCAGTTGCACGTGCTGTGCTGATACTGGTAACAACTCACCCCTTTGATCATTCTTAGTCACTAACCGCATTTGATACATAATTGAACCGTTATTACCACCATGAGTTCCTTCATTGTTAACTGTTGTTGCTTCTACAGCCTCAGCATACAACGGGTAATTGTTTGTAAACAAAGCTCTGCCCATCGTACCCATCACATTAAATTGGTGTTGATTCATCCAATATGAGTGATCATTATACGTTGCTGAAAGCACTTTAAAGACGCGTAAATATGATTCTTCGAAAGGGCCTGAGGGGAAGCGGGTTAAGAATAAATTGCATCGACGCTTTCAAACCGATCGGCCTTATCAGAAAATGGTTGCCGATGTAACTGAATTTAAAATTCCAGCGACGCAAGAAAAAGTCTATCTCGAGCCAATTATGGACTTATACAATAACGAGATTTTGACCTATGC
Organism: Lactobacillus helveticus DSM 20075 = CGMCC 1.1877; assembly: GCF_000160855.1. GTDB lineage: Bacteria > Bacillota > Bacilli > Lactobacillales > Lactobacillaceae > Lactobacillus > Lactobacillus helveticus. The sequence continues at coordinate 4,419 of NZ_GG700761.1, forward strand.
CATTACTGCGGGTAGCCCGAACCTTAAATTTGCCTTACAGCCTTTAAATTCATTGATTACTTCAATTCCCAATCAGCCTTATAAACAATTTTTACACACTGACCAGGGGTGGCAATATCGCCATCAATCCTGGCAGAAGAAGCTTAGGAAAGCTAAACTGACACCAAGTATGTCTCGACGGGCCACTTGTTTAGACAATGCCTGCATGGAAAGCTTTTTTGACAAATTAAAGGTTGAGTTAGATGATTTATCAAATTACCGTTCCGCTGAAGAATTAATAACGGCGGTTAGAAATTGGATCACTTATTACAACACCTGCCGCATCCAAATGAAACTAGGCGGCACATCGCCGATAAAATATCGACTCCGTGCCGCCTAGAAAAGACAAGCAACTATTCACTTTAGCTTTTGGGGTACATCTCATGTGCTAACCAAAAGGGGGCCCTATTTTCTTTTAATACCGTATTTCACACGGTATCGAATAAAGGTCGTCCGTTTAATACCTGTATTTCGGGACACATCAATGTCACTCATGCCAGCTCGATAAAGCTTAAAAGCATGTTGCAAGCGGGGATCGTCTTGGGTGTATTGGGGTTTGCGCCCATGATATTTACCCTGCTGCTTAGCTAAGGCAATCCCTTGCTGCTGGCGCTCAATGATTCGCTTACGTTCACTTTCGGCCTGATACTTATAGAGTTCAATAATCAAGTTGGTCATCAGTTGACGTAAATTTGGGTCAGCAATCCCTGTCATGGACGGTAAATTTAACACATCTAAGGTGGCCCCCTTATTTTGAATGGTGTTCATAATCTTAGTTAAATCCTGGTTGTTTCTGCCTAAGCGATCTAATTCAGTGACCAGGACAATATCACCCTCACGAATATAGGCCAGCATTTTTTGCAGTTCTGGCCGATTCGTGTTAGCCCCACTTAATTTATCCGTAAATAATTTATCAACGTCTTTTAAAGCCGCTAACTGTCGATCTAAATGTTGCTCCTTGGAACTCACACGCGCATAACCGATTTTAGCCATTTCTAATTCTCCTTTTGGACAGTTCTAATGAACACTTGTAATTCCTAGTATATCACAGAAATAAAAAAGACCAATAGGGTATACTCTTGTGGGCAAAGCTAAGTGTATAATTTTTTGCGGTAAGTTGAATAATTAATTAAAAAAGCTCAAGTCCTTTGAATTTGGACTTGAGCTCAAACAAAAAGACCGGTATTCCTTAACAGGATAAGGGATCTCGAAGCTGTTTTAATGTGCCGCACAATCGTGCGCTTACACGCAACTTGTCAGCGGGATTTTGTATTGATGCGATGGATCAGACGGCCACATCGCACTATCATGAGACATATCAGTCGATAGTGTTGTTGATGTTTAACCCTTTATATATTACCAACAAGCAATCAATTGATTGCTTTAAGTTATCTTCATTCCAGACATTTCTATTTGGATCATCAAGAGTTTCAGGATGATCAATTTCGTTTCGAACAATGTAAGGTATAGTTCGCTGTTGTTCAGCTTTCCACTTACCACGTACTCTAGGGAAATAAGATTGAGGTGGTAGAGACTGTTTGTTACATTCTGGTTGTAAAAAGTCATCATCAAAAGCGGATAGACTAGAATCTTTGGTTTTTTTATTACGAATCCAATAAATGTATATTTTTGTGAATAATAGTTGATGCAGATCAACATTTGGGACACCAAATGCCTTGTAGGTAACCTCACCTATTGAAGTGGGGGAGAACAATAAGGAATCAACGAAGTCTATCTCCTTCTGGTTACCTTCTTTTTTTAGAGAAAGTACAATTATAGAATCATTGTCCTCATGGTAATGTCTTAGTATGTATGGCGAATGTGTCGTTATAAATACTTGATCACCATTTTTAGATAAGTTCACTAAAGAATCTATTAACTTATCTTGTGCCTTGGGGTGTAAGTATATTTCAGGTTCGTCTATCAAGAATTGCGTGTTCTCATCTTTGGTACTAACTTTCGAATAGACTTGAATAATTGCTAAAGCAAGAGCCCGTTGCAAGCCATTTCCCTTTTCAGATATGTCAGTTTCTATACCGTTCTCGGTAGATAATATATTTCCTTTTTTTATAAGATCATTGACATTTGGAAAATCAAACTTAAACTCCATTTTGGAATCGCCAAACTGATCACTTAATATTTCGTCTATGTTTCTTTCTGTGTCGTTCAAATATTTTTGAATGCCATTGTCGCCAAAGGCTTTTTTATGTGCTTCTTTTAAAGCAGCAAACTCTGGACCTGTTTGGAATTCTTTGGTAATTATTTGAATTAGTTTCCCTGTTGTCTTGGTGGTACCAAAATCCTGATAGTCTTCATTATGCATATCAGCATAAACAATTTGAGGATCTATTAAGTCAGTTATTGTACTACCAATACCGGTGGGGTTTTCAAATTGATTCTTCTGGTAATTAAAAACTCTTACTTTTTTAATATCAAATTTCACATTTTTTTCTTTACCATCTTTCCCTTGCTTAACGGTATTTTCTTCTGAGGACCTTTTAAGAGTTAACTGGTGGTTATTGATATATGGATTATATTTTTTTAAAGATCCCGCAAACGGATTAACATTATCTATAACAATAGTAACACTGACGTTTTCTTGTTCATGGCCATTTGTTATAACATTCTCTTTTTTGCCACCTGTTGTTAAAAAGTCCAAGGCGTTCAAGATGGTTGTTTTACCAACATTATTGTTTCCAACAAGATAATTTACGCCAGAAGCAAATGGTATTTCAATATCTTCATCTTCAGAATTATTTGATGAAAAAGATTTGAAATTATGCAGAACCATTTTCTTAATGTACATTATTTTTCTCTTCCTATAAAAAAACGTATATCGTTATGATTTTCATATGAACATTTATTGATAATCACACAACAGCTATAAAGATACGCAAAAGCTGCAAACAAGAATTATATTTTCTAACAATTGTCCATTTCTTCAACATGGCATTTTCAAAAACCCCAGTTATAAATTCATCAGTATAAATCACTACTTTTGTCGAATCGAGGCCACTGCCTTTAAAAAATTCGTTTTGGAAGTCCTGTTTCAGCGGAATTTCTTTTTTCTTACTCATATCATAGCATGCTTTTTAACAAAACTGCCTAACATTTCAGGCTTTGATCAGATTCAATATCGGGTGACTTGATTTCTGGATTCTGTTTAGCAAATGCTTGCAGCTGTTTTTGAGTTCGCTTACTGATTTCATGGTGTACATCATTTAACTTATTTTTTAGTCCTAACTTTTGTTGTGGATTAGTCGCTTGCTGAACCTGCTGTTGCAAGTCTTGATAAGACTGATTTAATGCCTTGGCTAATAACTGTTTTAGGTCATTATCTGGCTCTTGCTGTGCTTGATAATTCTTAACCGACACGATCTTAACGTCTTGGGGACTAAAACAATATTACTCTTTAGAGGTCATGTCATGGCCTTGCTGACTGTCCTTAAAATCTCGCACAGCATAATGAATATTCATTTGATTAGGCACTGGATTTAAAGTTGCTGCTGCACTATCATTACCACCCACCTGATTACCTAGGTCGTTAATAATATCGAGATCATCTTTAGCCGTTTCAATAGTGGTTTGCGCAATGTGCTTAGCAATTTGATGGTTACCCTCGTCAATATGTGTTTCGCTAGTCGGTTCGTCCCAATCAGACAAAATATATGGGTAGCCATCTTCTTTAATTTGTTGTTTGGCAATACCTTCTACTAATTTCGTTACTTTTGCAGGTGTGAGAGTTACTTGATTGCCACTGATTTTTTGGCTACTGTCCAAAATACTTGCGTCCATTTAGACTGTATATAAATATTTTTCAGCATAGCGAGTTGCTCGCTCTAGGTTATCGGTTAAATAAATGCAATAACCCATATCAGCTCCGTTTTTATGGACTTTTTGAATTTTAAAATTATCGAATTTGTTGGTTGATCCGTGATAAAATTGTAAATTGTCTGTCATTATTAACACTCCTTTGCTTTGCTAATCTCACCCGTTGTTTAGGTTTACTTTTAGCTTTATAAAAGTGAACCTAAATGACGGGGTCACCAACCGGAACAACGTGAAGGGCGGTAGGCAGGTTCTAATCAAAATCAAAGCTTATTTGTTATGCCTTCAAGTACGATATTCAGACAACACACCAGATTAAACGCCGCAACTAATAAAACAACAAAAAAGATCTCCCACACGCGGAGATCTCCAAAGGATAGAAACTATCATTCAACACCATTTGACAAACTTCCAATAAAAAATCTATTCCACTAAACATTTTATAAGTAAAGGTGTGTACTATGTCCTCTTTAAATAATTGTATTAAATTTGCGCTTGATATTAAAGATAAAAATATTGTTTTTAAGAGCTTTTTCTACAAGATGGTTCAAATGAAGAAGCATAAAATCTATGAAGCCGAATTAATTCAACCCGCTTGCCCTTGCTGTGGCTCTTTAGATCTCTTGCACAATGGCCACTTGATTACCAATATTCACTATCCGACAGCTAATGCCAGTTTGCCTGTCATTATCAGATTGGCTAAGCAGCGAGTTAAATGTCGTGATTGTGAGCGCTGGTCCATGGCTCAATCTGAACTAGTAAACAAATACTGTTCTATTTCTAATGCTTCTAAGCTCAAAGTATTATCAGCTTTAACTGAAGATCGATCTATGACCAGCATTGCCAGAGAAAACAATGTTTCGATCAATACCGTTCAAA
>NZ_GG700761.1:9214-13973 GCF_000160855.1 Lactobacillus helveticus DSM 20075 = CGMCC 1.1877
AAACATTGGGAGTAGTGTTTGAAACTGTAGTAATAAGAAAGGCGGTTGCACAGTAATGTGGTGGCAATTACCTATTTAGGTTGGGCTTAGTTTCATAATTGCTAGGAGTGATCTTATGAATGAAAAAACAGTACTAGCAATATTAAAAAATAGAAAAAGAAATAGTTTTTTTCTAACATTAGAAGGAATCTACGCAATTATCTTATTATTTTCCGTTTTGTTTTGCTTTCCACTATTTATTTTGGAATTAAAAATTCAATTTATTTTAATTTCAACTTTTTATCTAATTAACTGGATAATAATAAAATTTCACAAACACTCTTAGATTAAACTTTCAAAAAGATTTGCAGTAATTTTTTATTGCAAGTCTTTTTATTTTCATATCAAAAAAGGCGTTCATTTTACTGAACACCCCTAAATATTTAATTACCATTCGGATCATCATGCGCATAATCCAGATTTGAGAATCGGTTAAACGGCTTAGAGAACATCAATTTAACAGTGCCCCGACTACCTGAACGGTTCTTTTCGATAATGACTTCCACTTCGCCATTATAGTCTTCGGCACCTACTTCATCTTGACTTCCACTATTTTCACCGTCTTCTGGCTCATCACGATAATAGTCATCACGATATAAGAATTATAAAAATAGTCCCCTGGGAAGTTCTCCCTAAAGGAGAAAAGATTTGGAATGTTTTTAAAAATGGAAAAAGCTATTCTAATGTTTCTGAAAGTGAAAAACAAAAATCGGCAAGATGTCCAAATACACTTGCCGATATGGTATTATTATTTTTGTAAACGAAAACAAAAAAAGCTCGTGCAGATTGGAACCCTGATTACGAACTTTTGATGTCTTATTCAATTTCTATAGTCATTATATCAAACTCAGTATAATTATCAATAATTTGATATATGTAATTGCATACATTAATAATATGTTACTAACATTGACGAATATAATATTACTATAGATTTTAAGGCCTTCAGAAGTTCGCATATACGAGCTTCTGGAGGTATTTTTTATGCAAAGATATAGTTCCACCCAGATCAACTCAGAGTTGTTCTGGAAGTTCCCTAAGTTCTTATCAGAGAACAAAAAATATGCTGATCTATCAAACGATGACCGTGTGGCCTACATGCTTATTAAGGATAGATACCGCTACTCATTGTCCAATAACTGGATTGACGAGAAAGGCGACGTTTACGTCTACTTCACGATTGAAGAGCTAAGAGAGCTGCTTCACGTTGGTAAAAACAAGGTCACTAGAGTTAAACAGCATCTAATGGATTATGACCTTTTGGAAATTGAAAAACAAGGCTTCGATCCAAAAAAGAAGAAGAACTTCCCTGACAGGATCTATCTTTTACAACCGGATTATGATCCAACTGATCTAATCTCAATTTCACAAGCTTCACAAGTGTCAGCCTTAGAGCAGAGCGGATTCCCCAAAATGGGGAGTCGAGGCTCAAACCAGGGAAGTCTTGATATTAAAGGGAAGTCTGATAGTGAAATCTGCAACAAGGGTACTTCAGCCCTAGAGCAGAGCGACTTCCCCAAAATGGGGACAAATAAAGATAAGAATAATTCAGATACTATTAAAGATACTAATACTGATACTCAAAAGTGGAATTTCTCCCCTGATTCTTATCCTAAAGAAATAGTGGTCAAGCAAAACAAAGATCTTCTTAAACATTTAAGCAGCACTCTGACGGACGATAAGGGCCTTCCTATGTTCCTTAATAAGGAATCGATAGATTTGATTACCCTCTGGTTTAAAACCCCTGAGGCGGCTCACGATTGCATTAGCGTCATTTTAAATGCTGCTAACGACAGTAGAAAAGAAGCAATGGAACAAATTGGTAGACATGAATTATATTTTGAAGATTGTAATAATGAATTGAAACGAGAGATAACTAGAAAACTTAGAAGATACTTTAACAAAATGCGAACTGCCAAACCTGGTGAAATTAAGAATCCAAGAAGTTATCTCTACACGACTATGAGAAACACTTTCGATAAATGGCAAAATGATATACTAGTTGCGGAAAAGGAAGACTCTGATAATAACAAAAAGTAACAATAAATTTTAACGTTATCTAGCGTTAGAAAGGTGTTAAAAGTGAGCGAAGAACTATTAACTAAGTCTAAGATTGCTGATGCACTGGGCACAAATCCAATGCGTGTGACTCGGTTTATTGAACGCAATAAAATTAACGCTGTTAAAAAAGAAGGCAAAAGAGAGCTTTTTAAATTAACAGATTTTAACGCGTTAAAAAAAGAATTAAATGAGCCGGAAGCCAAGAAAGAAGCACAAAGTCACGCATTCAGCAAAGATGATTATATTTTAACGTTAAAAAAACAGTTAGAAGATCAACAGAAACAGTTTGATGAAGTGTTGAAGTCTAAAGATGAAACCATCGATTCATTAAAAGAAACAATAGCTACATCCAAACATGCATATGAAGATATGAAGGATCAGCTCACGGTTAAAGATAATCAGATTACGGCGTTAACAAAATTAACTAACAACGCACAAACGTTAAATTTGGTTGATAAGGATCCTAAGAGACTGCAATCAGCCCAGGGTAATGCTGAGACAAGCAATGAGAAGTCAAGTTCGGATGAAAAAGCAGATAGTCGTCCAACAGAAAGACCAAAGAAAAAACATTGGTGGCAGTTTTAATAATATAGTAACGATGTAATTATACGAAAAGGCAAAGAATGACAATAGGAAGCTTATTGAAGAAATATCGTCTTGAGCAGGGGAAAACGCAGGCTAAATTTGTAGGAAAAATAATAAGCCGTTCGCATTATGCGAAGGTAGAAAATGACCAACATCAAATAAATGTAAGAGACCTTATAACCTTACTTAATTACAATGGGATAGATTTATCTGACTTTTTTATGCAAATAAATGAAACCTATGAATCATACAAAGAACAAATATTACATCAAAGAAAGTTAATGGAACAGGCTTACTATAAAGTGGATATTGATCAGATGCGGAAAATAAAGCAGATTATCAATACAAGTAAATTATCAGAAAATGATAAAAAAATGCAGAATCTTTTAGTAGATGGATTTATGGAATTACTAAATGTAGATGGTAAATCAAACCACGCCTTACGAAAAGAACTAAAAGAGAAAATATTTGATATCCCAGAATTTAATAAAACGAAGTTTATGTTGTATTGCAATTCTATGCGTTTTTACTCTTTTCAGGACAATAAAATAATTACTAGAAAATTAGTAAAAAAATATGGATCAACTGAGAATATAATTATTCAAAAAGACCTTCTGTCAATAATCATTAATTTATTAGTCTTTTCCATAGAAAAAGATAATTTCGAAGATGTAGAGTTTTATTTCTCTTATGTTAACAGTATTTCTACTACTCCTGATATTTATTTTTATAAGAGTGTGGTTAAATTTTTGAAATTACTGATCAAATATAAACAGAGTGGTAAAAAGTCACTCTTAGAAACATGTGATGTGATAATAGAAAATCTCTCAATATCTGGTATGGAAAATTATTCTTTAGAATTGAGTAAATTTAAAAATAAGTATCAGGATTAATGGTAATAATGTGCAATTTTGCACATTATTAATTTTCTTAATTTAACTCTAAGTATAATGAGACAAAAATTAGAAATAGGAGAAGGTGGAGTCTCTATGAACAAAAAGATTGTAGGAGTTTTGGCTACTGTAATTATTATTGGAAGTGCTCTCGCAGGTTGGTTAGTTTATCGCAACCAGCAAACTGTTCCTAATGGTTTGATTAATCAAGGATATCAAACTGTTGATGCTCGGCAAAGCGATAATACAATGGTTAATCACTTGGGTATATCAGTGGCTTTATTTTTGAGTAAAAATTCGGCTACTATTAATGGTTTTCAGCCTGTTGGTAAAAAAAGTTATTTAGGTAATTCCAAGCTAATAAACTCTAATACACCAACTGCTAAAAGTATCTATAAGGCTTTAACAGGTCATAGTACTTTTAACACTAAGGACTATCTGAAGCTAGTTAATGTTGATTTGGGACGTGTTTACGTTATTCAACATGAAAGTAGTTGGACATTAAAAAGTAAGAAATTAACATTAACATTCCATAAGACTACTGATGGTAATTGGGCAACACCTGATGGAACACTTTGGTTTCCTGTTAAAACCAAATAGTTAATAAAACGCTAAGAAGATTAAATTCTTAGCGTTTATAATGATCAAAATAAAAAAGCTACTGACTATACAACTGCCAGTAGCTTAGTTCTGCTACTTATTGAGTTTACTTAGTTCATGAAGAACCAAATGCAATTCATGTAGAAGAACACAAATGAGAAAAAGAGTAATGTCGTTCACATGACTTGCCTTCCTTTCTACCCAGCTAAGAGGGAGAATTAAGCGTGGATAGTCATGCGATTTCTATTTTATCATGCGTATGCTATAATGTAGATGAGAAAAGAGTAATGCTAACATGATTTTGGTCATGCAAAGCGTGGGCGGTCGTATGACCGTCTTTTTTATTTGCATGTAAACTATAGCCAATTTATGTTTTTATACCAAACAAGATCAATGAGTGTTGAGCCGGTGCGTTTAAATGAGTTTTACTTGCCAATTTATGACTGACTTAACTTTGTGAAATTTGAAGAAGTACCGAAAGAAGAATCCTACAACCATGGGGTTCTTCTTTGCTATACGGGCAGAAATTCACAAACTTACTATTTATAAGCCTTGTAAGCCTTGCTATTATTGATCTGCGC
>NZ_GG700761.1:14023-18089 GCF_000160855.1 Lactobacillus helveticus DSM 20075 = CGMCC 1.1877
GACCCCATCTCCCAATTTCGGGAAATGAGGCCTTTTTAGATGTTATTAAAATAATATACATCTTCATAGAAATTGAAATTATTTTAGCAAGAAATCTTTGTGCTGGCAAGCTTTATTTTTTAAGAAGGTCATTGCCCTGTAAAAGATGCTTGGCGGTAAACACCCAGGTCACAGAGAAAGGAAGATGGCAGTGCTAAAAACTAGCTTTTGAAGCTTTTCATTTTTCTTGTTTAACTCATACTGGTTCCCTTTAGCCTCAATTCAAGATATTCAATCGAAAAAATCTGAAATATCTGACATAGAAAAAGCTATTAATGTACGCAAGCAAAAAATAAACTTGCTAAACCAAAAAATTCAAGATATTAAATCAGGGAGTTACAAAACCGAATAAATAATTTTCTCGTTTAAAACAAAAAGCCGTGCGAAATGCACAGCTTTTTTGGATCTAAAAGTCGTTGTCATTGAAAAACTGCCTCAAGAAGGGCGTAATTGAACCATGAGGGGAAATCAGGATAAGGAAAAGTGGCGTCACTTTCGTGACGTTCGCCAGTGGCGACACTATGAAAACCGCGTCCCTACGGGACTTATAAGCCCTAAAAAACTGACGCCACTTTTTACCTAAAATAAACGTGATTTGCCACAAAATATCGCCTATTTGTGGCACCCATGCCACAAAATCAGGGGTATTCTGCCACATCAAAATCGCGTTAAAAATTTAAGTAAGTGATCACTTTTCTGAATAATAATTGTCTGAATCATCAATTCTTTTTTTTCAATTTGACTAAAGTTGGTTGTGTTATTGTGCTAAGGATTTGTATTAGAAGTCGGCTAGCCAACAACAAAAAAGGACGGATCCAATTATCCGTCCTTTCATCACATCACTCTAAGAAACTGTTTGAGATCTCTAAAAGCGGCGTAGGAAAACTGAGACAAACGCTAAAGTTACCATCGTTGTACTGGTGTGCAGCTGTCGTTCACAGTTTTTCCAGAGCCGACGATATTTTTCCAACCAGCTAAAGGAGCGTTCAATTATCCAGCGTTGTGGCAACACTTCAAATTTATGTAACTCATTTCGTTTGGCGACTTGGGTGGTCGCTTTTAAATTAAGCTGGACATCCATGGCGAAATTGCGGCCACTGTAACCACCATCAACCAATACGCTTCGAACCCGGCGTAAGTTTTCGGCGTTTAAGGCTAACATGGCACTGGCGCCGTCACGGTCAGAGACATTGGCCCGCGTTAAATGAATGGCTTGCGGAAAGCCATTCATATCCACTGCTAGATGCCGCTTAATTCCAGAAATTTTCTTACCGGCATCATAGCCTTTATTCTCGGCCGTTTCGGTATTTTTAACACTCTGAGCGTCAACGATAATGAAGGAAGTTAACGCCGAACGATCCTGCTTGGATCGTAAGGTAGCGACAATTTTTTTAAAACCTGATCTAACAGTGATGGCTCTGCTGGCGTTGGTTGCCGAGACCATAAGCGAAAATACGTGTAGACCGTTTGCCACTTGGGAAAATCATGCGGTAATGCCCGCCATTGAGCGCCGGTCTTTAAGATATATAGAATGGCACAGAAAACGTCATATAAATCAACTTGCCGCGGCTTCGTCCGTTGACAAAAGTTTTCTAGTTCTGAGCGAATGACTTCAAACTGTTGGCGAGTAATATTACTGGGATAATTAGGCATAACAATTTCCTTTTTTGCAAAAGTATACCAAAACTCAATTTAGATCTCAAACAGTTTCTAAAAACGAGTGATGTAATGGCTAAAATCGTGTATCAGAAGTTGCTTATCGCAACAACAAAATTTCATGCTAGTAGCGTCTCTTAAATGAGTGAGTTTTTGTTTAAATTTGTGATACATTTTTCTGATCCATTAATAACTTATTCAAATATAAAATGCCCCAGCGCTTATTAGTCAATCGCCCTTTGTCATTGATTTTGTAATAAGCATTGCGCCCTATTCGGTTACAATCCTCACAACAAAATAGCAAATATAAAACCATAAATACTGCAAGCTATCACATTGTAATACAAAGCACTTCGTTCTTGTATTACAATGTTGCTTGAAAAGGGGGAAGTTTCACTTTCCCCTTTTATCCCCTTTGGATTGTGTCGATTTGCTTTACGCAAACGCCACCTGCCCATTTTATTTTTATAAAATGGGCAAAAGATCTTTCTTTTTGTCATACAAAAAGAAGAAAAAAAGAGACGACTTTCTTCTTCCGAAATCGTCCCTCTTTTTTCTAAAACCATGGATGAACGAACAAAAAATCTCTCATATTTTGTTTGTTCATCCACTAAAAATATGCGAACCGTATTGCTTCATTCAATCCTGTTCTTACAAGTCAAAAGCATTGAATCGTCCTCGTACGATTCAACAAAAAAAGTAGTCCTTTTTGGACGACTACTAAGTTCTAAACATTCATTACCCAAAATCAATTTGGTCTAACATCGTTTCTCGACTAGCTTGATCTAACCCAAGATAGGTTAAGGTCATAGCTTCGCTTGAATGGTTTAATAAATGCATCACTAAACCAATATTATAGTTTGACTGCGTATAGACCCGATAAGCGCCTGTTTTACGCATGGTATGCGTTCCTAGATAGTTAATTCCTAAAAGATCACCAACTCGTGCCATAATCTTATAAAACTGTTTCTCAGTAATATGCCGTTCTGGGTGTTGAAGGGAAGGAAAGAGCCATTCAGATTCTAGTTTATGATCAAGCAGCCATTGACGATACAATAAAAGCTCTGTTTGAACTGGTTTAAGGTACAAGGTATTAGGCTTGCCTGTTTTTCGGTCGTGAATGAATGCATTTTGTTTAATGGAGCCTTCCGGATTAAAGATATCTGCTTGTTTTAGGCACATAACGTCACTGACTCTTAGTAGCGTAGCTTTACCAACTTGAAAAATTGTATAGTTACGCCGGCCAGCTTTGAAGTTGTTGAGTAAGGTGTCTTGCACCTCTTTAAGAACGTTTGAATCTTTGATGGGTAAGACAACTTGTTGCATAAGTCATAATCTCCTTTGACGATATAGTAGTTTATAATAGTAGTTTATAATTGACGTACGTTATCATGTACACATATAATATTAGATAAGTTAAGGAGGGGAATCATATGGAAAAAATTATTAATCCAACTACAGCACGAACAAACCTATTTTCACTTATCAAAAATGCTAATCGAGACTCTCAACCTGTTATTATTGCAGGATCTAATGACAGCCGTAGTGCCGTTTTGATTGGGAAAAAAGACTATGACGCATTACAGGAAACCATGAACTTAATGATGAATGGTCAGATTCAAGCCACCTTCAGCCGTAAAGATGATGAATCAGTTGATCTAGATGAAATGATCAAAGAAATTGACAATGAGTAGTCGTTGGAAAGTAAAAATAAAATCATCAGCTAAAGGTGATTTAAAAAAAGTTTTAAGAAGCCCATTACGTCAATCCTTTGAAGAAATACAAAGTGTATTGGAATCTGATCCATATAAACCAATACAGTCTTTTGAAAAACTAACACCACCTGCGGCTGGTTACTATTCTCGAAGGATAAATGGTCAACACCGCGTCGTCTATACCATTGATAAAGCAACTAAAATAGTCGAAATCTACTCATGTTGGGCCCATTATGAAAGTGGTGCTCTTGAAATGAGTGGTAAATCTAATTCCCGAAAAAACTAGTGACTTAATATGCGTTATAAATTATAATATCAAAATAAATAGCCCCCAATATCTACATTATAGATATTGGGGGCTATTCTTTCAATGTTTTCGAGGGGTTATTATGTAATTATAGCCCCTGTATAGATGATTTATGTTAATTCATATTGTATCCAAAAGTTCGCGTCAATAAGGCCCGTTTCCACCAATTTTCTCTTTCCAAAATATATTGATCAGATGATTTACCATCCGCAATTTCTAAAATAGAATATTGAAAATGCTGTTTAATATGGCTCTATAATTTTTCCTGTTGATGACTTATCAATATGATAAGCTGTTAACAGGTTTTTTATTGCATAAAAAAGGAGGACATAGTCCCCCGTAATAAAAA
>NZ_GG700760.1:0-23552 GCF_000160855.1 Lactobacillus helveticus DSM 20075 = CGMCC 1.1877
GCACAAAGGCTATCAAACAGAAAAGACGATGACGATCGGGGATCGGACATACGACCACATGATTAAAAGAATATAGCAAAAAAGGCTGCTGGTTAGCAGTCTTTTTGTTTAGGCAAAATAATTGCGACATCAGTATAAACGTCGAGCACATGGGCATCGCAGCCGTGATCAATCCAATTGGTGATATGTGCAAGCAGAATATTGGTCATGCTCTTAATATGCTTATTGGAGTAATCACTGTTAAAAAGATATTTTTGCATTTCTGTAAAAAGCGTGCGATTAATCTGATTGCAGATGTGAGTAGTATGCTTTTTGCGAGTTAGACGATAAATATTAGTGTAGAAAAGGCGATCATTGCCAATTTGTCTAAGAAAAGCAAAGATCAATTTATTAGACTGACAGTCACCATATTCGCGGAAATGAGTTTTAATTTCTGCTTGAATACTTTTACAAAATAGATCGGTTAATCCAGTATAAGTATTATAAAAAACGCCGCGGCTCATACCAGTGGCCTTGCAAAATTGGGTAACAGAGTATTTAGTAATAATACCTCTAGTTAATTCTTTGCGTAAAATCTCATAAGTTGTAAGTTTTCTCATTAGATTCATCCCTTTTAATAACAACTCCAAGTAAGTTTGAATATTTTTGTTAAAAATTATTTTTATAAAATATACCAAGCGTGCATCAATATAGCAATAGCTACTTTTAATAATAATTGGTTTATGGCTTGATGTAAGCATGATTTAAGCAGATTAGCTATAAATAGATATCTCAAAAAAATTTTTAAAAAATAAAAAAACAAGAACTAAAATTTATAACTTATAGTTGCTGAAAGTGCTTGAAACGTTGATATATCAACATTCTTGCTCAAAAAGTTATAAGACCGGGCATTTCAATACTTACTTTTAATTATTAATCTTGCCTAATATAGAGTACAAAAAGACCAAATTGTCTGAAAATACAGAGCAATCTGGCCTTTTTTGAGTAAATTAAAAGAGCTCAAATAGGTGACTAAACCATTTGAACTCTTGGATTAGGAACATTATTAAGTTTTAAACTACAACGTCAATATTAACGGTTAAATTTCTTGTAGTTTTGGATGTAACGCTTAGCAACGCCCATCATGTGAACACTAATCTTGCTTGAATCGCCCTTTAAGCCGCTGAAGCTGATACCAAAGTATTTAGTCTTAGCATCATAATGCTTTGTACGACAACCAAGCAAGTCACCAGCGTGTTCCCATTCAGTGTATCTTGAAGAATCATTCATTTGACTGTATGAGCCATAGAAACCACCGAAAAGCATTTGCTTAACGTTGAAGTAAATTTGGTTCTTCAATGCTGACATGGTACGCATGTTGGTGTGGTAAGTTGATGAGATAGGCAAAGCTGCTTCGTCTTCATAAACTTGACCTACTCTTGAGTTAAGGCCAGAAGCTTTAGCTGCACGCTTGATACCAGGTACATAGTGACCTGCATCCCAGCAAGACTTGTTGTGTGATTAGCTACACGGTCTGCAAAGTGCAAAGCACCAGCCTTGTAAGTCCATGATTTCTTGCCAAGTTGATGATGAGCAGAGTTAATTAAGCTCAATGCATATCTACTTAATTCAACTTTTTGGCTGTGGCTCAAATTAGTTACGTTAACTAATGTATTGTCTGAACCAGCACCACTGTATGTGTTTTCTTTCATGCCTTTCTTTGAGGCATTGATTAAAGCTTTGCTTGCTCTACCGGTTTGGTTCCATTTAATAATGGCACTCTTGGTGTAACCAGAAGGCAAAGTAATAGAAGCTGCTTCAGCAGTTGAAGCTGTTGAAGTCTCTTCACTGAAATAGACTAGCAGGATTAAAACTAAAGTCTATACACGAAATAATTTAATAACAAAAATACAATTATATATATGGGATGATAAATCTCAAAAGTACTTGTACTGTATGGCTTGATGGGGCATATATGAAGAAATTACACACTAATTAAATAATATAAAAATTAAAAAAGTAAAAATATATAATTTATTATATTAATACAACTGTAGTTATATTAATTATTAAATATTTTAACCGCTTGAAAATGCCATAACATCGGTAATTTAAAGCATTCTTGCTAAATCTCGTCCTTTTATATAGTAGAAACTGATTAAATAATCAAAGTCCGATTTTGAAATACATTTTGCAATAACAAGGACATGTTTTAGCTATTATTATACTAAAACTATATGTGAATAGACAATGATAAGCCGAAATATATTTCACTATTTGAAATGAGGTTCAACTGACGAAACAAAGTCTGAAGCCATTGAAAACGAATACATTATAAAAGAAAAATGTTATAAATTTATGCGTAAGGTAATTAAGCAATTCACAAAAGATGAAAACTTACGAAAAGGAGAGTAAAGAACTATGGATGGTAAAAAATATTCAGTAGTTATTGCCGGTGGTGGTAGTACTTTTACACCAGGATTTGTTTTGGACTTAATTAAGAGTCAAGATAAATTTCCAATGAGACAATTGAAGTTCTACGATAACGATGCAGAACGTCAAAAGAAGATTGGTGAAGCTGTTAAGATCATAATGAAGGAAAGAGCTCCACAAATTAAGTTCTCATACACCACTGATCCAAAGGAAGCCTTTACTGACGTAGACTTTGTAATGGGTTCAATTCGTGTTGGTAAGTACCACATGAGAAGCTTAGATGAAAAGATCCCATTAAAATATGGTGTAAATGGTCAGGAAACTACAGGACCCGGAGGTATGGCTTATGGTCTTCGTTCAATTCCTGCAATTTTGCAAATCATTGATTGGATGCAAGAATATTCACCAAATGCTTGGATGATCAACTACTCCAACACTATTGCTATTGTTGCTGAAGCTTGTCGTCGCCTTCGTCCAGGTGCAAAGGTTATCAACATCTGTGATATGCCAATTGATGACATGGACAGAATGGCTGCTATCTGCGGTTTAAACAGCTGGCACGACATTGACTTCAACTACTACGGCTTGAACCACTTCGGCTGGTGGAAAGAAGTTAGAAACAAGAAGACCGGTGAAGACTTGATGCCTAAGCTTAAGGAATACGTCAAGGATCACGGCTACTGGGTAGGCGGCGACTACGACAAAGATACTGAAGCTTCATGGGAAGCTACCTTTAAGAAGGTTGCTGACGACTACAAGATGGATCCAGAAACCTTGCCAAACAACTACATGCAATACTACTACTTCCCACAATATGAAGTAGCAAACGCCGATCCAAAGCACACTCGTACTGATGAAATTCGTGAACACCGTCAAAAGATCGTCTTCGGTGAATGTGAAAGAATCGTTAAGGCAGGTACTGCTAAGGACAATATTTGGGACATTTCAGGTTTGCACTCAGAATATATCGTAGATATTATTCACGCTATTGCTTACAACACGCACGAGAAGTTCTTGGCTAACTGTGAAAACAACGGTGCCATTGCCAACATGGATCCAGATTCAATCGTTGAAGTTCCAGCATTGTTTGGTGCTGATGGTATTCAACCAATGGCAACTGGTAAGGCTGGCCGTTTCCAAAGAGGTTTGATGATGGAACAACAAACCTGTGAAAAGTTGGTTGTTGATGCTTATGTAGAACACTCATACCAAAAGATGCTCCAAGCCTTCGCTTTGAACAAGACTGTTCCAGATGCATCTGTAGCTAAGAAGATTTTGGATGACATGATTCCAGTTAACGCTCCATATTGGCCAGAACTTAAATAACAATTTTGACAAGTCATAACAAATAAGAAAAAGGTAACTATTCTATAATTGAATAGCTACCTTTTTTGTGTTGATCATGATATTCTGAACTTGTTATTAAGTTAATGACGGAAAGGACATAGAAATGGATTTAGAAACAGTAGTAATGAAGAAAAAGGAAAGCTTCAATGATACTGACAAGGCAATAGTCAGTTACTTGCTTAAGTATCCTAAGGAAGCTAGCAAGTTGAGCTTAATGGAATTAGCGCAGAAGTTATATGTTTCTAAATCTGCCATTTTTCGTTTGAGTAAAAAATTAGGCTTAAGTGGCTTTAGCGAGCTTAAATTTGAACTATCTGAATTGATTGCTAGAAAAGAGCAATATGCCAAGCATGCTCAAGAATTAGATTTTGACGATAATTTGCAAAAAATCATCAATGACACCTTTAAATATTTTAAAGGACTGGATTTACATGACTTATGTGCGGATTTAGATCAAGCTGAAACTATCTACATTTATTCCACAGGTTGGCAACAACAGATTATTGCGGAATATTTAGCGCATTCCTTTTATTTAATAGGTAAAAATGCAATTATTTTGCCAAGTGCGCGGGATGAAGTTTCAATGCTTGGCCAAGCTGCCAAAGAAAATGATATGCTATTTGTGATTTCGTTTGGCGGCTTTAATAAGACAATTATTGAAGAGTTAAAGAAAATTGATGTAATCAATAATAAGCTAAAGCTGGTTTCGCTAACGAGTTGGCAGCCAGGAAAATTGGCTTCTCTTAGTGATTATAGCTTTTTCTTTAAAACTACGCCATTTCAGTTTAGTAAAAAGGTTGAGACTTTTAGTTCAGCCTATGTTTTAATTGATTTAATAATTAATGAATATGAAAAACAGCGTAAATTGCAAAAGTAGAGAAAACAAAGATGGAAAAGAAAAAGTTATTATTGCTTTCAACTGGTGGGACGATTGCGTCAGTTGCTTCTGATGCGGGCTTAGTGCCAAAAGAGAGTGGCGAAGAATTGATTAAAATGCTGGGTAAGTTGCCATATGATATCGATGTTCAAGATATTTTGCAGCTTGATTCTTCCAATATTCAACCAGAAGAATGGAAGTTTATTGCAGAAAATATTTATAAATATCGCAACGATTATGATGGCATTGTCGTTTCACACGGTACCGATACGATGGCTTACACCGCGTCAATGCTTGCTTTTATGTTGAAGAACATTAATATTCCAGTTGTTTTAACTGGAAGTCAGGTGCCAATCAATGTCGTTTTAAGTGACGCTCACGATAATTTGCGTTTAGCCTTTGCGGCAGCGGCTACTTGTCCGCCTGATATTTATTTGGCTTTCCATAATAAAATCATGCTTGGCTGCAGAGCCGTTAAGGTTAGAACAACCAACTTCGATGCCTTTGAGAGCGTGAACGTTCCACCTATCGCAACTGTTTCGTCTGATGGCTTAGTATTCAATAAGGACTACCAACCTAGAGAAAAGACGGGTGCACCTAGTTTAAACACCGATATTGATTCGAATGTTTCGTTAGTAAAATTATTTCCAGGTTTTGATCCTAAATTATTATTTGCGATGGTAGATAGTGGCTGCCAAGGAATTGTTATTGAAGCCTACGGGTTAGGTGGGATGAACTTTATTCGCCGTAACATGGTTGCCGCAATTGGTAAGTTGATCAGACAGGGCATCCCTGTAATTGCCAGCAGCCAATGTTTATATGAACGTAGTGACTTAACCAAGTATGAAGTTGGACGTGAGGCCTTGCTAGAAGGTGCGATCAGTGCGTGCGACATGACTTCTGAGAGTGCCATTACCAAATTGATGTGGGCCCTTGGTCAAGGCATGAACGTACATGAAGTGGCAGATTTCTTCAATACAGATGTGGCTGGTGAAGTAACTCTTAAAACTAATTAAAGAATGTTACAATTTTATTAATTGTAAGCGCAGACAATACTAATGCATTAATGCTTTTTGTATAATAGAGGCAAAAGGAGTGCACATAATATGAAAAGTAAACTATTAGGAAAAGTCTGGCTTACTTTAGCGGCATTAGGAATTGGGGTTTCACTTTTTGCTAATAATTCAAATCAGCTGATTGAATCTAATGCGCAAACATTTTCTAGTGCAATCGTTAAAAAGTAAACTAAAACAGTCACTACAATGTGACTGTTTTTTGATTTTTGCTTATAATTAAGAAAAAGCAGATAGGATGTGAGAAAGTTGAATAAGTTTGAAGAAGTAAGAAATAAGCTGCAAATGATTTTGGAAATATTAAATTGCATGCCACTTGAACATGGTGGTGCCAATGATGTCTTTGCAGTAACAGCTAAAGAGATGGACAACTTTTTGGCTGAGGTGACTATGCAGTAGTTGGGAAAGCTAAAACTATCTTGCATACTTGTGAGCAAGTCTTAAAATTGCGTAAAGAGCATGAGTGTTTAACGCCAGAACAAGACAGTTTACTTAAGGATATTGAAGAATTAAATTAAGCATATGAAAAAGGATCCTCGTGAGGATCCTTTATTTCATTCTTCGATTAGTTTGGTTCTGCTTGAATTAGTTCTTAACTTCTTAAATCCTTTGAAAATTTCAACTTGTACAATTGAAAGCAAGGATAAAGCAATTACAATTATCCATTGTCCAGCTGAAATATTAGTAATGTAGAATACATTTTGCAAAGCTGGAACAAATAAGATTAATCCCATGAAGAATGCGGAAACAATGAATGGAATTACTAGCCACATATTCATGCCAGTAGCTCTCTTCCAGATTGGCTCTGTATTTGAGTGATGGTTGAAGGTTCTAAGCATCTGGGATAGTGCCAAAACGCTGAACGCCATGGTTTGGCCAGTCAATGGATTATCGATGCTGGCACCAATGAAGTAGGCGGTCAAGGTCATCATTGCTACGAAAATTCCCTGGGTAATTACGCGCCAAACGAGGTCTTTTTCAAAAAGCGTACCTGTTTTAACTGGCTTGTGCTTCATGATGTTTTTGCTTGCAGGGTCAACACCTAAGGCAAGAGCTGGCAAAGTAGAAGTGGCTAAGTTTACCCACAGGATATGCACAGCTAATAATGGAGCATCCCAGTTAAATAAAGTTGCAACAAACAAAGTAGTAATTTCGGCGATGTTACCAACTAACAAGAATTGAATTACCTTTTGAATATTGTGGTAAAAGTGGCTTTTGGTACATTGCACCAATGATGAAAACCAGGATGCAGACGAAAATACCAATGATAGTTAACACCTTACCAACGCTAGTTAATTTACGTTTTAATGGTGTTTCAATTTTGGTTTGATCGTCCAGCATGCCGGCAATGGCACCCATTTCGGTATTCATACCGGTAGCGGCAATGACACCTAGACCGCGGCCATAAGTCACAATAGATGAACTAAAGGCCATGTTGATGCGATCGCCAAGACTGCAGTCTTTAGCTAAAACGGCATCTGCATCTTTTTCCACAGGAACAGATTCACCTGTGAGGGATGCTTCTTGAATCTTTAAGTTGGCGGATTCAAGAAGACGCATGTCAGCTGGAACCATATCACCGTCGTGTAAGTTAACGATGTCACCGACTACTAATTCTTTAGCAGGGATTAATTGTTCTTTGCCAGCGCAAATAACATGGGCCATCGGAGCGCTCATATCGCGTAGTGCAGCTAAGGATGATTGAGCTTTCTTTTCCTGCACAATACCAATGATGGTATTGATGACTACGATCATGGCAATAATAATTGCTTCAGTGTATTCATGAAAAAGAGCCGAAAAGAAGGCTGCGCCAAGCAAAATCATGATCATTGGATCGATAATTTGCTCTTTGATCATTTGCAAGGTGGTTTTAGGCGGCTTAGCGGCAAGTTCATTTAAGCCATCTTTTTGACGTATTCGAACTGCGTCTTCGCTTAAGCCTGATTCTGATGTATTTGTCTCTGTTAGTACCTCAGACTGAGTCACAGCCCAAGGCTTTTGTATGTGATTATCCATAAAGGACATATCACTCCTTTCGTCAAAAATAAAATGGAGAATGGCCTTTAACAAAGCCATTCCCCATTTGAGAAACTTCTTCAGTTTTCATTTGTGTATTGGCAGCGTCATTGGCGCCTCTCAATATATAATAAATATTATTTTTTGGTTATCATTAGCAAAGAAAAAATTGATTTTTTAATCGAAAAATAAGGTGTATGATGATCGCACGGGTGTATTTCATGGGGAGTATGGTTACAGCCCGTTTTTTAGTAGTCGAATAATGTGATCTTGAACGACTACACTTTCTTGAATTAGGATAGCAAGGCAACGTAGCCTTGCTATTTTCTTTTGTGGAAAAGTTTGGTGAACCAATTTTGTTTTGTAGGTTGTGTATGTTCATGTTTTTCAGCAGGCTTGTCCACAGTTTTTGCACTAGAGAAATGTTTCGCCTTTTTTAAGTTAGTGTGTGAATGATTTTTTCCTACTTTTTTAGTTTGATGATCCTTGAGCTTGATGTGTGGCTTAGTATTTTTCATGCGGGAATGGAATTGCTTAGAAGTCTGAGCCTCCATGGCAATGTCGGGTCGAATATAATACAGATCTTGCCCATCGTAGCTATTGATTAAGAAGACTAGAATGTCGTGCAAATCACAGATGCAGCGCCAGGCCTGCTTTTTGTCAGGTTCGATTTTACTATCGTGGATTGCCGCATTTCCCATTCGGCGGACTTCATCGAATAAATCCATGATGCTTAAAGGATAATCGAGTTCACTGCGTAAATAATGCGTATCATTGCGCAGATTGCGATATTCGCCATCAGGTACATGATAATAGGCATTCAAGTTTTCTAATTTAAAAAGTTTCTTAGTAAGTGTTTCAAGCAGCAGTCGGGAGTTGCTGATGACATCGCGATAATCATCAATTGTGTATAACTTGTGAATTTTTTCAGCAGCAGAATCTTGCTCACTAAATGTTGGACTATTTTTAACAAAATTAAAGTTAATTTCCATAATTTTTCCTCACAAAAATGAAGATAGTTGCTATTTTGGCTCAACCTGTTAATCTAAATTTAAAGTATTAATTTGGTGGGTTTGAAGTATGAAAAAACGTAAAACTATTTGGATATTTGGAATTATTGTAATTTTAGTTGGCGGATTAATTACCGCTGGCAATTTTTATTATACAAAAGATCGGCAGATTAGCCGCATTGTTGCTAACTTAAAAGATCCTAAGACAGGGATGGCACAATACGTGGTTGCTTCAACGCCTGATATGAAGGTAACTGATGACAGTTTAAAGCCATTGCAGAATTATTTTAAAAATCACACAGCGGCTGTGAAAAAATTGAATTCCAACTTACGAAGCGGTCGCGATGATGGTGAAATTCAATTGATTGAGGACGGTAGGTATTTTCTGTTCTTCAGTAAATATAAATTGAGAGTACAATGCTACCGTCCGCAAGTTCAAACTAATCATGCCAATTCCACTTTATTTGTCAATGGTGAAGATTATGGCAAAATGAACGGCGGCAACCAGAACTATTATCAAGATCTAGGATTGGTCTTCCCAGGTCGCTATCATATTTTAGTTAAATCTAAAGTCAATGGTAGAAAGCTGGATGCTGACTCGATTGTAAATATTTGGTCAGATAAGACGGTCAATATGAAAATTAAGACCGCCACTTTCCAGATTCGCAGCGTTCCTAATGGCGTGGTCTATATTAATGATCACAAGGCAGCTACTCTTAATAAAAAGGGACATTATACCTTTAAAGATTATCCGCTTGCTAAAAGAATGGAAATTTATGTTAAAAGCAAGGCAGATGGCAAAACTATTAAGTCTGAAAGAGTGACGGACTTGTCGCAGTCGATCAGCGCTGAATTTAGCGATAGCGAAGACGATGTGACTGATTATGATGGCGCAGCAGATTACCAAGGCAATGGTGAAAAGGATGTTTACCAAGATGCTGAAGGTGATTATATTGTTAATCCAATTTGGCCAGGTCTAATTAAAGTTGAGGATGCTGCAAGAATGCTATATACCAACTTTAAGAAGCCAATGGTAACCAATTTTGAAAATGGCAAAGAAAACGCCGATTACAAGAAGATTGAGCAGCAAATCAAGAAGTGGAAAAAAGATAAAAAACTTAAGAAGTTCAATGTCGAAGTAAAAGTCTTATCTGTTTTGCCGGGCAAGCGTAATTACAGCAAGATAGATTACGAGGTAACTTTTATCAAAAAGTATAAAGATAAGAGCAAAGAGAAAGAAAAACTGTTATACCAGGATGCAGTTTTGCATCTAGTAAACGGTCATCAAGAGATTCAAACATTAGGAAAATGCAAATTAATTAAAACAAAAACCAGCAACTAATGCTGTTAAATCAGGGCTCTTCACGTATTTAAAAGTGAAGAGCTCTTTTTTGCGCAAAAATAGATTGACAAAAGTTGAATATCATATTAGTGTATTAAGTTAATAACACAGTAAAACAAATTAACGGAGAAAGAGGAACATAAAATGAACGAAATTCTTGTGGTTGACAACGTCACCAAAACTTATGGTAAAAAAGGCGAAAAACAATACCGAGCTTTAAAGGGCATCAATTTTAAGGTTGCTGCTGGTGAATTCGTAGCAATTATGGGTGCTTCTGGTTCAGGTAAGACTACCTTGCTTAACATTCTTTCAACTTTGGATAAACCAACCACTGGTCAAGTTTTCATTAATGCACATGATGTCAGCACCTTGAATACTAATCAGATGGCCGACTTCCGTAGCAAAGAAATAGGTTTTATTTTCCAAGACTTCAACTTGCTAGAAAATTTGTCTAATCGTGAAAATATTGCATTGCCACTTAGCTTGCGCGGATTATCAGCACGCAGAATTAATCCGCTTGTGGATGAGATCGCAGCTAAGTTGGGGATCAAAGAAATCTTGAATAAATATCCCGCAGAAATTTCTGGTGGACAAAAGCAAAGAGTAGCTTCGGCACGTGCCTTGGTTCACGAACCAGCTATCTTGCTCGCCGATGAACCAACTGGCGCGCTTGATTCTAAGAGTGCAAGAGAATTGTTGAACACAATGGAAAACTTAAATAAGCATGACGGTGTAACGACTTTGATGGTTACCCACGATCCATTTTCAGCAAGTTTTGCCAATCGTATTTTATTTATCAAAGACGGTAAGATCGGTGAACAAATGATTAAGGGGCAAAAATCTAGAACGGACTTCTACCATGAATTAATTGCTCACTTAGGTACTGAAGAATAGGAGGGGACAAAAATGATTTGGAAATTATCTTTAACCGGGATTAAAAGCCGGCTTAAAGACTACGCGGTCCTGTTTTCGGGATTAGTAGTCGCGAGTACAATCTTTTACATGTTCTTATCCTTGGCAATTAACCCAGGCTTCATGAGCAAGGATGTTAATGCCCCAGGACAATACTTAAGCTTTATCTTTGGCTTCGGAATTGTCTTACTCGCAATTATTACTTTTGTTTATTTAGTTTATGCGAATTCATTTTTGCTCAGCATGCGGCAGCACGACTACGGCATGTTCATGATGCTAGGGGCAAAAAGTTCTAAGATTGGGTTGCTGATTTTCTGCGAAACTTTGTTAACAGGTATTTTGGCAACGATCTTAGGTATTATTGTAGGCTTTGGCTTGACTGCTCTTGTTTCTAAATTATTGATTAGCAGTTTAGGCTTGCATATTACGCACTTCCAGATTGTTTTACCTAATGCGATTTTATGGACATTGATTTTCTTTGTAGCTGTTTTCTTCTTAGCTTCGTTGAGAAATGTGCATAAACTTGTGCGTAGTAAAGTGATTGACTTGCTTCATGAAAGTCAAAAGCCAATTAAGATCAGTCGTAAAAATGGTTTACGTGTAGTTGAAGCTGTTTTAGGTATTTTGCTACTAGCTGCAGGCTACTACATCATGGGGATGCCCGCTAATGCTATTTTCTTCATCATTCCAGCAGCATTAGTAACTATCGTGGCAGGTTCATACTTCACTTTTGATTCATTCTTCACTCTCATCATCAATCTTTTACTTAAAAAGAAGAATTTTGCCTACCACGGCATTCGCGTCTTCACTCTCGGACAATTAAAATTCAGAATTCGTGATTATACGCGTATTCTTTCTGTCATCTCACTACTTTTCGCTTTAGCTCTTGGTGCGATTACTGTTGGTCTTAACTTCAATTCATTGAAGAACCAAGCATTAGTCAGCGACTACTACGATGCACAGATCGTGCAAAATACACCAGCTGTGCAAAAGAATGTGGACAAGTTAGATCTTAAATCTAAGGCAACTTACCACTATGTTGAAACTAAAAAAGAATTAGTCTTTAACAAGGCTGATTTTGATAAAAAGCCATTTAAATATATTAAATTTAGTCAACACGGTAATGATTTTCCAACTTATACGCCAACTGTAGCCAGGGCTAAGGACTTGGTTACCCCAGGTAATTCTGCTAATACTCGTTTGAGCATGATGCTACTCAATGGCACTAAAAAGATTGAATTGGTTTCTCCAGCTAAATTTAATGCCATTCAAGGACAAAAGAAGTTTGTGACTTTAATTAGAGTCAAGGATTTTATTAAGGAATATCCAACTTTAATGAAGATTGAAAAAGCTCAAATGACTTCACCTTTGATTAGTAGAGTATTAAGCAACACTAAACCATTTACTTATCAAGTAGTATTGGGCTTTGCTAGCGGTTTTGAATTCATGGGCTTCTTCCTAGGAATTGCATTCCTGACCATGCTTGCTTCAACTTTGATGTTCAAAGTTTTAAGCGGCGCCGCCAGCGACAAAGTACGCTACGAAATGCTCTATAAGATTGGCACTAGAGAAAAGATGCTTAGAAGATCAATTAGAAATGAAATCGGAGTTCTGTTCGCCTTGCCTGGAGTATTAGGCATCATTGATGTTTTCTTCGGGTTAAGATTATTCAAGGCATTATTACCCAAGCCATACATGGGTATCTGGTTACCATTCTTGATTTTCATAGTACTGTACTTCATTTACTACATGGTAACTGTGAAATTATACGAGAATAAAGTGCTGAAAAAGTAGAAGTTTCTGCTTTTGCCGGTACACGTTAATAAGCTAGGTTTGCAAAAAAGCTGTCAAAATGACAGCTTTTTTAATATGCAGATTTGAATATTTATATTTTTACTTTTTATATTCTTCTATTTTCAGATAATTATTTTAAATATTACAACTATATAAATTCTATTTTCTACAGATGAAGCTGGTGGCATTATTGCTGTTGCTTTAACTCAATCAGCCTGTATCGGGACTGCTAACTCTGCAATTGAGGCTTTGCATATCTCCCAAGCCGCAAAAACTGCAGCTATGTCCCAAGTAGCTATTGCGTATGCATTGACGTATGTTTTTGGTACTGTCGGGGTTTTGATCTTCTTAAAGAACATCGCTCCAGCAATTTTACGTGTTAACTTGCGTGAAGCAACCAAAAAATACATTGAAGAAAATCACATTTCAAACGGAGATCAAGGCGTTAAAATTTCTGCCAATATTCGTGTTAGAGCCTTTAAATTAAACAAGGGCTGTGAATTTATTGGTAATACTTTAACCGATTTTGATAAAAATAATCAAGGCTTAATAATTGAAGAGGTAGTTAGAGATGGCAAGATGTTAGTCGCTACTACAACTACTTTACAAGAAAACGATACCATCTTAGTTGTAGGTCACATTAAACACTTTGCTGAATTAGCAGATAAAGACCCCAAGATGTCAGAACTTGATGCTAACAACTTCCATCTCAACCTCAAGAAAGCCACAGTTTTGTTAACTAAAGCATATAGTTATGGTGCTTTAGAGCAAATCTTAAGTAATGGTGTTCTTATCGACACCGCTGAACATGATGGTCAAAAAATTACCGACTACACCCAGTTAACTGTTGGCGATCATGTAACAATTATCGGTCCAGCAAACTATTTAACTAATGCCATTAAGACAATTGGTTATGAAAAAGTTACTGGAATCAAAACAGATGTTAGCTTCATGTCAATAGATATCTTCTTAGGTATCTTACTTGGTGCTATCGTAATTACGATTCACAAGATCCCACTTACTCTTGGTGGCGATGGTAGTGCATTGTTCGCTGGTTTGTACTTTGGCTGGCTGCAACAAAAGCACCCAACAACCGGTATAATTCCTCCATACACCAGATGGTTATTGAAGAGTTTAGGCTTGAACCTATTTATTGCCGTGGTAGGTTTGCAAGCTGGTAGCGGCTTCGTAACTGCCTTAAAAGAAATGGGTTGGCTCGTATTCTTAATTGGTGTGTTAGTATCAATTTTGCCACACTTTTTAACATTACTATTCAGTAGATTCGTACTGAAAATGAACATCGTTTATAATATTGGTTCTCTTTGTGGATCAGGGACAATCACTGCTGCTTTGAACGCAGTTAACGCAGAAACTGATTCATCTGTATTTGCATTAAGTTATACCCCGACTTATGCATTAGGGAACATCTTCTTAACAGTAATGGCCCCTCTAGTTGTGGCAATCTTAGCTTAAGAGTCATCTCTTAGGAGAAATCAAATTATGAAGAACTTTTTCACAGTCCTCGGAGGCATGAGTACTTTAGCTACCCAAGGTTACATTAACTTAGTAAATCATCGCGTAAAAATTAAGGACGACCAAGACTATATGAACTACATCTTGGTTAACCATGCAACTATTCCTGATCGTACTACATGGATTGAAGATCACTCCAAACCAAATCCATATGATTATTTAAAAGAAGACGTCTTACAACAAGCGCCATTGAAACCAGATTTTTTCCTTATGCCATGTAATACAGCTCATTATTGGTACGATGAATTAGCTGCATTGTCAGATGTACCCTTCCTTAACATGATGGAAATTGCGGTCCATAAATTTGTTGATGATTATCCTGATGAAAAGAACTTAGGCTTAATTGCCACTGAAGGATCAATCAGAGACGGATTATATGTTAAATACATCAAAAAGGTTAACAAGACTCCTGTATTAGGTGGTCCAGAAATTCAACTGATGGTAAATCAATTAATTTATGGTGATATTAAAGAAAAAGGAAAAGTAGATCCTGAATTATTCCACCATATTTTAACCCTCATGCACGATAAATATGGGTGTAAAGTGGTTTTGTTAGGATGCACCGAATTATCCTTAGCCAATGAAAAAGCACTCGATCCTGACGTTGCAGTAATTGACCCCCCAATCAATTATCGCTGACGTTTCCATTGAACTAGAAGAAAAGATTAGAAATGGAATGGATCCAAAAGAAGCAGTTAAGAAATATATGTATGATTAGATTAAATAAATACCCACAAACTAAATAGCGTAGTAATAATATAGCGTTCATCTAAAAAAGAGAAGCCTAGATCAAGTTGATCTAAGCTTCTTTTTGTATATGTTTATAAGTGCATTTCATTCCAAATAGGAATCTTGATGTCGCCTTTATCGCTCATGGTCATCACGGTAATTGAGGCATTCTTTGGACCGGGTACAAGAGGGATATTATCGCCGTAACGGTACCACAAGCTTCTAATAGTAAAACCATGGGTAACCAACAAGATGTTTTCAGCTCCATCAAGTTCGCTGATCATCTTTAAACCATTTTCCATACGAGACCAATATTCTTCAGCATCTTCTGCTTGATGGTATGGGTCAGCTTCTTTGATCCAATCTTTAATGGTATCGATACTTTCATGTTTAAACATTTCTTGTCTAGTAGCGTAGCCATGACTGCCACCGATCATGCGCCAAGCCATTTCAGAATCCATTCCTTCAAAGTAGCCGTAGAATTGTTCTCTGAAAAATGGACTAGCAATATGTTGCAATTCATCCTTGTTGACGTTGTATTTCATGATAGTTTCGCAGGTATCGCTAGCTCTTTTTAAATCACTAGAAAGGGCAATATCAAAAGGAACGTCGTGCAATGCCTTGCCGGCTTCTTCGGCACCTTCGATTCCTGCGGTAGTTAAAGGCGTATCACACCAGCCCTGCATCTTGTTATAACGATTAATATAAGTCTGTCCGTGACGAACAATATAGATTCTTTTCATAAATTTCTCCTCATCAAAAAACTCCTCTCTATTTTAGAAAAAAGAGAGGAGTAATTAAAGTTAATTGTTTTCGTGGTAGAGCTTACGCACATTTTTGATATCTTGTGGCTGAATGGTGTAAATTGATCCCTTAGGATACATGACTGAAACGCTATTGGTGTGATTTAAACCGATCGCGTGACCTAATTCATGCTCAGCGGTATTGATAATACGATTATTGCTGTAACCATACCATTCATTTTGCAAGTAGTAACGATTGAGATGAACTTCTGCTTTTAGCAAATGTCCTGTTGCTGGATTGTAGGTTGTGGCCGTTTCACCAGCGGCGTTTGTATCGCTATTATCCACAATGTTGATAACTATTTGTGCCTTCTTTTTGTTAGCAATTTGATGAAAAGTGAAGGCTCCGGTCCGATTCCAAGCATTCATGGCATCTATTGCAGCTGAACGTAATTGAATATTGTTTTTAATATCTACGTAAACATTCGCTTCCGGTTTTGACCAAGTCCGGTTGTCAGAAGTATCGTCATCTTTTGTTTTGTCGGTTTTGGTGGAAATGTCTTTATCGCCTAGCTTAGGTGGCGTGGCAGTTCCGGTTTCTAATAACTGCTGGATGCGATAATTCAATGTAGTCAGAGAATCTTGCGTAGCCATGCGCATGTTAGGGTCATTTTTATAAGTCCAAACAGCAAAGGCAAGTAATGCAAGCAAGAAAATATTTCTGATGAATCTAAAAAATGTTCTCATTTTTTTCAACTCCAATGTTGAAATTATAATCTTCAATTCTTAAGTTTTCACCTATTTTTGCTTATATTTTGTCTATGAGCATGTGGACTATTATGAAAGCGTTATTCATGATAAAATAGAATGCGAGTTTTTAAAGAAAAGGTGATTAAATGACCACAGCAAAAAGTGAAAATAGTGAAGAAACACTTGAACAAAAACACCTTGATAATATTATGAAACAAATCAAGGAACGTGAAAAATCTTTAAAAAAGTCAATTAAATCAGCTGAAGGCGAAGCTAGAGATCTTAATTCACATTTCTTTGATGATGTTAAATTAGACTATGATGGCTATTCGACTTCAATGGAAACTGCCTTGTCGATTCATCAACAGCAGCAATTATTAAGTGAGCGTGAGCATGCTTGGCAGCATTCAGCTAAGCAGTTGGATACTGTCGAAAGACTGGAAAAGCGGCCATATTTTGCTCGAGTTGATTTTAAGGAACAAGGGGAAAAGAAGCCTGAAACTATCTATATTGGTCTGGGTTCTTTTGCTGATAAAGATGATCATTTCTTGATTTATGACTGGCGTGCGCCTATTTCTTCAATTTATTATGATGGCAAGTTAGGCGAAGTATCTTATAATTCGCCAGAAGGTAAGATTACCGTCGACATGACGAAGAAGCGCCAATTCATGATTGAAGATGGCAAGATCGTCAACATGTTTGACACTAATGAATCAATCGGTGATCAAATGCTTCTAGAGGTTTTATCTGAAAAGTCATCAACTCAGATGAAATCAATCGTAACCACGATTCAACAAGAACAAAATAAGATTATTAGAAATACCAGCGCTGACTTGCTCTTCGTGCAAGGTGCTGCAGGTTCAGGAAAGACTAGTGCGATTTTGCAAAGAATTGCATACTTGCTTTACCGCTACCGTGGTAATTTAACTTCTAGTGACGTTATCATGTTCAGTCCTAACCAATTGTTCAATGATTACATTAAAAATGTTTTGCCTGAAATGGGTGAACAAAACATGGTGCAGATGACATATTGGCAATTTGTGGCACGGCGACTTCCAGGGATGAATGTGGAAAACTTGTTTAAACAATTTGAAGATCAGAATTCTGATACTAATATCAGCAAGTTCAAGGGTTCAGTCAATTTCTTCAATTTGTTAACGCGCTATGCTAAACACTTGAATAAGCGGGGAGTAATTTTCAAGAATATCTATTTCCGTGATAAGAAGAAGCCTTATTTTGATAAGGAAAAGATCAAGGAAATTTATTACTCATATAATGAAAACTACAATTTAGCTAATAGAATTGATGCAACGCGCGAAGAGCTTATTAAGATGCTTAATCGCAAGATTACACCAGAAGTTAAAAAGGCCTGGGTTGCTCGCACCATTGAAGGGATGAGTCAATCAGAGTTAAATGAATTGTATGATCGCCCTGATCAAGAATTTGAATCAGAAGCTAAGGAAGAGGCTTTCTTAGGCAGAAAGATTGTTTTGAAAGCTTTAAAGGGCGTGCACAAGCGCATTTTGCACAATCACTTTATCAACATGCGTGCACAATACTTGAGCTTCTTGCGTGCCGTACCTAAGATGGTTGATTTAGCTAATAAGTGGGACATTACAGAAGATGATTGGTTGCATCATATTGATGAAGTTAAGGAGAACTTCAAGAAACATGATATTGCTATCACTGATGTTTCTGCCTATCTTTACTTGTATGATTTGATCACTGGTCGCAGAAACGATTATGAAATGCGTTATGCATTTATTGATGAAATTCAAGATTATACGCCATTCCAATTGGCTTACCTTAAGTACAATTTCCCACGTGCTAAGTTTACGATGCTCGGTGATTTGAATCAGGCCATCTTTACTAAGGATGAGAGTCGCAGCTTGCTTAAGCAGATTTCTGGTTTGTTTGATCCAGAAAAAACTGATGTGGTTCAGCTTACTAAGTCCTATCGTTCAACTAAGCAATTGACTAATTTTACCAAGCAGATTTTGCGTCAAGGTGAAAAGATCGAAGCCTTCAACCGTCAAGGTCCAAAACCTGTGATTTGGGGAAGAGATAATGATGAGAAGGCAATTGATGTCTTAGTCGATGTTTTGCGCGATAATGAAAAGCGTAAGATGACTACAGTCATCATTACCAAGGATTTGGCTAGTGCTAAATTTGTGCATGAAGAATTGAGCAAGAAGAAGGAACCAACCACTTTGATTGCGACAGCTAACCAGCGTTTAGTTGATGGTACCTTAGTAATTCCTTCATACCTTGCCAAAGGATTAGAGTTTGACGCCGTAGTTATGTGGGGCGCAAACAAAGAAAATTATCATCAATTGGATGAAACCCAGTTAGTTTACACGATTACATCTCGTGCAATGTACAAGTTAGATGTGATTTATACAGGTGAAAAGAGTCCACTTTTAGATGTAGATCCAGCTACTTATGAAGAAAAATGAAAAAGAAATAATTGACAAATATTTGTTAATCCTATAAGATTTATAGCAACATTAAAAACAACTTAGAACAGAAGCAGTAAGGTTAGCTGCGGTAATAGAGAGTTTCTGATGGTGGAAATGAAACACGAGCTAATCTGAAGTCACATCTGTGAGTTGATTTTCTGAATTAAGTAGGAAGACCCGGGATAGCCCGTTACAGCTAAAGGTTGATTATTAACTTATTGAGGCAGGTTATGCGAATAGCCTGTGAACATGAGGTGGAACCGCGATTTCATTCGCCCTCGTAGCCAATTGGCTATGGGGGCTTTTTCTTTAAGATAATCAATCTAGTGAGGCATTTTGCGTGAGCAGATGCGAAGATGAGGTGGAAACACGATCAGTTCGTTCTCTTAGGTTAGTCCTAAGGGGACTTTTTTATTAGAAAAATGCAGGTGAGGATATGTCATTAAAATATATTGGAGAAATTTTACCGGCCCTTTTTAGCGGCGCAACGATGACGCTTAGTATTTTCTTTTGGACTATTATTTTGGCAACACCGCTCGGAATTTTAGTTTCATTGGGAGAAATGAGCAAAATTAAGCCAATTAAATGGCTGGTTAACTTTTATGTCTGGATTATGCGAGGAACACCGCTGCTCTTACAATTGATTTTTGTGTTTTATGGTTTACCAATTATCCATATTGTGTTTCCGCGTTATCAGGCA
Source organism: Lactobacillus helveticus DSM 20075 = CGMCC 1.1877 (assembly GCF_000160855.1). Taxonomy (GTDB): domain Bacteria; phylum Bacillota; class Bacilli; order Lactobacillales; family Lactobacillaceae; genus Lactobacillus; species Lactobacillus helveticus. Next base: position 19,698 of record NZ_GG700760.1, read on the forward strand.
GCACTCTTGGCATTTGTCTTAAATTATGCGGCATATTTTGCGGAAATTTTCCGGGGCGGATTTCAATCAATTGATGAAGGACAATTTGAAGCCGCAAAAGTTTTGCGTTTAAGCCGCTGGCAAACAATGACCAAGATAGTTATTCCCCAGGTAATTAAGATTGTCTTACCTTCAATTGGTAATGAAGTAATCAACTTGGTTAAGGATTCGTCACTTGTTTATGTAATCGGCTTGGGCGACTTGCTTAGAGCCGGTAACGTGGCCATGGCGCGCGATGTAACGCTGGTTCCATTAGTTTTAGTTGGCGTGATTTATCTACTTTTGATTAGTATTTGTGCTTTTGTTTTGAAAAAGTTGGAAAAGCACGTCTCTTATTACAGATAGTGGCAGGTGGATTAAATGTTAGAAGTAAAAAACTTATACAAGGAATTTAATAATCGACCAATTTTAAAAGATATCTCGTTTACCCTAAACGATGGTGAGATCATGACTATTGTTGGTCCATCTGGTGCGGGGAAAACCACGCTTCTAAGAATCATTGCTGGCCTTGAAACAAAAGATAGCGGCGAGATTTTGATTGAGGGCCAAGCCTATGATTCAGGTAAAGTGGGCGTTGTATTTCAGGATTATAATCTTTTCCCTAACTTAAATGTGTTGCAAAATATCACTTTGGCACCAACGCTGGTACTTAAAGAAAGCAAGGAAGAGGCTAATAAAGAAGCTTATGAGCTGCTCAATCGTTTACAAATGAATGGTCGAGAAAAGCAATATCCTTATGAACTGTCTGGTGGTCAAAAGCAGCGTGTCGCAATTGCGCGAGCTTTGGCAATGAAACCACGTATTCTCTGTTATGATGAGCCAACTTCAGCGCTTGATCCTAACTTACGTAAAGAAGTTGAGAAGATGATTTTAGGCCTGAAGAAGTCTGGTTTAACACAATTAATTATCACGCACGATTTGCAATTTGCAGAGAATGTGGCAGATCAGATGTTAAAGGTGCAACCATTAAGTGAGGGTTAGCCTATGAAAAAATGGATAATAGCAATTATTGGAATTCTAGCACTAACTTTAACTGGCTGTGCTAAATCTAATAATCCGGACAGCTGGCAAACAATCGAAAAGAATAAACAGGTAGTTATTGGCCTAGACGACAGCTTTGTGCCGATGGGCTTTGAGAAGAAAAATGGTCAGCTCACGGGTTACGATATTGATTTAGCAAGGGCCGTTTTTAAGGAATACGGGATTAAAGTCAGTTTTCAAACGATCGACTGGTCGATGAACGTAACGGAATTGCGTAACGGTACCATCGATTTAATCTGGAACGGCTATAGCATTACGCCTGAGCGAAAGAAAAAAGTAGCTTTTAGTCGACCATATTTGCGCAATCGTCAGGTTTTAGTAGTAAAGAAGAATAGCGGCATTGACAGTGTTGCACAGATGAAAAAATATGAGCTGGGGATGCAAACTGGGTCAACAGCTGAACAATGGTATGAGACCAAGCAGAACGTTTTGCATGCTAAGAAGACTATTTTGTACGACACCATTTCTAATTCATTCTTAGATTTAAACTCTGGCAGAATTCAAGGGATTTTACTAGACGAAGTATATGCCGACTATTACATTGCACACATGGTTAAAAGCAGCGAATATAAGGTGATTCAGAATGATCGCGTACCATTCGATGAATTTGCTGTAGGGATGCGTAAAGGCGACAAGACTTTGCAAAAAAAGCTCAACGAAGGATTGGCCAGATTGCAGAAGAATGGCAAATTGCGTCAAATTAATGAAAAATGGTTTGGTAAAGATAGTAATTATTTAGGTAAATAAACGATGAATAATAATTTTTCTTTTAAAAAGATTGATGAAATGACAAGCAGAGAAATGTTTGCGGTGGCTCGCTTACGCAATGAAACTTTTGTAGCTGAGCAAAAAATTACTGTGCCGGATTTGGATGATCAAGATTTAACAGCTATTCAAGTTTTTTTGTTAAATGAAAAACAGACGGATGCCCTTGCGACATGTCGTCTGTTTGTGGAAAAAGATAAGTGGATGCTAGGCCGTGTTGCAGTATCAAAGAAAAGTCGCGGTCAAAGCTTAGGCAAGAAAATGCTGTTAGCTGTGCATAATTATTTAAAAAAGCAAAATGCTTCAGCTTTGTATTGTCATGCCCAAATGCATGTTAAGCCATTTTATGAAAAAGTAGGTTATCAAACCTGTGGTGAACCTTTTGAGGAAGCTGGCGTTGAGCATATTATGATGAAGAAGGACTTGAATTAATCAAGTTCTTTTTTGATTGCTGGCAGAATTTGATTAACTAAAAATTCATTGCCCTTATCTGTTAGATGCTGGCCATCTTTTTGATAGTATGTCGAAATGTCCGTGAGTTTTCTAAAAGCAGGTAAGATATCCACAAACTGTGCACTGTGCTTAGCTGCAACTCTTTTAGCAATATCGTTAAAAAGATCTAGTCTCTTATCGCCATAAAATTGGTTAATTTCGCTGTTAGTAGGATCAGGATAACAAAGACCAACGACTATGGCTTTGCCTATTTTAGTGAGGATTTCGTTTAGATTTTGCTCATAGCGTTCTGGTCGAATGCCCCAGCCAGTTGCGGCATCATTATTGCCATATTCGACTACAACTAAATCTCTTTTTTGAGGAATTAGATGCAAATAGTCCAATGCTTCGACAGTCGTAGCACCACTTTTAGATATGTTTTTCACCTGTGCATAATCTTTTAGTCCTTTTTGAAATAGGTTAGTAGCTAAATCTGTGTCTTGGCCATTGCGAAAACCATTGAAAATAGAATCACCGAATAAAATTATTTTTTTCATAATTAATGCCTTTCAAGTATAATTAGTAAGTGTAGATATAAGAAAAATGGATATTATCATGAAAAATTATACAAGTTTTAAAAGAAATGAATGGGCTAAATTAGCTCCAAAAAATAAAGCAAATATTACAAAAGAAGAATTAGCGCAAATCAAGTCACTGGGTGATGTAGTTGATTTAACCGATGTTCATGAGATTTATACTAGTTTAATTAGCTACTTACATTTAGTCTATCAGGATAAGCAACAAGTGCGTCAAGCACAGATTAAATTTTTGCATAAATCATTTGAACCAGCTCCGTTCATCATTGGTATTTCAGGTTCCGTAGCGGTAGGCAAATCAACTACGGCGCGCCTTTTGCAGTTGCTTTTGCAAAGAACCTACCCAGATTTGAAAGTACATTTAATGACCACTGATGGCTTTATTTATCCAAATAAGGAACTAGAGCGCAAAGGCTTAATGTCACGCAAAGGCTTCCCTGAAAGTTACAATATGGCTTTATTAAGCGATTTTTTGCGGGATGTTTTAAGTGGTAAAAAAGATATTGTTTACCCACTTTATTCACAAGAATTAAGCGACATTGTCCCTGGAAAATACGGTCATGTTAAGAATCCTGATATTTTGATTATTGAAGGAATTAATACCTTGCAACTCCCAGAAAGTGGACAAGTTGTGACTAGTGACTTTTTTGACTTTTCAATTTATATCGATGCAGAAGAAGATTTGATTGAAAAATGGTATATGCAACGTTTCCAAAAGATATTGAAGCTAAATAAAAACAAACCCGATAACTTTTATTATCAAATGGCAAATGGTCCGTTGGATCAAGCGATGCAGTTTGCGGAAGAAGTATGGCAAATGGTAAATTTAGTAAACCTACGTGAATATATTGCTCCAACTAAGGAACGTGCAAGCTTAATTTTGCATAAGACTGATGGACATTTAATTGATAAGATTTATTTGAGACATATTTAGTTTGTTATAATCTAATTAGATAAGGAGATTTTTTATGCAAGCAATTAA
>NZ_GG700760.1:24563-29048 GCF_000160855.1 Lactobacillus helveticus DSM 20075 = CGMCC 1.1877
TTAATTTGAAAAAAGGCATGATTTTTAGCCAAGATGGTAAGTTGATTAAGGTTTTAAAGGCTAACCACCATAAGCCAGGTAAGGGTAACACCGTTATGCAAATGGATTTGCGTGACGTTAAGAGCGGCGCCGTTGTCCACAAGACTATGCGTCCAACTGAAAAGGTTGATTTAGTTGATGTAAATAAAAGAACTGCACAATATCTTTATGGTGAAGGTGATGTTTACACCTTTATGGATACTGAAACTTATGACCAATACGAAGTTTCAGCTGATCAATTGGGTGATGATGTTAAGTTTTTGATGCCTAACATCATGGTAGATATGGAATTCACTGGTGACAACAAGATCATTGGTATTGAATTGCCAACAACTGTTGAAATGACTGTTAAGGAAACTCAACCAGAAATTAAGGGTGCTACTGTTGCCGGGGGTGGTAAACCAGCTACCATGGAAACAGGCTTGGTTGTTCAAGTTCCTGACTTCATTAAGGAAGGCGAAAAGTTGATTATCGGTACCGAAAATGGTGATTACAAGTCACGTGCTGATAGCCAACCTAGATAAAAATAAGTAAAATAAAAGGGCTCTCTTTGGAGAGTCCTTTTTAAGTTGCAATTTATTGCTTCCAAGCAGCATCAAATTTTTGTTTGCCATTGTCAATTTGGCTATTAACATTTTGTCCCTTTTGAGCTGCTGACAAGATGTTTTGCATAATGCTGTTTAATTGGTTGTAAGCTGCGTTAGAATTCTTTTCAGCTGGAACACTGTAGAGGTGCTTCGTTGCGCTCTTTAACTTAGTAGGCATCTTGATGTTCTTGTTATCAAGGAATTCCTTGTCGTCAAGTACGCCGTTGTTAACTGGAATGTAACCAGTAGCATTTGCCCACTTAAGTTGTGAAGATTCAGAAGTTAAGAATTTCATGTACTTAAAGGCAGCTGCTCTTTGTATTGATGAAGCTTCTTTAAACATGTAGATATCAGTACCTTGTTGCATGGTGTATTTGCCTGGACGAGGAGCAACATCATAAGTGAACTTGTTGCCCACACCTTGTTTTACGAAGCTTTCACCTGCAGAAGTACCGATGAACATTGCAACTTTTTCATTAGCAAATGGACCAGATAAGTAGTGTTCAGAACCGGCTACACGGAAGTAACCCTTTTTTACGCCTTCTGCGTAGTAGTTAATTACTTTCTTAGAAGCAGCACCAGTGAAGTTGATTTTATCAGTAAAGTTAAAGCCTTCATCCTTCATGCCAAGGGTGTAGTAGTTAGCTAATGAATCAAAACCGGCACCAACAACTTTGTGGTTACTCTTCTTGTAGATGGTTTCAGAAACTTGCTTAAGCTCTTCCATTGTTGAAGGAACTTTTTTAATGCCATATTTCTTGAACATGGTCTTGTTGTAAGTTAAAGATTCGATAGATTTGTTAAATGGAATACCATATTGGGTACCCTTAATTTTCGCACCATCTAACAATTCAGTTCTAATATCAGAAGCCTTAGCACTGCCCCAACCAACGTTCTTATTGTTGATGTAAGGAGTTAAATCAACCAACATCTTGTTTTGAGCGGCATTATATAACCAGACAGGGTAAGCTTGAGTAATTGTTGGCAAGTTCTTTGGTGATTGCATGGTAGAGTTAATCTTACCTTGCAAGTCAATGTAAGAACCTTGGTTTTCAAGCTTGATTTTGATGTTAGGGTTCTTCTTTTCAAAATCACTAGTCAATTGCTTGAGAGTATTTTCTTGTGCACCATGCATCCCATGCCAAAATACTACAGTAGTCTTTTTAGTGATTTTTGATGGAATCTTAGCATCATTTGAAGATGAATTGTTTTTACCATTGGAACAAGCAGCTGTACCAACTAAGGCAAGGCCAGCTACAGCAAAAGTGATTAATTTTTACCTAGTCTCATCAATAATCCTCCGATAAATATAATATCAATCGCTAGATATTGTAGCATATAAATTATTGACTACAAGATCTTGTATTTTAGCTAAGATGTGTTATAAGGATGGGAGAATTGATTTTGATTGTATATAACAAAAGCCGATTACAATGCTAAGTTGCAATCGGCTTTTTTGATTAAATAATATTTTTATTTAAAGCATCGATTTTTAATTCACGCTTTTGGTTTTGATAAATCAAATTAATTTTCCAAATGGCTTTACCATTTTCGTCAGTTAATTCCCAAAGAATTGTGTTGGCGCCACGCAAATCTCTAAGTGCGATTTCATTTGCTTCTTGTCTTGAAATAGTCTTTTTAAGATTTAAAGCCTCTTCTTTGACATAGTCGTAATCCAAAATTTGAGTAGATTGACCAATGATTTTATTATTAGTGGCATCGATTTGAATGGTGCAATCTTTTACAGAGTCAAAGCCAACGATCGTATAAACGTAAATATCATTTCGTAAAGCTAAAGTAATTGATTTAATTGCTGCATTTGAATACAAGGACTTGAATCTTTGGATCGCAGAAGCTTGATTCATTCTGATTTGTGGCAATTTATTGCTAGATAACTCACGTTTTTAGGAACAACGTTTTTATTGGTAATAGAAAAATTAATGGGTTTTTGTGGTTGGTGTTTAGTCCAGAAAATAGTCGAAAATATACCGATCAAAATGCCGGTAACACCAATTAAAAAGGGGTTGATAATTTTTTTCATAGTAGTCCTCTGTTATATCATTGCTACATGCAACAGTACCGATAGCTAAAGCTCCGATAGGAGCAGCACCAGCAGTTAATTTAGTTAATTTATTCATACGCATTCTCCTTGACACATTTACATCAATATCATTCTCTATATCATGATATTAATTATACGCGCTTACCCAAAATAAGTATGGTTAAAAATGACATTTTGTCACCTACTTATGTATTTCTTAATGAAATTAAGAAATTGCTTATTGATATTAATAGATACCGTAACCGCGAACTGGATTAGAAGGACATTCGTTGAAGTTATAATCAGCTAGTTTTTCAAATTCAGTATTGCCATCAATGATGGTGGTTACGCCTTGTGCGATCATCAGGTTCATTTTCTTTTCTTTTTCGGGATGCTCAGTGAATGGCACCAAGATCACCGGCTTATGCATCGCACGCATGAAGCCAATTTCAAAGGCAGAGCCGTCATCTAATTGATCCATATCATATAAGAAGACGCCACAAGTGGCATTCGAAATACCAGTTAAATCATTTTGGTAAGTTGCATCCCGCCAAACCATGCTTCTGATGCCGCCAATTTCAGGATTCTTTTCATCAGGATCGGTGAAACCATCATCAAAGGGGAAGAAGACGTGCGCGATGCTTGGATTTTTTGCTAACAACTCTTTTGCCTTAGCTGCTCTTTCTCTTTGAGCATCGCTGTAAAATGGTGAGCCTAAATAAATTTTTCCTGTTGGAACTACTGCTTTCATAATTTTCCTCCGTATATAATTTAAAAATTAGTTTGATTTTAGCATACTTAGATTAAAGATAATAAACGACTTTTTTCTTGTTCTGAACAAAATGCGGCATTAACTGCGTTTAAATAGAGCTGTTTTTCATCGCTACTAGTTAAACCAGTTTTATCCTCTAATAATTTGTATTCATGAGGTAGGTCGATATTAGAAATGGTCATGTCATCGGTGTTAAGCGTGACGTTGACTCCCTGATGCAGCAATTTTTTGACAGGGTAGTGGTCGATCTGGCTGAAAGCCTTGGTGTTCAGATTCGAAGTGGCGCAACATTCTAGCGTGATCCTATTTTGGATAATGTCTGCTACTAGCTGCTTGTCCTCAACGCAGCGAATGCCGTGACCGATCCGCTTGGCTCCTAAATCTAGCGCTTGATAAATGGATTCGGGTCCCATAGCTTCACCTGCATGAATGGTGAAGGGGATACTTTCTCTACTAGCCAGACTAAATAAAGAAGCATAATTGCTGATGGAAAATGCGGGCGTTTCAGCTCCGGCTAGATCTAGTCCACTGACGCCGCGGTTTAGGAAATGCTTGGCCGTTTCAACGGTTTCTAAGTTTTGCTCATAATTATCCTTAAGCCGCATTAGACACAGCAATAAATTTGCATGTAGTTCTGGTTGATCAGTCGGATTATCTTTTTGCCAATTAAAAAACTGGTTTAAGCCGGCAATCGCTGCGCGCACTACTTCCTCTTGAGTCAAACCTTGCTCAGTATGAAGCTGGGGCGCAAAACGAATTTCGACGTAAACCAGTCCTTGTTTCTTTAAATTTTTTAGCAGACTAAAAACGATCAGTTGTAGATCAGCTGCCGTTTGCATTAAATGAACGGGAAAAGCAAACTTCTCCAGGAATTCATTTAAATCACGGCAGTCAGGACCCACTGATAATTTTTGCCGCAGAATTTGATCATCAATGGTAGGTAAACCATGGATGTTCATTAATTTTTTAATTGTGGTAAATGGTACGGAACCATCTAGGTGAAGGTGTAAATCAATTAGTTTTCTCATATTGTCATCCCCTTAAAA
>NZ_GG700760.1:29856-32608 GCF_000160855.1 Lactobacillus helveticus DSM 20075 = CGMCC 1.1877
ATATTAAATTTTTATAATTCTAGCATATTAGGGAGAAAAAAGAAGCCCTAATTGGACTTCTTTTCAATCTTTATTCACCTTTAAAAGTGCCGTTTTCAACTTCACGAATGAAATCAGCTAAGTGCTTATAGTAGACGTCCGGGTTATCGACCATGTGGTGGTGACCACCATCTGGAGTAGTAACCAAGCGTGAGTTAGGAATTTCCTTTTGCATGATCTTAGCAGTAGAAATTGGCATAGTTTCATTTTCACCGAAGGTAAGCAAAGTAGGAACCTTGATGTTCTTCAATTGATCTCTAAAGTGCCAATCCTTCAACTTACCAGTAATGACGAATTCGTTGTCGCCTTGGAATGCGTGGTAAACAGCGCTGCCACCGATGTCCTTCAAATGGTAAAGCTTAGAAGGTTGCTTACGGTCAACGAAGTTGATGTTCAAGATTTGAACGTCATCTTGGTAACGTTGGTTGTCGTAGTCATTGTTTTTTTCGCATTCGTGCATAAAGTCGATCTCAGTCTGTGGCAAAACTTCCTGACGTCTTCTGTTAACTGAAGCAACATATTCATCAATTTCATCAACCATGGATGAAATGATGGCACCCTTTAAATGTTGACCATATTTAACTGCGTATTCTTGAACAAGAAGTCCGCCCCAGCTTTGACCGATTAAGTAAAAGTTATCAAGGCCAAGCTTTTCACGCACTTCATCAACTTCGTCTAAGAAGTATTCATAAGTTAAATACTTCTTAGCAATTTCTGGATCAGAATAATCAGGTTGATCTGAATAAAGAGAACCAAGTTGGTCATACATGGTAACTTGAACGTTAAGACCTTGCTTCTTCAATTGTTCAGCAGTATCTTCCCAGTATTCGTGATTGCCGCCGGGACCACCATGAAGTGCTAATAAGTGGATATCACCTTCGCCTTGAGTGTTAGTCCACAAGTGATAACCGTTGTCTAAAGTAATGATTTTAGTACCAGTTTTCATTAAAAAATCCTTTCTTTTCTATGTTTAAAAATAATGTTAAGATACTTTAATTATTGTATCAGATTGAGAAAAAGGCAAGATAGCGGGTATAATGATTTTAATAAAAAGAAAAGGGGGCTATATGAGTCTTAAATACGCTAAGAAAAGCCAACTGATTACTTACACCATTTTAGCTGCAATTAAAGCCTGCAACATTGTCTTTGTTGCCTATATGATTGAAATCATGTTGAACGTTGCTTCGTCTGGTTCTCATGATTACATGCATTTAGTTAGATTAGCTTTATTGACCGCTCTGGGACAAATGTGTTTTATGGCCAGCAACTTTGTGTATGAAACGGTTAAGATGGGAATCATTCGTGATGTGAACATGACTTTGAAGAGAGCAAATCTTCGATATCTGGTTGATCAGGGGGACCCAGATATTAAAAGTGGTTTGTCACTGATGACGAATGATTTGAAGCAGATTGAAACTAACCGTGTTACTGCTCAATTAGACATGATTTTTCAAGGTTTGTCATTTATTGGTGCGATTGGTTTTGCCTTTTACAGTTCATGGCAGATGACATTAGTATTTGTTGTAGCAACGATTGCACCAGCAGTTGTGCAAATTATTACTAGCCCAATCATTACGAAAAAGTCTAAGATCTGGGCCCAGACTAATGCTAACTATACTCAGCATGTTTCTGATTCATTAAATGGTGCGCAAGCAACTAAACTGTATAACGTGCGCACAAATATCATTACGCGTGCAGCAAATGCGGCCCAACAAATGGAAAACGCTTTGAGAAACATGACTTTAACCCAAGCTTGGGCATTGGAATTGATCTATTCTGCAGCAGAGCTTTTCTGTTTCATTATTCCATGTACCATTGGTGGTATATTGATGATGCAAGGCAATTTAAAGGTTGGCACCTTGGTCATGATGGCTGATTTGTCGATGAACTTTATCACGCCAGTTGTTACGCTTTTTAACGAATTCAACCAAGTTAAGTCGACCGTTCCAATGTGGGAAAAGACACAAGTTGCCTTGAAGCATGTCATGAAGAATGACAAGCAGAAGATCGATCATTTTTAAGGCATGGAAGTTAATGACCTGTCTTATGTAACTGGCAGTGATCATAAACAGATTTTTGATGGGGTAAGTCTGCAGATTAAGCCTGGTGAAAAAGTTTTGCTTATGGCTCCAAGTGGCTGGGGTAAGACGACTTTGCTTAGATTGCTCTTAGGATTGAAGCGGCCGAAGAAGGGTAAGATTTTACTGAATGGCAAAAATGTAATGGGTAATTGGGATGCAGCCCATAACTACTATTCATACGTTAACCAAAAGCCGTTTATGTTTGATGATACGCTTCGTTTTAATATCACCTTAGGAAGACAAGTTAGTGATGAGCAATTGAAGCAAGTGATTCATGAGGCAGGACTTGATGAGCTGGTTAAAGAACAGGGCTTAGACAAGCAAGTTGGTGAAAACGGTAGCGAACTTTCTGGTGGTCAGATTCAGAGAGTAGAAATTGCGCGTGCGCTTTTGTCTGGCAGACCAATTTTGCTAGCAGATGAAGCAACGAGTGCACTTGATCCTAAATTGTCATTGGATATTCATGAGACGTTGCTTAAGAATCCGAAGGTAGCGGTGCTAGAAGTAGCCCACAAGATTTCTCCAGAAGAAAAGGCTATGTTTGATGTGATTATTCATTTGGATAAGCATACGGTTGAAACTAAGATGTAAGGGATGAAAATCCCTTATTTTCATGCATTCAATTATATAAA
>NZ_GG700760.1:33591-35246 GCF_000160855.1 Lactobacillus helveticus DSM 20075 = CGMCC 1.1877
AATATTCATACGAAGAATATCCCTATAAATAATATCAATTAATTGAAATGAAATAGCTTACAAGATATTATATGATGGAGCGTCACTTTAGAATAGTGTTTTTTTCTTACCTTTATAGATTCTTAAGTATTTGAATTATTATTTTGTATAGATATGATCGAAGCTGATAAAAATATCAAAAACACAACATATAGATAAATTTTCATGCTATTAGCACAATATTTTGTAAGATTCAAGATTGTATAAAATTCTTAATTCGATTACGATATATATCGATGCTTTTATTAGGGAAAAGCGGACAAGACACCAAATGTTATATTTGTGAACCTAAATTCAAAAGGGAGTTTGTATAGATGAAAAGAAAACACGAGAATTATTTTGTTTGGCTATTTAATCAATTAAAAGGGTGGCCAGTACAAAATTATTGTTTATGGTTTTTTGCGTTTGGTTTTCAATTGGCATTGCTTATTCAAGCTAAGATTACCAGCGTAACTTTAATTACTTTTATTGGTACATTGTTGGGTACGCTTTGCGTATTGGCAATTAATGCTACCAAGGCAATTAATGGATGGTTAGGATTAGTTTCTGCCGCTTGCTTCATTTATGCAGGTTGGTCTGCTAAGAATTATCTTTCTATCTTTGAACAAATTGCTTATATTGCAACTTTGGACTTGCCAATCATTTTGTCAGTGAAGTCATGGAATGATGATACTAAAAACCACTTAAGAAAATTTGGCTCTAAGGAATGGCTCATTGCTATCGTTGGTACCTTGCTTGTTTATGTGATTTCTGGTTACTTGATTGGCAAGTTTACTAATGACCCTCGTCCTTGGGTCGATGCAATTAGTTTTGCCATTTCATTGACTGCCGGAATTATGTGCTTCATGCGTTACAACAATCAATACTTCTGGTGGACTGCAAGTGGTATTTTCCAATTGATTCTTTGGGGCATTACTTATGCACAAGGTGATGCTAACTTGGCAATGGCAATCAATTCATTGATTTATGTTGTAAATGATATTTTGGCATTTACGGTTTCACCATGGTTTAACATGGGACGTCGCCATGCTGGACTTAAGGAAATTTCAAAATAAAAAGTTGAATAATAAGATTTAAAAAGCGGCGATTTCGCTGCTTTTTTCATATGGTAAAATGTAGCAAAAAAACAGAGGGATGAGAGAATGACATTTTACACGTTGAAATATATTCAAAATAACCAAAATGCAGACAAAGCAATCCTTTACGGTTTAATGCTCGTTGCAGCATTTGCTATGATCATCTTCACATTGCTATATTTGCATAATCGTTTTTGCTACAAGATATCGTGATTTAGGCATCATTGCACTGCTTTTTCTAATGTTGTTTGCCGGCACTCAATATGAAAAATATACTCAAGTAAATACGCAAAAGTCGCAGGCAACGCAAATTATTCCTTTCATTAAATCAGTGGCAAAAGATGGAGGCGTTAAAGATTCTGATGTTTTAGTTAACTCCACCAATTTAGTAGATGGCATGATTATCAGAATCGATTCAAAAGATATTGACTATCAATTGAACTTAAATGATGATCGCAATACTTATACGCTAACGCAGGCCCATGTAATTGATCATAAAGTAGAAGTGAAAAATTAAAATGCAGCTGGATTATACACAAC
>NZ_GG700760.1:36453-40902 GCF_000160855.1 Lactobacillus helveticus DSM 20075 = CGMCC 1.1877
GCGAGGCATGGCTTGAGCGAGAAGTTAAAGCCGCAGGTTATAATGGAATTAATGATGTATTCTTAGGTAAATACATTGATCGACAATTACGTTTGAACGGTTATTCTAAGTAGGAAAAGAGATAAAAATGGCAGATTTTACTAAGGTAAAAGAATGGATTAAAGATGCAGATGCAGTGATCGTTACTGCAGGTAATGGCATGGCTAAGGAAGAGGGGCTGGACATCTTAAGTGAAGAAAACTTCGATGATCAGTTTGGCAAAATTGCTGATAAATACGATGTGCATACAATTGGAGATGCGTTAGACAAAAAGTTTGATTCTTGGAGTGAGCAATGGAGCTTCTGGAGTGAATTGGTTAATGAATATTCACTGCAATATGAACCATGTGAAACCATGCAAGCTTTAAAGCAAATTTTGCAAGATAAAGACTACTTTATTGCTACAAGTACATTTGCTCATTTCTTTGAAAATGCAGGTTTTAAAGAAAATAGAATTTTTGATGCCTTCGGCGATTGGACTAAAATGCAATGTTCTAGTGGCATTAACCATGGGCAAAAAGATGATCGTGAAGTAGTCAAACGCTTTTTAAAGGCTATTGAAGAAAACAACGTAACCGAAGATTTAGTGCCAAAATGTGAAGATTGCAATAGCCCAATGGAATTGCACATGCCACTTAATGCCAACTTCTTCCCTGATACTGATGCTAACACTCGTTTTCGTTGGTTCTTAACAGGCAATGAAGATAAAAAGGTAGTCGTACTTGAATTAGGTGTTGATGAAACCAGTCCGCAACTACTGGATCCAATGGTTAAGTTAGTTGAACAATTCCCTAACTGGAAGTATGTTGCAGCAGATTTGGCAGATGAAGATATGCCAGATGATCTTAAAAAGAGAGCAGCTGGTTTTGCCACTAATTCACATGATGTATTAATGAATTTGACTAAATAGGGTGAATAATGAGTATTTACGTAAAAAATGGGATTTTACATGTAGACGGAGCGCAAGATAAGTTACGCCAAAAAGGTCAGGAAAAGCCAGATTTTTTATCTAACTACACGATGCTTGATGTTGAAACGACTGGCCTTAGCCCTTTCCGTGATCGCATTACCGAACTTGGCGGAGTCAAGGTTAGAAATGGTCAAATTGTCGATCAATACACTAATTTGGTAAAGTTCCCTAAAAATAATAAGGTTCCAGCTTTCATTACTAAATTGAATGGGATCACTGAAGAGCAGCTTACTAATGAAGGAATTCCCGCTGAACAAGCAATCAAGGAATTTCGTGAGTTCATTGGTGATGACACTATTATTGGCTACAACGTCAATTTTGACTTGAACTTTTTGTATGACCTTAGTCAAAAATATAATTTGCCGGTGCTAAATAATGATTATGTCGACGTGCTCCGCTTGGCCAGAGTCTATTATCCACGCCAACATAATCGTTTGATTGATTGCATGCAGCGTGCTGGAATTGCTCAAGTAGAGCAGCACCACGGATTGGCCGATTCACTGGATACTATTAAGGTTTATAACGACTTTAACCAGCATTTTACAGAGGATCTGTTAGAGCAAGCCATTGGCAAGATTAAGAATGTCGATTTGACTGGAGATGAAGTTGATTACTATCAGCTTGGTTTCCGCAATCCTGTTCAAGATAAAAATATTGTTTTGTCTGGCAATCTCCACATGGATCAGCGCGATGCCGGAAAAATGATCAACAATATGGGCGGTCAACTTGATCAAAATGTAGAAAAGACTACGAATTATTTGATCATGGGTGATCATGATTTCTTCAGAAAAAATAATGAAGATTTAAATAGAGCTCATCTTTTGATTAAAGATGGTGCGAAAATTAAGCGTTTATCAGAGAGCTTCTTTTTATCGATGCTTGATGACTGGGCTCGCAGCTAAAAGTTGTCTTGAAAAAGGCAACTTTTTCTTTTGTACTATTGCAAACTAATGTTTGGACTAGTATCATATCTTAAATAATGGAGGATTTTTATGGCAAGAAGAAGACGCAAAAAACAAGGAACAGTCCTTTCATCAGTTATCGTTTTGGTAGCAATTGCCTGGGGACTTTTTACTAAAGCAGGCAGTGATCCAAGTGGCAGTCAATTTTTAAAAGACTTTACTGGCAATCATGATGAACATGTTACTAATACGATTGGGGATGCTACTAAGGCTAATAAGACCTATGGCGGTTTATCTGATGCTGATTATAAGAAGCTCGCTAATTTAAACTTTAAAAACGGTGGCAAGGCTTTTACTGAAGTGAACCATAATCAATCAACTTTAGTGAAAAATTCATGGAAGGTTAATCGAGTAATTTATTCTAATCTTGATTCGCTCAACCGGACATCTCGTCCTAACACTGCATTTTTAGAAAAGCGCAATGTGGCTAATGATAGTTTACGTGTGCGGCAATTTGTGGAACCAACTGGTTGGCATTATAACCGCAGAAATGGCACGCAAATTTATAATCGAGGCCATTTGATTGCTTATTCTGTTTCTGCAGGGATTGATCAAAGCGGTAATTATGATCCACGCAATCAGTCAGGTGATCAGAATAATCCTAAGAATTTATTTACTCAGTCTGCCTTTTCTAATCAAAAAATTCAAACGATCTTTGAAGCCAAGGTTCGTAAGGCTTTACGGCAAAATAAGCGCGTAATATATCAAGCAACTGCGATCTTTAGAGGCAATGAATTAATGGCTCGTGGAGTAAATCTGCAGGCTGTTTCAACTGATGGCACATTAAACTTCAATGTTTATCTTTATAACGTGCAACCTGGTTATGAATTCAATTATAATAATGGTAGGGCTAAAGTTAATCACCAAATACAGGTTAATGAATAGCAGAATATAATCATAGATAAAACAAAAAAGGAAGTACATGCATGAAAAAAGATAACTGTACCGCGATGCTTGTTGGTAAAGACGCTTCAATTGATGGCTCAACTATGATTGCTCGTGACGAAGATGGTTACGGCGGCATCAATGAAAAGCTTTTTGTTGTTAACAAAGCACGCCACTATGATGAAGACTATGTTTCAAAATACAACGGCTTCAAGATGCACCTTGAAGGCGATGGTTGCAAGTGGACGGCTGTTCCAACTGCTGATGATTCAGAAGGTCGCTGGGATGAACAAGGCATTAACGAATATAACGTTGCCATGTCAGCTACTGAAACTGAAGCAACTAATGCACGTTGCTTAGGTCATGATCCGCTTGTTGAAGATGGTATCAATGAAGATTCAATGCTTTACATCACCTTGCCATTTGTTAAGACTGCGCGTGAAGGAGTACTCCGCTTAGGTCGCTTAATTGAAAAATATGGTACTGGTGAAACTAACGGTATTGCTTTTTCAGATAATAAGGAAGTTTGGTACCTTGAAACTGGTGCAGGTCACCAATGGGTAGCTGCTCGTGTGCCAGATGATTCTTATGCAATTTGTCCTAATATTATGGTGATTCAACAAGTTAATTTTGATGATCCTGATAACTTCATGTATTCAGAAGGTATTCAAGAATTCGTTGAAAAGAATCATTTGAACAATAGTACAGATGGCAGCTTCTCATTTAGAGATATTTTTGGTACTAAAGACGAAGCTGATGCTTTCTACAACACCCCAAGAACTTGGTATGGACAAAAATTGTTCAATCCAAGTATTGAGCAAGACCCAACTAGTCAAGAGATGCCATTTACTCGTGTACCTGAAAAGAAGATTGGCGTTGAGGATGTGCAAAAGTTTTTATCAAGTCACTATAATGGCACTCCATATGATCCAATGGATACCTTCTCATCTGGCAGCGAAAAAGAGCAAAAGATGTTCCGTTCTATTGCCTTAGACAGAAACCAAGAATCAAGTATTTTGCAAATTAGAAACGATGTTTCTGCTAAGATGGCCGCAATTCAATGGATTAACATGGGCTTTTACGCATATTCACCATATGTTCCTTTCTACACAAATATTGAAGATACCCCACTTAACTACAAGGTCGCTGAACACACAGTTGATCCTGATAGCAGTGCTTACTGGCTTTACAAGACTTTGCAAGTAATTGTTGAGCCACGTTATCACCAATACATTTATGAAGTAAATGCATATCGTGATGATTGCCAAAGCTATGCTATTAGCCGAGTTGATGCTATTGATGAAAAGGCTAAAGATCTTGATGATGTAGAATTGATCAAATATTTGACTAATGCAAATGATGAGACTGCTGGCGTAATTACTAAGAGGACTAAGAACTTAATGAGCAATTTAGTAAGACAAGCATTAAACAGTTCTAAATATCAATTCGAACGCGGAGATAATTTATAAAAAAGAGGTCATGTTCAACCATGACCTTTTTTGGTGCGTACCACAACATTTAGACAATACGAACAAAAATATAAGATATTTAGTATAAGGCATTAAAATCTAAATTTAATACGAATATTGGATG
>NZ_GG700760.1:41597-60766 GCF_000160855.1 Lactobacillus helveticus DSM 20075 = CGMCC 1.1877
ATGAAATATATTTCATTACTACGTAGAAAATACAATTTTTTTGTTAAGTCATTTGTTATTTTAGTGTCTTTAGCTTAGAATTAATAGAGAAATTTATAAATTAAAATCAATATATAGTGGTGTGTGAAACTTATGAATGATGAACGATTCGTGGAAGTAAAGAACCTCAAGAAGGTATACGACAACGGTCATGAAGCAATTAAAGATGTTAGCTTTTCAGTTAAGAAAGGCGACCTTGTTTGTTTGCTTGGACCATCTGGTTGTGGTAAGACAACCATTTTGAACATGTTAGCAGGATTACTCAATCCTACTAGTGGAGATATTCTTTTTGATGGAAAGTCTGTTGTTAACGTAGCTCCAAAAGACCGACAAATTGGCTACGTTTTCCAGAACTATGCTTTATATCCACACATGACAGTATTACAAAATGTTATGTTTCCTTTAACTGTAGGTAAACAAAAGATGCCTAAGGATAAAGCTAAGGAAATTGCGGAAAAGTACATGAAGACTACTCAAATTATGGAATTGGCTGACCAAAAGCCAGGTGATTTGTCAGGTGGTCAACAACAGCGTGTTGCTATTGCACGTGCTTTGGTTCAACAACCTAAGATTTTGTTAATGGACGAACCTTTGAGTAACCTTGATGCAAGATTGCGTTTGAAGATTCGTGAAGAAATTCGTGCTTTGGTAAAGAAGGTAGGCATTACTACTTTATTCGTTACCCACGATCAAGAAGAAGCATCGTCCATTGGTGACAAGATTATCCTCTTCAACAATGGGGTAATTCAACAAGATGATTTAGGTCAAAACTTCTATCTTGAACCAAATAATTACTTCGTTGCCAACTTTGTTGGTAATCCAGTTATTGATAACTTTAAAGTTCAAGTTAATAACGGCAAGATCGTAGGTAGTGATTTTGAAATTAACGTTGATGACTTAGATAAAAGTCGTTTTAAGCGTGACTTAACTGATGGCGAATATATTTTATCTGTTCGTCCAGAAAATATTTTGCTAGGTGATCATGGTGAGGTTTCAGCTAAGGTAGATGATGTTGAATTGATCGGACGTGAACGTATTTTGAAATTCACTCATGATGGCGTTCAAGCTCGTTCACTTGTAGATCTTGAAACTCCTATTAAGCCTGGTGACAATATTAATTTGAAGATGCGACTCAATCGAATATTCCTGTTTACTAAGGAAGGAGAACGTATCTACTAATGAAAACTAATCAGAAAAAAGCGTGGCTCTTTTTAGCGCCAACGATTATTTTTGTTACTTTCTTTAGTATTTATCCAATCTTGCGGGCGTTTGTAATGAGTTTTCAGAGCGGTTCTTTGATCAATATGAACTGGACCGGGCTGAGCAACTATCAATACATTTTTCATGATCCGGAATTTTGGCGTGCTATTAGAAATACCATTCTTTATGCATTGATCTCTGTGCCAGTTGCTTTGGCTATTTCAATCATGTTAGCTTGGTTTATGTTTAGTAAGGTAAAGCATAAGTCATTCTTTGAAACGACTTTCTTTATGCCTTATGTAACATCAACTATCGCAATTGGTATTGTTTTCCGTTATATTTTTAATGGTGAATATGGGTTGCTTAACTTCTTGTTAAGAGCACTTCATTTGCCAGCTCCAAACTGGATTGATGATCCGGCAATGTCGCTTACAACCATCATTATCTTTGGTGTATGGACTTCATTAGCCTTTAACATCGTTATCTTGATGGGAGCATTGCGTAATATTGATCCTAACTATTACACTATTGCAGATATGTATGGTGCTAGCGGTACAGAAAAATTCTGGCGCATTACAATGCCACAATTGGTACCAACTATTGCCTTCTTGCTTACGATGAACATTATTGCAGCGTTTAAGATTTATACTTCAGTATATGCATTGTTCAACGGCCAAGCAGGTGTTGGTAACTCCGCTACAACGGCAGTGTTCTACATTTATAACAAGTTCCAAATTGTAGGTACGCCAGGTGTTGCGATGGCCGCAACGGTTGTATTGTTTATCATTATTATGTTTGTAACGTTCTTGCAACGTAAGATGATGAAAAAGATTGGAGGACGGTAAAGAATGAAGAAAATTCGTTGGGGTACTTTGATTGCATATATTGTGTTAGCAATTTTCGCAATTATTACCGTCTTTCCATTTATCTACATGATTTTAGGCGGGTTAATGAGTTTTAGGGAAACTACTACTATTCCGCCAACAATTATTCCTAAACATTTTGAATGGGCTAACTATACTAAGGTCTTTGCACAAGCTCCATTTGGTCGCTACTTCTTAAACACCTTTATTACTGCTAGTGTTACTACAATAGTAAGTTTGTTTAACGCCTTGCTTGGTGCTTTTGCCATGGTTAACTTGAAGTTTAAGGGCAAAGGCGTAGTGCAAATTGTTCTTTTGTCATTGTTAATGGTGCCGGGTGAAGCAATTATCTTTACCAACTACAACACTATTGCTCAAATGGGCTTGCTTAACACCTACATCGGTTTGGTATTACCATTCTTGACTTCAATTTTCTACATGTATTACTTACAAAGCTACTTTGGCTCTATTTCACAAATTATTTATAAGACTGCGATGATTAACGGAGCAAGTGACTGGGAATACATTTGGAGAATTTTGGTTCCAATGTCTAAAGGTGGTTTGTTCACTGTAGCATTGTTGAGTTTCATTTCTGGTTGGAATTCATTCCTATGGCCATTATTGGTAACTAATGAAGACAGCATGAGACTTTTGAACAACGGTTTAACTTCATTTGCTTCAGATGCAGGTAGTGAGACACAGTTGCAACTTGCAGCCGCAACGCTGACTGTTTTGCCAATCTTGATCTTGTACTTCATCTTTAGAAAACAAATTATTCGAGGGGTGGTACGTAATGACCTTAAAGGATAAGACAACAGTTACTTTTTATAATGGTTTAACTACCATTGGCGGACCAATGATTGAAGTGGCTTATAACAAGTCACACGTTTTATTTGATCTTGGGGAAGTATATCGCCCTGAGCTTAAATTGCCTGATGAAAGTTATCAAACTTTGATTAAGAATGAATTGATCGGGGATGTGCCTAACTTCTATGATCCTAAGATTACGGGTAAGGCAATTGATACTGATCGCTGGGAACATGCGGCAGCATATATTTCTCACTTGCATCTTGATCATAGTAAAGCAATGAATTTGCTGGCTCCGGAAATTCCGCTTTATGCTGGATCAATTACCGCTCATTTGTTGCCAGCATTAAATGAAAAAGGCGACTTTTTATTGCCAGCTGCTGGTCATGATAAGAGCTATACTCGTCCGATTATTGCGGCTGAATATAAGAAGCCAATTCAAGTCGGTGATATTACCCTCGAAATATATCCTAGTGATCACGATGCTTATGGCGCTACAGGTTTGATTGTTAGAACGCCTGATAAGCAAATTGCCTACACTGGTGATATTCGTCTTCATGGTTATCATCCTGATAGGGTGCGTGAATTTATGAAGGCATCCAGGGGTAGTGATATGCTGATTATTGAAGGTACAGGAGTTTCTTGGCCAGAAGAAAAGCATGATGAAAATAGTGAAGAATTTACTGGCCCTAAGAATGAGGTTGAATTAACCGAAGAAATCGTTCGCTTGCAAAATGAAAATCCTGAACGTCAAATCACTTTTAACACTTATCCAACTAATGTGGAAAGAATGTTAAGAATTATTGCTGATTCACCAAGAAAAGTTGTTTTGCATGCAGAACGTGCCCACTTGATTAAGGAAAGCTTGGATGAGGATTATCCTTACTATTACTTGCCACAAGATAAGAAGTATTCTGACTTAAATCCAGAACTTGAAGTAAGTTATGATGAGCTTTTAAAAGATAATCATAAATACTTGTGGCAAGTTGTCACCGATTATGATAAGCTTCGAGAAGGCGGTTTATACATCCACTCTAATGCAGAACCGCTCGGTGATTTTGATCCTGCCTACAAACCATTTGTAGAGCAGTTTGCTAAAAATAATATAGAGTTCAAAGCATTGCGTTGTTCAGGACACGCCGATGAAAAAGAACTCAAGGAAATAATTGCCGGGATTCAGCCAGCTATTTTGGTACCGGTGCACACATTGCATCCGGAGCTGGAAGAGAATCCATTTGGAGAACGGATTTTACCTAAACGTGGTCAAACAGTCACGCTTTAGTGAATCAAAAAAATATTGTTGTTTAGTTTTACTTTTTAGGAGGATTATCTAATGAAGTTTAGTAAGAAACTTGCTATGGCTGCCGTTGCTGCTTTAGCCTTAGTTGGAACTGCTGCTTGTTCAAATGGCAACAAGAATTCGTCATCAAGCTCAGAGAAGATTCCATCAAAGATTACCAAGAAGACAACAGTTGTGTTCTGGAATTCAATGACTGGTGTTCAACAAACTACCCTGAAGCAATTGACCAAGGATTTTGAAAAGAAGAATCCTAAGATCACTATCAAGCTTGAAAACCAAGGTGCATATAACGATTTGCAAGCTAAGATCAACTCAACCTTGCAATCACCAAACAACTTGCCAACTATTACTCAAGCATACCCAGGTTGGCTTTGGAACGCCGCACAAAACAAGATGCTTGTTGACTTAACTCCATACATCAACAACAAGAATGTTGGTTGGGGCAGTGCTAAGGCTTCTGACATTACCCCTGATCTTCTTGATGGTGCTAAGATCAAGGGTACTCAATACGGTATTCCATTTAACAAGTCAATTGAAACTTTGACTTACAACAAGACCATGTTTGAAAAATATGGTATTAAGAAGGTTCCAAGTACTTGGGAAGAATTCAAAGATGTTGCAGAAACTATCTACAAGAAGAGTAATCACAAGGTTGTAGGTGCTGGCTTTGACTCATTGCCAAACTACTACACTATTGGTATGAAGGATGAAGGGGTAAACTTCTCAGACAAGATTAACTTCAGTGGTGCAACTTCAAAGAAAGTTATTAACTACTACGCAGATGGTATCAAGAAGGGCTACTTCAGAACTGCTGGTTCAGAACACTACCTTTCAGGTCCATTTGCTAACCAAAAGGTTGCAATGTTTGTAGGTACTTCTGCAGGTGAAGGCTTTGTTAAGCAAGGTGTAGGCGACAAGTTCACTTACGATGTTGCTCCACGTCCTGGCAAGTACACTTTGCAACAAGGTACTGACATTTACATGTTCAACCACGCTAGTGCAGAACAAAAGGCTGCTGCATTCAAGTACATTAAGTTCTTGGTATCACAATCAAGCCAACTTAAGTGGGCTAAAGCTACTGGTTACATCCCAGTTAACGAAAAGACCATTAAATCAAAGGCTTACAAGGACAACAAGAGCATCAAGCTTCCTGCTAAGCTTCAAGATGCTATGAAGCACCTTTACAGTGTTCCAGTTGCTAAGAACTCAAACGCTGCATACCAACAATTGGACAGTATTCAACAAAACATCTACGCAGCTGCAGAAAAGGGACAAAACATTAACAGTCAAATTGAAGCTGGTAAGCAAAAGTTTGACGCTGCTTGGAAGCAATAAAACTAAATAGCAATTAATTTCAAAAGACAGACCGTGCTGGGTCTGCCTTTTTTGAAGGAAATAATAAGTTTGCGGTTCCTATGTGCTTCGAAAAAATGGTACCATTTATTAGGTAATAAAAAAGCAGAGGTGAGCTAGTTGATTAGACAACAAAATTTCCCCGTACCCACAAAATATAAGTGGTACGACATCAACAACTTAAGTGAAGAGGACAGTGAGAAATTGCAAAAAGATTTCAATTTCACACCGGATATCATTTCATATATTTCTGACCGTCACGAACGTCCTCACTACGACTACGATTTACACACGCATAGTCACCTGTTAGTTTATGATGTTCCTATTTGGCCGACCAATACGATTAAGCATTTTACCTCACAACCAATTACTTTCTTAGTTGTTGGTGAAAATGTCTTTACTTTCCATACGGAATCAACTAGCTATGTTTTTGATGAATTTAATGATGAGTATATGCGTGAGCGACTTTCTGAGGCCAAAGATGTAACAGAGTTGTTGGTGCTCTTCTTCCTTTATTCATCACAATATTTCCAGCGTGCTGTAACTCAGCTCGATGTTGAGCGTAATAGCTTGGATCAAAAATTATCTGATGATATTAACAACAAGGATCTAGTTGAATTGTCCAATATTGAAAAAAGTTTGGTTTATTTATCTAGTTCAATTCAAACAGATTTGATAATGCTTCACAGTTTGGATCATAGCAAGTTGGACTTCACTAAGGATGCGCGTGAGCGACTTGATGACGTTCTCATTGAATCAAGCCAGTCTGCAGAAATGGTTCAGATTTCTCAACAAGTAACCAAGACGCTGTCGGCTACCTCGAATAACATGATGAACAATAACTTGAACGATACCATGCGATTTTTGACAGGGTGGTCACTAGTGTTAACTATTCCAACTATTTTGACAGGGTTTTATGAAATGAATGTTAGCCTGCCTATTTTAAAAAATTCATTTGACTGTATTTTGATTACTGTTTTGATGGTAGTCTTAATGGTTTGGCTGGTCGTTTTAATGAAAAAGCATCACTTCTTTTAAAGAGGAAATCTTATGAAACATAAAATATTGATAGGCTCTATTATTTCTACTTTGTTAGCATTTATCTTATATACAAGCAATATGAGACGAGTTGAAAATGCGCAGCTCAAGATTGTAGGACCTACAACTAGCAAAGTTAAGAAAAGCAAGAAGAAGGTTAAAGAGCCCAAGATTAAGAAGGTTAAGGAACCTAAAGTTAATTCAATTGAGTATTCTAATCACGTTAAGGCAAAAAGCGGCAGTAATAAGCAACTAGTTAAAATGATCAAAAAGGTAATGGGACTTGATGACAGTTATCAAGTTGCTGTCCAAGATTTAAACAATTCTAGTCGTTATGCAGTTGTATCAAATACTGCCAAAGCGCATGACGCTAAAGACGTGATGAAGCTCTTCTTGTTAATTGCACTTTATGAACAAGAACAGAAGGGCAAAATAGGCTCTAAAACAGCGATTAAAATTAAAAAGGCTGATAAGGCCAAAGGCGATGGCATGTTCCAAGTCAACATGGCTTATGGTGTTGCCTATTTGCGTGAAGCAATGTTGAAGAACAATAAGACTGCTTCCAATGCATTGATTAGAAAAATTGGCATTAAGAGTATTGAATCAGTTGCCAAAATAATGGGAGCTGATCAAACTACTATAGCCAAACGCTTTACTGGTGATGCTTATGGCAAAACTACTGCTAATGATCTAGCTAAAACTATGATCGGTCTTTATCAAGGAAGAGTTTTGAATCGACAATATGCCAGCAAGGTCTTGAGTGCTTTAGCTAAGTCAAAAGAACGAATCAAGATGGTTAAGGGCATCAATGGTGGCGTTTATGCTACAGGTGATGATGATTTTGCTACAGCAATTGTTCAAGGTAAAGGAAATTACTGTATAGCAGTGTGGAGCAGCAATAATAAGAACTTTAATAAGTTAGCCAAGAATGTTAACACTTGGTTCGATAAGAAACATAAATAAGAGATGAAGATAATGAAGCTTGAAAAGGGCTTCATTATTTTTTTATTAGAAAAAGCAATTATTTACACATTGTAGATTGTAATCTTCAAATTGTAGTGATATATTATCTAGTATGCTAGGAAAAGGAGGGACGTTATGGCACAGAAGAGAAATCTTGATCTAGATAAGATAATTGATCAAGCAACTAAGATGATTAGTGAGAAGGGGTTGAGTGCGACAACTTTGCCGGCTTTGGCCAAAGCATTGAATGTGCGCTCGCAGTCACTATATCATTATGTATCTGGTCGCAAGCAATTATTATCTTTGGTTGGTGCAAGGGAGATCAGAATTTTGCGGCATCAATTAATGGATGATTTGATTGGCTTGTCTGGCAGGAATGCATTGCTTAAGTTTGCTGATACGGTGCGGGATTTTTTGTTAGGCGATCAGGCTTTATCAAGCATTTTGTATCACTTGAATGAATATCCTAAGGACGCGGCAATTAGTCAAGAGATTTTGAATCTGATCAAATTGGGCGAAAGGCTTAATTTTAGAAAAGATAGGGCCATTTCGTTCCATGCTTTAATTGGCGCTGTATTGGGTTACGTTTTTTTGGATAATTCTTCTTCATTTGTTGATGAAACAAAGGATGAATCTAATCGTAATTATCATGAGATGATTCTGCGACTTGTAGAACCAGTACCTGATTTACAAATAGGGAGGAAATAGGAAAGTGCATAAATTTCTGAAAAACCATGTTTTTTCTTTAATTGCATGGATTTTGATATTGATAATTTCCATCTTTGCTTTGCCTAATATTAAGGAGCTGACTAATGCCCACTCGGACATTACGCTTCCAAGTAATGTGCAAAGCAATGTGGCACAATATATCAAAAACAATTGGGGTGCAAAAAAGAAAAACACCTATGAAGTAGCACTTGTTTTTAACAAGAAACATGGCAAGCTGACGGAGGCTGATAAAGCAGCTATCAATAATACGCTTGACAAGTTTACTAATGATAAACACAAGTATGGAATTAAGGATTCACTTCTTCCAGATTCTAATATTGCTACAAGAAAGAAGCTTCAATCAAAAGATGGTACGACTTGGGTAGCACAATTTAATATTGCTAAGAGTCATGGCACTATTGAAGAAGTTTATAACCAAATGAACAGGGATGCCAAGACGCAAGGTCTTCGCACTTATGTAACTGGTGCTGATATTTTGCAGCATGACTTCTCTACTTCAATTCAAGAAGGAATTAAGAAGACTGAAGCTATTACCGTTGTATTTATTTTCATTGTTTTGGTAATCGTCTTTAAGTCACCAATTGTTCCATTAATTTCATTATTGACAGTTGGGGTATCATTCCTTACTTCCTTCTCAATCGTTACAAACTTAGTTGAACATGCTAACTTTCCATTCTCTAACTTTACACAAGTGTTCATGGTTATCGTCCTCTTTGGTATTGGTACCGACTACAACATCTTGCTGTATGACAAGTTTAAAGAGAATCTGGGGAAAGGGATGGACAAGTACGAGGCCTTACATGATGCGCTTTTCAAAGCTGGTAAGACAATCTTGTACTCCGGTTTATCAATCTTAATCGGATTTACTGCATTAAGTTTAGCTAAGTTCTCAGTTTACCAATCAACCGTTGGTGTTGCGGTTGGTGTTGCGGTACTTTTGGTGGTGCTTTTAACACTCAACCCATTCTTCATGGCAGTTCTTGGTAAGAAAATGTTCTGGCCAGTTAAGAAATTTACTGGTGAAAGCGATGATAAACTTTGGCATGGAATTTCCGCTTCAACTTTAAAACACCCAATTATTTACTTGGTTGTTTTGGCTGTAGTTACTATTCCATTTATGCTAATGTATTCAGGTCACCTGAATTACGATGATACTGATGAAATTGCTGATTCAGTTCCATCTAAGCAAGGTTTATTGGTAGTTCAAAAACACTTCTCAGAAGGCATGGCTGAACCATCATACTTGTACATTAAGAGTAAGCATCGTTTAGACAATGAAGAAAACTTGAAGTTAATTGATCAATTGACCAAGCAACTTCAAAACTCAAAGGATGTTTCATTTGCAACATCTGTAACCGAGCCATATGGTGAGCCAATTGATATGCTTTATGTGAATAATCAATTGAACACTGTTAATGACGGTGTTGACCAAGCTCGTTCTGGTTTGGGTAAGTTAAGCAAAGGTTCTAACAAGGTGGCTAATGGTGCCAACAGCTTGAAGGATGGTGCAGATCAACTTCAAGATGGTACTAGTCGTCTTCAAAGTGGTGCGCAACAATTAGTTGGTGGTACTAGTCGTTTGCAAAATGGTGCACAACAATTACAAAGTGGTGCCGTTCGGTTACAAAACGGTTCAAATCAATTAGTTAGTGGTGCAGCTCGTCTTGAAACTGGTGCTGGTCGTTTGGCTAGTGGTACTCATGCACTTCAAAGTGGTGCAAGCAGTTTACAAAGCGGTGCTAACAAGTTGCAAAATGGTGCTAACAGCTTACAAGCTGGTACCAAGACTTTGCAAAATGGTACCCAACAAATGGCTAACCAATTGCAACAATTGAGTTCACAACTTTCAAACCAATTAAGTGGTTCGAACAAGCAACAACTTGCTGCATTGCAAACTGCTTTGCCACAAATTAACAGTGGTATTCAACAATTGAATGCTGCTTTAGGCAATTCTGTTGATGTTTCATCTGCAACTAGTGGTTTAGCTGCTGTACAAAAACAAGCAGCTCAATTGGAAAGCAGCTTGAAGGAATTGCAAAGTGCTGCTGGTAGTGTCGGTTCATCTGTAAGTCAGGCAGATGTTCAATCAGCAATTAGTGCTGCAGTTCAATCAGCTGTGAAAGATGTTCCAAATGATCAAAAACAAGCAGCTCAACAAGCAGCAACTGCAGCTGCAACCCAAGCGGTACAATCAGTAGTTCAAAAAGCTCAAGCTGGTGCTAATACTGACAAGTTAAAGTTAGCTATGCAAAATGCAACTCAAGCTGCTCAAGGATTACAAGGCTCAATGGCTGCAATGCAACAAAGTGATTTGATGACACAACTTCAAAGTTTGAAGACTCAAGTGAATACTTTAGCTCAAGCCTCAAACCAAGCACTTCCAGGTGCTGCCACTGCTTTGAACCAATTAAGCTCAGGCTTAAGTCAAGTTCAATCAGCTGCTAGCGCAGGTGTTGCCGGTGCAAACAAGCTTAACTCAGGTGCCGCAGCTCTTAACAGCGGTGCAGGTCGCTTGAGTACTGGTCTTGGCAGTCTTGCAAGTGGTGCTGGTCGTCTTAATGCTGGTGTTGGTCAACTCAACAGTGGTGCTGGCCAACTTCAATCTGGGTTAGGTACTCTTGCCAACGGTGCAGGTACTCTTAACACTGGTCTTGGCACACTTGCAAATGGTGCCGGTCAACTTAACTCAGGTGTTGGTCAATTAGCTGGTCAAGCTCCAGCCCTTATCTCAGGTATTGGTCAACTCAACAGTGGTGCTGGCCAACTCAGCATGGGTGCTGGCAAGTTAGCTGCTAAGGTTCCAGAACTTACTACTGGTATTGACACTGTAAACAGTGGTTTAGGCCAAGGTGAAACTTACTTGAAGGGCTTAGGTTCATCTGCAGCTGCAGATACCTTCTACATTCCAAAGGACTTCTTGAAGAATGAAATGTTCAAGAAGTCAATGGATGTATACCTTAGCCCTGACAAGAAGTCAGCTCAAATCATCATAGTCTTCGATTCAAACCCAAGTGCAACCGAAGCTACTAACGAATCACAAGAATTGAGCGCAATGGCTAAGAAGACCTTCCAAGGTACTGCTCTTAAGAATGCTACTGTTGCTATGGGTGGTCAAAGTTCAAAGATTAAGGATACTAAGACAGTTGCCAGCGGCGACTTCCTTAGAACTGCCGCAATCATGTTAATTGGTATCGGTATTGCCTTAATGTTTGTAACTCGTTCACTTCTTCAACCAGTTTACATTCTTGGTACTTTGCTTATCGCATACCTTTGCTCACTTTCAATCAACCAATGGATTGTTAAGGCTGTTCTTGGTAGAAGCATGCTTTCATGGAACACACCATTTTTCAGCTTTATCATGTTGATTGCCTTAGGTGTTGATTACAGTATCTTCCTCATGACTCGTTATCGTGAACTTGAGACTGAAGGTTACACAACTCCAAGTTCAAGAATCTTGAAGGCATGTGCTATTATCGGTACTGTTGTTGTTTCAGCTGCAATTATCTTGGATGGTACTTTTGCAGCCTTGATCCCATCAGGCATCCCAACCTTGATTGAAGTTGCTTTGACTGTGGATGTTGGTTTGTTAATCTTGGTATTTATCTTGCCAATTACTTTATCAGCTGCAGTTAAATTAACTTATGAAGGTGTCAACTTCGGTAGGTTGTTTAAGAAAAACAATAAATAATAATTAACTCAAAAGACTCTACAATTGCTGTAGAGTCTTTTTTGTATTCATAAGTAAGAATTTAATTGGTTACTAACAAAATCCGCTCATGTCGTCACTATTTGCCTTCATCTGCATGTTATAATTATTGATAAAGAAGCAATAAGAGAGGGCTTTATATGACTACGTGTCCAAATTGTGGTCAAGCGATTAATGAAAAGGACGATATTTGTTCAAATTGTGGTTTTAATCTAAAGAAATACCGTGACAACTTTTTCACAGATCAGCATATTAAGACTAAGTATGAATCTGATAATGAGGGGCAACAAATTATCAGCCGTGCTGCATATCGGGCAGAATTTTATCCCGAAAAGCAAAATTCTACTGTTCAACGTATGATTGCTTGGGTAAGAAAAAATGCCACTTTAGTTTTTCTATTAGGTGTTTTTCTGTTAATTCTGATGAGCTTTTCAAGAGCAGCAGGTTGGATTAGTTTTTTGGCTTTGATGATTTGGCTTTATATTGTTTGTGATCAACAAAAGAAGATTGAACAATATACAGTTGATAAACGATTAACTCAAAAAATTAACCAAATGGGATCTAAAATCTTCAATCGAGTTGATGAGCGCGAAGACGGAATAAAAAAGCGTAATGCAGATTTTGAACAAAGTCATCCGCGTGTTGAAAAACAGATGCGTGAAATAAAGAAGCAAAGACAAAGTCGCTTTAACTACGTTCAATTATCAGTCATTTTAACAGCGCTAATTAGTTTAATCGTTCTCTTTACCGATTCAGGTGCGGCCGTTTCAGCTGTGAGCTACACGCAGAGAATGTCGATCTCCAATATGATTTTCAGTTTGGCAGGCAGATTACTATCATCTGGAGCCACTTCTGTTTATTCGATTGTGCTTTATCTTGTCTGGCTGTTTTTATTCCTTTTCCCAATATTTATCATTTACAATATATTGAAAAATACACGATCCAGTCAGGCTTTAGCTTTTGTTTTGTCACTAATTGAAACGATCTTTTTAATTTATTTAATCTATAAATTATCTAGTTCTAGTCGTGCTGCAACTGGCGTTATGAGTCAATTAATCAGTCAGTTGATTATTTATGCTGTATCATTAGGTGCGTCTGCTTATTTCTTGATTTTATCTAGTGCACTTACTACGGTTTTATCAGGTTATAATTTATTTAAGAAAAAAGAAAATTAGAGCATAAAAAAAGGAGCAAATCTGCTCCTTTTTTCGTATAGTCAATTATTGATTATTTTTAGTAACATCAATAACTAGATGTTCGTTAACAAATGCCATCATGCCTAAGTCACTTAATTCACGGCCATAGCCCGATTTCTTAACTCCGCCAAATGGAAGTTCACCTGAGGTGATCCAGCGACCGTTGATGACTGTCATTCCCGTTTCAATTTGTGCGGCAACCTTTTTAGCGCGATCAATATTACGGCTAATAACTGATGAACCAAGGCCATAGCTTGAATCGTTAGCTAATTGAATAGCTTCATCGTCATCTTGAACCACATAGACTTCAGCAACTGGTCCAAAGAGTTCTTCATCGAAGATTGGGTTGTTTTTATCAATATTAGTTAAAACTGTAGGTCTAAAGAATGCACCTTTGGAATCAATTTCAGGATATTGATAGAAGACTTTAGCTCCTGCCTCAGTTGCTGCTTGAACTTGTTTTTCTAATTTCTCTTTAGCTCTTTCTGAGTTCATTGGTGGCAAAGTAGTATCTGCTTCAAGCGGATCACCAGCCTTTAACTCAGAGAAGACGTTTCTAAGTTCATGCAAAACTTCGTCATAACGTGATTTTTTGACAATAATTCGCTTAGATGAAGTACATACCTGTCCACCGTTATAGGTTCTGGCATCGTTTAAAACGTTGCGCAATAATTGCGGATCGGCATCGTCTAATACGATAAAGGCATCATTGCCGCCAAGTTCCATGGTAGACTTCTTTAGATTTTTACCAGCAGCTTCAGCAACAGCACTACCGCCACGCTCTGATCCGGTTAATGCCACGCCTTGAATTCGTGGATCAGCAATAACGTCTGCTAATTGGTCATAGTTGAGGTAAAGATTGAGCAGACAGCCTTCAGGTGCTCCAGATCTCTTGATAATTTTAGCGATTAAGGCTGCTGAACCTGGTACGTTGTGAGCGTGCTTAAGCAAAACAGGATTACCTACGATGAAGTTAGGCGCAAATACGCGAACTACTTGATAGAGTGGGAAGTTCCATGGTTCGCAAGCCATGATTACACCTGTGGATTGCTTTAAGTAATAAGCATCGCCCAATTTGCTTTTAATAGGCGTAGGTTTTAACATTGCTGCACCATTTTCTGCGTAATAATCACAAATAGAAGCACATAATTCAACTTCTTCTTTTGATTCACGCAATAATTTTCCCATCTCTAGGGTCATCATTTTAGCTAATTCATCTTCATGCTCACGAAAGGCATCTGCAATTTTGTGCAAAAGTTCTGCACGACTGCTTGGATCTTCATGACGCCATTTTTTATATAGCATGTGCGCTAAATTGATTGCCTCATCGATTTGTTGGGATGTTGGATTATTATAGCTAGCGAATTCTTCGTTGGTGTATGGATTAATTGATTGATATTTGGACAATTTCTTTCCCCCATTCAGTAAGTTTTATCTCTATAAAGTTATGCTTATATTATAAAGAGCTTGCAAATAAAACACAGCTATTTTCATTCATTTAATTGTTTAAGCAGTTTTCGAGCCTTGTTCAAGGTGATGCGATTGCGGTTGATACGAGCAAACGCAATCGCATCATGCAAGTGCTGACTAATAATTGTTTTATCTTTATTTTGCGCTATGTCATTAATGCCTTGCTGCAGGAGAATGCGAGCCATGTAAAAGATGACATGCTTTTCAGTACTGATCTTGTAGGCGTAACGCAAAAGTGAATTGGATTCTTTGTACATTTCGCGTTGACCATAAAATTCACTAGCATCGCATAAAATAGCTAGAGCATGCAAGGTTGTAAGTGGGTTGTTGATTTCAACGTCTTTAATATTTTTGAGAACTTGGCTGTAATAATGCTCTGCCTTTTTCGTCTCACCTTGCTTAGCATAAATCTGACTGCAGCCATTGAGTGCGAGCAAACGATAGATATCGTTTTTAGGCAGATCTTTAGTTGTCAAAATATTATTGAAATAAAACAAGGCACTCATTTCATTGCGGTCGCTTTTAAGTGCGTATTGTCCTCGTAAAAATTGATAGTGCACCTGATCTGTTTTACGTTTGAGAGTATCTTCGTTAACTTCAGACAGCAAGTTCAAGATTTTTGTGTAGGCATAATTAATAAATGAAAAGTCTGCATCAAATAGCAGTTGAGCAATTCGTTGCTCATCACTGCGATTAATAATATCGCCAACTTCGATATGCAAGCGATTGCATAGCTGATTAAGAATTTTTAAGGAGGGCACTTGACCGTTATTTTAAAAATTACCTAAAGTTGATTGTGTACAGATACCATCACAAAGTTCCGTTTGCGATAGTTTCTGTTTTTTACGTATTTGAACGAATTTTTTGATATCGATAATCATTGTTTTTGTCTCTTAATTGTTTGATATAAAAAGTCCAGGGATTCATCAATATAATCCTGACTATAATCCATAGCGTGGCCGTGTCCTGGAATTACTAATAATTGCACGCCGTGATTTTCTTTAGCTAAGAATTTAATAAAATCTAGTGTAGTGGATAACGGTGTTAGTTCATCAGTAGAGTTAAGCATCATTAATTTGCCCAATTTAGAAAAATCATATGATTGAGCATCAAGCTTTTGTAAAACATCAGCTTTGTCTGAGCCGGCATAAGCTAGAGTGAAGTACTTGTAAAAGGATGCTCTGATTTGTGCAGGATCAGTGATGCCGAAGTCTTGCTTGGCTTGTGGGGATGCCTTAACATCTTGATGCTGCTTAATCCAGTTGGCATATTCAACAGGGCCAGACCAAGTCACAGTTGGAAAACCGTACTTACCGGCCACGTATAAAGCCATTGTGCCACCAACGCTGGCACCGATTTGAACGATATTCTTGATGTCATCATGATCGGTATAATCGGAATTTAACAGCCACTCGACAAAATGAAGTGCATCATCATGAGCAGCTGGAAAATGGTTTGCTGGAGCTAAGCTGTAGTTAGGGATAAAAGTCATGAATCCGGCATTAGCAAAATCTACGCCTACTTTTTTAACATCTTTTTTGTCTCCGCGAAGCCAGCCGCCACCATGCCAAAAGATTAAAATTTTAGTATCAGAAGTTGTATCATTTGGATAGTAGATATCAGCTCCTAGTTCTTTATTCTCGTCATAAATAATATTATTTTTAATGACTACCATAATCTGTGTTCCTTTCATTTCTACTGTTAAGAATATTATATATTAACTAAAAAGCAGATAAGTTAATAAACACTTGCTAAGTTTTTTGATAGAATTAGTGTATTAAATTTCTGAAAGAAGGCGAAAAAGATGCATCATTTGTCAGCTAAGGCCAGTCGTAAACTAATCAATATTGCGACGGTGGTCTGTGGATTAGTAATTATTTTGTTGGTCATTTATTGGTATCAATTAGGGATATTTACTGATCAAACGAAGATGCGCGCTTATTTAGCCAATAAACAAATCGTTGGGCCAATCATTTTCGTATTGATCCAGATTGTCCAGGTAGTAATCCCAATTATTCCAGGTGGTGTTTCTTTGTTAGGTGGGGTGGTCTTTTTTGGACCAGTCGCCGGATTCATCTATAATTACGTCGGAATTTGCATCGGCTCAATTATCAACTTCTTTTTGGCTAGGCGTTATGGGCGTCCATTTATTTTGCACATTGTTTCAGAAAAAACGCTGGACAAATATATGAAGTGGACCGAGAATCAAAAGAAGTTTAATTGGTTTTTCGCCATCTGTATTGTTTCGCCTGTTGCGCCTGATGATGTGCTTTGTTTGCTTGCCGGCTTAACCAAGATGAAGTTTTGGACTTACTTTTGGATAATTATTTTATGTAAGCCATGGACAATTATTGCTTACAGCTTTGGCTTGCAGTACGGTGCCAAATGGCTTCTGAAGTTGATGGGTAAATAATGCTAGAATCAAAAAGAATATATTTAAGAAGATTTGAAGAAAAAGATGCAGAACAGCTATTGAAGTGGGGAAAGAATGCTCGCTACAATAATTTAGCTGCTTTTGAAAATTACCAAAATATAGATGAGGCTCGCCGCGGCGTTCAGCAATACATGGCACGTCCAGAGAGTTATATTATTTGTCTGCGACAAAATGATCAGACAATTGGCTTGATTGAACTATATGAACGCGGTTTAGATGAACAAAGTGGCTTGTTAAAAACAAAAGAAGTAGGCTTTTTGCTAGATCAAGCATTTGAAGGCAATGGCTATATGACTGAAGCGCTCCGTTTAATTTTGAATTATGCTTTTAAAAAGAAGCGTCAAAAAGAAATTTGGGCAGGAACTTTTGTAAATAATGAAAAATCGCAGAAATTATTGGAAAAACTAGGTTTTCAGTATGTTTATACCGTAGATTATTCCCAAATTAGTACACTTTTTTCGTATCAAGAAAAATATTATTTGCTCAAACAAGCAGAATGGCTTAAAATAGACGCAAAC
The DNA here is from genome assembly GCF_000160855.1 of Lactobacillus helveticus DSM 20075 = CGMCC 1.1877. Classification (GTDB taxonomy): domain Bacteria; phylum Bacillota; class Bacilli; order Lactobacillales; family Lactobacillaceae; genus Lactobacillus; species Lactobacillus helveticus. The sequence goes on from NZ_GG700760.1 coordinate 59,214, forward strand.
ATGAAATCCTAAGACTACTTCAGAGAGTTCACGGTTGGTGCGAGTGAATGGATGTCGTTTCCAGATTTCGTTAAGATGGGCAATTAATAGTTGCACGGTTTGGCGTCGTTATTCGTCTGTTAAGAGGTGCAGTCTATATCTGACTGAAGATGGGTGGTACCGCGAAGCTGTGCAAGAGCCGATTCGTCCCAAGCAGGGGATGAGTCGGCTCTTTTTTGTATTATGGAGGTTTTTAATGCTTGATATTAAGGTGATTCGTGAGAATCTCGATTGGTCAAAGAAAAAGTTAGCTACACGTGGCATCAAGCCAGAAGAATTGGATGAATTGGTTGAAATCGATGCTAAGCGTCGTAAGGATTTAACCAAGAGTGAACAATTAAAGGCTAAGCGTAATGACGTTTCTAAGCAAATTGCTGAAAAGAAGCGCAATAAGGAAGACGCAAGTGATGCTATTCAAGCTATGCGTGAAGTAGGTAAGGAAATCAAAGACTTAGATAAAGAAGTCGCTGAATTGACTGAAAAGCAAAACTACATTTTGCTTAGATTACCTAACTTCCCAGCAGATTCAGATCCAATCGGCCCTGATGATAGCTACAATGAAGAAGTTCGTAAATGGAATGAACCAACTAAGTTTGACTTTAAGCCAAAGGCTCACTGGGACATTGGTACTGACCTTGGTATTTTAGACTGGGATCGTGCTTCTAAAGTTTCAGGTGCACGTTTTGTTTACTACATTGGTGCAGGTGCGCTTTTGGAACGTGCTGTCTTTAACTTCTTCCTTGATGAAAACACTAAGGATGGCTATACCGAAGTTATTCCACCATACCTTGTTAACGATGCATCAATGCAAGGTACTGGACAATTCCCTAAGTTCCACGAAGATGTTTATACTATCGTAGATAACGACGATCCAGATAAGCCACGTGACTTGACTTTGATTCCAACTGCTGAAGTTCCTTTGGTAAACTACTTCAGAAATGAAATTATTCATGAAAACAAGTTACCAATCAACGTAACTGCTTTATCACAAGCATTTAGAAGTGAAGCAGGTTCAGCAGGTCGTGATACTCGTGGCTTGATTAGAATGCACGAATTCCGCAAAGTTGAAATGGTTAAGGTATGTAAGCCAGATGAATCATGGGATGAACTTGAAAAGTTGACCCACAATGCTGAACACTTATTGCAAAAGTTAGGTTTGCCATATCACGTAGTCGCTTTGTCAACTGGGGATGCAAGTTTTACTAGTGCTAAGACTTACGATCTTGAAGTTTGGATGCCTGCACAAGACAAGTACCGTGAAATTTCAAGTTGTTCTAACTGTACTGACTTTCAAGCTCGTCGTGCACAAATTCGTTACCGTGACGAAGATGGCAAGCTTCACTTAGCTCATACTTTAAATGGTTCTGGTTTAGCTGTAGGTAGAGCAGTAGCTGCAATTTTGGAAAACTACCAAAACGAAGATGGTTCTGTAACTGTTCCTGATGTTCTTGTACCATACATGAATGGTATGAAGAAGATTACTAAAGAATCAGGTTTGATTTAATAAAAAATAA
>NZ_GG700759.1:0-9380 GCF_000160855.1 Lactobacillus helveticus DSM 20075 = CGMCC 1.1877
CTAAAGCTTGCAAGCTCTTCGTCATCTCTCAAGACGACTTTATTAATATATAATACTTAACTTAGTTTTGCAAGTATTTTTTATTAATTAAATTGCGTCCTTCAAAAGACGACTTAATTAATATACCCTAGTCAACAGATTTAGACAAGCACAAATTTTAAATGATTATTGTCTTAAATCGTGTTAAAGTTTATACATCAACATTTATAGGAGGTTTTAAAAATCAAAAAAGTCGATCTTGCCATTATAGGTGCTGGACCGGTTGGATTATTTGCAGCACATTTTGCTCATTTACATGGATTATCTAGCTTGATTTTCGATTCATTATCTGAAGTCGGCGGTCAGCCACAGATGCTCTATCCATTCAAAAAAATTAGCGACATCCCTGCGTATAATTCCATCAATGGAACAGCCTTAATTCAAAATTTAAAATCCGGTTTACCAAAAGAAACCGAAATTATCACTAATCATAAAGTTAATGATATTAAGAAAAACGCTGACGGTTTTGTCTTAGATAATGTCGTATTAGCCAAAAGCATTATCATCGCAACAGGAGCAGGCGCATTTAAGCCTAAAGAATTGCCATTGAAAATGAGCGATGAAATTCAAAAAAGAGTGCATTACTTCATTAAGGATCCTAAAGATTTCGCAAATCAAAAAATTGGGGTTTTCGGTGGAGGCAATTCTGCTCTTGATTTAGCAATTGAATTAGCAAATTATGCAAATGTAAAAATCATTCACCGTAGAAATGAATTTCGCGGTCTTGAATTAAATGTTAAAAAATTGCGTTCTTTAACAAATGTTAAAATTTTAACTCCCTACCTTCCAAAGGATATTCAATTAATTAATAATCAATTAGATATTACTCTTAAAGGCATGGTCGATGTTCAATCACGTCATGAACAATTTGATCAGATCGTTGTTGCTTACGGTTTTAAAGCCAATAATCGTTTTATAAAAAATTGGGGAATTGAACTTAACGGAACTAACATCGCCGTTGATCCAACTATGAAAACCAACATTGATGGAATCTATGCAGCGGGAGATGTAGTAAGCTACCCTGGCCGTGTTCCTTTAATTGCACTAGGATTTGGGGAAGCTCAAATTGCTATCACTTCTATTATGCGTGATTTATTCCCAGAAAAAAACTTAACCATTCACTCAACAAGCATTTAGGAGAAAAAATGACTTTAATCGATTTTATCTTACATATTGACGACCACTTAGTCACAATTGTTAATCAATTTGGTGGCTGGTCTTACCTAATTCTGTTTGCCATTATCTTTATTGAAACTGGAGTAGTTATTTTTCCATTCCTGCCTGGTGATTCACTTATTTTTGCTGCTAGTGCAATGGCCGCTAATCCGAAATACGGATTAAATATTTGGCTCATCTATTTAGTAGTTGCCTTCGCTGCAGTCCTGGGTGATACTGCCAACTATGAAATTGGCGCCTGGTCTACCAGAGCGGGAGAAGAACACAGCTGGTTTAACAAATTGATCAACCAAAATAATCGACTAGCTGCCGAGAAATTCTTTGAACGCCACGGTCCAATCACGATTGTGATCGGAAGATTTATTCCGTTTATCCGTACATTTGTCCCCTTCATTTCTGGTGGTAGCAAAATGCACTACGGTAAATTTATCGCCTACAACATTATCGGCGGTTTGCTTTGGACAGGATTATTTACTATTATCGGATTCTTCTTTGGCAACATCCCTGTAGTAAAAGACCATTTTTCAATGATCGTAATTGCCATCATCTTAGTTTCAGTGGTGCCAATTGCAATCGTAGCTTTAAAGAAAAAAATGTCATTCAAAAAAGAGTTCCACTAATTGGAACTCTTTTTTATCTGCGTAATAACTTTTCAGCAAAATATAATTCATAAATAATTCCGGCTACTGCAAAACAAGATGCAAAAAAGCCTTCTGTCAATACATTAATGATCGGATCAGTATTTGGATCAAACAGCCAATCATTGTTGTTAAACAAAATGTGATGAAAAATCACGAAGAAACTATCAAAATTAGTTACCGCAAAAGGAAATACTACAATTGGCAATAACAATAAAATAAGTGCTGCAGATTTATCTAGACTAAGCAGTGCTTTTTTTCTGCGCTTTTTAAAAACAAAATACAGCAACAGACACACAATAAATACAAGCACAGTAAAGACGAATAATTGCTTACATTCCGCAAAATGTTCTGCTGCATTTACGGATGTAGGAAAATTATCCATTTTAAACCGTTTTTTAAAGGGCCAGATCAAATAAACCATCAACTGGTTATAATTATGCATTACCTGAAATAAAGACATGTGAACAGTCTCATATGTCTTTTGAACAAGCATAAAAATAAATAAAAGCGGCCAGCTAGCGATAATAGCACCTACTACACTACTCGAAACCGCAAATAAAAAATGATAGATCAGTGAAAAAATATTATCTTTCGTAATCATAATTTGAATTCATCTAGGTTATTAACCACATAAGTTGGTTGGCGTTTTCCAATAATATCTTCTTTTTGAGTTACACCCGTCAAAGTCAATAATTGATCAACATCGCTGTTAAAGCCGGCCTTGATATCAGTATCATAGTTGTCACCTACTAATAAAGCATCCTCTTTGGCATAGCCTACTTTAGCTAGGGCTTTTTTGACAATGATAGATTCGGGTTTGCCGATATACAAAGGATCTACCCCACTTGCAGCTGCAACAAAGACGCATTGAGAACCATTACCTGGAATTAGTTCATCCCCTGTAGGCAAATTCATATCTGCATTAGTACCGATAAAAGTTGCACCACATCTAATTGCTCTAGAAGCCACACACACCTTATGATAAGTCAAATCCTTATCCATCCCTACAATTACGTAGTCCGGATTTTCTTCATTAAGCTCAAATTCAGGATGCTGCAACAACTCTCTCCACAAGCCAATTTCTCCAATAATGTATAAACCGATCTTTTTGTTCGAGTGATCTTTATTTTGACTCAAGATATAACTAGCCGTAGCCATGCTTGGAGTATAAATATGATCGGTATCAGTTTCTACTCCATGTCCCTTCAATTTATCGACCACCATCTGAGGAGTTCTAGTCGTATTATTGGTTAAAAATAAATAATCTTTCTTTGCTTCAATCAAGCGGTGAACAAATCTTACTCCTGATTCGACAGTATCTTCACCACGATAAACTGTCCCATCTAAGTCAATCAAAAATACCCGGTAATCTTTCACTGGTTTTCCTTTCTTTTCTTAATAATAAAAGAATGATATCGTCCAAATTCTTTTTTCACTGCAATTGATTGCTTTTTCTTAAATTTAGTCTGATGAACTCGACGTTTTTTGAATGGATTATTCTCATTCTTACGGTAGCCTTTACCATGACGTCGACGTGAGTGAAAACGATCATTTCTTCGATTACGTTCACGTTCGTAATATGGTTTACGCGTTCTTTGATGTGGATAATGATGAGTAGGATTAGTTAATTCTAAAATAAAATATGGTCCGCCTGGATTACAATACTCGGTTAAATAATCCACGATCGCCATTTCTTTTTTATCAATCGAAGTGCGAGCTTCGTCTTTGTAAAATCCCTTTAAGCGTAAGTGATCGCTTGAAACATCCCCTACTAAATAATCATATTGATCCAAAAACGGATCATATTTTTTACGGAGCATTTCTAAATCCAGTGCATCCCGTTCATTAGTGACAATTGTATATAACTGTTCATTAATTTTTATGCTCTGACCATCCTGTGCTACGTTAACAAGTGGATGACGCAAAGGCTGTTCTTCTTTAAATTTATTTATTTTTTCCTCTGCTTTTTTTTCTGAATTACTTTTATTTTTTTCTGTCATTTACTTCACTTCTCGATGATAGTGGGTATATTTTAGCCAAATAATTGCCAACAACTTCACGTAAAACTTGAGGGAATAAGAATTCATTTTCACCAACAATAGCTAAAGTTGGAAAGAATGGCACTAATACATAGTTATCTAAACAAGCAATTTGATATTCTGCTTCTGGATCAATCTCATGACCATTGGCATATACAATTCGCTTGCGCATATCTACTTTAATTCCCTTGTAGTACATTTGCCCGAAAATCTTGCCTCTAAAGCTCATCCCTTGCAAATGAAAATGATCTAGATAATGGCGATTCTTTTCAATTTCCATTACTAAACGCCAAAGATCGCTGCCTTTCAAGGTTGAACGAACAACATGCATAGGATGTGGCAATGCTTTTTGCAAATCATATTGGGTTAAAACCCCACTCTTAAATGGTGTCAAAAAGAGACCTGAACTCAAGATAGCTAAATCTGTCTTAGCAAAATCAGCAATTGCATCAAGTGAAACTTGTACTGCGGCAATTTTGTCATCATTAAATTTTTCAGGCAATTTAGCTACTTTATGTTCAGATAAAAGTTTTTGCCCTTTATCATAATAGCCTTGGATAACTGCTTCATCTTCAGGCTCTGCTGGCATTGAAGCTGTAGGAATCGTATCTGGTGCAATCTTAGTTACATGATGATTTTCTAGTTCAACATGAATATCACCAACATAATTGCCCCATTTTCCAGTTTGAGTAATCCAAGTATGTTCAACTTTTTCACCATGAGGCAATAAATCATGACTGTGTCCACCAACAATTAAATCAATTTGGGGATAATTTTTAGCCAGCCAGCGATCCATCTTAAGCCCTACATGAGTAATCAAAATTAAAACATCATATTTATCCTTAATCTGAGCTAATTGCTGATCCATTGCATGCCCCAGCATCTTAACGTGCCAGTGATTTGGGCCATAAGTCATTGGATATGCAGCAGTAAGACCAATTAAAGCAATGCTCGTATTTTTCTTAGTTTTAATAATTTTATGACCTAGTGCCCAATTCGGCATAGATTCATCTTCTTCACGCAAATTGGCTAAAACCACTGGAAAATGAGCATGATCAAATAATCTTTCTAATACCCAATGCGGATTGGAGATTCCTTCATTGTTGCCGATCGTGATTGCATCATAGTTAAAGCCATTCATCAATTTAATATTAGCTTGGCCCTCTGTTGCATCGGTTAAGGGATGCGAACGATCCATAAAGTCACCGGCATCAAAAGTATAAACTTCATCAACTGAAGTATCTGCTTGAGCCTTTTTTAAATAGCGCCCAATTTTAGGAAAATGTTCAAAATGTGAGTGTAGATCATTAGTATGTAAAATTCGCAAAGTTTCCATTTTCGTACTACTTTCTATCCAATTCGATTGGCCTTCAATATCATGTGATAAGCATCCAAAATTTTACCTTTAGGCTTATCCCATTCTACCCACTTAGGATTTTTCCAGTCATCTTCATTAGTCAACGTCTGTAAATCATAAGTATCATTGATATATTTTTCATACTCAACCAGCGCAGTAGTACGCGGAATATTCAATTGCAATATCCGTACTTTTTTAATTTCACCATGATCCACCGCTAATTCAGCAATTCCATTTTGATCAATATTAGAAATTTCATAATAACGACTACCATCATTTCTGGTAATCTCTTCAATTAAATCCAATTGTTCCATTAAATTCACCCTTTTGGAATAACAGAATCATACTATAAATAGAAAAAATGTGTAACCATGCTATTGTTAATATGCGATAGAGGTGTACACACATGAAATTTAAAAGCCAACTCTTTTGGGCTCTTTTTTTAGCTTAATCTTTTTTACAACAAGTGGTTTTACTGTTGTCGGTCACCGCGGCGATCCCATCAAATATCCTGAAGAAACTATTCAGTCTGATGATTCTGCCTTCAATTTCGGTGCTGATTACGTCGAACTCGATCTCCGACTTTCAAAAGATGGAGTTTTAGTCATCTCTCATGATGATGACCTTGAGCGAGTTACTCATACACATGCAATTGTATCACAAAATAACTTTGAGACACTCAAACAACTAAAGTATGATAATGGCGAACATGTAATGTCGCTTAATGAATTATTTGAACACTATAAAAATAAGCCCAGCGCCAAGTTTGTCTTAGAAACAAAAATCGACCACAGCATTAATCCATCATATGAACTTGAAGATAAAATTGCTGCAGTAGTCAAGAAATACCATATGCAAAAACGGATCATGATTCATTCTTTTTCTGCAGCAAGTTTATTTCATTTTAGAAAAATAATGCCCGATGCTTATTTAATCTTCATCGTAGGAAGTCTAAGACGAATCAACTTCAGTATTTTGCCACAAGTAAATGCTGTGAACGCTGCTTCGGATATTGTTCAAGAGCATCCCTTCTTAATTAATTGGCTCCACAAACTGCATAAGCAACTATTTGTTTGGGCAGAAATGGATGAATCGCCTGCTCTTTGGCATTGGTTAATCAATCGTAATGTCGACGGGGTTGTTACCAACTTTCCGGCAACAGGATTCAAATATAAATTAGCCAAAAGCGGCACAAAAAAATATACCATCAATCGAACAGGAATCTATTTTGGTAAAACTAAAACCTCTACTATGATGAATCCTTACGTCCGCATCAAAGAGAAGAAATATGTCTGGCCTAATCAAAAAGTCAATGTAACTTATGGTGTACGAGTCGACAACAAATTATACTATCAAATTGCAGAGAAGACTTTTATTTCTGCAGAATTCGTCAATTTAGATTTGCGTCATAATGATATCGCACCTTATGAAAATAAAAAGATAATCGCTAAACCTAATACTAAAGTGGCAATTTACAATTATCCTGACAATCAGGCAAAAACAAAGAAATTCTTACCTGCTAACACATTATTTAAAATTCAAAACTTTAACGGAAGTCCTAAGAATATGTGGCTCTACACTAAAAAAGGTTGGATTAAGGCTGATCAAATACTCTTCTATGGCTTTTTCAGTAAAAAAGCTTTTCAGCAATATAATAAATTGCCACGAGTAAGCAAATACACGAACTTGGTTTTGTTACCTTTTAACCCAAACAAATTAACACTTACGCCAACTTACTGGCAAAAGCAGAAACAAATTAATCATATTATCCGCTAAAACAAAAAGAAGTAGTTCTTATCAACAATGTCTTAACTTAATGACATTATCCTTACCAACTACTTCTTTTTTGATACTTTTTATCGATTTAATGTACTTTGTTTTTTAACTAATTCATATGGCAATTCAATATGAGTTTCGTCAACTTCTTCATTATTCATCAACTTAGTCAACATTCTCATAGCAACCGCACCCATATCATAAAGTGGTTGCTTAATTGTGGTCAAAGCTGGACGAACAACAGAAGCAAGTTGAGTTGCACTTGCAGTAATAATTTCCAAATCTTCTGGTATCTTCTTGCCTGCATCTATAGCAGAATTCAAAATACCAACAGATGAAATATCACGAGTAACAATTATACCATCGATACCATCTTTAACGAGTTGTGGGTATAAATTGTAACCGTCTGAATAATCTTTAACCCCGGTGTAAACATGTGGTTCACCTAAATTATTCTCTTTGATAAATTCATTGTAGGCAGGAATTCTATTTTCGCCGTTTACAACTGCATCTTCATCACCAACAACAAGTGCCAAGTTCTTCTTGCCATCGTGCATTAATAAATTCAATGCTTCTGTATCAGCTTTCTTATAATCGATAGTTACAGATGCGAACTCGTCGCGATTATTCCTCGTTCCGGCCAATACCACTGGAGTATTAGTTCTCTTAAATGCTTCTGCAGCTTCATTTGGCAAACGGTTTGCCATGTAGATCACGCCATCTACTTGCTTATTAAGCAAGCTTTGAATTACTTGATCTTCTTTCATCAAACGGTTTTCAATACTGGTAATGATAATGTTGTATTTATATAAAAGTGCAATATCATCAATACCCTTAGATAATTCTGCAAAATACAAATTAGTCAAATCTGGGACGATTAAACCAACTGTAGTGGTACGCTTAGATGCTAACCCTTGCGCTACAGCATTTGGTTGATAATGTAATCTCTTAATTACTTCAAGAACACGATCACGTGTCTCTTTGCTCACATTATTATTGCCGTTAACAACACGAGAAACTGTCGCCATAGACACCTTAGCTTCTCGAGCAACATCATAAATTGTAACTTCTTGTTTATGCATCGCTTATTCTCAGTCCTTCCGAAAAATCCTTCACCTTAATTTATCATTGTTTTGCTCTAAGTGCAAACGTTTACATCTTTTCTTTCGTTTTTTTCATAGAAAAAGCATGATATACTGACACTAAACTAACGAAAAAGAGGCTATTTATGAACTTAGACAAATTACAACAATGGCTGCAAGATTCAAACAATGATATTGCATACATTTCTAATCCAATCACTATTTCTTACTTCACAGGATATTCCATGGATCCTCATGAACGTATCTTTGCTTTGCTCGTATTTAAAGATGCAAATCCTTTTATTTTCTGCCCTGCTTTAAACGTTGAAGAAGCAAAGAATTCTGAATGGAACGGTGACGTTTTTGGTTACCTTGATTCAGAAGATCCTTGGGAATTAATTGCGGATAATGTAAGAAAGAGAACTAGCGATACTCACACTTGGGCAATCGAAAAAGATGATCTTTCAGTTGCTCATTACCAATATCTGCGCGGTGAATTTCCAAATGCCAGTTTTACTAACGACGTTTCTTCATTCATTGAAAGACTTCGTCTTTACAAGACGCCAGAAGAAATTAAGAAATTGCAAGGCGCTGGTGCCGAAGCTGACTTTGCTTTCAAGATTGGTTTTGATGCAATTAGAACTGGCGTAACCGAAAGAAGTATCGCTGGTCAAATTGATTACCAATTAAAAATCCAAAAAGGCGTAATGCACGAGAGTTTTGAAACTATTGTCCAAGCTGGTAAGAATGCCGCTAACCCACACCTTGGTCCAACTATGAATACTGTTCAACCTAACGAACTTGTTTTATTCGACTTAGGTACTATGCATGATGGTTACGCATCTGACTCAAGTAGAACAGTTGCTTATGGTACGCCATCAGACAAGCAACGAGAAATTTACGAAGTTGACCGTGAAGCTCAACAAGCTGCAATCGAAGCCGCAAAACCTGGCATCACTGCCGAAGAACTTGATAGCGTTGCTCGTGACATCATTACTAAAGCTGGCTATGGCGAATACTTCATTCACCGTTTAGGCCATGGTATTGGTAAAAACGTACACGAATATCCATCTATTGTACAAGGTAATGACTTAGTTCTTGAAGAAGGCATGTGCTTCTCCATTGAACCAGGTATCTACATCCCTGGCTTTGCTGGAGTCAGAATTGAAGACTGTGGTGTCGTAACCAAGGATGGCTTCAAGACCTTTACACATACTGACAAAGATCTAAAGATTATTCCTATTAGAGATTAATCAAAAAATTTCGAAAC
>NZ_GG700759.1:11223-13068 GCF_000160855.1 Lactobacillus helveticus DSM 20075 = CGMCC 1.1877
ATTTTGTGATGAATAATGAACTATTCTTCGGATGAATTATCTGGAGTTGATGCAGTATCATCATTTTCAGCATTGTTTAAATCATCAACTGATTTTTCTGCATTGTTGCCATCAGCAACATCATTATCCTTGTTTGAATCATCAATAACGATGTCGTCAAAGTCCTTTAATTCTGAATAATCTTCAACATTCTTAGGGAATGAAGCTAATTGATTCTTAACGATTTCAGTACCATTGTCGTACTTCTTCTTCAAATCTTGAAGCTTATCGTTGTCTTTAATCTTGTTCTTAACATCATCAACTTGTTCATCACTAACAAGCAATGAACCTGCAATAAAGCCGGCTGCGCAACCAGCTACAGCACCTAATACAAAACTTGCAAATTTTTTCATAGTGAAATCCTCCTTTATTAATTTTCACCTCTACGGCGTCTGCGTCTTGCAAAGGCAGTTGCCGCAATTGAAGAAACGAGACCAGCATGACTAAAGTGATTGCTACTAAAGCGTTTAGCGATCTTCTTTGAAGAATCATTCAATTCGGATACGCTTTCACCTAAATCTGCAGCGGCTTTTACTACTGGATCTAACGTCTTCATTTTACCATTAACATCGATCATTAGGTCGTTAGTTTGATCTAATAAATTATGAGTTTGATCCATCAGACCATCCATATCTTCAGAAAGCTTCTTCATAGATTCATTAGTTGTCTGAATAGTCGCACTAGTTTCTTTCAAAACTTTTGCTGTACGAATAAGCATAGGGATCGTAAATAATACTAAAATTAAGAATGCGATTGCAGCAATTAAGCCAGCCAAAGCACCATAAGAGATTGTCATATTCTATCTTCTACCTCCATATACCATCTAAAAAAAGTCTAGCATGAATATACTTTATTCTCAATTAATGTCTTGTTATTCTTTTATTATAACCTATTAAATTAAAGAAAGGATATTATATAACCTACTCATCATGAAACCACCTACATTACCCACGCATATAAATATGCATAAAATTCAATTCAACTGGGACAAAATTGGTCAAAATTTCTTGTCTAACATTTGGCAACTAGCCATCACTACTTTAATCTTTTACCTTTTATCCCACTTTGGTCATAAGATAATTAACAATTATTTAGCTAGACATAATACGATCAGAAACAAAAGGACCAAAACAATTACTGCCTTAATCAACAGTATCTTCCAATATACTTTGATATTCTTTTATCTTTTTGGAATTTTATCCATTATTGGCGTGCCAGTGGGAACATTATTAGCCAGTGCCGGAATCTTCTCTCTTGCCTTAGGTATGGGGGCCCAAGGTTTTGTTAGTGATCTAGTTAACGGCTTCTTCATTTTAAGTGAGGATCAATTCGATGTAGGCGATACTGTTTCCATCAATGGGCAGATTGGTACTGTAGATCAGTTAGGATTGCGGACTACTCGTTTAAAGGCATCAGATGGTTCAATAATTTACATCCCTAATCGAGATATCACTATTGTGCAAAATCTTGCTCATAATGCTATCGGATTAACTATTAATTTAGAATTAGATGCAGATAACGACTTTGAACAAGTTAAACATATTATTAAAGAAGTTAATAAATCAATTAAGCCTGAAAAAGGCACTATTTCTTCTGGTCCTTCAATTATTGGTGTTTCTGGACAAAACGGACGTACAGTTACCTATGCCGTGTATTTCAAAGTAAAACCTGAGAAACAATCGGCAGTTAAAAATTTATATTTAGGAAAATATATTCAGGCTTTGCACAAGAATGACATTAAATTTGCGACAACGGCAAGTATAATCAAAACTAGTGCATAGAAAAAGTGTTTAGAACGAAAAATTC
>NZ_GG700759.1:14677-16650 GCF_000160855.1 Lactobacillus helveticus DSM 20075 = CGMCC 1.1877
CAAAATTCTAAACACTTTTTTAATTGAATTGTTTTAGCCAATCCGGCAATTCTTGCAATAATTTTCTCACCGCATTACCACGATGAGAGATTTCATTTTTCTCATCTGTTGTCATTTGTGCAAAAGTCTTGCCCTTTTCAGGAATAAAGAATAGCGGATCATAACCAAAGCCATCTTCACCGCGTGGTGCAGCCAGGATCCGACCTGAACAAGTACCTGAAACAACTAAATCCTTATCAAACTCACCTGGCATTGAAACAACGATTGTCGTCCAAAACTTTGCCGTTCTCTTTTCATCAGGTACGCCGCCCAAATTAGCTAGCAACTTTGCATTATTTTTAGCATCATTATGAGCTTCACCTGCATAACGAGCACTTCTTACGCCAGGTTCACCGTTTAATGCATCAACCATTAAGCCTGAATCATCGGCAATTGTTGGCAATCCTGAAAAATCTGCTAACTCATGAGCTTTAATTTTGGCATTTGCTTCAAAAGTCCGTCCACTTTCAATTGGATTAGGCGGATTATCTAAATCAGCATTAGTCTTGATTTCGACACCCACGCCAGCTCTCTTAAAAGCTTCTTTTAATTCCTTAGCTTTTCCTTGATTGCCGGTCGCAAATAAAATTTCCTTAGTCATTATAAATTCCTCGTATCTACTTGATGACTAGTCAAATCTGCTTGTCCTAAAAATCTTCTTCCCATTTCTGAGAATTTATCAGGATCTCCAGTAGTGTAATATTCATGCTTTCCAGCTTGATCGAATGAACTAAATAAGCCATCACGCCGCATAACATTAAACGTATATTGTGCTACTTGATCAGCAGGATCTACAATTTGAATTTTATCACCTAATGCTTCCACAAATTCATTTTGAATTAAAGGATAATGCGTACAGCCCAAAACAAAAGTATCAAAATCTTGATCCTTAAGCGGAGCAATACTGCGTTTAACTGCTGCTAAATTAGTATCATAATCCTTTTGGCTTTCAATGAGGGGAGCAAGCTCTGGTGCTGCTACTTCCATCACCTTAATATCAGGATCTCTGAATTTAATTTCTTTTTGATATGCATGCGAATTAATTGTTACCGGTGTTGCTGCTACTGCAACTTTTTTATTTTTAGTCGTTCTTGCCGCAGCTAAACTACCTGATTGAATAACTCCGATAATTTGCTGCTCAACTTCATTTTGCAAAGTGGGCATTGCCACTGCCGTTGCTGTGTTGCAGGCAAAAATAATTAACTTTACTTTCTTTTGCAATAAAAACTTTACGCTACGACGCGTAAGTTCAATAATTTGTTCACGACTTTTATCGCCATAAGGCATATTGGCACTATCACCAATAAAAACAGTAGATTCGTGAGGCAACTTTTCAATTACTTTTTTAACAACTGTAAAGCCGCCAACACCCGAGTCTAACAATCCAATGGGACGATTATCCATAATAAAAACCTCTTATTAAGAAAAAATTATTTTCTACTCCTACTAGTTTACGGTAAAATAAAAAAGAATAAAAGGGATGAATAAGTTTATGACAGAAAACGCAAACGAACACGTATATTTTATTAATCAGCTTTACCGCGACTTTCTTTTACCAACTATTTTAGGTGATGATGATGCCCCTATTCTTTATTGGGCTGGCAAAAGAATTTCACGTCACTACGACTTAAGCGATTTTGATGATTTGGCTGATTTCTTCCATATGGCTAAATTTGGTACTCTTGTAAAAACCAAAGAAAGAAGAGCCTCCATCACTTTTGAATTAAGCGGTCAAAATATCGAAGACCGTTTAGACAGTGGTAGTAAAGAATTTTCTCTTGAAAGTGGCATGATTGCCGAAACCGTACAAAAGGAAACTGGTAAAATCACCGAAAGTGAAATTACCATTTTACCTAAAGAAAAGAAAGTTAAAATCATTGCTCGTTTCGGCTAAAAATTATAGTCTATAAAAAAGATAGCTTTTTTATAGATTA
>NZ_GG700759.1:18885-26704 GCF_000160855.1 Lactobacillus helveticus DSM 20075 = CGMCC 1.1877
GAAGCATAAAATAAAGCTTGTGGCCTCGCCACAAGCTTATTTTTTGTCTTAATTAGCCAGCATATTGATCCAAAATTTGGTTCAACTTTTCCTTTGGAGTGTAGCCAGTCAAACGATCAACAATTTGACCATTCTTCTTAATAATCAAAGTTGGAATAGCCATAATACCAAGATTCTTAGCAGTTTCTTGATTGTGATCTACATCCATCTTAGTAAACTTAACGTCTTGACGTTCTTCTGCTAATTGGTCAATTACAGGTGATTGCATCTTACATGGACCACACCAAGTTGCCCAAAAGTCTATTAAAACAACGCCATCTTTAGTTTCTTCTTCAAAGTTTTGATCAGTAATTGCATCAACCATATGCTTTACCTCTTTCAATTAATATCGTTTAATATCGTTTTTTCTTCAAATCTTATATTAATAATATATCAGCTTTACTTACCTTTTACAAGAAGATTGCCTACTTTAATTTAACAATTGTGGCACCGTTACCACCTTCGTTAGCAGGCGCGTAATTAAAGCCTTTAACATGATTGCTGCTGCGTAAATATTGCCAAACACCCTTACGGATTGCGCCAGTACCAATTCCATGAATAATCGTTACAATATCTAACCCAGCAAGCAAAGCAGAATCAATATAACGATCTAAATTAGTCATGGCTTCATCGTAGCGTTGACCACGCAAGTCGAGCTCACTATGTGCATTGCTACGTCTAATCGCACTCGTTGCTCTAACCAGTTTCTTCTTAGGCTGGGCATTATTCTTAGCAATTCTCTCAATATCACGATCACTAACTTTGACTTTAATGATCCCCATTTGCACTTCATATTCATGCTCAGACAATTTCTTAGTAATAGTGCCTGTTTGTCCATATGAAAGGACCTTTACTTGATCCCCTACACTTACATGATGTCGACGTTTTTCACGCTGTAAGACCTTATTATGGGCTAAATTGTGAACCTGACGTTCTAGGCTGTTAAGTTCACCCTTGGCTTCAATAATCTTATTTTCTTTAACGCCAACATTTTTCTGCTTTTCCAATTCCGCAATAATCTTATCAGCTTTTTTACGTCTTTTAGCCACAACTTCATTAGCTCTTTCTTGGGCAAAATCAAGTTGCTTTTGAACGCGTTGATTGTACCAATCAAGTGCTTGCTGCAATTTCTGCTCAAGCTTTTGACTGCGATCCAAACTTGTTTCTAATCGGTTGCGTGCAGTAGTAGCTGCTTTAGTTTGCGCATTTAATTTGGCAATCATCTTATTAATATCAGAATCTTCGTCTGACATTAAATTCTGCGCATTTTTAACTACATCTTCACGCATCCCCAGTCTGCGGGCAATCGCAAAAGCATTACTATGACCTGGAATTCCAATTTGCAAATGGTATGTTGGTGACAAAGTCTTCAAGTCAAATTCCATTGATGCATTGATAGTGCGCGGTCTATTGTATCCATAAAGTTTCAATTCTGGATAGTGCGTAGTAACCATGATCTTAGCATCTTTTTTGCGCAAAAAGTCCAAAATACTAATAGCCAAGCTAGCCCCTTCTTCTGGATCCGTTCCTGCACCAATTTCATCAATTAAAACCAAAGTTTCTTTATCTACGTTTTTCATAATGGCAATGATGTCATTAATATGTGATGAAAAAGTACTTAATGATTGTTCAATTGATTGTTCATCACCAATATCAGCGTAAACTTCTTTGAATACTCCAACTTTGCTGCCTTCTTCAGCTGGAATAAATAGACCAGACTGAGCCATTAATTGCAACAACCCCGCGGTTTTAAGAGTAATAGTCTTACCACCAGTGTTTGGCCCAGTAATCAGCATTGTGTCATAATCGCCACCTAAGCGAATATCGTTAGGAACAACTTTTTCTGGATCAATCAACGGATGGCGTGCATTCCGTAATTCTAACGAATGATCCTGAGTCAACTTAGGTTCGCTGGCCTTCATTTCTTTAGCTAACTTTGCTTTTGCCTGTAAAAAGTCTAAGCGAGTCAATGAATTGGCAATATTATTGATGCTGTTGATCTCTTCTCTAGCTAAGCTAGACAAATGCTTTAAAATATTGCGAACTTCTTGTTTTTCTTGAGCAATTAAATTCTGTTGGTGGTTGTTTAAATTCAATACTGCTTCAGGTTCAATGAATAAAGTCTGACCACTGGCACTTTGATCATGAACCACACCGCCAAACTTGCCACGATATTCTTGCTTAACCGGAATAACATAGCGATCATCACGAATAGTAACGATTTGTTCAGATAAGTACTTACTGCTATTTCCTTTAGTATAAGCATCCATCCGATTCTTAATATCTTCTTCATTGCTGCGCATATCATGACGCAAACGCGCTAATGCATTTGAAGCAGTATCAAGTACTTCACCATCATAGTCAACTGACTTTTTTAATTCTCTAAATAAAAGATCTGGAACATCTAGCTGATCCAAAACTGAATCAATAGCTGATAAGTTAAGCTTTTCATCATCAACATCTTCCAGAAATTCGTTGATTTCATTAGCTAAACTTAAAACAAGAAGCAAATTCCCTAGCTCTTGTGCATTTAAATTTGCCTTAACGCCCAATCTTTTAGTACTAGGATGAACATCTTGAAAGTCAGTTAACGGAAGCCGTCCTTTAACTCGCAATAAGTCAGCCAATGCCAACGTTTGCTTTAATTCATTTTGTACTTGGTCAAAATTACTGCTTGGTCGCAATTTTAGTGCTGCCTCTTTAGCTGGAGCGGTAATTGCTAATTTGCTTAATCTTTTAGTAATTTCGCCAAACTCTAAGATTTTTAAAATTTTATCATTCATAGCTATCTATATTTCTTTTCAAAAACTAACAAAAAGGACCAGCCGCAGCTAGTCCTTTTTTTATTATTTACCACTTAGGCGATCATCATCCAAGAAAGTATTTAAAACTCCTTGTACCATGTCCCATTCATCATCAGATTCAATTTCGTGCAAATCACTGCTTGTGACATCACCTGCGTCATCTGCATCATAACTGAAAGCCTGTACTTCAATATCTTCGTCGTCCCCAACAGCGGCTGGGTAAAGAAGCACATATGACTTATCATAATCATCTGAATGAAAAGTAAATAATACTTCATACAATTCTTCATTACCTTGATCATCGATCAAAGTAATTTGACGATCTTTATCGTCACCATTAACTTGTGCTGCCATATTAATCCTTTCGGTGTAAATCCAAATAATTTTGCAATATGAGCACCGCTGCCATCTGATCAATCACTTGTTTACGTTTCTTACGATCATGAATACCTGCATCTTCTACAAGTACTCGGCGTGATTCGATAGTTGTTAATCTTTCATCAGAATAATGCACGGGCAAGCCAAACTTTTCTTCGAGTCTTTTGCCATAAGCCTTACTGCGGGTTACTGAAGCTCCCGAAGTGCCATCCATATTCTTAGGTAGACCTAATACAAAGCCATCTACTTCATATTGTCTAACCAACTTCTTCAATGGACGCATGCCAAAATTATATTTGGTTTCATCAATCTTAATAGTTTCTAACTTCTGTGCAGTAATTCCTAACTCATCACTGACCGCAACACCCACAGTTTTAGAGCCTATATCTAAACCTAATAATCGCATTATTTATTCTTACCAAGATAGCTCTTAACGAGTTCCTCAATAATTTCATCACGTTCGTGCTTAAGAATTAAGTTACGGGCATCATTATGCCGTGGAATATAAGCAGGATCGCCAGAAAGTAAGTAACCTACAATCTGGTTGACAGGATTATAGCCCTTTTCTTCAAGCGCATTGTAAACATCTTGCAGAGTGTCATAAACATTCTTTCCTTTATTTTGATTAAAGTCAAAATGCATAGTCTTATCTAGCGAACTCATATTTATTCCTCCTGCCAACAATTTTACTTGAAAAAAAGCTTAAACACAATTAATTAATTCTTAGTTCTTAGAAATTTCTTCGATTACAGCCTTGATAGCATCGTTAAGACCTTCTGGCCTCTTACCACCAGCTTGAGCCATGTTAGGACGACCACCGCCGCCACCACCAAAGATTGGAGCAGCCTTCTTAATTAAGTCGCCGGCTTTAAGACCCTTGTCCAAAGCCTTTTGGCCTAAACTAATAATCATATTAGCCTTGCCATCATTTTCAGCAGCTAAAACTAAAACATCTGACTTGTTGCCGCTCTTCCAGTTATCAGCAAGTTCACGAAGGTCGTTCATGCCGTTAACATCTGCAACAGTAGCAATTACAGTCAAATCGCCAGCTTGTTTTACATCGTCAAAGATTTGACCAGCCTTAGCTTGGTTGATTTGCTTAGTCAATGCTTCAACTTGCTTTTGACTGTCATGCAAGTCACTTTCAAGTGAGTCAATCTTATCAATGATGTTATCTGGCTTAGTTGCCTTAACATCAGCTTGAATATCATCAAGCAAGCTTGAACGGTTTGCTAAGTATTGGTATGCCTTCTTTGAAGTTACAGCTTCAATTCTACGCATACCAGCACCAACAGCTGATTCAGAAATAATCTTGAAAATACCAATTTGGTTAGTGTTAGAACAGTGAGTACCACCACAGAATTCTGATGAGAAGTCACCCATTTGAACAACACGAACTTTGTCGCCGTACTTACCATCAAAGAGGGCTAAGGCACCCATCTTTTCACCTTCTTCAGGTGTAGTGATAGTAGTCTTAACATCGATAGCTTCCCAAATCTTTTGGTTAACTAATTCTTCGACTGACTTAATTTCACGTGGAGTCATTGGTTCCATAGCAGTGAAGTCAAATCTCAAGTAGTCAGGATCAACTAATGAACCTGCTTGGTGAGTATGTTCACCTAAAACTTGACGAAGTGCAGCGTGAAGCAAGTGAGTTGCTGAGTGAGAGTGACGTAAACCTTCACGACGTTCCTTGTCGATCTTCAAAACATATTCCTTGCCCTTTTCCATTGGCAAAATAAGATCAACAAAGTGTAAGTTTTGGTTATTTGGAGCATGTTGGACATCTGTTACCTTAGCAACAAGTTCACCATCTTGATCATAAATGTTACCGTGGTCAGCAACTTGTCCACCACGTTCTGCGTAAAATGGAGTCTTGTCAAAGACTAAGGTTGCATGTTCACCATCAGCCTTATCAACTAACTTATCGTCAACAACGATGTCAAGAAGCTTAGCATGTGGTTCTTCATAAGTGTCACGTTCAAAGACTGACTTGTCCTTAATGTTCATCAAAGTTACATCTTGACGACCCATTGATTGAAGATCACCACGAGCCTTACGTGCACGTTCCTTTTGAGCTTGCATTTCAGCATCGAAGCCCTTCTTATCAACCTTAAGGCCAGCATCTTGAGCTGATTCAAAGGTTAATTCGTATGGGAAGCCGTAAGTATCAAACATCTTGAAGGCATCCTTACCTGAGATGGTCTTGTCATCTGACTTCTTAGCCTTATCAATTAAGTCATCAAGCAAAGTCAAACCAGTATCAAGAGCGGCTTGGAATCTTTCTTCTTCGTTTTGAATTACGTTTTCGATAAAACTACGTTGATCCATAACTTCTGGGTAGTGACTTTGCATAATCTTACCAACAACTGGTACAAGCTTGTAAAGGAAGGCGCCCTTAATGCCTAAACGTTGACCGTGAAGGTCTGCACGACGGATCAAACGACGAAGAACGTAACCACGACCTGAGTTTGATGGAAGAGCACCATCAGCAATAGCAAAACTTACGGCACGAACGTGGTCGGCAATAATCTTGAATGCAGTAGTGTCTTCTTTGTTTTCACCGTATTTCTTACCGTCAGTCATTTCTTCAGTAGCATGAATAATTGGCAAGAATAAGTCAGTTTCAAAGTTAGTTGGTGCATCTTGCAAAATTGAAAGTACACGTTCAAGCCCCATACCAGTATCGATGTTCTTGTGTGGTTGGTCTACGTACTTACCATTTGGCAAGTGGTTGTATTGTGAAAATACGATGTTCCAAATTTCAAGGTAACGTGCATTTTCACCACCTGGGAAGTTTTCTGGATCGTCTTCAGCAACGTCGTTGTTTTCTTGACCACGGTCGTAGAAAATTTCAGTATCAGGACCACATGGACCTTCACCAATATCCCAGAAGTTGTCTTCTAACTTAACAATATGGTCTGCTGGCATACCAGCTTTTTCCCAGACACGTTGTGAATCAACGTCTTTTGGATAAACAGTACAGTAAAGCTTTTCCTTTGGTAAGCCAAGCCACTTAGGACTAGTTAAGAATTCCCAAGCCCAAGGAATAGCTTCATCTCTAAAGTAATCACCTACTGAGAAGTTACCAAGCATTTCAAAGAAAGTTTGGTGACGAGCAGTCTTACCAACATTTTCAATATCGTTAGTTCTGATTGACTTTTGAGAAGAAGTAATCCTGTGGTTCTTTGGTACAACTGAACCATCAAAATATTTCTTCATAGTAGCAACACCAGAGTTAATCCAAAGAAGAGTTGGGTCATCTTGTGGAATAAGTGATGCACTTGGCATAATCATATGGCCATGATCCTTGAAGAAGTCAAGGAACATTTGGCGAAACTCTGAACTAGTTAGTTTCTTCATTTTTATCTCCCATAAACAAAATAAAAAACACCATTGCTTATTCAAGGACGCTCCACGCGCGGTACCACCTTGATTGCAACAGTGTTTGTTACCTCTTGATATTCTTAATTAATAAAACTTAAAGGAGCATCTGTTAAAGCGAATTAAGCCCTCTCACCAATTGGCTCTCTCTTTGAAATTCAACTTTAATAGACATATCTTAAGCTGAAAATAATTGTACTACAAAATCCTCTTCTGTCAACGTCCTTGTTCACGACCAAAGTCGAATACTATCTTGAAATATTGCTCTTTTTTAAGAACAGCCCTTGGTAATCTACCAGCTGTTTTATTATATTTAGACATTCACCATTAATATTGAAAAACAATGTTTGATAGCCATCTTCTATTCGCATTAATGAATGGGTATTTATCAGCATGAGTAATAATAATGTTAAGTCCAGAGCGATTTTCAACAACTAATTTATGAATGAATGGCATCTAAGATATCTAAACCAATATTTCTTAAAATTAGAAAAAGATTCACTCATTTCTTCATCCAAGTAAACGTGACAATCATAGTAATACATCAGCGAAAAAGCAATGAAGATTATTTTTTTCGCGTATGTTTCTTTATAATGTGTTTCTAAGTAATCATCAAGTTAAGCATAATTTCTATCTGAAAAAGTAAATGGCACAAAGTCAACATAATAACATTTCTTTTCCACTAATTTTTCTATTAATTTAACAGCTTCTTTATAGTTCATTTACTCACTTTCATCAAGCCACAGTGATAATCCTTGCTTATTTACCTGTTTTTCAACGTATTTTTTAGTTTTTTCCGTCATATTACAAAATCCAATTGTAGAATCACCATAGATATACATCAAGAATTCTTCTCCTTCATCATCTTTAAATAGAAAATGAATGTATCCTTTATGATGCATACTGCCTGAAATTAATTTGATTAAAATATTTACATCCTCTGCAGTAAACTCTTTATCACTATACTTGTATAATTCAGATTCTTTATCATCTGCATGAAAAGCAATTTCTACTGAATACCAAGACATGATTAACATACTAATAAGAGTTATTTTTCCACATACTTAGGTAAATAATAGTTATCAAAATAACTATTATTGTCAGCTATAGAGTTATAACCATCTACCCCTATTACTATGAAATAATTAGGGGGTATTATCTTCAAAATAATCAATTTGTTCTTGCGTAATCATTTCTTATAATGCTTTAAAATC
>NZ_GG700759.1:27522-30425 GCF_000160855.1 Lactobacillus helveticus DSM 20075 = CGMCC 1.1877
TTTAAAATCTTTTTTACTAACAAAGACAGTTTTACTATAGCAATTATATAAAAATAGCAGAGAAAAACTCTCCGCTATCATTAAAATATTGCTTTAACGTCCTTGTTCACGCTTACGCTTTCTCAAACGCTTAGCTTTTCTAATTTCATGACGTTGTTCAAGCTTACGCTTTTGACGATTATCTTCTTGAATTGCTCGCTTAATCTTCTTCTTGTAGCCAGGCTTACGCTTACGTTTTTCCTTTTTAACGTAACCTACTAACTTAGTATCAAACTTGTGATTCTTACCCTGACGATTCTCACGACTGCGGTAATGCTTACGTGGTACTAATTCACCATTCTTAATTTCAACAAAGTCGAAATGAACGCCCATCTTTTCCAAATCTTCGATCCGGTTCATTTCTTCTTCACAAATTAAAGTAATCGCATGACCTGATAAACCATTACGGCCGGTACGACCAATCCGGTGAATTACAAATTCGATATCACGTGGAATTTCATAATTAATAACTAAACTAACACCATCGATATCAAGACCACGGGCTGCTAAGTCAGAGGCAACAACATATTGAAATTGTCCTTGCTCAACTTGACGCAAAGTCCGCTTTCTTTCTCGCTCAGTTACCCCACCATGAATCTTAGCTACCTTTAAGCCTTGATCTTGCAAGTATCTAGTTAATTCATCAACAGTTTGTTTTGTATTAGCAAAAACCAAAGCCAAGTAAGGTTGACCCATAGTCAATAACTTGTACAAAACACTCTTACGATTCTTTGAGCCAATATCAAGCAAATCATTCTTAATTGTAGGTGCAATGACACTCGGATTATCGATCACGATTTGATCTGGATGAGCCATGTACTTACGCAAAAAGTTAGATAGCTTAACTGGAATAGTAGCTGAAAAGGCCGCAATTTGTACATCCTTAGTCATCTTGCTTGCTACTTGATCAATATCAGCCAAAAAGCCCATGTCAAGAGTCATATCAGCTTCGTCGATGACAAAAGTCTTAACTTGATCAACAACGAATACCTTTTTTTGTACAAAGTCCAAAAGTCGTCCCGGAGTGGCAATTACCAACTGTGGCGTATTATTTTGGTACTTTTCTAACTGACGTTCACGGTCCGTTCCACCAGCAAGGTGGGCAATAGAAAAGTGCATCCCTGCCGCATCTCTTAATTGACGTGCTACTTGATAAAGTTGATCAGCAAGCTCTCGACTAGGCAAAGTCACAATTGCTTGCACATAGTGAGCATCTTCATCAATTTCATTAAAGATAGGCACCAAATAAGCATGCGTCTTACCTGACCCGGTTGCAGCTTGCACCACAACCCTTAAATCAGAAAGCATTGCTGGAATAACTTTTTCCTGCACCTTAGTTGGCTTTTCAAAATGGATCTTCTTTAAACCCTCTTGAATAGCTGGTCTAATTCTGGAATCTGCGAAAATATTATTCATGATCTTCTTTATACTTCTTCGTTACTTCAACAACTTCAGCAAAGACTTGCTTTACTTCGTCTATGTCCTTAGCATTGGCACCACTTGCTAATGCGTGGCCACCACCGTCATGCTTAGCAGCTAATTCATTGATTACTGGACCCTTTGAACGGTAGTGTACACGGAAAGTGCCGTCTGGCTTTTCAACAAATACGTTCCAAGCCAAAACATCCTTGATTCGACCTGGAGTTGAAACTGCAACGTTAGCTTGATCATCAGTCAAACCTAACTTCTTCAAATCATCTTGCATCAAGATAGTGTAAGCAGCACCAACTGGATCGATTTCCATCTTATCCATTGCTAATGCTTGAAGCTTAGCTTCATCAAAGGTTACATCGGCAATATTTCTGGCAATTTCAGTAATATCAATACCAGTTGAAGCAAGTTGAGCTGCTACCTTGAAGGTATGTTCTGAAGTTTCTGGATACATAAAACGACCAGTATCGCCAACGATACCTGCGTAAAGTGGGTAAGCAACTTGCTTTGTAATCTTAAAGCCTTCTTCATTTAAGAAGTCAACGATGATTTGACAAGCTGCTGGAGCATCAGGATCTACATAACTCATGTCAGCGTATGGATCTACATCTGGGTGATGGTCAATCTTAATTAAAAAGTCGCCTTTTTCATACAACTTGTTTGAAATTCTTGGGGTATTAGCAGTATCAGTAGTAATTACTAATGCACCTTCATAATCGGTTGCCTTAACTTGGTCCATATGGTTAATCCAAGCCAAATCACCTTCGTCATTTTCACCGGCACATAAAACACGCTTGTCAGGGAATTTTTCCATAATTGCACGTGCAAGACCAGCTTGTGAACCAATTGCGTCTGGGTCAGGACTGGTATGACGGTGCAAAATAATAGTTGGATATTGTAAGATTTTTTCGTAAATGTCGTCAAAACTACTCATTATTTTTCCTCATCTTCTAAAAATTATCTGTATCTAGTTTAACAAAAAAAGGGCTTCTTTTAGTAATCGAATAGGTTAATTGTTTGATATTCATCTTTCTTAAAATCAGTCACAGTTACCCCGATTAACCGAATGCCCTTTTCTAAAAAATTGCTCGTTTTATCAAACAACTCACGAGCACTGTCATAGTAATCATACTGACTATTTGACGGTTTAGTCAATTTTCTGCGCTTAGTTACAGTATCAAAGTCATTATCTCTAACCTTGATTACTACAGTTTGGGCAAAAAAGTTACGCTTTTTTAATTCATCTTCTAAATGTTTACAATAATGCCGAATATGCGTCAGTGCCTCATCGCGCGTATAAATAGCAGGCTCATAGGTACGCTCCATACCGATTGATTTACGATTTGTATCTGAATCTGCAATTACGGGGCGCAAATCAATCCCATGTGCATGCTGGGCTAAAAAGTAGCCCATCTTTTTAAACTTTTTAATTA
>NZ_GG700759.1:31419-43304 GCF_000160855.1 Lactobacillus helveticus DSM 20075 = CGMCC 1.1877
AACTTTTTAATTAAGACAAAATCAGCAACTTTTTGCAAATCTGCACCTGTATAAATCCCCATCTCATGTAGCTGTTCTTGAGTTTTTGGCCCTACACCTGGGAATTTTTCAATTTTTTGCATCCCCAAAAATTGTTTAGCTTCATACGGCAAAATAACTGTTCTGCCAAAAGGCTTGGCATATTCCGAACCCATTTTGGCTAAAAATTTATTATATGAAACGCCAAAAGAAGAATTCAGTCCTAACTCCGTTCGAATCCGGCGTTGTAATCCAATTGCTAATTGAACTGCCAAATTTTGTCCTAACTTATTATGAGTGACATCGAGATAAGCTTCATCTAAGGCGATAGATTCCACCTTATCTGTAATCTCATGCATAAAGGAATGAATTTTAGCTGAGACGCTTCGATATTTCTTAAAATCAGGTCTTACAAAAACTAGCTCTGACTTAGGAATCAACTTAACCGCCTTAATTGCGGGCATTGCCGAATGAACGCCGTATTTACGTGCCACATAATTACAAGTTGCAACTACGCCATGCCCACCATTATTACGGGGATCCTGCCCAATGACCAATGCCTTATTTTTTAATTCAGGGTTTCTCTGAGTTTCAACTGAAGCGTAAAAAGCATCCATATCCAGATGAATAATCCGGCGATGGATATCATTTTGTGGCAATAAATTTTGCTTATTCATAAATCCAATGTTCCGTTGGAGTTTCGAAGATATCGTTTGCTTCCTTTGGTCCCATTCTATATGGCAAATATTGGGCGATTTTAGCATCGCCTGTTTCATTTTCTTTTTGCCAATCAGCTTCAACAGAATCAATAAATTCCCAGTAACGCTTCAATTCGCTCCAATGGGTAAAGTTAGTTAAATCATTGACAAAAACATCCTGCAAAAGTCGCTCATATCCGTCTGGGACTTTAGCCATTTCAGACTTTGAAAATTCATAAGTTAAATTTTCACATCTAATTCCTGGTTGATCAATCTTTTTACCATTTATGGTGATATAAATCTTGCTAGTAGGATCGATTTCGATCGTAATTTTGTTGGAATAGGCTTGACCATAAGGATTATTGATGTGCTTTAATACGATATCAATTCGACTCTTCTTTTCCTTAAATTCCTTACCAGTTCTAAAGTAAATTGGCACCCCAGCAACTGGACCTTCTTTAAATTTAACTTTACCGGCTACAAAAGTTTCAGTAGTTGAGTTTTCATCAACATTTGGTTCTTGTCTATAAGCAAAAGTAGTATCACTACCTAAATATTGGCCACGAACAAAATACTTTTTTACTTCTTCTGGACTAGGAATAATCATACTTTCAAGCAAAGCTTGCTTAGCTTTGTGAACACCAGCAGAAGTTAAATCTTTAGGTTCTGGCATAGCAAGCAAAGTAATGATTTGGAAGATATGATTTTGGACCATATCGCGTAAAGCACCGGAAGTATCGTAATAACCACCACGTGCTTCAACTCCCAATCGCTCTGCCAAAGTAACTTGAATATTTTTAATATAATCAGCTGACCAAATATTTTTGATCAAAGGATTGGTAAAGCGCATTGGCATAATATTCTGTACCATTTCCTTGCCCAAATAATGGTCAATTCTAAAAATATCCTCTTCATTAAATGAAGCAGTAATTTCCTTATTTAATTTTTCGGCAGATGCCAAATCATGACCAAATGGCTTTTCTAGGACGATACGGTTAAATCCGCTGCCTGTTAGGCATTGGTCATTGATATGTGTAGCAATTGTACCGAAGAATCTTGGAGCCATTGCCATGTAAAAGAGACGGTTGCCATGTGCGCAGTAACGATCATCTAATTCTTGAGCTAATTTTTTCAGTGTCTCATAATGTTCAACATTAGTGACATCATGTGATTGATAGTAAAAATGGCTGGCAAAATGCTTTAAACTATTTTCATCAACATCATCATGAGTCTCATGAACAGCGTCACTAACTTGTTCGCGTAAATATTCGTGTGACCAAGGTCTACGAGCTGTTCCAATCACAGCAAAATTATCATGAATTAAGCCTTGTTGATACAAATTAAACAAAGCTGGGTAGAGCTTACGGTGAGCTAAATCACCACTACCACCAAAAATAATCATAACTACAGGAATATTTCTCATAATACTATCCTTTTCCTTAACTTGCTTTTTGAATCATTACTATTTTACAACAAGCTTTTTCATTGCAAATCAAAAAGCGCCTAAATTGACGCTTTTACAATTATTAATAAATTGACGCTTTTACAATTATTAATTATTTATCTTCTTTAGTTTCATCTGAAGCATCAGTAGTCTTAGTGTCAGTTGCACTAGTATCTTCCTTAGAAGCTGTA
The DNA here is from genome assembly GCF_000160855.1 of Lactobacillus helveticus DSM 20075 = CGMCC 1.1877. Classification (GTDB taxonomy): domain Bacteria; phylum Bacillota; class Bacilli; order Lactobacillales; family Lactobacillaceae; genus Lactobacillus; species Lactobacillus helveticus. Next base: position 33,771 of record NZ_GG700759.1, read on the forward strand.
TCTTCAGTCTTATCTGCTGCAGGAGCATCATTTTCTTCAACTGGTGCTACGGCAGGGATAATGCGACGAACGGCCATTCTTTCGAAAGTTAAGTAAATACCATCTGCATCTACCACAATGGTCTTGTCGCTGTTGATCTTATCAACCTTAGCGTGCAAACCATCAACAAGGACAACGCCGTCACCCTTCTTCAACTTGTCCATCATTTGCAATCTTTGTTGTTGTTGCTTCTTTTGTGGACGAATCATACCAAAGTAAGTAAAACCGATCAAAACGATGAATAAGATGATCATCATCATGTTGCTGCCACCAGCAGCGCCAGCATTTGCTAAAAATAAAGTATTCAAATCTTTCACCTCATAAAACTATTGTCTAGATATTATATCTATTATACAGAAAATAACATTATTTATCACCTGGAACTGGCAAACCCAGTTGCAAATATGCCTTGTCTGTCACCATTCGGCCACGTGGCCCAAGCAAAATAAATCCATGCTGCAACAAATAAGGCTCATAGAGTGATTCGATCGTTTCCATATCTTCACCCACATTAGCAGCTAAAGTTCTAATTCCAACCGGTCCGCCATTATAGCCTTCAATCATTGTCCGCAATAAACGACGATCAGTTTGATCTAATCCCTCATCATCAACTTGAAGCTGCTTCAATGCACCTTCAGTTGTAGCAAGAGAAATTGTCTTTTCACCTTTAACTTCGGCGAAATCACGAACCCGCTTCAAAAAACGGTTGGCTACACGTGGCGTTCCCCGTGAACGACGAGCTAGCTCATGAGCTGCTTCGGGTGCAATGGAAGTATGGAAAACATCGCTTGATCTTTGGACAATCTTTTCAAGTTCATCAATTGTGTAGTACTGCATGTGTTCGACAATACCGAATCGATCTCGCAAAGGTGCGGACAATTGCCCAGCCAAGGTCGTTGCCCCAATCAAAGTAAATGGTGGCAATGGCACATGAACGGCATGAGTAGTCTGTCCTTCACCAATTACAATATCAATATAATAGTCTTCCATTGCAGAATACAAAACTTCTTCAACAGGCTTAGCAAGACGATGGATTTCATCAATAAACAGCACATCCCCTGGATCAAGGTCTGAAAGCAGAGCTACTAAATCGCCTGCTTTTTCAATTGCTGGACCACTTGTACTCTTTAAATGCACACCCAGTTCATTTGCAATTACAAAAGCTAAAGTCGTCTTACCTAAGCCTGGTGGTCCATAAAGCAAGACATGGTCCAAAGCCTCATCACGCTGTTTTGCGGCTTTAATATAAATGGACATTTCCTTTTTAACCCGTTTTTGACCTAAATATTGATCTAAAGTTTGGGGTCTCAAAGATAATTCCATTGCCTCTTCTTCAGAGTTTTCTACTTCACCTGAAGTTACTGCATCTTCATTTTCTACCATCAGTTTCACTTCCTTACTTATTATCAATCTTTACCATTATAACAAGATCTACTTCTTAAGCAGTAATGCCAAGCCTTTTTTAATATATTGATCGGCTGTATCCGCATTAACTTCTTCAAGCTTAGGAGTAATTCGATCTAATTCTTTTTGAGTATAACCCAAGGCAATCAACGCTAACAAGGCATCATTCAATGCTGGTGGGATATTTCCTTGTTCTTCATCTTGACGATCAAGTCGAGCAACATAATCGCGTAGCTTGCCCTTCAAATCAAGCACAATCTGAGAAGCCGTTTTTTTACCCACACCAGGGAAACGAGTAAGATACTTAACTTCTCCCTGCTCAATTGCTTCGGCCAAAGAATTGGCATCTTCAGCTGCCATGATAGCCAATGCGCTTTTAGGGCCGATCCCACTAACGCTTAACAGCTTAAGAAAGAGCTCCTTGTCATCTTCGCTTTGAAAACCATACAAGGTAATTCCCGTATCTCTTACAACTTGTTCAATAAAGATTTTAGCTTTATCTCCCTTTTGATAGGCGAAAGGAGTTGGACTATATACCTTATAACCTACACCATTTACATCAACTACGATATAACTAGGCGTAATGACTGTAACTATTCCTTCAAAATATTCGTACATTTATTCACCTTTCTTGAACATTTTTCTTAATTCATTTTGACTTATCCGCACTAAAATAAGGCGACCGTCTGCATCGTGATACGGATCGGACGTTTTACGCAAATCTGTGATAATTTGTGTACCTTCTGCAGCGGATAAATTAATTTTGCCTTTAACACTGCGTTTTGCTTCTAAAGCTGCCACTCGTTTAAATAAATTTTGTGTTTTGCCTTTATCAAGATTTAAATAATTATCCAAAATTTCACGAATGGATTCTTCAACATGATCGTGGATCCAGGTAGGATATGAGCGCACAATAAAACTATTTTGACCAAATTCATCTAAATATATACCTAGCTGTTTAATTTGATAAATCTTATCCTTAATTTGTAGAAAATCTAAATTGCCAAATTCTAAAACAATCGGTGTCAGTAAGCCTTGTTGAACTATTTTTTTAGAGGTAATAGTTTGATAAATCTGTTCAAACTGAAGACGTCTTCTGGCTGCCACTTGGTCAATCAAATACAAATCGCCATCATTTTCAGCTAGCAAATATGTATCAATTTTTCCCACATAAGCAAGACGCGGCAAATTATTAGCAAGAGTTTCATCCCCAGTCGAAATAACTTCTTGATCCACCTTTTTATTGCTAAATGGCATCAACTTCTGCTGCAAAGCAACATTCTTATCCCAAGTTTTAGTAATGATATATTGATCATCTTCCCGAGGAATATTGATATCCACATAGTTATGCTCAGTTTCGTTCTTAGGCTCTTCAGAATTTTTAGCTTTTTGTTTTACTAAAAATTCTGGCTTTTCAGCTTCTTCATGAACTTCTGGCGTTTTACGCGTTGTATTAACAACATCTTGATTCAAGTTGAATTCTAATTGATCAACTAGAGTCTCACGTTTATTTTCTAAATTGGCAAAACCACTGCTTTGTTCAGTTTTGTCTAGCAAAGCATCGCTAATGGCACCAGTGATCAAACGACTGAGCTCTTTTTCCTTAGATAAACGAACCTCTTGCTTGGTTGGATGGACATTCACATCCACTAGCATTGGATCAACGTGAATAGCGATCACAACGATTGGATAATGACGCGCTGCTAATTTTGAGCCATAACCATCCATAATGGCATTATTTAATTGAAAGTTCTTAATATAACGGCCATTCAATAAAATCGAAATAAAGTTGCGCGTAGAGCGTGTTAATTCAGGCTTGGACATTAAGCCTGTAATCTTAAAATCGCTATCTTTTGCTTCAAAACTTTCCATTTTTTCAGCAATATGTCGACCGTATACATTGGCGACTGTTTGCTTCAAATTGCCATTGCCAGTTGTTCTGAATAAAACTTTGCCAGTATTCGACAAGGTGAATGAAACATGTGGATAACCTAATGATAAACGGTTAATGATATCCACAATTTTCATAATTTCGGTCCGCGGACTACGCAAATATTTTAATCGAGCAGGCGTATTAAAGAACAAATCTCGAACTGTAATTTTAGTCCCCTTTTGTGACGCTGCATCTTCTTGGCCCTTTTTACTGCCGCCACTAAAGTCCGCCTTAATTCCAATTGCATTTTCTGTAGCCGTTACAATTTCAACATGGCTAACAGCGGAAATTGAGGCTAAAGCTTCACCGCGGAATCCTAAAGTAGAAACTTTAAACAGATCATGCTCATTGCTAATCTTGCTTGTAGCATGCCTAGTAAAGGCTAAATCTACTTGGTCACGTGCAATACCAGTCCCATTATCTTGAACTACGATTTGCTTTAATCCGGCATCAATAAAATCGACTCGAATTCTAGTTGCACCCGCATCTAATGAGTTTTCCACAAGTTCTTTAACTACACTAGCAGGACGCTCTATTACTTCACCTGCTGCAATCTGATTAGTTAAATTTTCAGATAGCTCGTGAATTTTAGCCATTATTTATCATCCTTCAAGTCTTTTTGCCAATTAGCCACCATTTGCATAATCTGCAGTGGTGTCTTATCAGCTAAATAAAGATTAGAAATATCATCCAGCACCTCTTGTTCCGCATCGGTCATTGGACTGTTTTCACTATCGTTATCATCCACTTCATCAGAAGCAGCTTCCGGTTGGGCAAATAAATCTAGCTGTTGGCTAACTGGAGCCAATTCACTGCCTTGTGCTTCTAGACGCTTTAGCAACTTAGTTGCTTCACGTAAAACGGTACGTGGCAAGCCAGCAAGCTGTGCAACATGGATACCATAACTTTGATCAGCAGGACCTGGCAAAATCTTGTGTAAGAAAATTAACTTACCGTTTTCTTCAGTTGCACCAACATGGATATTTTTCAAATAATCCAGCGTTTCATCAAGACTTGTTAATTCATGATAGTGAGTGGCAAAAAGTGCTTTAGCTCCTACTTTATCATGCAGATATTTAACAATTGCACCTGCTAAAGCCATACCGTCATAAGTAGCTGTACCACGTCCAATTTCATCGAATAATACAAGACTGCGTTTAGTAGCATATTGCAAAGCATCATTTGCTTCACTCATTTCCACCATGAAAGTACTTTGACCAGAGATCAAATCATCGGCTGCACCAATACGGGTAAAAATTTGATCAAAAATAGGCAAAGCAGCACTATCAGCGGGAACAAAAGAACCAACTTGGGCCATAATTGCAATTAATGCCATCTGCCGCATATAAGTACTCTTACCTGACATGTTTGGTCCAGTAATCAAAAAGATATTTGTAGCAGAATCCATCTTCACATCATTAGGAATGTATGAACCTGCAGTCATTACTTTTTCCACAACCGGGTGACGGCCATTAACGACATCAATGTCTTGACTATCAGTATGGAAAGATGGACGACAATAATTATTTTGTTCAGCAACTGTAGCGAAGCTACAATAAACGTCCAAGGCAGCTAATTGATTGCCTAATTTTTGCAAAGCAGGAATGTACTTCTTAACTTCATCACGCAATTGAACAAATAAATCATATTCCAGATCAGTTGAGCGAGTTTGAGCCTCTAATATTAGATTTTCGTGTTCTTTTAACTCTGGGGTAATGTAGCGTTCGGCATTAGTTAAGGTTTGCTTACGAGTATAGCGATCAAGAGGCACCTTGCTCTTGTTACCATTAGAAACCTGAATATAATAACCAAAGACCTTATTGAAACCTACTTTTAAGTTTTCAATTCCTGTCTTTTGACGTTCATCAGTTTCCATTTGAACCAGCCATTTTTTACCATTATTCATGGCATCCCGATAGCGATCAAGCTGTTTATCCACACCATCTCTGATTAATCCACCTTCTGTAGTTAAAAGCGGTGGATCTTTTACTAAAGTTGTAGAAATTAATTCAGCAACACCCTTTAAAGGATCAATTTTTTTGGCAAAATCTGTCAAAACATCACTGTCAGATTGATTGAGAGCATCAAGAATAACTGGGACTGCTTGCAAAGAACGTGATAATTGCAATAATTCACGGGCATTTACATTTCCAAAGGCAATCCGTCCTGTTAAGCGTTCTAGGTCATAAACGCCCTTTAAGGCATCAATAATGTTTTCACGAGTGAAATAGCCATCAAGCAATGCTTGGACCATTTTCTCACGATGATTAATGATATCCACGTTTAACAATGGACGGGCCAACCACTGCTTAAGAAGACGACCTCCCATGGCTGTATGAGTTTTATCCAATACCCAGAAAAGTGAGCCCATCTTTTTACCGGTCTTAGCTGATGCCACTAATTCCAAATTATTTTGTACAGTGTGTGACATCTGCAAATATTGATTTACTTCATAGCTCTTAGCAATTTGTAAGTGGGCTAAACTTCTCTTTTGGGTTGAAAGCAAGTAGCCAACTAATTGACGCGTTGCAGACTTTTCTGCTCCATTAGTCAAGTTTTGTTCAACGTAAGAAATTTCCGCATGTTCGCCTTCAATTGGTGTAGGTGCAGAAACCGTAATATTAGCCTTGTGCATAAAGTCTTTGTTTTGCTCAGTTAATGGACCGTTATACACAACTTCTCTTGTTCTTAAAGACAAAAGTTCATTAGAAACTGCGGCGAAACTCTTTAAATGAGTAGAATAAATTTCACCGGTGGATAAATCACTGTAAGCTAAACCAAAACCACTTTTAGTAGTAACCACAGAAGTTAAATAATTAGAATCCTTAGCATCATTAGGTCCTTCATTCATCATGGTACCTGGAGTTACTAACTGAATGATGCCTCGCTTTACCATGCCTTTAGCTTTTTTAGGATCTTCAAGTTGTTCACAAAGAGCGACTTTATACCCTTTTTCAACCAAAGTATTCACATAAGTATCCACAGCCATGTGTGGAACGCCTGCCATTGGAATAGGGTTCTTGGTCTTATTTGATCGATGAGTCAGAGTTAATTCCAGAATCTGTGCCCCTTTAACCGCATCATCTTCAAATAATTCATAAAAATCTCCGACGCGATAAAAAAGAAAGGCGTCAGGATATTGTTTCTTGATTTCATAATACTGCTCCATCATAGGAGTTGTTTTCTCAGCCATTTACGTCCCTTTCCTATTTTCATCTAGAGTAAGTTACTGTTAAGTATTATACGCTATAAAGGAAGAGAAAAGAAAAACTTCGAAGCTGAACTTTTTTCAACTTCGAAGTTTTTAATATTTATTTTTTTGAAATAGAGTGAGAGTGTTGGACTGTTTCAATTACATTCCCATTGGAGCACCTGCACCGCCTTGAGGAGCAGCTTGCTTTGGTTCAGGAATTTCTGCAACAACAGCTTCAGTAGTAAGAAGAAGAGCAGCAATTGAAGCAGCGTTTTGTAAAGCGGTACGAGTTACTTTGGTTGGGTCGATAATACCGGCATCAACCATGTTCTCCCACTTGTCAGTAGCAGCGTTGTAACCAATTTCGTTTTCTTGGTGTTCAAGCTTATCTAAGATTACTGAGCCATCTTTACCAGCGTTTTCAGCAATTTGACGAACTGGTGCACTCAAAGCTCTAAGAACAATGTTGATACCAGTTTGTTCATCAGTGGTTTCACCCTTAACTTCACGAACAGCCTTTTCAACATTTACTAAAGCTGTACCACCACCAGCAACGTAACCTTCGTCAACGGCAGCACGAGTTGAGTTCAAGGCATCTTCAATTCTGTAACGACGTTCTTTAAGTTCAGTTTCAGTAGCAGCACCAACGTGGATAACAGCTACACCACCAGTTAATTTAGCAAGACGTTCTTGCAACTTCTTCTTGTCGAAGTCTGAAGTTGAGTCTTCAATTTGCTTTCTGATAGTGTCAACACGTTCGTCAATGGCTTCCTTTGAACCAGCACCGCCAACAATAGTAGTTGAGTCCTTGGTTACAGTGATACGACGAGCTTGACCTAATTGATCAATCTTGGTGTCCTTAAGTTCAAGGCCAAGGTCTTCAGTGATTACAGTACCACCAGTTAAAGCAGCGATATCTTGTAATTGAGCCTTACGACGGTCACCAAAGCCAGGTGCCTTAACAGCAACAACGTTGAAAGTACCACGGATCTTGTTCAAAACAAGAGTTGGAAGAGCTTCACCAGTTATATCGTCAGCAATGATCAACAATGACTTGCCTTGTTGAACAATTTCTTGAAGTAATGGCAAGATGTCTTGAATGTTTGAAATCTTCTTGTCAGTGATCAAGATGTATGGATTATCAAGGTCTGCTTCCATCTTGTCGTTGTCAGTTACCATGTATTGTGATAAGTAACCACGGTCAAATTGCATACCTTCAACTACTGAAAGTTCAGTGTTGATACCACGTGAGTCTTCAATAGTGATAACACCATCGTGACCAACCTTTTCCATAGCATCAGCGATCAAAGCACCAATTTCTTTAGAAGCTGATGAAACAGCAGCAACGTTAGCAATTTGATCCTTTGATTCAACCTTGTGGCTGATCTTGTGAAGTTCATCAACAGCAGCCTTAGTTGCCTTTTCAATACCGCGACGAATACCAACTGGGTTAGCACCAGCAGTAACGTTCTTCATACCTTCACGAGCGATAGCTTGAGTCAAAACAGTAGCAGTAGTAGTACCGTCACCTGCGATGTCGTTAGTCTTTTGAGCTGCTTCGGCAACTAACTTAGCACCCATGTTTTCGTAGCGGTCTTTTAATTCAATTGACTTAGCAATAGTAACACCATCGTTAGTGATGTCTGGGTTACCGTAACTTTGTTCCAAAACAACGTTTCTACCCTTAGGACCAATAGTAGTCTTAACAGTATCAGCTAACTTATCAACACCCTTTAAAAGTGAACGTCTTGCGTTTTCTGAGAATTTAATATCTTTTGCCATAGATTATCTATGCCTCCTTAATCTCGTATTTTAATTTCTAATAATTGCGTCAATTATTTTGCAATTGCTAAAATGTCTTTTTCATGAAGGACTAAGTACTTTTCACCTTCGTATTCAACGTTGGTGCCAGAGTATCTATCGTAGAGAACTACGTCGCCTTTCTTAACTGACATAGGAATCTTTTCACCGTTTGATGCGTAAGCACCTTCACCTACGGCTACAACTTCACCTTCAGTTGGCTTCTTCTTAGCGTTAGATGCTAAAACAATACCACCAACAGTCTTTTCTTCTTCATCTTTAACTTTTACGATCACACGATCACCGATTGGTTGTAACAAGTTTAATCCCCCTTATAATTAGTTTTTCTTTTAGAAACTTTGATACTTTTGTTATTGATTAGCACTCTTATTTCTTAAGTGCTAACTTACAAATATGATAATACCCTGTTTCATTAAAAAAAGCAAGAAAAATTAGCACTTTTTTACAAATAGTGCTAATTTTATTTTTTGCCTTACAGTATCAAGCGTTTAGAGCATTTCTAAAAAATATTGTTCCGAATATTGCTACTTTTGACCTAGTTTTCCATGTATTGAGCAAAACTCAGAGCCGTTTTGTCCTGTTTGTCCTTAGTAACGTGAGTGTATATGTCCATTGTAGTTTGAATGCTTGCATGTCCTAACCGTTGTTTTACGTCTTCCATAGGAACACCCGCATCAAACAATAAAGAAGCGTGAGTATGTCTAAAACCGTGTATTTTGATACGTCTTAGCCCGTTCTTATCGCAGATTCTTTTATTCCACACCGCTACAAGATTTGGACGCACAACCTCATTATCGAAGTTTTGAAATACTACTTGCTCTTTATCAAAAGGATTAAAGCCTAGCCGTAGCAAGTCCTGTCTTTGCTGAAAACGCCACTCTTTTAATAATTGCATCGTTCTAGCATCCATAGAAATTGCTCTGTTTCTTTTGGTTTTCGTGGTATTGTTGACCACTACTCTATGCTTGTTACCAATAGAAACCGTTTTGTTAATGCTAATAATATTACTAGTAAAGTCAATATCTGACCATTTAAGCGCTAATGCTTCACCTTTGCGCATTCCACTATAGGCAAGCAAGCGAAAGAATGTATATATCTTAATATTCTCATTTTTAGACGCTGATTGTAAAATTAAATTGAACAC
>NZ_GG700759.1:44276-50479 GCF_000160855.1 Lactobacillus helveticus DSM 20075 = CGMCC 1.1877
TAAGTATATTTTTTACATTACACCTCTCATTCTACAGAAATCGCTTTCTTTATGCAAAAGTTTTAATAGTTAAGGCTAATTATTTTAGAATTTTTTATTAATTAACTAATTTTTGCCATAGCTTAGACATGTCTTCTGGATCCTTGATTTGAATTTCTTGCTTTCTTTAATTATCAAATGGATCAGGAAAAGCCAAGTAAAAACAATTTAATGCTTGCCGAGAGAAATTATCGTTAATACCATACAAAGGATCACCAAAAAGCGGATGTCCTAAATAAGCCATATGAACCCTTATCTGATGCGTTCTACCTGTTAATAGGCGTAATTCTACCAGACTAGCTCCTTCAACTTGCTTAAGCACGCGATAACGCGTCTGTGCTTTTTTACCATTTGCTACGACGGCTCTTTTTACTCCGTCGCCTTCTTTGCCAATTGGTTCATCGATTATCCCAGTTAGTTCATCTTCCGCAAAATTGCCATGAACAATAGCATGATACTTTTTCACAAAATTATCTTTGCCAATTTTGCTAAAACGAGCATGTGCGATCGCATTTTTCCCAACTAATACTAAACCAGAAGTATCTCGATCCAAACGAGTAATTACATGAGGCTTCAAATCTTTTTTATTTTGTTGCAAAAAATATCCCATCAATCTATTAACTACAGCATCATTATCTTCATATCTAGATGGAATCGATAAAACCCCTGCTGGCTTATTTAATACAATATAGTTTTTGGTTTCAAAACCCGGATCTACCGGATTATTAGATGGCTTTAAAAATTGATTTTTCTTTTCTTCACCACTAACAAAAATCACTTCATCCCCAGCACTTAAATGAAAACTTAAATATCGTCGTTTGTGATTTACTAAAATCATTCCATGATGATGTCTCGCCTTAATTAAGGCCTGGTGTGAAAAACCATTCTTTAACAAAAAAGAGCCCAATTTTTTGGGATCTTTTTCTTGTACAACTAATTTAAATAAACTTGTCATTATCCTTGGTGTCCTTAATAAATGCATTTTGTACACGTGACCAAAAATGGTGGTGACCAAATTGATCAAATTGAATTGAATGCTTAGAAATACGATATTCTATTTTTTTGGCATTTCTAACATCAATTCTTGCCCCATCCACTGTCATTACAAAATGGTCAACGTTAGGTACAATCGTGATCCACTGATCAGGTGCAATTACAATCGGTGCAGACAAAGTTCTAAACACACGATTATTAATCGAGGCAATTTCTGTCATTTGCAAAGCTTTTAATCGTGGATGAATTACGGCTCCGCCTAACGATTTGCTATAAGCAGTCGAACCTGTTGGTGTAGAAACACACAAGCCATCGCCTCTAAAGTTCTCAAATAACTCATCATCAATATAAACATCTGCTTCAAGCGTATGCGAAATTCTCTTAACCGCTGACTCATTTACAGCCAAATGATAGCGAGTATCTCCTGACTCCGTCAGCATCTTAATTTCAAGCAAAGGATACTTGGCCGGTTGACCTTTTGTTAGTAAAAGCGCATCAACCATTTTATCAATATCATAATTACGCCAATCAGTATAAAAACCTAGATGACCTGTGTGCACACCTATAAAACGAACTGAATCAACTTGATTCTCATAACGATGAAATGCATTGATTAAGGTGCCATCTCCACCAACCGTAATTACTATATCTGGATACTTAGCGTCAAAAATGACATTCTTTTTTTGCAATAGCTTTTTAAGATAAGCCACTGTCTCTAAAGTCTTATCATAGTTATTATGCGCTATTGTTACTTTCATGACTTTTCCTTGCCTTTATTTTTGGTAAAAATTTTCTGAGCTTCTTGGACCTCATCCTTAATAGACGACATTTCTTCATCAAGCTTATAAGCAGCTTCCGCTGTTGATTTAAGTCGCTTTGAAATATCTTCTGGATAAACACCTTGATATTTATAATTTAAAGTATGTTCAACAGTAGCCCAAAAGTTCATTGCTAAAGTCCTAATTTGGATCTCTGCAATCAACTTTTTTGGCCCTTCTGGCAAGTAAACCGTGTAGTTAATCACCATGTGGTAGGAACGATAGCCTGATGGCTTAGCATTTTGAATATAATCTCGCTCTTCAACTACTTCCATATCATCCCGTGCATGGATCAAGTCTACTACCTTATAAATATCGTTCACAAATTGTGTCACAATACGAATACCTGCAATATCTTGCATGTCAGTCTCAATGACATCTGGGCTAATTACCCGTCTTGTCATCTTTTCTTTAATAGAATCTACTGTCTTCACCCTACCAATTACAAATTCAATTGGTGAATGTTCTCCCTTAGTTAAAAAGCCTTGTCTAAGGGAACGAAATTTAACCTTTAACTCGCGTACAGCTTCATTATAAGGCCACAAGAAGTTATCCCAATCTACTTCCATGAGAAAACATCCTTTCTTAGTAAACAATCACATTTTACCATGTTAAAGATTATAAACCGAACTCATTTAAATATTTTTTCTTAACTATTATAATTATTTATGGAACTTGGAGGTCTTAAACTTATGAGCAAAAATCGAGAAATCGAAGCTAAAACACTTTTACACAGAGAAACTTATCAAAAAATAGTCAATGATTTCCCTGTAAAAAGTGATTTTGTCCAAGAAAATTATTATTTTGATACACCGGATAAATTATTGAAAAAGCATCATATTAGTTTGCGAATTAGAATCTACAGCGATCATGCCGAACAAACAATGAAGGTACCTGATCCTAATCCTGTTCAAAGAAATTATCACGAAGTCATTGAAATCAATGACAATTTAACTCATGCGCAGGCTAAAGAATTGGTAGCGAAAAAGCACTTTGCTTTTCATGGCAATATTGGTCAATACCTTACCGCACATTTTACTAAAGAACAAGATGCTCTCTCACTTTTTACCTGGAGCAAAACTAGACGCATCTTAATGAATGGTCCACAAGATTGTGAACTAACATTAGATGCAACTTCTTATCCAGATGGCTACGAAGACTTTGAATTAGAGATCGAAAATGACGATCCAGTTTTAATAACTAAGGTCCTAACTATTTTAGAAAGCACTTACAATTTTAAGCAAGATTCAAGCAATACTAACAAAAGCAAGATTTTCCGAGCAAGCGCTCACAAAAATAACATATAGAAAATAAGGCATATTTTTTGTTACTTTTTTTGTTTCTTGCTAAAGTATCAATAGTAAATCACCAAAGGGGTCGAGAGTATGTTCGAGATTTTTCTATTCATTAATCCAATAGGAATTTACTGTTATGATACGGAAAAACAAATTCGCAACACCGTTGATGAACTTGGAATTGACGTTTGTTATCACTATATTTCTATTGCTAATGTTTGTTTAGTAAATGATGACGCTATTCGGCGTCGTAAGGATTCACAAAAGCTGCCAGACATCAGCACTTTTTCTAAAACAACTTACGAAGCACTAGAAAATTATCACGCTATCAAACTTAAATATGGCAATAAAAAAGCACGTGAATTTTTATATGAACTGCAAAAGAATTTACGTCATGATGCTTCAGCTTACAATCCTAAACTATTAGAAAAAATTGCTACTAAGCTTAACATTAAAACTAGTACAATTAATTCAATGAAGAAAAGCAGTTATGTACGTAGTTCAATTGAGGAAGATCAAAAATTAGCTAATCAATGGAACATTAAAGCTACACCAACAATTGTTTTGTTCAATGAGGATAATGAACAAAATGGTGTCCTTCTAGAAGGTCCCGTTGCACATGGGGATTTAGTTAATTTGCTTCTACCTGATTATCAAAATTGCTTTTCAAATTTTATGCCGCAACAAAACCACTTACGCCTTATTTAATAGGCGTTTTATTTTTGCAAAAATTTAGTAATCGAATCTAATTCACCTGGATTACGCCAGGTAGTAAATACCTCATCTGGCAAATCATCTATGGTAAGACCCTTTTGATAAAGTAATTCACCAATCCTTAGCCCTAACTTTGTTTTTTGGGCTAATTGTTTTTTTAAATATTTTTTCTGACTATTTATATTGATAAAATATCTTTTCTTTATCGGTGTAAAATGCCAGAAAGTTTTTATATCTAATTCATCTAATGCAAAATACTTTATCTGATAATGTAGATGATTAGTTATCTGCTCCTGCAAGATATTATATTTTAAGCAGAACATATTCTTCTTAGGATTAATTTCTAAATAATAGTTACCCCATAATTTATTTTGTCTAAAAAAGATTAATTGCGTATGTTTTAACCTTCTTTTTAAATAGTGCCTTCGGCCTACAATCCAAATATCGGTCACATCTATCTGACTATATAGCGAATGCCGATGCGTAAATTCAGCTTCACTTAACGGTGCACATTGAACTTCAAAAGCTAATTTTTCTGAAGCCAAAACATCAGCTCTTAGTTGACCATCGGCTAATGGTATTTCTACTTGAGCATTAAATCCAGCCGCTGTAAGCGCAGCTTTTAACAACATTTTAGATTGATGGTGTTCTTCTTTTTCCCCCATCGTATTACTATAGTTAGTTAAATGTTTAAAAAAGGCTGCTTTTTGCTCCGAAATAATTAAAATTACTTTTTTATTGCAATGCGGGCAACGGTAATCATCCATATTTAAACTTTTCCGGCCGACATTAACTAAATTAGCTTCACTAACGGCTAATACTATTTTTTTATTCAACATGGCTGCATACATTATTTTTTCACCCATGTTTTATTACGCAAAAAAGAGACGTTTTTTTCTAACGTCTCTTTTTCTTTATAAAATCTTAATTATTTCTTTTGCAGAAAATAGTATCGGATATATTCAAGAGCATCCCGGTTCAACAAACATTTACCAGTTTCTTTCACCGTCTTCATTTCTTCATCATCAATCTTGATACCATATTCATTAGCAATAGCCCATGTATCAGCTGGCTTTAATTCGGCATAATTTTCATCTAAAAATGCCAACTTCAAATAATATTTACCCCGTAAATAATACAAACTTGAAGCTAGATCACTCACTTTTAAACTATCTGCTAATTCTACAATGTTTCCTAACTTATCAAAGCTATAGGAATGATGATTTTGAAATTTCCAATATTGTGTATTTGCCGCATTATCTTGATTAGATGATTCAAGCTGTTCTTCTTTTATTGGATCAAGTTCAGTATTTACATCATCTTTAGGATCAAGGTCAAAGAAGCTTCTTCTTGAATCGGGCTCTGCCTGTGTTTGATTAGTATCACTATTCATCGGCTCTATCATTTGACGAAGATTGTCCGCATCATCAGGTTTAATCTTCGTAATCATCAAATCAAGACCACCATTATTTGGCATCACCTGAAAAGTTACAGGTACTCCTTGAGTAAAGGTATGATCTGTATCTACTTCTGAAAGAATTGAGTAGAAGAATTGCTGGATCTTTTGTTTATCCCCCAATAAATCCAAAACCTTCAATCCACGATGAACTAATTCATCTTTATTAATTCTAACCCTAATTGTATTCTCATTAATATGATCTACTTGCACAGGATATCACCTCCACGAATTATATAACCTATTGTAGCCTATTTTTTACCTAAAATAAAAGTGTTAGCATCATTACTAACACTCTTCTATATTATAAATCTGCAATTTTTTGTGCTTCAGCCAATTCTAATCGACGAACTTTCCGTGGTAAGAAACGACGAATTTCGTCTTCATTATATCCTACTTGAAGTCGACGATCATCCATAATAATTGGTCTCCGTAACAAGCTTGGCTTCTTTTCTACTAAATCAAGTAACTGATCAATTGATAAATCATCCAAATTTATTTTTAATTGTTGAAAAGCTCTTGAGCGGGTAGAAATGATTTCTTCAGTACCATTTTCAGTCATACGTAGAATTTTTAATATCTCTTTTTTAGTTAAAGGCTCTGAAAAAATGTTTCTTTCCTTAAATGGAATATCATGTTTTTCAAGCCATGCTCGTGCCTTACGACATGAAGTACAACTAGGCGATACATACAAATCTACCATAAAAAATTACGCTCCTCAGAACAAATGTTTGTATACGTTCTTAATCTCATTATTAGTATAACATACTAACTTCTTGTTTGTAAGTACTCATTTTATCTTTTACATTGAATACTCCTTATATTCTAAAGATAAAACGTGAATTATTTGTGAAGAATTTGTATATTTTGATTAAAACCTTTAAATAC
>NZ_GG700759.1:51214-54200 GCF_000160855.1 Lactobacillus helveticus DSM 20075 = CGMCC 1.1877
ACAAAAAAATAGACCTTTCGGTCTCTTTTATCAATTCAAAATATGAATTTATTTGTTAATTTTCTTCATTAAGTCATTAACTAACTTTTCATTTTCTTCAGCAGTTTCTGAAACGAAACATGCTTCATTAGCTAATTCCTTAAGATCCTTAGTATCAAACTTCTTCATTAAGCTTCTGATACGTAAGATTGAAGTTGCACTCATTGAGTATTCATCAAGTCCCATTGAAAGTAAGATTGGGAACATGGTGTTATCACCGGCAGCTTCACCACACATACCACACCAAATACCATTTTCATGAGCAGCATCAATGGTGTGCTTAATCAAACGAAGTACTGATGGGTTATATGGTTGGTACAAGTATGATACGTTGTCGTTACCACGGTCAGCAGCCATAGTGTATTGGATCAAGTCGTTAGTACCAATTGAGAAGAAGTCAACTTCCTTAGCGAATTGATCAGCTAAAACAGCAGCTGCAGGAACTTCGATCATCATACCAACTTGTAAGTCGTCACCGATCTTAACGCCCTTTTCAACAAGCTTTTGCTTTTCATCATTCAAAATAGCCTTAGCTTGACGAAGTTCAGCCAATGTACCAATCATTGGGAACATAATACCAAGCTTACCGTATGCTGAAGCACGAAGCAAAGCTCTTAATTGGGTACGGAAAATCTTTTCGTTCTTAAGTGAAAGACGAATAGCACGTACACCTAAGAATGGGTTCATTTCATCTGGCAAGTCCCAGTAATCTAGGTGCTTGTCACCACCGATATCCATTGTTCTGATGATAACTTGCTTGCCGTTCATGCCTTCGATAACTTTCTTGTAAGCTTCGAATTGATCATCTTCAGTTGGGAAGTCTGATGAATCCATGTACAAGAATTCAGTTCTGTACAAACCAACAGCTTCAGCGCCGTTTTCATGTACACCAAGCATATCATTAGGAGTACCAATGTTAGCTGCAATAGTAAATTGCTTACCGTCAGCAGTTACTGAAGGTTCGTCCTTTAACTTCTTCCATTCAGCCTTTTGCTTTAAGAAGGCTTCACCCTTCTTCTTGTAGTCAGCTACTTGATCATCACTAGGATCAATAATAGCTACACCATCAAGACCATCATCAATTAACATATCGCCGTTCTTAACGTCTTTAGTAATTGAATCAGTACCAACTACAGCTGGTAATTCAAGAGAACGTGCCATGATTGCTGAGTGAGCAGTACGACCACCAATATCAGTAATAAAGCCCTTAACGTATTTCTTGTTAAGTTGTGCAGTATCACTTGGAGTCAAGTCATGAGCAACAACGATTACTTCATGGTCAATTGAAGCTGGGTTTGGTAATTCCTTACCAAGCAAGTGAGCCATAATACGCTTAGAAACATCACGTACATCGGCAGCACGTTCTTGCATGTAAGGATTATCAGTCATGCTTTCAAAAATTTGAATAAATTTTTGTGCAGTTTCATCTAATGCAGCTTCTGCATTAATCTTTGAATCCTTAATTTCATTCTCAATGGCACCAGTAAATTCTGGATCATTCAAAATCATTAAGTGAGCTTCAAAAACTTGAGATTCTTCTTCACCCAAGCTCTTCTTAGCAACATCACGGATTTTTTCAACTTCAGCAGTTGAAGTCTTAATAGCATCCTTGTAACGAGCTACTTCAGCTTCAACGTCATCAACTGAAGACTTTGAAAATGAAAGATCAGGCTCCACAAGAAGATATGCTGGAGCAATGGCAATACCATCACTAGCAGCAATTCCTTTTAAGGTCTCGGTCATTATTCAGCTAAGCCTTCTTTTTTCATAGTGTCAGCAATTGCGTCTAATGCATCTTTTTCATCGTCACCTTCAGCAGTGATAGTAACATCAGCGTTTTGGCCAACACCAAGTGACATAACACCCATGATTGACTTCAAGTTTACTGACTTGCCGTTGTATTCCAAGTTAACATCTGAACTGAACTTTGAAGCAGCTTGTACTAAAAGAGTAGCTGGACGTGCATGAATACCTGTTTCAGCAACAATATGAAAATCGCGTTTTTCCATTATAAATATCTCCTTTAAATTTAAAAAATTAAACTAGTAATAAATACCCATTCAGGTATTAGATTATCATGTTTTTACAGTTTAGACAACAATAATGTAACAGCTTACATTATTCAATCGTCAGTGTTCGTAGTGGTATATACAATAGCACCGCCTCTTTCTGCTCTGCCGGTAATATATTGTCTTTTGCCATAATTTCTAATAGTTTTTTGTAAATCAAAGGCATCTTCGGGCTCTACCTTATATTCTTTGAGCTCACCAGATACCAATTGGTCTAAAATTTTTTGATAATCCAAAAATATCACCACTCTTTTTATATTTTATAATTTTTTCATTGTTTATTCTACTATTTATGTTAATTTTTTAAAATATTACTTAAACTTCCCACACCAAAAAGAACTATGAAGCCTTGAAAACTCAATAGTTTAGCCAGTAAATATTCAATTAAGCTGCTAATGATGGCGATATAGCCTCTTGCATGTACTTCGGGAGGCGTAAAATGAAAGCGTTGGTGAACTTTTCCATCTGCTCTTCTGTCGGTTGGAAGATCTCTTTCACGCTCTCAAACATGGCTTCTACCAGGATCTGAAGGGAGTGATGAAAGTGATGTCCGCAAGCTCGTCCACCATGTAGTAAAAGAGCTCGCCTATTGTCCTATCGTCTTCATCATCTCGCTTCTCAACTGACATGAACATATAGCGCAGAAAGACGAAAGCCGTATGGGCAGTCAATGCATCATATGAGAGGCCATGGTATTCAGTACCGAGCTTCAAGAAACTCTTGCAGGTCTTGAAGAAGACCTCGATATCCCATCTTTTGCCGTAAATTCTGATGATTTCATTTTCATCGATCGTCATGTCCGTGCAAATAAGAGCGATCCAGTCTTTGCGGTTGGAGCGATTTCTTACGCAGACTATTCTGGCATCAATCTGGGCACC
>NZ_GG700759.1:55051-65851 GCF_000160855.1 Lactobacillus helveticus DSM 20075 = CGMCC 1.1877
TATTACTATTTTATATAATTCTTACATAAAGTAAGAAAATTAAATCTTAGCACTTGACTACTAAGAGTGCTAATAATATAATTTTGTTACAACTTAAATGAAAGGCGGTGTGTATTTTGCTTTGCCAAAACTGTCATAAACGGCCTGCCTCCATTCACCTTTTTACTAAGGTAAATGGCCAAAGCCACGAAATTGATTTATGTCAACAATGTTATCAAGACTTAAAAAATCAACAAGGAAATCTAGAAAATATGAACAATAACAACGAATTTTTTGGCGACTTTGATGATTTATTCAACGCTTTAAACGGAAATAACAACAATGCCGCAAATAACAATATGAATGAAAATAATCCAAGAATGCAAATGGGTGGAGGAAATGGAAACGGTAACCATGGTGGTAAAAGTCTATTAGACCAATACGGTACTGATTTAACTGCCCTTGCTAAAAAAGGAAAAATTGATCCGGTTATCGGACGTGACAAAGAAATTGCCCGCGTAATTGAAATTTTAAATAGAAGAACTAAAAACAACCCTGTTTTAATTGGTGAAGCAGGTGTTGGTAAGACTGCTGTAGTTGAGGGCTTAGCCCAAGAGATCGTTGATGGCTCAGTTCCAGCTAAATTACAAAATAAACGTATCATTTCATTAAATGTAGTTTCACTTGTTCAAGGGACTGGTATTCGTGGTCAATTTGAACAACGAATGGAACAATTAATTAAAGAATTGCAACAAAATGATGACATCATTTTATTCATTGATGAAATTCACGAAATTGTTGGTGCCGGTAACGCTGAAGGCGGTATGGATGCCGGAAATATTATCAAACCAGCCTTAGCTCGTGGTGAACTTCAATTAGTTGGTGCTACTACTATTAAGGAATACCGTGACATCGAAAAGGATTCAGCTTTAGCACGTAGATTCCAACCAGTTGAAGTAAAAGAACCAACTATTGATGAAACTATTCGTATTTTGAAAGGTATTCAACAACGCTACGAGGATTATCACCACGTTCATTACACCGATGATGCAATTGAAGCAGCCGCTAAATTGTCAGCCCGTTATATTCAAGACAGATTTTTACCTGATAAAGCCATCGACTTATTAGATGAAGCTGGTTCAAGAATGAACTTAACTATTCCTTACATCGACAAAGATAAGATGCAAGAAAGGATCAACGCAGCTGAACAATTAAAGAAAGAAGCTTTAAAGAACGAAGATTACGAAAAGGCTGCTTATTACCGCGATCAAATTGAAAAATACGAAAAAGTAAAGGATCAAAAAGTTGACCCAGATAAATCTCCAGTCATTACCAACAAGATTATGAATAAGATTGTTGAAGAAAAAACTGGAATTCCTGTCGGCGATATTCAAAAGCAAGAAGAAAATCAATTGCGAAACTTAGCTAACGACTTAAAAGCTCATGTCATTGGACAAGACAAGGCAGTTGAAAAAGTTGCTCGTGCAATTCGCCGTAACAGAATTGGTTTTAACAAATCAGGTCGTCCAATCGGCTCCTTCCTCTTCGTAGGACCAACTGGTGTTGGTAAGACTGAACTTGCCAAACAATTAGCTAAGCAAATGTTTGGTTCAGAAAATGCCATGATCCGTTTCGATATGTCTGAATACATGGAACAATATTCTGTTTCTAAATTAATCGGTTCTGCTCCTGGCTACGTTGGCTATGAAGAAGCAGGTCAATTAACTGAACAAGTAAGACATAATCCTTACAGCTTAATCTTGCTTGATGAAATTGAAAAAGCTCACCCAGATGTACTAAACTTGTTCTTACAAATTTTAGACGACGGACGCTTAACTGACTCACAAGGCAGAACAGTTTCATTCAAAGACACAATCATCATTATGACTTCTAATGCAGGTCAAGGCATCAAGAATGCTAGTGTTGGTTTTACTGCAGAAAATGAAACCAAGTCTAAAGAATCTGCTAGAAACAATATGAGTCAATTCTTCAAGCCAGAGTTCTTAAACCGTCTAGACGATGTCATTGAATTCAATGAATTAACTAAGCCAGACTTACTTAAGATTGTTGACTTAATGCTTAAGAACACTAATGATATGGTTAAAGACCAAGGCTTGCATATCGATGTAATTCAAGCCGCTAAAGATAAATTAGTTGAAAAAGGATTCAATCCTGCATTAGGTGCTCGTCCACTTCGTCGGACAATTCAAGAAGAAATTGAAGACAATGTTGCAGACTTCAAGCTTGATCATACTGATAGCAAGAACTTAAAGGCTGACGTGGTCGATGATAAAATCGTTATCAGCGATGAAAATGCGGCTGAATAATTATGCGAATTGACAATTTAAAAAAGATTCTGCGACTAACAATAAGCAGATTCTTTTTTATTTAATTTAATAAAAAGTAAAAATATGCTTCTTAATTTGATGTATACTAAATTTGAGTAATATAAACAAGAAAAGAAACAGGTGAAATTTCATGCATTTAATTGATGTAACTAACAACTATTCCAACTTGGTTCACAGTCAGCTCAATACTACCGATGCTAATTACGTCAAAGTATATTCATTAGGAAATACTTCCGTAATTTATACCGAAAGCAAAAATGCAATCGGCATTGCACTTGAAAACCATGATCGCCGTATCCGTGAAGATGAAATTGAATTTGTCATTAAACGATTAATTAAAGATTACGATTCTTCATACACTTTAACCGTTGACAAGAGCCGTCACGTCATTGAAATTCACGTCGATAAATAAATTTATGCTAAATAAAATTTAGTCAAAAACAAGCGTCTAAGATTAATTCTTAGACGCTTGTTTTTTATTAAAGTTTTTCAGTTAATTTAACATCTGGATACTTGTCATGGAAGAATCGTTCTGCAAATTCATTCTCAAACAAGAATAATGGATTGCCATAACGATCTTTTACTAACAGGTTACGGCTATTAGACATACGTGGATCAAGCTGCTCTGGATCAATCCAGCGTGCCACTCTGTGTCCAATACTATTCATCTCAACTTCTGAATTATATTCATTCTTCATTCTGAATTGGAAGACTTCAAACTGCAATTGACCAACCGCACCTAAAATATATTCATCGGTTTGGTAATTACGGTAAAGCTGAATAGCACCTTCTTGAACCAACTGGTTCATTCCCTTATGGAATGACTTTTGCTTCATCACGTTCTTAGCAGTTACTCGCATAAACAATTCTGGAGTAAATTCTGGAAGTGGTGGATAAACAATTTTACGTTTACCAGAATAGATACTATCCCCAATTTGGAAATTACCAGTATCGTATAACCCAACAATATCCCCAGCTACGGCATCAGAAACTTGAACACGTTCACTAGACATAAATTCAGTGGCATTATTCAAACGAATTGGCTTACCTGTTCTTGCTAAAGTAACATCCAATCCCCTTTTAAATTCACCACTACCAACACGGACAAAGGCAATTCGGTCACGGTGATGAGGATTCATATTAGCTTGAATCTTAAAGACAAAACCAGAGAATTCTGGATCTTCTGGACTAAGTTCTTCATCCCCATTAACTGTATGACTTTCAGGAGCTGGTGCCAAATCAACGAAACTGTTCAAGAAAGTTTCTACACCAAAATTAGTTAAAGCTGAGCCAAAGAAGACTGGGGTTTGATCACCCAAAGCAATTTTTTCAGGATCGAATTTATTACCAGCTTCTTTAACCAATTCAATTTCATCAAGAGTATCTTGGAATTGCGGATCTTGACTCAATGGTTCGCTATCTGGCAAAGTGCCATCTTCATTTAATGGTAAGAAACGGTCTTCACCATCTTTACGGTACAATTCAACTCGATTATTAGCAACATCATATAACCCCTTCAAGGTTTGACCAGAACCAATTGGCCAATCCATTGCGACGCCTTCAATACCTAGCAAATCTTCAAGTTCAGCAATTAAATCAAGTGGTGGTCGGCCATCACGGTCCAACTTGTTCATAAAGGTAAAAATTGGAATGCCACGCTTTTTAACAACTTTAAATAGTTTTTTAGTTTGTGGCTCAATACCCTTAGCTGAGTCAATTACCATGACAGCCGCGTCCACTGCCATTAAAGTACGGTAGGTATCTTCAGAGAAATCTTGGTGTCCTGGTGTATCCAAGATATTGATCCTTTTGCCTTTATATTCAAATTGCATAACGGAACTAGTAACTGAAATACCACGCTTTTTTTCGATTTCCATCCAGTCACTGGTAGCGAAGTTACCAGTTTTACGTGCTTTAACAGTACCAGCTTTTCTAATTACCCCACCGAATAACAGCATTTGTTCTGTAATAGTCGTTTTACCTGCATCAGGGTGAGAAATAATTGCAAATGTTCTTCTTTTCTTTACTTTCTCTGCTAACTCTTTATCCATTACTCTTTGTTATCTTCTTCCTTTTTTATCTCTTGTTTATTCTTTGTCAACAAAACAGTCAGTAAGCGTGACCCTTTCATCCTTCTAGTAGTCAAAGTCATTCCGTCGCCAATGTCAACGTTTAGCTTCTCTCCTTTAGCTGGAATCATCTTCAAAGTGTTAATAACATATCCTGCTACCGTATCAACATCTTCCATTTCAAGATGAGTACCAAATTGCTCATTAAAATCATCTAAAGGCATTTTGCCGTAAATAATATACTTATTAGGTGCAATTTGATTATACAGAATCTCAGTATGATCAACCTCATCGTGGATGTCCCCTACGATCTCTTCAATAAGGTCTTCAATAGTAGCTAATCCAGTTACACCACCATACTCATCTGTCAAAATAGCTAATTGGCGCTGCGTCTGCTGCATTTCCATCAACAGATCCCCTAGCTCTGCTGTTTCTGGTGCAAATAAAGGCTCAGTCATCACATCTTGATAATCAAGATTTTCAAAACCTTTAATTTTAGCTTTACGTAGTACCGTCCTAATGTGAATTATGCCGACAATTTTATCTTTATCTCGTTTATATACCGGAATACGCGAATAAGGTTCACGCAAGATTTCATCCAAGTTATCTTGAAAGCTCACATCTGCATCCACCATGAATGCATCCGTTCTTGGAACCATCACCTCGCGAGCCATTTTCACCTGAAAGTCCAGAATTCCTTCAAGCATTGAAAACTCAGTATCATTAATTTTATGATTATCGTGCAAATTGATAATTTCTTTTTCTAAATGATCTTTGGTTCCCTCTTCTGTCTCACCTGACAATCTATTTTTAAGGCGAACAAAAAGATTATCCGCTCCAGGATCACTACTCATTTTTTTACTCTCTTTCTTAAAAAGTTATCTAAATAAAGTTATTATAGCATAGAGCAATTATCAGTATGTTAAAATAGCAAATAAGACTAAAAGGAGGAAATATCCTTATGAAAAAAAGCCACGTTTTATTGGTTTTCACATTTTTATTGCTTATTCCATATATTTGCAGCTTATTAATTATCGGCATCGGCTACAATGCACTGGTTCTCCATTCAGCTGAAATCTACCGAACAATTATTGGTGCCTTAGTCGGCTCCATCATTATGTTCGCAGTTAAGGCAACTATCCAGCGTCCAGTTGATTTACTAGCTATGCAAACTAACGACGGTTTGTTAAAGCAGCTTTTACGCTTCTTTAGTATTCGACGACGCTATTTCTTGCTCTTTGCAAATATTGTCTTAGATTTTATTTTATGTTTTGCCGCAACTTATTTGGTACGATCTGTTTTGACACTCGATCAGATTGTAGGTAGTTCTATCGGCTTTGTCTTATTGATCATGTTTGTATCAACTTGTCTTGGTGCCTACGTTGAATACGACAACTTATCAATTGATCCACAACAACATTAATTTATTCACTGACCTTAACGTAAAATGCTTGGGTCAGTTTTTTTGTATCTAAATCAAGATCCCAAACGATATATGGAGTATCGCTATCACCTAAATTTTCATAAACCTTAACTCCATTGGCTACTACCTTTTTTACAAAATTAGGCACAGTACTGTTCAATGGCAAGTTAAAGTAAACTAAATTTTGATTTTCTTCCACTTCTTCGTCAATTTCAGCTTTAGGCAATTCAAACTTCATCAAACCAGTTGGAACCTTATCTGCTTCCATGTCAGTTACTACACCGTACCAGTACATAAAGCTATCAGGGCCTGAAACAATCAAAGCTGAACGCTTATTTTCTAGATTATTATCTGCTAAAAACTTTTGAAATACCTCATCATTTTCCATTTGTTGATTAGATTCCATAAAACTCTTTTGGGCATTCATCAAACTATCTGGGAAAGGACGACCAACAAACAACTTCTTATCAATATTCTTTTTCATTTTTTTCTCCTTAATATTCTGCTAAATCATCAAAATTAATTACTTCACCATTTAAAAAAGCATCAATCTCGCCAGATGAAAAACCATGACTAAAGAGATATTTCTTTATTCGAAATTTCCGTTCACTTTCATCATAGCGACGAAAACGTTTATAAGCTTTAATACCTTGCTTTTTTAACGCGTGCATCTGTAAGTCTTCATCATCTTCAAGAAGATCTAAAGATGCAATTACTTCGGTGCTAATTCCGCTGTCAAAACCATGCATTAACAACTTGGTTTTCATTTTGCGTTTCAATTCTCGCTGAGCTAACTTGCCAGCTTGATGGACCATCGATTTGATTACTCTTTGCCCCACTTCAATCCAGTCCTCATCCAGCACTTCGTCTAGTTCTGTCTGACTAATTTCTGGATCAACACCTTTTTGAGTTAATTTACGCAATAAACTTTTTGGACCATCTGAACCTACACGCAAATCATTTTTGATAAACAACTTGGCATACTGGTGATCATCTAAATAGCCTAACTCATTTAACTGACTAACAGCGCTATTAGCAGCTTCATCAGAAATTTCATGCTTTTTTAAATACTGTAAGACTTCAAAAATAGTTCGAGGTTCGTAACTCAAAAAATGTGCTGCTAGATCACTAGCTTTAGCATCAGCATCAAATTGTCTGATTCTTTCAACTTGTTCACTATCAAGTTCTTTTCCTTTTAAAAGAACAAACTCAGCAACTGTTTTTTCACCAGCAGAAAAAGCATATTTACCATCTAAGAAAATATTATAGCGACCTGGCCGCTTTTGTGCACTAACTTTGGTTATGATCATTTTTTCACCTCGCATATTCCAAAATACATGCTAGCAAATTTTTTAATATCTTGCTAAGAACTTTTACCAGGTAGTACAATTAAAAGCAATGTAATTAGTTTTTAGTAGAAAGAATAAGGTAATGAACAAAAAATTTACACATAAAAAACAACATCATGAAAAAGATGTAATTATCACAATTAAACGTTTAGGGATTAACGGTGAAGGAATCGGCTATTATAAAAAGAAGATTATCTTCATCCCCGGCGCTTTACCAGATGAAGTAGTTGTAGCAAAAATCGTTAAAAGCTACCCTCACTACATTCAAGGTGAACTTGTCCGCATTAAGGAAAAAAGTCCTGACCGCGTAGCTTTCCCAGAAGGCGTAGATCCAGAAATCGGTGGATTAGAACTTGCACATCTATCTTACGAAAAGCAGCTTGAATTTAAGCGCAACAATATGCTTGAATCACTCAGAAAGTACCATCCAAGAAACTACGCTAAGTACAAGGTCAAGAAGACTATCCCAGCTCCTGACGAATGGCACTACCGCAATAAGGCACAATACCAAATTGAAAATATTCACGGCAAGACCAAGTTGGGACTTTTCGCACCAAATTCTCACCGCTTAATCGACTTGCCTAAGATGCCTACTCAAAGTGAAGACACCCAAAAGACTGAACGTGAAATCAAAGTTTTAATTGAAAAGCTGCATGTTCCTGTTGCTAATTTCCGTCGTCATTTGCCTGGCGTTAAAACTATTGTAGTGCGTCAATCTGAAGCTACTAAGGAAATTCAAGTTACTTTAATCACTATTGGTCATAAGATCAAGAATTTGATTCCGTTAGCTAAAGAAATTATGAAATTGGACAACGTAGTCAGCGTTTACCAAAATGAAACTGAATGGCAAAATCCACAAGTTTGGGGCAATAAAACTGAAAAACTATTAGGTAAAAACCAAATCATGGAAGAAATTTTGGGTAAGAAATTTGCCTTATCCCCACGTGCTTTCTTCCAGCTCAATCCAGTTCAAACAGTGAACTTGTATTCTGAAGCTTTGAAATACCTCGACTTAACTCCAGATCAAACCTTGATTGATGCTTATAGTGGTGTAGGTACATTGGGTATCTTAGCAGCTGACCGTGTCAAGCAAGTTATTGGTATCGAAACTATTCCAGAAGCTGTTAAAGATGCTCAACATAATGTCGAACTCAACCATATCAAAAATGCTGACTATATCCAAGGCAGCGTAGAAAAGGTATTGCCTGAATTAAAAAATAGCGGCGTTTCAATTGATGCCTTAATCGTTGACCCACCTAGAACAGGTTTAGCTAAGAAATTAATCAAAACACTTTTACAGGTAAAGCCTGAAACTTTTGTTTACATTTCATGTAATCCATCCACTCTCGCACAAGATTTAGTACTCTTAAGTGAAGTTTACGATATCCGTGTAATTCAAAATGTGGATATGCTGCCACAAACTCCACGCTGTGAAGCAATCGCAAAATTAGTTTTGAGAAAATAATATGATAAAAAAACAACCTAGTCATCTGCTAGGTTGTTTTTGCATACAAAAAGCGACTGCCGGGCAATCCTTGTCTCTTAGCAGTCGCAATTCAAGTGGATGAGGTGGCTCATCAAATTGATAGTCACGATCTTCAACTATTTGTTATGTATTATAAAACAATGGCATTATCGTAACCAATATTAACATTCACTTGTTCGGGTCTTTACATAAAACGTAACTTTTAATGAATTGGAGTTTTGTAAACAGCCATTATTAGGGCTGACACCTCTACATATAGAGAATCTTTCAAGTTTCCAATAATAATACAATTCTGGAGATAAAAACTTACTTATATTTATACTTGTTAACTTAATTTCTACCTATTCCACATCTTTAATTATATCCGCTTGTGTAACCGCTTGCAATAATTAACGAATATATTTTTTTAAAAAATCTTTGATAACTTGTCGATATTTATTTTTGTACATTGGATAAGACATTGCATGTCCAGCTAACGGTGCAATCCATAAAAATTTAAGACTTATAGCAGTCTAAAAAAGAGATTGAAAATCAATTCAATGTCATTAAGTTAAGACATTGATTGATGATCTGACTTTATGAACCGAATCATTTGGATTCGGTTCTTTTTCTTTCTAAAGCATTTATCGAATTGCTTTATTCGACAGATAGCTTTTTGGGCAGCACAAATAAGCTATAGTTTTTTAATTAGTTTAAGCTGCCAAACGATAAGGAAAGCCAATTACTAATTTAGCCTTTAGATTCCGTTTATCTTTTCTTCCGGGTCGAATAGGAGTTGAATAAAATACCATATCCAGTAATAATTGCCCAAAGCTAATATCCGAGTTGTCGCTTAAACCAAAATATCGTCGCCAGATACAACAGGCCATTTTAAAATCTATTTGATATTGATATTTGCTCTTAACATATGGTTTAGAACTAGTAGCTACGGACAAACTTACCGCATTATACATTGCAAAATGAGCATATATCTCCATATAAACAAATTGATCTTTTTTAGAATGAAATTGGATGCCACTTAAATCATATTTAAGCTCTCTAAAGGAAGTTTCTATTCCCCAGCTAAGATGATAGATCTCTTTCATTCTAGCTAGAGGAAACTCATTGCGATCCAAATTGGTGATGAGCACTTCCCACTCGTCATCTGAACCTGGTGGATTGATTCTAAACTTGCAAACTCGAAATTTAACATTGCATAAATCTTCAAAATCCCAGCGGCAATCTTGTGTATTTTTAGAGCGAACGGCTTTATAGTGATGCTTTTTGTGGAGTATCAAGTGGAGAAACTTTTCCGTATCTTTATGAGTAACGTAATAATAATGTGACTAAGTTACTTTGCAAGAAAGGTCGATATCGCATTCATGATCTGGCAATGTGGCAATTTCCTTAATCCCGCCATATCCAGTTTTAGTTCTGATCATATAATGGCAATGCTTTAATCGATTACAGTTTTCAATAAAATTAAAGCCAGTATAGCCACGATCCATTAAACCTAAAAAATCTTTTTCTTGCTGGGCTAATTGCTTTAACATCATCAAAGCTGTTTGGCGTTCATCCATTTTGGGTCTAGGCTGAATAATCAGATCTAAATATAGTTTATTCAAGACATCATAAAGAGCATTTACATGAATTTGGCAATATATTTTGCCATCTTTTCTTTTAAAAATATTTTCTGACTTAGGATTAAATGGCTGATCAAAATCAGAACCATCAATCGCTACAACTAAATACTTATCATCTAGAAACTGCAATGCAGTACTTGCACGACTAAGTTCCAACATAATTTATTTAAAGCATTCAAGTTTTAATTTAGCTTTTTGTTGTTCAAAAGCTGAGGCCGTCATTCTGAGATTCATATCAGAAAAAGCGTGAAAAATTTCCATGTTCAGACTGCCAGCTCCCATGTTTAAAATCAACTTAATCAAATCAACCGCATTGAGCTTGCGACAACGGGTAAAAGCCCGATCAGAAACAGAGAAAGCGTGAATGTTAGCGGCGATTTTATTGATAATATTGTCCATTAGCATTAAAATATTTGAGTGAAGGGCTTTCATAATAATACGACCTTTCTAAAATTATTTGAAAGACCCGAAAGTTTAAACAAGTGAAGTGAGAAGAGGCATTTTCTTCTCACTTTTTATTTTAG
>NZ_GG700758.1:0-16385 GCF_000160855.1 Lactobacillus helveticus DSM 20075 = CGMCC 1.1877
CGAAATAAGCAAAGAAGCTAAGACTTTCATTCAGATGAATGATTATCTCAGCTTCTTTTTTATAGTTTAATATTTTCCATTCCAATCATTGGATCGATCTCACCTGAATAAATTTTCTCAGGCGTTAAGATATAATCTTCTGGTTCTTGTTTTTGAGGCTTTGATTCAACTACCTCTTCTTTCGTGTTCTCATCAGCCTTAACATCTTTAATACCCAATTGAGCACAGATTTTTTCTGCCAATCCAGTTTTTCGATCATTTCCTGGTGTATTAAAAGCTGCCGCAAAAGCTCGCGGATCTCCTACTAAAACTAAATTTTTCTCAGCACGAGTAATAGCCGTATAAAGCAAGTTTCGTTTAAGCATCACATGATTTTGCATAGTCAAATTCAAAATTACTAACGGAAATTCCGAGCCCTGTGACTTATGAATAGTAATCGCATACGCCCTGGTCAGGTCTGTTAAATCTTTTTTGCCAAAACTTACTTCCCGACCGTCAAAATTAGCAACCATGCATTCCTTAGAATTATCTTCATCGATACTAATTATCTTACCGATTTGACCATTATAGATATCTTTCTCAGGATTATTTTGTAATTGTAAAATTCGATCGCCAATCCGAAAGACTTCATTACGCACTTCTAAGAATTTACTTTTGGCTTTGAGTGGATTCATTATTTCTTGAATAACATCATTCAAATTATTTACCCCGCCGCTACCATGATACATTGCACTTAATACTTGTACATCGTCTTTATCGAAGCCACGTTTTAAAGCCAATTTTACAATTTGACCTACTGCATCCCCTACCAATTCAGGTCTACAGCTAATAAAGGAATAATTCTTAGTCTTTTTGAATAAAGCTTGTTGATCTTTGCCCTCATTTACATCATGAGCCAATGTAATAATCGTTGATTCATCACCTTGTCGGTGAATCTGCTTTAATACCGTAGTAGGAAAAGCATGTGACTTAATTAAATCGCTAAATACATTTCCGGCACCAACAGAAGGCAACTGATCCTTATCCCCCACAAACACAATGTGTCGAGTTTGATTGATACTAGAGAGAAGCTGCTTAAATAGGAACATGTCAACCATCGACATCTCATCAATGATTAAGATTTCACCATTGAGTTCATTCAAATCCTCAGCATTTGCGTCTCCAATCCCCAATCCTAAAAGACGGTGGATGGTTTTGGCACTAATGCCAGTTATCTCACCAATTCTCTTTGCAGCTCTACCTGTTGGCGCCGCTAATAAAAATGGTGGATCTTCACTATATAGCGATGAAGCTGGGATTTCTGCTAATTTCCTTAATGCCAGTAATATTCCATTAATAATCGTAGTTTTTCCTGTACCAGGACCACCCGTCAAAATTGAAATAGGATTGTTCAAAGCATTTTTAATTGCTAATTTCTGTGTATCATCGTATTCAATCTTTAACTCTTGTTCCGCATCTTTAATGGCTTCTTCAATTTTTTTGTCGCTATACTGCTCATCTTCTTGCATTTTTCGGCTCTCTACCAAGCTTTTCATAGATCGAGCAATATCTACTTCTGTTTGATAAATATTTTGCAAAAAGGCATTTTCACCATCAACTACTATTTTTCCTTTTTTCTGTAAAGAATTTACACAAATAGCAATCGGATCAAACTCTGAAATTTGTAATAAATCTTTGGCAGCAGTTAACAGATCGGATAGTGAGACATATGTATCTCCCTCACCGCTTAAAGCATCCAAAAGAATCTGATAAATGGCACCATTTATTCTTCGTGGATCATCATTTTTAATATCTAATTGTTTGCCCAAGGTATCTGCAGTCTTAAAGCCATAACCTGTAACTTCATTAATAGCAGCATATGGATCCTCTTTTAATTTATCTAAAGCTGCGCCATGATAACATTGATAAAGTCTAGCGGCTACTTGTTTCCTGATCCCATATTGTGCCAATTTTAAAACAATTTCGGAATAAGAATCCATAGAATTAAGGCCTGACAATAAACTATCTTTTTGTTTTTTGGTTAAAGATAAGGTGTCGATTTTGGCAGGATTTTCTTTTAAAATGTCTAAAGCATTTAATCCTAATTCTTCAATAATGGTACCTGCCGTTTTTTTACCAATACCTGGAAATTTATTAGAACTTAAATAATTAGTAAGTGAAACTTCTTCATGAGGCATGATCGGTTTATAACTATTAGCACGAAATTGCAAACCAAATTTTTCATGCATAATCAGTTTGCCATCAAAATGATAGCTACTTCCAATTTGCACGTCACCAAAATTTCCTGTTACCTTAATTTCGCTACGTGAATAATTTTCGAGTGAACCAATGATTTCAACATCGAGGATTTTGTATAAATCTTTATCGTTTTCAAAAACAATCCCGTTAATTTTACCGGTGAATTCACTCATTACTTTTTCTTTTCCTTATCATTTAGCATTTTCATAATCGAAGCATACTGATCCATTGCTCGCTTATAATATTTTTCATCCATTGCTTTTGCTTTGGCAAAATATGATTCTGCTTTATTTCGATCTTTTTCCATAGTTGAAACACCAAGCAAGAAATAAATTTTTGCTGTGCGTTTATCTACAGGAATAGCAAGATAAGACTGTTGTGCCTGATCATTCTCTCCCAAGCTCAACCAAATATCGCCTAATAATTCCTGCACCTTTTCATCGATTTTCTTAATAGTTAATGCATAAGCAAGTGCCTTTTGACTTTGACCCAATTTTAGATAAGTTAGGGCTTTTTGATATAATGTCAAATCGTCATTAGGAATCTGATCTAATAATGCCAAGGCTTTATCAAAATCGCCCTGCATATAATAGCTAACAGCTAAATTATAATTCAATTCTTGGGGCTTTTTAACTAAGTGTTGCGCCTGCTCTAATAATTGCTGTGCTTGATCTACACTGCCTTGCTCAAGTAAATACGTTGACAGTTGCAAATAATTTTCAATATTTTGTGGTTTTTGGTCAATCTTTTGAACTAATAAATGAATCGCTTCATTTACCTTGCCATTATCATAAAGTTGTGCAATCTTTTTATCCATTAAAGTGAATCCGTCTTTGATAACTTTCTCCCTAAATAACTGGTTTCGTTCCAAACAACTAGTTTAAAGGTTTTACCATCATCTAACGTTTCAAGGACCGTTAAACTGGTATTGCTTAAACCGCCATTTTTCCAAAGATCTTTTAAAGGATAACCCAATAAGCCACCCGTAATTGCCGATAAAGCTGCTCCGTGACTTACTACTAATACCTTATCATCATCATCTGGAAATCTTTTGGCCATTTCTTGAGCAAAAGATTTGCCACGAGCAATGACGTGTTCGTAATCTTCACCATGTAATTCAGTTGGATCATACTTATCAGGATGATTCCAGAAATTATCCATTTGCTCAGGGAATTTCTTCTCTGCTTCCGCAAACTTCATTCCTTCCATATCACCCAAATTAAATTCACGTAATCGTTCATCAATTACTACTGGCAAATTGGCATTCATAGCATTATCAATACCTTGAGCAGTATTAAATGCTCGATCCAACGGACTAGCAAAAATACCTCTGAATCTAGTTCCTTTTAAATGTTCACCTAATTTTTTTATGTCTTTCAAGCTTTGTGGCAAAAGTGGTGAATCACCATGTCCACCTTGAAAACGACTAGCTAAATTCCATTCAGTTTTACCGTGACGAACAAAATAAATCTGCATTTTTATCCCCCAAACATGTTTAATCGATATAACTAGTTTAGCACAAAAAAAAGGGCGTTCGAAAATTCGAATGTCCTTTTTTAAAATTCATTTTAAACTAATTGTAATTGCTTATCTTCTTGGTAAGCAGCATCAATATTTCCGCCACCAAGACATTCTTCACCTTGGTATAAAACAAGAGCTTGACCAGGGGTAACTGCACGTGCTGGCTCATCGAAGTAAACATCAGCAGTGTTATCATCTGCATGATACTTAACAGTTACACCAACATCACATTGACGATAGCGGAACTTGGCACTGCAATGAAATTCTACATCATGATCTGGCTTGCCAGTAAAGAATGACATGTCACTAGCCTTTAAGCGACTTGCATAAAGAAGCTTGCTGTCGTAGCCTTGTTCAACGATCAATTCATTCTTCTTCAAGTCCTTACCAACAACAAACCATGGATCTGTTGATTCCTTGGTTGAACCTAAACCCAAACCTTGTCTTTGACCAATGGTGTAGTACATTAATCCTGCATGTTCACCAACCACCTTGCCATCTGGAGTAACCATTTTACCTGACTTAGCTGGCAAAAATTCACTTAAGAACTTTCTGAAGTTTCTTTCACCAATAAAGCAAATACCAGTAGAATCCTTCTTCTTGGCAGTAGCTAAACCATTAGCTAAGGCAATTTCACGCACTTGAGGCTTAGTTAAATTAGCAAGTGGGAAAATGACCTTCTTAATTTGGTCTTGATTTAATTGACTCAAGAAATAAGTTTGATCCTTATTTCCATCCTTAGGACGCATCATATGAGTAAGACCATCAGCATCCTTAACAGTTTTAGCATAATGTCCCATTGCAATATAATCAGCATCAAGATCCATCGCAAAATCTAGGAATGACTTGAATTTAATTTGACTATTGCACATTACGTCAGGGTTAGGTGTTCTTCCCTTTTTATATTCATTCAAGAAATATTCAAAAACTCGATGCCAGTATTCTTTTTCAAAATTAATTGAATAATATGGAATACCGATTTTATCAGCAACCTTTTTCACATCTTCGTAATCTTCAGTAGCGGTACAAACACCAGAATCATCAGTATCGTCCCAATTTTTCATGAAAACACCGACAACATCATAGCCTTGTTGTTTGAGCAGCAATGCTGATACTGATGAATCTACACCACCACTCATACCTACAACTACTCTAGTCTTGCTATTGTCAAACATTATTCAATCAATCCTTTACCTCAAGCAATATTTTGCGCTCTTCGAGATCTTTTAAAATATAATTCAAAAGTTCAACAGTAGCTGCTAATTGCTTGTTTTTAAAAATATTAACCTTTTGCAAACCATTGCGATCAGTAACAACCATTGTTAAATGAGATAAGTCCTTGTTAATTGTCATCTTTAACTTAGTTGGTGCATTGTAAGGTGAATCATTATATAAAGGATGTTCATAATTGAAATTACCTTTAGCAGTCTTCACAAAACCTGCATCAATTAAAGCATAGAGTTTCAAATCTGGACTTACAGTAAACTTACGTTTATCACCATTAATCACAACTATATTTGCCATATTTTTCCTCACTTATTTATAATAAGTTACCTTCTTTTTAAAAGCAACTATTTTCTTTTAGATTGAATTCTTTGAACGATTTTTACCAAGTTTTTAGCAAAAGATGCTACTTCTTCATCTGTATTATAGCGTCCAAATGAAATACGAATAGATTCATTAATCCGAGGAGAATCTGCACCAAAGCATGCAATCAATACATGTGAAGGTTCAAGTGAACCAGCAGTACATGCAGAGCCACCTGATACAGCATAACCATTTAAATCTAAATTAGTTTGCAATGAAATGGTAGAAGCTCCCTTGAACCATAGATTCAAAACATGGTGAGAATATCCAGAACCATGACCACCATTAATTTTATAATCTATCTTATTTTGATCAAGTTCATTCAAAATTAGATCTTGAAAATGAGCATATTTTGCTTGAAGATCATCATGACCAATATTGGTCAATTCTTTAACTGCTTCGCCAAAACCGGCAATACCTGGTACATTTTCAGTTCCAGCGCGACGTTTAGTTTCTTGTTCGCCACCTAAAACTAAATTTGGCAAATCAATGTCAGAATTTTCATACAAAAATCCTAAAAACTTTGGTCCATTAATTTTATGTGCAGACACTGACAAAAGATCAATATTCATAGATTTGACATCAATGTCAACGGTTCCCATGCCTTGAACATTGTCAACATGGAAATATGCATTGCTGTCTTTGACCATTTCACCAATTTCTTTAAGTGGCATAATAGAGCCTACTTCGTTATTAACAGCCATAATAGATACTAAAATCGTATCTGGCGTTAATTCTTTTTTCAATTCATCTAAAGAAATATGCCCAGTCTCGTCAACATTTAAATAGACAACGTTGTAGCCTTCAGCTTCTAATCGCTTCATAGGATTTAAGACTGAAGGGTGTTCAATTTGCGTAGTAATAATTTTTTTACCAATGTTTTTTCGACTGTATGCTGTTCCAAAAATAGCAGTATTATTGCTCTCTGAACCGCCAGAAGTAAAAATAATTTCATTGTCTTTGGCATTAATACTTGCCGCAATTTGATGACGGGCTCGATCAATTACATTTCTTGCTCGACGTCCCAACTCATAAGTACTTGATGCATTACCAAAATCATTTTTCATTTCATCAGTAATTACATCAATTACTTTAGGTGACATTGGTGTAGTCGCAGCGTTATCCAAATAAATTTCACGCACTTTAATTCATCTTTTCTACGTAATCACTAATTAATTTAGCAGCCTCAGCGCCAACCTTCTTGACAAAAACGTCAAAATCTTCATTTGCACTGCCATCGCCATTATCGGAGATTGCTCTCATTGCAACTAATGGCTTATTAAAGGCATGAGCAACTTGAGCAAAGGCAGCACCTTCCATTTCACAAGCTAATGCGTCAGGGAAGTTTTCTTTTATTTCGTCCTTTTGTTTAGTTGAAGCTACAAATGAATCTCCAGTAACTACTAAACCTTCGCTAAAGGCAACATTTTGCTTTTTAAGATATTCCGCAAATGCAGCTCTTTCTGGTGAATCAAGGACAAATTGAGCCGGTTGTTGTGGAATTTGACCTTCAACATAATCACCTGCAGCAGTATTATGAGCATCATAATACATGAATGCATTAGGTAAAACTAAATCTTCTTGATGAATATCCTTAGCTAAAGCACCAGCAGACCCAGTCATAAAGATCACATCAATATCAACGTTACTTAATAAACTAGCTAGGTTCATAGCAGCTTGAACTTTGCCGATACCACTTAAACCTAAATATACATCATTTCCATTAACAGAAAAATGTTCGAATTCAGTTGATCCGAACATTTCTTTCTTTTCTGCTTGGAAATGATTACGATAAAATTCAGCTTCTTCAGCCATTGGAACAATAATCGCAATCTTCATAAATTTCCTCGCTTAAATTATAAATGAAACAGTGCTAAAAGCACTAATATAATTAGAACAAACACTATCAGAATAGCACTATTCAATCTTTTTTTCAGTTTTAAAGACTTCTGCTCTTTTAACTGTTCTTTGTCGATTGACTGCTGTGCCTGATAAAACTCCTGACCATCACCTTCTAAAGGACGTCTTCTTTCAGAAGCATCCCTTTGAAAGTCAGGATTAACATTAACTTCTTCTGTTGCATTATTATCATTAAAAGCAGATTTGACTTTATTCAATAAACTCTTTTTCTGTCTTTTACGATAATCAGAACGTTTTGCTGTCATGATTATTTATTACTTTCAGCTTGGGCATTACGCAATAACATATTTTCCCAAACAGAAATTGCATAAACTGTCTTTGCATCAACAATTTTGCCTTCAGCTAATAAATTCTTCAACTTATCCAAACTATACCAATCAGAAGTCAAAAATTCATCTGCATCTAAAGAACGCTTATCAGTCAATTTAATTAACGTATCACAGTAGAACAGATGCATCTTTTCGTCACAAAAGCCTGGTGTAGAATAAAATTCGCTAACTTTTTCCCAATATTCTGCTCTATAGCCGCCCTCTTCATTCAATTCACGCTTCATTGCGTCAAGTGGGCTGGCATCAGTTGGATCGACAATTCCAGCAGGAATTTCTAAGGTTACCTGTTTAATTGCTTCACGCCATTGTTTTACCAAAAGCATTTCTTGTTGATCATTAATTGCAATTACACAAGATGCTGGACGGTGCTTAACTATTTCTCTAGTTGCAGTTTCGCCGTTGGGTAATTTGATTGTTCGAACAGATAAATCTAAGATTCGACCTTGAAAAATCTGTTGCGATGAGATTTCTGTTTCTTTTAAATCCACTAAGTCTCATCCTCCTTTTTTAGGCTAAATATACATTAACACATTGTAGGCCGTTTTTCCCTTGAGCCAATTGATATTGTACTCGGTCGCCTACTCGTAATGATTTATAGCCCTCTTCTTTAATAGCTTTATAGAAAACAAAGTATGATTTATGATTTCGATCATCTTCGATAAAACCATAGCTGCTTCCTTCATCAAATTGTTTAACAGTACCTAAACGCATTATTTTTCTAATCCTTCTTGTACTACTTCAGGATAGTTTGCTTCAACAATTTCTGCACAACGACCACAAAGCATTGGCAACTTAGGATCTGCACCAATATCAGTTCTGATCATTCTACAACGTGGACAAACTTCGCCTTCAGCATGCTTAACTACAACAGCAGCATTAGCAAGTTGTTCAGCATCTACTGGAGCTTCATCATCTGAAATAGTTAACTTAGAAACAATTAAAATTTCTCTGAAGTCAGCATCTAATTCATCAAGCATTGCCTTGGTTTCTTTATCTGGGTAGATTGTGACAGCTGCTTCAAATGACTTACCGATTAACTTCTTGTTTCTTGCATCTTCAAGTGCCTTCAAAACATCATCACGCAACTTCATGAATTTAGCCCAGTTTTCAAGCAATTCATCATGGTTAGCATAATTTTCTACTTCTGGCATATTTGCAAGT
The DNA here is from genome assembly GCF_000160855.1 of Lactobacillus helveticus DSM 20075 = CGMCC 1.1877. Lineage (GTDB taxonomy): Bacteria > Bacillota > Bacilli > Lactobacillales > Lactobacillaceae > Lactobacillus > Lactobacillus helveticus. Next base: position 8,757 of record NZ_GG700758.1, read on the forward strand.
TGAACGTAATCTTCGTCTTCTTTCAAGAAGCCCCAGATTTCTTCCATAGTGTGTGGCAAAATTGGTGTTAAAATCTTAGCCAATTTAACTGCAGCATCATAAATAACTGTTTGCATTGAATGACGTGCATGGCTGTTTTCAACTTCAATATAAAGAACATCTTTAGCAAAATCAAGATAGAAGGCTGAGAGATCATTAGAAATGAAGTTAAAGACTTTCTTGAATACAGTAGTAAAGTCAAACTTATCATAAGCTGCTAAACATTCTTTAATTAAGTCGTTTAACTTAACTTCCATGTATTGATCAACTGAACGAAGATCATCATAAGCAACACGATTTTCCTTAGGATCAAAGTCGCTGGTGTTAGCAAGCATATAACGGAAGGTATTTCTAATCTTTCTGTAGCTTTCTGCAGATTGTTGCAAAATTCCCATTGAAACAGCAACATCTGAAGTAGTATCAGCTTGTGCTACCCAAAGACGAATAATTTCTGCACCCATCTTCTTGATGACATCATTTGGTGAAATAACGTTACCAAGTGACTTAGACATCTTGTGACCCTTATCGTCTAAAACAAATCCTTGTGAAAGAACTTGCTTGTATGGTGCTTGACCAGTGACAGCAACTGAAGTAATTAAACTTGAGTTAAACCAACCACGGTATTGGTCACTACCTTCAAGGTAAAGATCTGCTGGATAATGCAAACCGTCACGTTTTTCCATGACGCCTGACCAAGATGAACCAGAGTCAAACCAAACATCAAGGATATCCTTTTCCTTAGTAAATTCACCATTTGGTGAGTGTTCTGAAGTAAAGCCTTCTGGCAATAATTCCTTAGCAGTATGGGTGTACCAAGCGTTTGAGCCTTCTTTTTCGAAGATCTTGGCAATATGTTCAATAGTTTCTGGAGTAACAATTGGTGTACCATCTTCAGCGTAGAAAATTGGAAGTGGAACCCCCCATGCACGTTGACGTGAAATTACCCAGTCACCACGGTCTTTAATCATGTTGTAAAGACGAGTCTTACCCCATGAAGGGATGAAGCTAGCCTTTTCAATTTGATCAAGAATTTGATCTCTAAATGGAGCAATTGAAGCAAACCATTGAGTAGTTGCTCTAAAGATAACTGGCTTCTTAGTACGCCAATCGTGTGGGTATGAGTGAGTAAATACCTTAAGTTTAAGAAGTGCGCCAGCGTCCTTAAGTTTTTGAACCATTAACTTGTCTACGTCTTGGTAGAACATGCCTTTAAGTTCTGGAACTTCATCAGTATAGCAACCATGAGCATCTACTGGACTAAAGATTGGCAAGTTGTACCTTTGACCAACGTTAAAGTCGTCTTCACCAAAACCAGGTGCAGTATGAACTAAGCCAGTACCATCATCTAAAGTTACGTGGAAACCTTCAATTACAAGACTTTCCTTGTCGTAAATTGGGTGCTTAGCCTTCATGTATTCCATGTCAGCGCCCTTAACAGTTTGAACAACCTTGTAGTCATCCCAACCGATTTCTTCAGCTACTTTATCAAGCAAACCGCTAGCAACAACGTAACGCTTGTCGCCAACTTGAACTACTGAGTAATCAAACTTAGGATTTACACAGATAGCTTCGTTTGCTGGAATAGTCCAAGGAGTAGTAGTCCAGATTACGAAGTAAGTATCCTTCGGATCAATAATACCTTTACCATCAGTTACTGGGAATGCAACGAAGATTGAATTTGCTTCAACATCTTTATATTCAACTTCAGCTTCAGCTAAAGTAGATTCACTTGACCATGACCAGTAAACAGGCTTCTTACCCTTGTAAATGTAGCCCTTCTTGAACATTTCACCAAAGACACGAATTTCTTGTGCTTCAAAGTCATGTTGCAAAGTGATATATGGATGATCCCAATCAGCCATTACACCAAGACGCTTGAAGTCAGTCATTTGCTTTTGAACTTGTTCTTCCGCATATTGACGACAAAGTTCACGGTACTTTGCACGATCCATTGTCTTACGATCTACACCCTTTTTAGCAAGTTGTTGTTCAACTGGAAGACCGTGAGTATCCCAACCTGGTACGTATGGTGCGTAGTAACCATTCATGTTCTTGTAACGAACAATAATATCCTTAGAGATCTTATTTAAAGCGTGACCCATATGGATGTTACCATTGGCAAATGGAGGGCCATCATGTAAATCAAAACGAGGTTTACCTTCGTTTAACTTTAATCTTTGTTCATATAATTTATTTTCACGCCATTGTTTTTGCCATTCTGCTTCACGAACAGGCAAATTACCGCGCATCTTAAATTTAGTTTTACCTAAATTAAGAGTATCTTTAATTTTCATTAACAAATTCCTTTCTAAAAAAAGAAAACCTCTTCCTAAATTAGGACGAGGTTAACCGTGGTACCACCTAAATTGAACTTAAAAAGTTCCACTTAATTTGCGTAACGTGCAAAAAACGTTTAGATTATTCAGACAGCTGATCAACCTTCGGGCTCTTATGCTAATCTTCCACCAACACTAGCTCGCTGAATTGCCTTCGAGTTTTACTGTCAATCTAATTTTTATTTTTTATAATCATCCGGGAAAACAATTGTTGGACCTGATGAAGTCTTAGGCATCTTAGGTTTCAAATTAATTGTTTCATGGTGCGGACTATCCCCTGTCATTGGCTTAGGAGCAGAATCATCATCGTCATCAGAATCATCTGATAAGTCCATGTCCAAATCATCAGGTTCTTGAGAAGAGTTTACGTCATTTACATCATCGTTGTCAACATCTTCATCATCAATTGCGGCTTCATTCGCAATTTCCTCTTCTTCACCAATTGGCTCTGCACCATTGCCTGGATAAAATCGTTCTGTATGGAAATATTCATCTAGAGCATGCTGCCAAATCTCATCATTTAAATTATTTATCTCATCTTGGAGCATTGCTTGCATATGACTACGGAATTCGCCGATTTGTTTCTTTAAACGTTTGTAATCATTGGAAATAACTTCTTGCTGTTGCTTTTGATAGCCAACCTCTGTTTGAGCTTGTTTTTTAGCATCATCCAGAATGCGTTTAGCTTCTGCTTCCGCATTTCCTTTTAATTGATCTACAGTCTGTTGAGCAGAAATAAGAGATTTCTTCATATTACTGTACTCATCTACTTGAGCCTGCATATCTTCCACTTTTTTATTTAAAGATACTACTTCGTTCTTTAAATCTACTACTTGATCAAGCGCATCCCCATAGCTATCAACGACATCATCTAAAAAGCTATCCACTTCATAACGATCGTATCCATTGCGGCCTCGATGCTTGAATTCCTTATTATGAATATCCATCGGGGTCAGTTTCGTTTCTTTGTCTGCCAAAGTTTGAGCACCACCTTATATTTACCTTTTCTTGTAGCTGAAACATCTTCAATCAGAATCCGTCCAAAATGTCTCAAACTCAAAATATCATTCTCTTTAACCATTATATTAGAATCAGCTATGTCATGCCAATTTAATTTGACTAAATGATTTTCAATCAGTTTTTGAATCTGACCACGACTTTGCTTGCTAATACTAGATAAAACCGCATCGATTCTCATGGAAGCAACAATTTCCGTCTTCTCGGTTGAATCATCTTCTGGCACTAAAACATCCTTAAAAGTGATTTCTTTTAATTTTACTTGTGCTCTACCTATTCGAGTAATTTGTTCTTCAAAAAAGTCTACTAATTCTTTTTTAGCAAAAAATTGCCATTTACCATTTTCGTCAGTAATGATATCGCCAAAAGTATCCGTTTCAATTCCAGAATTAGCCAAAGTACCTAAAATAGCACTATGATTAATTTTAATAAATTTTTGTGGATACTCAATTTCATATGGTTGAATTAAATAATCACTTGGCTGTAAATTAACCCATTCTTCACTTAAATAAACGCGTTTCTTCTCAGCATTGGGATACCCGCCATATTCTTGCATAAAAACGTCATTACCCACGATAGTTTTCAAAATCGCTCTTTTACCTGGATCTAAAAAATCCGTTAAAATTGGCTCATGTTTAAAAATTATCTGATTAAAAAGACCAGTAAAATAGTCAATTACTGGTCTTTCTTCTTGATTAGAATGTGGATAAAACTTACTTGCTTGTCGCTTTTGCATTAACCTAACATCCTCAACAAAATATTAATAATCCAATATAAGACATAATTTTGTACAAAGTACAAAATAAACAATCCAATAATTGGAGAAACATCAATTCCAGTAGAGTTAGCTAATTTGGCAAATGGACCTTTTCTAAATAAGTTCAAATATGGATTTACAATCTTATCCAAAAAGCGACCAATGACAGAGTTACTTAACATCGGTACCCAACTTAAAATTGCATCAATTACAATAAAAAGACTATAAAGCCATAGAATCCAAGTGAGAGCTAAGTAAATAAAGTGTATTACGTTTAACATTAACTTAAATTATCTTTCTTATCTACTAAGTCGCTAATTTTACCATCAGTAACAAATTTTGGTGGAGTAGCTAAAAAGATCTTGTCACCAATGCGTTGGATTTCACCATTTAATGCATAAACTGTCCCTGTGATAAAATCGACTATTCGACGAGCCGAACTATCTTCCATTCTACTAAAGTTAATTACAACTGCTTTATTGTTTAATAAGTTTTGAGCAACATCTTTAGCATCTGAATAAACACGTGGCTCATATAAAACAATTTTGCTTTTAGCAGAATTTAATCCTGACTTAATTGAAACAATATTGTCTCGACTAACAGAATTTAGAGGTAAGTTTTCATTCTCATCCTTGTTTGAAGTGGCATATTCTTCTTTTTCCAACTCATCGTCATCATTGGAAATACCGAAAAATCTACCTAATTTATCAAAAGCCATTTGTATCTACCTCCAAACTAGTTTTCACCACGATGTTTGAAGAATGGGATGTCGTCATTATCATCACTATCGTCTTGAGCACTAGTTTCAATTTGAGAAATACTGTCTTGATCATCATTGCTAAAAGTATCAAAGCTTTCATGATAATCCTTTGGCTCAGCAGGCTTTGTATTTCTTCTTTGATTATCTTGATTGTCGTTCAATCCCCAAACACTAGTTGGATCAACCATTGTTTGCTTTGGCTTTTCTGCTTCGCGATCTGCATTAGCATTATTAGCAGGTTGAACAGTAGTATTAACAACTGAATCTGTTTTCTTCTTAGGTTGAGCCTTAATTTGATGACTACGTCCTGGTATTTGCTTTGATGCAGCTTCTTCAGCCTTAGAATCAATACCAGTAGCAATTACAGTAACTACTACTTCATCACCTAAGTTAGGATTGATTGAAGTACCAAAGATAATGTTGACATCATCACCAGCAGCTTTAGAAACGATTTCTGATGCATCTTGAGCTTCAAACAAAGTAAGGTCAGGTCCACCAGTAATGTTAAGCAATACTTGCTTAGCACCATCAATGGATACTTCAAGAAGTGGTGAAGAAATGGCAAGCTTAGTAGCTTCTACTGTTCTGTTTTCACCACTAGCACGACCAATACCCATCAAAGCTGCACCTTGGTTTTCCATAACAGTCTTAACGTCAGCGAAATCCAAGTTTACGTAGTCAGTTGAAGTAATCAAATCTGAAATACCTTGTACACCTTGCTTCAAAACGTTATCAGCTTCTTTGAAGGCATCCATCATTGGGGTCTTCTTATCAACCATTTCAAGCAAACGATTGTTAGCGATAATAACTAAAGTATCAACGTATTGCTTTAATTGAGTAATTCCTTCTGCAGCATTTTTTGAGCGCTTAGGGCCTTCAAAGCTGAATGGGCGTGTAACTACACCAACAGTTAAAGCACCAGTTTCACGTGCGATTTTAGCAACTACAGGAGCCGCACCAGTACCGGTACCACCACCCATACCAGCGGTAATAAAGATCATATCAGCACCTTTTAGTGCATCTTCAATTGTTTGTTCACTTTCTTCAGCAGCTTTTTGCCCTACTTCAGGATGTGAACCTGCACCTAAACCTCTTGTCAATTTAGGCCCTAATTGAATCTTATTTTCAGCCTTATTACTGTTTAAAGCTTGAACATCGGTGTTTGCTGCGATAAATGAAACACCTTGTACACCGTCATCAATCATTCGGTTAACAGCATTGCCTCCGGCACCGCCAACACCAATAACTTTGATGACAGCATTTTTATTGTCGTCTGAATCGAATGTAAAATCCATTAAATTAACCACCTTTAATCAAAGAATTTCTTAAAGAAACTCTTCAAGCCATTAGTTTTCTCTTGATTATTATTTTCTTCGTCCGTTGAAGAATCATCTCTTGCGGACATTTTGTTTCTATTATAAGCTTCTTTGGTTTCACTTTCACTATTAGAAACAGTTCTTTTAGAATTCTTGGAAGTTTTTGGCTTCGAAACTGGTTCTTCAACCACATTTTGACCAAAACCATAGATTACACTGTTAACAAGATAATCAACTTCTAACATCTTATAAGAATAATTTACTATTCCATATGCAGCAGTATAAATTGGATTGCGCATCCCAATTTGATCTGGTTGATAAATGCGTGCCTTCACGTTTAAGCCATTAGCGGTCAAACTATCAATTCCTTGAAGCAAACTAGTACCGCCAGTAATTACAATCCCACCTGGTTGTTTCAAAGCATTATGCTTAGCCAAGCCTTTACCAAGACGGGTTAAAATTTGCTCAAGACGAGCATTGATAATTTCGCTTAAGTAAACTTCATCGATCATTTGCTGGCCATTTGAGCCTACGCTATTAATTGCAAACTTATCATTTTTAGAGGCAAATTGGGGATCAGCAAATCCATAGTCTAATTTAATTTGCTCAGCATCACGCTTAGAAATACTTAAAACAGCAGAAATATCATTGGTAATATCACTGCCGCCTTCTAAATCGATGTTGGCATACTTAATTTGACCTTCTTTAATAACAGTTGCCGTACTTACTCCACCACCAAGATCAATAATTACAGAACCAAAAGTTTTTTCACTTTCATTCAATGCAACACTAGAAATTGCCAATGGCGTTGGAACAAAGAAATTATTATGATAACCCGCACGCTCAATTGCTTTTTTAATATTATGCAATGAACCAGTTGGAGCTGTTAACAAAATACCTGTTACTCCAAGTGAACGAGCAATCATTTTACGAGGATCATCGACCTCAGTTTTTCCATCAATTAAAAATCGACTAGGCAAAAAAGTAATTGCTTCACGATCGTCCTTTGCAGCAGCATGAATTGCAGAACTAATCGTTCTCTTAACATCTTCGTTGCTTACTTCTTGTCCTTCTTCACCAACATTGGCAAATCCAGTTGCGGTCTCTAACTGCAACATTCCTACTGGAATTCCAGCTACAACACTATAAATCTTTGCATTAGTTTTTTCTGCTACGCCCTTTAAAGCTCGGCTAATAGCAACTGCAGTCTGATCAATATCAACGATCTGACCATGTCTCATGCCTGAATTCGGCGTAGTAACTGCACCAATGACTTTACCTGAATCTGCCACAACAGCTTTCACGCTCGTGGTTCCTATATCAAGACCCACTAAAAGATTTGAATCCTCCAAAATTAAGCCCCCATTAATATTTGCTTTGAAAAAATTCTAACATAAATAAACA
>NZ_GG700758.1:17313-18412 GCF_000160855.1 Lactobacillus helveticus DSM 20075 = CGMCC 1.1877
AATTCTTTAACAATTATTGGATAATATCCAGCTTGATTGTAATTAGTCGCCTTTAAGAATTTATCGTCATACTCTTGCTCGCCATGACTATTGTAAATCGTAGCCTTGGTAACTCCCGGTTTTGCCTGAACAGTCGTATTCTTTTGATTAAAGACATTAACTGGTTCGATGTGTCGTTTGACATCAACTTCGGAGACACGGCCCCATACCCAGTCATCCTTAGTTCCTTTAACATGGTAGAAAACGGAATCTCCTACTCCTGTCTTGAACCAGAAATCATCAGGATAACCACGGAAAGTTGAAATATATTTATCAACTACCATCTTCTTGCCTTTTTTATAGTAGCGACCACTTTCGCGGTTAGAATTTCTATTAACAATTTGCTGACCACTCTTCAAGACAACAGTATTCTCCTTCTTATCGACATAGATCGGCTTACCATCAAGATAGCGCACATTGTTAGCCTTGATATAACGATTCTTGCCAATACGGTAGTATTGTTTGCCATGAATTGTCTTATATTTTAGCCAAAAACGGTGACGCTTTTGCCAAGAAACAAATTTAATACCAGAAGAAGACAAGTACTCAGAATAAAACTTTTTAGGAGAATTAATTTCTTCAAACTTATCAGGTACTTTTAAAGTGGTATTCTTTTAATTGTTTTAGCTTTTTTGCGTTGGCCCTTGTAATTGTATACATAAGAATTATGGTCAATAGTTAAGTTGGCTGGGCCATTTGGCAAGCCTACATTTTTAGCATTAATATAATAGCCATTGCCGATGCTGTAATACATCTTAATATCGCCGTTACTAGTCTGAGACGAAGTACCAATATATGTTTTCAACGGAGTTGGCTTACCATAATATTTAAGAACCGTTCCCTTTGGAATCAAAGTAACCTGTCCATTTTGTTTTAAAGTTACTTTTTCTCCATCTGCATCCCGCAACTCATCTAAATGAACTTGTTTACCGTCCTTACGATAAGCATAAGAAGCTATTTGCAACGTAAATGTATTATTTTGCGTTTCTTGTGCTGCTTGAACGACTGAAGTCTGATTTGCTAAAAATGGAGTACTGACTCCCAATAGCGCAGATATAAT
>NZ_GG700758.1:19326-27673 GCF_000160855.1 Lactobacillus helveticus DSM 20075 = CGMCC 1.1877
TAAACAAGTAAAACAGCTACGATACCCCGTAAGCCTTTTTTTCACTTGAAGTTAATGGCCTGCTAAACGCACCTATTTCTAAATCAATTAAGCTATTTTTACCAGCTTTAACTTTAATTTCATCGTAATATTTTAGTTTGCTCTTTAAAGTTACGGTACTGCCAATAATTACATTGCCATCTTTCATAACCAAAATCACTTGCGACTTTCGTCTAGTGTTCCCACTTAATAATTTTACCTGATTTTGGAATGATTTGGGCAAACTATTAAATAAGTTTAAATCTTCTTTTAGAGAAGATGATTTATTATAACCAACGAAAATAGGTTTATCTTGATCAACTTTCGTCCATGTAATGGCGGTACTACCAAGTTTGCCATTACTTAAAATTTTACGATAGTCATCGCCATCTTTTAAATAGCCTACTGTTTTACGCTCGTTAATTTGTAATATAAGCTGATTAACATGACCTAAATGTGCTTGCGCACTCTCTATTTCAGGATATTTCTTAGATAATTTTTGACTCAAATCTTTTTGTTGAAACAAATAATCAAAAACTTTATCACTAGCTTTGATTTTGGATGCTTTTACAATTCCCTTAATCGGTAAATCTGAAGCACCAATCACTTTAACCGTACTTATATTGGCCAAAGGAGAAATATAATAGCCTAAGCCAGCAATCGCCAAAATTGAAACCAACATTATTAGACCTAATCTTCGTCTTAAAGATCGTCGTCTTTCCGCCTGTAAACTAGGAAGTGAGGCAGAAATTTTGGCTTGAGATTTACGACTATTTTTTTGTTGATTGAATTCATGATTCAGATAAGGAGATAATTCCTTTCTGGGATCAATCCTTGTTACTGGTTTCTTTGCCATCTGCCTCACCGGCCTCCTAGCGTGAAATCTCTTCCATCACTTTAATTACTTGATCAGATGCATCAGGTACGCCTAATGCCTTTGAAGCTTGACTCATTTCCTTAGCATATTTTTCATCAAGCAAAATATGATCAATTGATGAAACAAAATTATTAGGGTTAAGATCATCTTCAGGAATAACCAAAGCTGCGCCAGCTTTTTCCAAATCTAACGCATTCTTCATTTGGTGATTATGCGTTACATTAGGACTTGGAATCAAAATTACAGGTACGCCCAATGCAGTAAATTCTGCAATACTTGTTGCTCCAGATCTTGAAACAACACAGGTCATTTCTGGTAATAAGCCTGGCATATTTTTAATGTATGGCAAAACCTTAATATTAGTACCAATATCTAGACCCTTTAATTTCTTTTGAACTGAATCAAAGTAGTAGGTACCTGTAGCCCAAATAATTTGGTATGGCTTAGTTTTGAGATTCATTAATGACTTAAGCATGATGCGATTAATAGCTAAAGCACCGCGAGAACCACCAAAGACCAAAACAGTTGGCATATCTGGATTAAGTCCCCACTTCTTCTTTATATCAATTTTTTCTTCATGTAAGCTCAAAACTTGTTGTGATCTTGGATTACCAGTTTTGACTAGCTTCTTCTTTTCGGGAAATTCCTTTGCGGCATCGTCAAAAGTGTAACAAATACGATCTACATAGTGACCTAAAAACTTATTAGCTAGACCTACAACTGAATTAGATTCATGAATCATAGTTGGAATATGCATTTTAGCAGCTTCATAAACCATGGCTCCACTAACATAGCCACCTGTCCCCAAAACTACATCTGGCTTAAATTCTTTTAGAATTTTCCGTGCACTCTTAGTAGCTTGCAAAAACAATTTAATAGTTTCGAAGTTCTTCAACGGATGCTTACGATTAAATCCTTGGATATTAATCGTTTTAAAATTAACTCCAGCAGCAGGAACGATTTTGGATTCCAATCCTTTTTTTGTCCCTACAAATAGGATTTTATCATTTGTACTAATTCCACGTTCCTTTAAACGTTCAATAATTGCCATAATTGGGTAAATGTGACCGCCTGTGCCACCACCAGTAAATATAACTCTCATTTTATTTAGTCTTCAATTCCTTAACAAACTTTACAAAGTAATCGCCACGATCTTCAAAGGTTCTAAATTGATCCCATGAAGCACATGCTGGTGAGAATAGGATTACGTCACCAGGTTCACTTAATTCATATGCTCTTGGAACAGCTTCTTGAAGAGTATTAACAATTACAATATCTTTAATACCAGCTTTTCTAGCAGCATCAGCCAACAGATATTTGGTTTCTCCATAAAGAACAATTGATTTAACATGCTTCTTGAATAATGGTACTAAATCATCAAACAAGAATCCTCTATCAAGACCACCTGCGATCAAGACTTCTGGCTCTTTAAATGAAGGAATAGCCACTGTAGCTGCTTCAATATTAGTTGACTTAGAATCATTATAAACCTTGCGTCCATCAAGAGTCGTTACATATTGCAAACGGTGCTTAGCACCAGTGAAGGTACTCAAAACTGCCGCAATATCATCATTGTCTGCACCCATAACTTTTGAAATTGCGATTGCAACCAAACTATTTTGCAAATTATGGATACCTGGCAACTTGATATCTACAATCTTCATGATCTTCTCATTTTGACTTTCAAGATATTCATCGCCGATAAAGTAATCTGCACTAGAATCTGTTTCTGAGAAAGTTTGCATTTTAGCTGGAGTTACTTCTTTTTCCTTAGCTAAAATATCTTTTTGATCATAGTTTGCAATGAAGTAATCATCACTATTTTGTGTTCTAGTAACGTTCAACTTAGCATTTACATAATTTTCAAAGGTCTTGTGATAATCTAGGTGAACATTGTTATAAATGTCTACAATAGCTGCTACCTTAGGATCGATATCAGTTACACCCAATAATTGGAAACTTGAAATTTCTACTACCAAAATATCATCTTTAGTTGCCTTTGGCACTACTTCAGAAATTGGTACACCAATATTACCTACTGCATAAGCGTGATGACCTGATTTTTGTAAATGATGGTCTAAAATTCTTTGAGTAAGCATTACAGTAGTGGTCTTACCATTTGAACCAGTAACACAAACATAAGGAGCATCGCTACAGCTTAAAGCAATTTCAGGTTCCGTAATAATTGGAATATTTAATTCTTCAGCCTTTTTAACCATTGGATTCTCATATGGAATACCTGGGTTCTTAACCAAATAATCAAAATGTTCTTTTTCAAGCAAATCAACTGGGTGATGTCCGCCAATTACACGAACGCCCTTAGCCTTTAATTCTTGTGCTTTTTCATTTTTATCAAGATCAGCCTTATCATTTAAGGTTAATTTAGCACCTAATTTTAAAAGTAATTCACTAACTGCAAATCCACTTTTACCTAGACCTAAAACTAAAATATTCTTATTACTATAAGTTTTAATATCCTTCATTTTTTATTTTTATCCCCAAATTGCTAAATATAAAATACTACCTACTAAACCAACAATCCAAAAAACAATGTCTACTTTCCATTCTGACCAGCCCAACATTTCAAAGTGATGGTGAATAGGAGTCATCTTAAAAATTCTCTTACCAGTAGTTTGGAAAGAAATAACCTGCATAATTACACTAGCAGTTTCACATACAAATACAATACCCACTAATAAAAGTGACCATGGTCTGTTAAGCATGATACTTACTGTGGCAAGACCACCACCTAATGCAAGTGAGCCAGCATCCCCCATGAAGATTTTGGCTGGCTTATGATTGAAAATAAAGAAAGCAATCAAACCACCAATCACACTCATACAAAAGGCTAAAATAGCAAAATTCTTTTGTTTAAATGCGATATAAGCATAAGTACCATAAGCCACTACAGATAAACCTGTAGCCAAACCATCTAACCCATCTGAAAGGTTAACAGCATTTGAAAAGCCAACCAGCCAGAAAATAATGAAGATTACAAATAATGCTACGCTATGAACAACTCCAGCAAATGGAATGTATAAACCGAAATTAAAGTGATCGCTTGAAGCAATTAACACAATTACAACGGCAATAATAATTTGTAAAGCAAGTTTTTGCCATGCTCTTAAGCCTAAGTTTCTCTTGTAGTAAAGCTTAATGCCATCATCAAGAAAGCCAATGATTCCGTAACCCAAAAGACTGATTACCAAAATCCAAACAACTTTATTCAAACTATGTTGCCATGCAGTTACCCAAATAACAGAAATCACTGCGGCAATCACAAAAATCGTTCCACCCATTGTAGGGGTACCGGATTTCTTTTGGTGCCATTTTGGCCCCTCATCACGAATTTCCTGTCCTTCATGATGCGAATGCATAAACTTAATTAACAACGGTAAAAAAATCACCGTCAAAGTCAGCGAACTAACTAAAGCAATACAGCTTGCTTGCATAATACTCATCCTATGCTACTCCTTTAAATTAACTTTTATTTTTTCTCCAGATTTTAATTCTGTTCCCTTAGCCACGCTTTGGCTGGCAACAGTTTCGGTTCCCTTTATGCTTAATTTAACACCTGATACATTAGAGAATTGATGTAAGTCATTAAAGCTCCAACCTTTCATATCAGGACAATTTATTTTACCTGAAGTATATACAAAAATTTTATCTCCAGACTCCAATTTTTCACCGCTCTTAATTCCTTGAGCAGTAATTTTATCTTTTTCGCCTATTTTAACCAAGTTAAGACCAATTTGCTTAGCTTTAGCTGAAGCTTGAGCAACTGTCATATCCTTAAAGTTAGGGACAGTGAGAATTATTGCTCTTAGCCATTGTAATAATTCGACTCATCATTGGTTTAAAGATAGAAGCTAAAATCTTTTCTGCTGTTGTACCGGCTAAATGAGGCTGCTTAATAGTTAGGTAAATACAATATCTTGGATTCTTAGTAGGGTAAACCCCTACAACAGAGAAGATATAATTGCTATCGCCCTTAAGATAACCGCCACCCTTAGGATTGGCAATCTGTGCTGTACCAGTTTTAACCCCAATATCAGCATTACCCATCTTATAGGCTGATCCAGTACCTGACTGTTTATTCAAAACTTTTCTCATATTGGCCAATACAACACGTTTGGTTTTAGCAGAATAAATTGGCGTACCAACTTTTTTGATTTGGTAACCCTTTATTGTTTTACCATTAAAGTCAGTAACTTTATCAACTAATTGTGGTTTAACCATCTGACCATTATTCCCTAAGGAACTATAAGCCTGCATCATTTGCATTACATTGACGTTAACACCCTGACCAAAAGCAGTTACTGCTTGATCGACTGGAGTCTTAAATGAAATGAAGCCTGGTTGTTCACCTGGAAGAGTTATACCAGTTTTTTCACCAATATGGAACCTCTTAAGGTATTTTGCCCAAGTTTTTGAACCCATCTTTTGTTCCAACTTAACAAAACCGGTGTTACTTGATCTCTCAAAAGCTTGTGAAAATGGGATGGTGCCCCAACCAGAAGTAAGCCAGTCATGAATTGTTGAACCACCAATACTTACTGAACCTGAACGATAATATTCATTTGGATTATAATTGCCGCTGTTCACTGCAGCCGCAAATGATAATACCTTAAATACAGAACCTGGTTCATACGTATCTTGAACTAAAATATTTCGATACGATTTAGTTAATCCCTTCTTAGTTTGAGGATTAAAAGTAGGACGTTGCGAAGCAGCCAAAATCTTCCCTGTCTTCATGTCCTCAACTACAGCAGTAATTGAAGTAGGATCATAAGCTTTTTGTACTTCCGTCAATCTAGCTTCCAAATAACTTTGAAGTTGTGAATTCAAAGTCAAATACAAGTTATTACCGTTTTCAGCTGGCTTATAAACTTGATTCTGGTTAGGTGATTGGTTTTCGGAAGCATCTACTGTAGAAATACGATAACCATCTTTACCGGTTAAAGTATCGTTGAAATAAGCCTCTAATCCCATAGTACCTATTAGCATTTCACTATTGGTCTTTTTGTTGTATTCTGGCTGAGCTAAACCAACAATATGTGAAGCAAAATTGCCGTTTGGATACAAACGAGAAGGAGTTGCCACGAATTTAATTCCTGGCAACTTCATAGCCTCTATTTGCTTTTTCTGCTTCAAAGTTAATCCACTACCGCCAGTACCAAATTGAACCTGGAAAACTTTATGCTTGGGATTCAAATATTGATAAATTTTATCTGCAGATAACGGTAAAACCTTAGCTAATTTTTCAGCAGTTTCAGACTTATTAACCACATATTCTGGTTTATTTTTGTAGTTAATTGAAGACTTATCCAAAATTGCATAAACAGTATACAAATGCGAATCTTCTGCGATCGCTAAACCGTTGCAATCATAGATTGTACCTCGCGAAGCCTTGATAACTTCATTCCGCTTATAAAGCTGCTTAGTTCTCTGCGATAAATTCTGTCCATTGACAGTCTTAGATATTCCTATATATAAAAATCTAGCTGTAAATACAAGAAAAACCAAAGCCACAGCTACTTGGAGAACTCTCCCCACTGTGAAGCGGTAGCTGTGAGCTTTGGATTTTTGTAATTTTAAATTACTGTTTTTTTTCATTAGCGAATTGTCCTAATGTTTTTATTAATCAGAGTTAATCCTTTTTCACGTGCGATTTTGTTCAAACGTGAAGTAGAAGTTAACTCACCAATTTCTTGACGTAAATCGGTGATCCTATTTTGTTCCTTTGCAACTGTCTGCTGAGTTTGAGATAATTCATGTTGAGCTGAAGTTGCAGAAATACTAGAAGAAACCAAAAAGATCATCATTCCCAAGGTGACGATGCTTCCTATTGCTAGTAAAGTCTTCTCTAAAACATTGTAAGGAACTTTATGCGGATCAAGGGGAATTCGTTGACGTTTCTGCGAACCTTTCTGTTTTCTAGGTTCATATTCAATTTTTCTTGCTGAGCTGTCAGCCATAGCATTTTCCTCTTTATAACTTCTCTGCAACCCGTAGTTTTGCACTGTGTGAGCGGTTGTTGTTTTCTAACTCGGAAGTCGAAGCAGTAATCGGTTTGCGATTTTCCAAACGTAGCGTTGGTTTCATATCGTCTGGCACAAAGGGCATTCCTCTTGGAACTTCAACCTCTGAATACTTCTTAAAAATCTTTTTAACGATTTTATCTTCATGGGACTGAAAGGTAATCACGCTAATTCTGCCACCAGGTCTTAAAATTCTAATAGCTTCTTCAAGTGAAGCCTGTAAAACATCAAGTTCGTGATTAACAGCAACTCGTAAAGCTTGAAAACTTTTCTTAGCTGGATGTCCTCCAGTCCTTCGTGCATACGCGGGAATCGCCTCTTTAATGATGTCAACCAATTCAAAGGTTGTCACAATTGGCTTATCCTTACGTCTTTCTACGATCCTATGAGCGATCTGCCGAGAGAATTTTTCGTCTCCGTACTGATATAAGATATCTGCCAGCTCTTTTTGACTTAAAGTATTAACTAACTGATAAGCATCTGTATCTTGACTTTGATCCATTCTCATATCTAATCTTGCATTATAACGATACGAGAAGCCACGATCAGCTTGATCAAACTGAGGTGATGAAACACCTAAATCGTAATATATGCCATCTATTCCATCTGAGTAACCCAGCTTAACTAGATCCTGTTCCAGATTACTAAAGTTGTCATGTACTAATTTCAATCTAGGTTCACTATCTGGCTGCAATAAATCAGCGAAGTTCAACTCTGCCGATTTTATCGCATATTCATCTTGGTCAAAACCGACTAACGTACCAGTCTCAATTTTGCTTAACAAATACTTGGCATGCCCACCGCCGCCAAAAGTTGCATCTACATAAAGACCACCGTTTTTTGGTTTTAAATTATCTATAGTTTCGTGTAAGAGTACACTGGTGTGTTTGAATTTCATAATTTTATAGTTCAATGTCGTCCAAATTTTCAGCAATGTCATCATAGTCTTCGTTAGCTTCTTCTTCAAAGCTATCCCAACGTTCCTTAGCCCAAATTTCAATTCGGTCAGAAACCCCTATAATGACACATTCTTTAATGAGTCCAGCATGAGCTTTTAATGTCGATGTAAAATTGACACGCCCCTGCTTATCAAACTCACTTTCCATCGCACCAGAGTAGAATAAACGCATAAACTTGCGCGTATTCCTCTTAGTCAACGGAAGTTTTGCTAATTTGGCTTCTATTTTTTGCCATTCTTCCATAGAATAGCCAAAAATACAGCCTTCCATTCCTCGAGTAAATACCATTTTATTTTCAATCTGATCGCGAAGTTTCGCTGGTATAATTAGGCGACCCTTGTTATCAAGATTGTGGTGATATTCACCCATGAACATGGTCTAGCCCCCCTCCACTAAATAATTTACCACAATTCACCACTCTCTACCACAAACTCTGGAAAAAAATACATATT
>NZ_GG700758.1:29304-38510 GCF_000160855.1 Lactobacillus helveticus DSM 20075 = CGMCC 1.1877
GATAAATTTCTATCTTTTGTTCTTTATTAAATTTAGACATAGTAAAAGACCTAAAAGTGTCTCACTTTTAAGTCTCACTTCATTTTTATGTTTATTTATCTTTTTATTTTATAAAATTTAAAAAAGCCTCAAAATATTATAATTGTGCGGCTTTTGCATATACAAATAATTTTTGCTTTATTAAGGAATTAGTAACTAAATTAATAAGCAAACATTAAAATTAATGAACCCAGATACCAAAAACAACTGCAGGCAGCTAAATAGTCCCACAACTTGCGAATTGTCTTGCCTAATGAAACATTTTTATTTTTAATTGCATCACTCAAAGACACAATAATAACTAAGATAAAGTAAAATAAAAATCCATATGGTAAAAAAGAAGGCATATTAGCATGGGCAGTAGCCAAGTTACATGCAACTAGCAGGAAAAATGGCAATACATCATAACCTCTAAATTGAGCTCGTGGGAAAATTTTATTAATTAAAAAAGCAGCTATCAATCCAATAACTGGTATTAAGAAAATAAAAAGCATAAGAAGATCCTCCATCCTTTTTATTCTAAACTACAATTCATTTGAAAAAAACTATTAATAAGCATAAAATATTGTTCAAGTAGGAGGGCTTTTTATGGCACGAAGAAAGAAAAAGAAATCTGGTTTTCAAAAATTGACAATCGTGATGGCTTGGTTAATGGCTGTCATTACATTAGCCGCAGTTGTTGCTGGTGCAGTCGGTGCAATGGCCGGAGCAGGAATGTTTTAAAAAAAGAGACGAGAAAAATTTTCTCGTCTCTTTTTATTTTTATACGCGATATGCATTTAAATCAATTAAGAATGGATAATCTTGTGCTAAATTGCCCCAAATCCAGTATAGACAAACAAAGAATCCGGCTGTCCAACCAAGATTTACCAATAGACTCATTAATAATCCATGAAGCGACGTGGTAGCAACGCTTACCATATTAAAGATTAGCCAACTATATGCTACAAAGACTGTGGTTCCCAATAGGACCACAATTAATCTTGCCCAAAAAATTTCTGGTAAAAAACGAGCAATCTTTTGGCAAATCCAGCAGCTAAATGGCAGGAAAACAGCATAAATACCTATAAAGCCATAAAAGTAAATGTCAGCAACTATACCTGTTCCTAATGCCAACCAAATTTCATTTTTATTGGTATCGTCGAAAAGTCCAATCAGCATCACGCTAATCGGCAAAATCAAACTAGCAGCACCAAAACTTCCATAATCCATAAATTGATGCAAATATAATGAACAAACGCCATCTACAACGATAGCGACAAAAAGTCCAATTGCTAAAACCCATTTACGAAAAACAGACATTAGTTAGCCACCTGTCTTTCAATCACTGTGACAACTGAAGGATCGCTAATATCACCAGCCGGCTTAATTCGAATTTGATCAGATAAACCAAATGAATCACGCGTTTTTTGGGTAACAGTACCAATTAAAAGGCCTTTAGGTGAATTGCCACCCATACCACTTGTATAAACTTTAGTACCAGCTTTTAACTTTCGTCCATCAACTACTTGAGTAAAGGCTAATTGATTATTAGCTGTAACAGTGATAATTCCGTGAACGGTTTCACCATTAGCTGCATCGGCTTGAACTGAAAAACGGTTAGCCGATTCATCTGTAGTAGTGATTAATTCAACCTTTGAAGAAGCTGCATCGGCTTCTACGATTCGTCCGATGACACCGCCACCACACATAACAGCCATATTTTTCTTAATGCCTGAAGAGCTACCTTTGTTAATCGTCAACAAGTCTGACCAAGTATCTGGTGCACGAGAAATAACGGAAGCATTGATTAAAGTATAGCCACTTAAAGTATCCTTTAGATTCAATGCAGCTTTTAATTGACGATTTTCCTTCTCTAAGCTGGCATTGCGGACCTTAGTTTGTCCCAAATTAGTAATTTGACGTTTTAGATGGTTATTTTCATCTTGTGCATTTAAAATATCGTGTGCACTATTCAACCCACCAGAAAGAAGGCCTACAGGTACATCGACAATTCGAGTTCCTAAAGCGACAATATCATTTCCTAGACTTTGAACAAGCAATGGAGCATTACGTTTATTACGTAAACTAACGCTCCCACCTAAAACGGTAAAAATGACAATAATTACAATAAATGTTGATAATAACTTTTTATTTTGTAGAAATTTTTTCATTAAGAATTGATCCTAAAGAAAAACCGACCATAGCCGGCTTTTGTATTATTTGCGACTTCTACGCATTACTTCAATATTCTTAAGTGCTTCACCAGTACCAATTGCCACACAATCAAGTGGATCTTGAGCAATAAATACTGGAACCTTGGTTGTTTCAGAAATTACTTCTGGCAAGTTCTTAAGAAGTGCACCACCACCGGTCAAAACAATACCGTGATCGATAACATCGGCAGCAATTTCAGGAGAGGTTTGCTCCAAAGTTTCCTTAACTGCAACGATGATGTCTTGAACAGCATCTTGGATAGCCTTAGCAATATCTTCAGCGTTGATATCGATTGATTTTGGTAAACCAGTAACCAAATCACGACCACGAATATTCATGGTTTCAATTTCCTTAGCCTTTTCGATTGAAGCAGAACCTACTTGAATCTTAATATCTTCAGCAGTTCTTTCACCAATTAATAAGTTAAAGTTGGAGTGAATGTAATTAATAATTGCATTGTTAAACTTATCCCCAGCTTGACGGATTGAAGTTGATGAAACAATACCACCTAATGAAATAGTAGCTACATCAGTAGTACCACCACCGATATCAACAACCATTGAACCAGTAGGATCCATAACTGGAAGGCCTGCACCAATAGCTGCAGCAAATGGTTCTTCAATTACAAAAGCTTCACGAGCACCAGCTACTCTAGCTGCATCAATTACAGCACGCTTTTCAACCTCAGTAACACCTGAAGGAACACAGATCATTAC
The DNA here is from genome assembly GCF_000160855.1 of Lactobacillus helveticus DSM 20075 = CGMCC 1.1877. Taxonomy (GTDB): domain Bacteria; phylum Bacillota; class Bacilli; order Lactobacillales; family Lactobacillaceae; genus Lactobacillus; species Lactobacillus helveticus. The sequence goes on from NZ_GG700758.1 coordinate 32,256, forward strand.
TGAAGGCTTGGAGTTACCAACAGTCTTTTCCATAAAGTACTTAAGCATAGCAGCAGTAGTATCGTAATCGGCAATAACCCCGTCCTTCATTGGACGAATAGCTACAATACTACCTGGGGTTCTACCAATCATTTCCTTAGCTTCTGAACCAACTGCGATTACTTCACCTGAATGTGTATTCTTTGCTACTACAGAAGGTTCTCTTAAAACGATACCTTTGCCTTCCATATAAACAAGTGTATTGGCTGTACCTAAGTCGATACCAATATTCTTTGTACCTAATCCAAACACAAAAATCTCTCCTTAATTGTTGCGGTCTCTAAATCTTGAATAATTATAGCATACTATAACTTTAAAGGTGATTTTCACGCAAATTTTAAAGAAGTTTAAAACAATTCTTTTTCGCGCATGCTCAAATATTGCCCTTGACCAACAATAAAATGATCTAAAAGATCAATTTTCATCATTTTTGCCGCCCGATATAGATCCTTAGTTAATTCAAAATCATTAGAAGACGGTATTAATTTGCCACTAGGGTGATTATGAGCAATAAAAATCCCTGAACAGTCATAGATTACGGCCCAGCGAAAAATTTCTCGCGGATGTGCGACTGATTTATTTAATGTGCCTTGAAAAATCTTCTTCTCGGCAACAATTCGATTTCCATTATCGACATACAGTGCCCATAGCTCTTCTTGCTTGTGACCTACTAATTTATCGGCTAAATATGTACCCACTTCAACGCTTGAAGCCAAAACCGGCTTTCGTTTAGATGATGCCATCCGCAGACGATCCATCACTTCTTCAGCTGTAATAGCCAAGCTGCTTGAACAATTTGGGCCCGTAATAAATTGAACTATGTCATCAAAGGAATTGAAATTTCTTTTTCCTAAGAAAGATTCCATCTCTTCGAATGTTTCAATTCCCTTATCTTTAAACTGCTCAAATAATTTAGCCAATAATTCGAGGTCTGTATTTACAAAGTAATGATTTGAGTTTATTTCTATCATAAAAATTCTCCCTTCATTACTTAATACGCAAAAAAGGGCTAAATTTTCTTTAGAAAATCAAAAAAGTTTTGACAAATCATTATTGCATTTTGCTTGTCTTGCTCAGTCGGAGCCATCAAATCTGGCACCATTATGCACTTTAGGCCTGCATTTTTTGCAGCTTGCACACCAGTTGATGAATCTTCAAAAACCAAAATATTTTCTTTTGGCAAATTCATCTTTTTAGTAGCTGCTAAATAAATATCTGGTGCGGGCTTGGCCTTAATATGTCCCTTTTGCACATCTAAATAGCTTAAATAAAAATCAAAATAATTTCTGATCCCCGTTGCCCACAAAAAGTGCTGAAGCACATCTTCGTAGTTGCTAGAAGCAATTGCCATTTGCAAACCTCGCTTTTTAAATTCATCCAACGCTTCTTGGACACCGGGACGCAATTTTAATTTTCCTTCATCGGTCCATTGCCAAACCAAATCATCGGTTCGCTTGATAAATCGATCGCGATCAGCATCAGTTTTGAAATACTTATGATAAAAAGCTTGCATCTCTTTGACAGTTGCACCGGTTAATTTTAAATATGCATCCCTTGGCGTACCAAGCTTTTCTTCTTCTGCAGCTTGAATATTAGCCTGCCAATACAATTCTTCCGAATTAACCAGTAAACCATCCATATCAAAGATAATGCCTTTAATATCATCTTTTATTCCTTTAACCTGCATTGCCTTTTGCTTTCCAATTTAAAATTGAACTTACTAAATAAAATGACCCGGTAACCAGCAAAATATCACTAGCGTCCATCTTCTCTTTTAATTTAGTAAAGCCTTGCCGATAATCTCCTTCATAATTATATCTTCTTTGGATATCAATTGGAAAATCATTTTCTTTAGCAACACGCGGATAATCCAAAGTCGTTAACAATACTTGATCATCCTTATTAAATAAACTAAAAACTTGCTCTAAGTCTTTATCTTTCATCATTGTCACTAAAGCATAAACATGACTATGCCTTTTTTTAGCTTCAGCATGCACGACTTCAAGCAAATTAGACATTGCTTGAATATTATGAGCTCCATCCAAAATAATTAATGGCTCTTTTTGCAAAATATGATAGCGTCCAGGAATCTGAGTCTGGTTAATTGCGTCTTCTATTTCTTGGTCATTCAAATTCAATTTAAGAAGCAAAAACGCCTTAACAGCTACAGCAATATCATAGCCCTCTACCTTAGGACGATAAGCAAAAGAAAGGCTCCGCTTAGCATCACTATATTTCAATCGTCCATTTTGCGTTTCAATCGTAAAATCATGCTTTAACTGCAAAAGTGGCGCATGCATTTTGTCTGCTTTTTTTACCAAAATAGATAAAACACTATCAGGAACATTCCCTAATACTACAGGACGATTTTGCTTGATAATGCCACTTTTTTCTTGAGCAATATCTTGAATAGTGGGACCGATAATCTTCGCATGATCTAAACCAATCGTAGTAATGATGCTTACCTCTGGAATAATCACGTTAGTTTTATCATGTTCGCCGCCAATCCCAACTTCAATCACCGCATAATCACATTGCTTTTGCTCAAAGTAAACAAAAGCCATGGCAACTTCATACTCAAATGTAACTAAAGAAAATTGTTCATCTTCCTGCTTAAGTTTTTCATAGGCAGCTTGAACTGTATTGGCTACATTAACCAAATCTTCATCACTTATATCCTGATTGTTCAATTGAATTCGCTCATTAAAACGATAGACATAAGGTGAGACAAAAAGGCCAGTCCTTTGACCAGCCTTTTTTACTAGATTTGCTAAGTAGTATGATGTTGAACCTTTACCGTTGGTCCCTGTAATGTGAATCGTTTTTACCTGATCCTGCGGATTACCTAATTGCTGGAGCAACTTTTTGATAAAAGATAAATCATTCTTAGGATGCAAATGAGGCAATGAATACAAGTAATGGATTACCTCTTCAGTATTGGTAAATTTCAATTATTTACTCCCTTTCAAATCTTGAATTCGTTCACGAACACCAGCCAATTGGCTTTCGTAATCTGCCTTCTTTTCCTTTTCCTTGTTTACAACATCTTCTGGAGCATGATCAACAAAGCCCTTGTTTGCAAGCTTCTTTTCGGCACGTTGAACTTCACCTTCAAGACGTTTTTCTTCTTTTTCCATCTTAGCTAATTCGTCATCGACGTTAACCAATTCAGTTAATGGAACAAAGATTTGTGCACCTGGGATAACAGCAGTCTTAGCCAATTTTGGAGCTTCAATTTCTGCAGCTACAGTCAATTCCTTTGGATGTAAGAAGTTTTCAACGTAGTCAGCATTTTCGTCCAAAACATGCTTGTTAGATTCATCATCTAATTGAATCATGATGTCAATTGGACTAGACATTGGTGCGTTAACCTCCATACGAATGTTACGTACGGCCTTAATAATTTCAATTAAGAAGGCCATGTCGCTGTCTGCTTGCTTGTTTTCAAATTCCTTATGAGTAGTTGGATATTCAGCTACCATAATTGACTTGCCTTCGTGAGGCATTGAAAGCCAAAGCTTTTCAGTAACAAATGGCATAATTGGGTGCATCAAACGTAAGATTTGATCAAGAATCCAAATTAAGTTTTCTTGCTTTCTTGCCTTTAATTCTTCGTCATCACCATTTAAAGCAACCTTAGAAATTTCAATGTACCAGTCACAGAAGTCATTCCAGATAAAGTTGTAAGCTTCACGACCTGCTTCACCAAATTGGTATTCATCAAATAAACGAGTTACTTCACTAACAGTGTGGTTCAAACGATCGAAGATCCATCTGTCTGACAAGTCAAACTTGCTTACGTCTGGCATGTGTGCAGGCTTAGCATCGGAAGGTAAGTTCATGATTACGAAACGACTTGCGTTCCAAATCTTGTTAATGAAGTTCCAAGCAGCTGATAACTTCTTTGGATCGTAACGAGTGTCTTGACCAGGAGCAGTACCGTTAAGAAGGAACCAACGAAGGGCGTCAGCACCGTACTTGTCAACTACGTCCATTGGGTCAACACCATTACCAAGTGACTTACTCATCTTGCGTCCTTGTTCGTCACGCATTAAACCGTGCAAAACAACATCATTAAATGGACGCTTGCCAGTAAAGTGAAGACTTTGGAACATCATTCTTGATACCCAGAAGAAAATAATGTCGTAACCAGTAACTAAGGCATTAGTTGGGAAGTAACGCTTAAAGTCTTCTGAATTAGTATCAGGCCAGCCAAGAGTTGAGAATGGCCATAATGCACTTGAGAACCAAGTATCAAGTACGTCTGGATCTTGTTCCCAGTTTTCAATATCCTTAGGTGCTTCTTCACCTACGTAAGTTTCACCAGTCTTCTTGTTGTACCAAGCTGGAATACGGTGACCCCACCATAATTGACGTGAAATACACCAATCGTGAACATCTTCCATCCAGTGGTCCAAAGTACCTTCGAAACGTTCTGGAACGAAGTTTACCTTACCATCAGTCTTTTGATTTTCCAAAACCTTGTCAGCAAGTGGCTTCATCTTAACGAACCATTGCTTTGAAAGACGTGGTTCAACTTGAACGCCTGAACGTTCTGAGTGACCTACTGAGTGAACGATTGGTTCAACCTTAATTAAGTAGCCTTCTTCTTTAAGATCTTTAACTAAAGCTTCACGACAGTCAAAACGATCCATGCCAGCATACTTGCCACATTCTTCGTTCATAGTACCATCGTCATTCATAACATTGATTCTCTTCAAGTTGTGACGGTTACCTACTTGGAAGTCGTTAGGGTCATGAGCTGGAGTAATCTTAACTAAACCAGTACCGAATTCTGGATCTACGTGTTGGTCTTCAATAATTGGAATATGACGACCAACAAGTGGCAATACTAATTCCTTACCAACGATATCCTTGTATCTTTCATCCCCTGGTGCAACTGCAACTGCAGTATCACCAAACATAGTTTCAGGACGAGTAGTAGCAATTTCTACATAGCCTGAGCCATCAGCGAATGGATACTTAACATGGTAAAAGGCACCCTTATCGTCCTTGTGAATAACTTCGATATCACTCAAAGCAGTTTGAAGTGCTGGATCCCAGTTAATGATGTATTCACCACGGTAAATAAGACCTTCTTTGTAAAGTTGAACGAAGACCTTCTTAACTGCCTTTGAAAGACCTTTGTCTAAAGTAAATCTTTCTCTTGAGTAGTCAAGTGAAAGACCCATCTTAGCCCATTGGCCCTTGATGATTGAAGCATATTCGTCTTTCCAGTCCCAAACTTGCTTAACAAAAGCTTCACGTCCCATTTGGTGATGATCTTTGCCTTGCTTGCGTAATTTTGCTTCAACCTTAGCTTGGGTAGCGATACCAGCATGGTCCATACCTGGAATGTAAAGAGTGTCGTAGCCTTGCATACGCTTGAAACGAATTAAAGTATCTTGAATTGCAGTATCCCATGCGTGACCTAAGTGTAATTTACCAGTTACGTTTGGTGGTGGAATAACAATTGAATACGGGTGAACTTTCTTGTCACCAGATGGCTTGAATAAATCTTCATCAAGCCAAGTTTGATATCTGCCTTTTTCAACCTCATTAGGGTTGTATTTAGGTGCTAAATCTGTCATTAAAATTCCTCCATAAAAAAGGTCCTAGACAATATTGTCTAGGACGATTTACTAACCGCGGTACCACCTATGGTTAAGTACAAAAATGTACTTCTCTTATAAGCGATAACGGCGCTGAAGTGTCCGGATTAACCTACTTAATTCAATTAATCAGCTAACCAAGCTACCAATCAACTTCTGGCCTCTCAGCTGTTTGGCTTTTCTCTGTAAATGAAGTCGATACCTCTTGATTCTTGCTTTGGTTACGATTATAGCATGAATTTGTTTTAGAAAAAAGAGATAGACGAAGAATGTGCAGTATGCATTAATTTTTTCGCTAAATCAATTAATTTATCATAATTAAAACACCGACGACTAATAGGATCCTGAGGAAATTTTTGTTTACGCAAATAGAGTTTATATACCCTACTTGCAATATTTTCTTCATTATTAATTACTTTAAGTTCTTTGTTCAAAAGATCAATATACTTTGATTTTTGTTGTTCTGTAGAAAACCTTCTAAAATTAGTAATATTCTGTGCCGTCACATTAAAGATAGCTGACTCAGGTGCAGGAAACATATAATTTAAATGAACAACTCCCGCAAAATGTTTTTTAATTCTTCCATCTCTTCCATGAACCGGTA
>NZ_GG700758.1:39557-43372 GCF_000160855.1 Lactobacillus helveticus DSM 20075 = CGMCC 1.1877
TTTCCTAAAATCCGGCTTGTTTTTCATTTTACGATGACGATCTTGTGGGTGACTTATTACACCTACAAAGATAATCCCTGGTTCAATCTCAAATAATGGTCTAAAAAAGGGTTTGAAATGATTAACTCCATAATCACTATATGGAATTCTACTTTCATAAGATTTCAAATAATTGACATATGTTTCGTCAATACTACACCAATTCATATATTCTCCATGACCTACCACCCATCAAATAGATGGGTGGTCTCTTTGTTTAGAGTTTTTCTGCGAACAGCCTGACTTGTGCTCTTCATTCAAAAATGTCCACTCAAGTTTTCTTGAGCTTAGTGGCTTTCTAATCCCACAAGAGCATAGCGGTCGGCCTATTTTAGCAAGGCTGGGCCCCAGCCTGTATTTTACTTATTTTGCTTCCTAAGCCAACTGCTCTAGCCAAGATATTCTTGGAGGCATTTACGTCTCGATCGTGATGCGCATGGCAGTATGGACAATACCATTCTCTGATAGCTAGCCAGTCCCTGGTCTTCATATGGGCGAATCTTGGATTCTTTTTCCCACATTCTGAACAGATCCGGCTAGTATACTGCGGTTTCACCACAATCAGCTTCTTGCCGTACCACTCGCATTTGTAAGCCAGCAGTCTTCTGAACATGCCCCAAGAGGCATTGGCAATATTGTGAGCCAGCTTATGATTGCCGAGCAGATTCTTGACTTTCAAATCTTCAATGGCAATCACGTCATAGCCCTTAACCAGCTCAGTAGTTACTTTTTGCAAGTAATCATATCTAATATTTCTGATCTTAAGCTGGTACTTGCTTTTGGTCTTTCTCAGCTTTTGCCAGTTGGCATAGTCGTACTTGTCTATCTTTTCTTCATGCTCATGATTGAACCGGGCTGCCCGCTTTTCAATCGCTGTCCGGTTGCGGTCGCAGTGGCTTTGGCGCTTAAGCATTGCTTTTTCCAGCTTGAAGGTGTCAGGCACGCCAAAACGTTTGCCATCACTGGTCACCAGCCATTCCTTGCCTAAGCCTACGTCAATCCCTACTGCTTTGCCAGTTTTCTTAGACTTGACCTGATATTGAGCCAGCTGCCGCTTGTCTTTCACGACAGAAAAGCTGATATAATAGCGGTCTAAATCTTGTCGATAGGAAATGACAGCTTTTTGAATGCGGACATTTCTCAGATTATGCAAAGAACTGGTTCTTAGTGTAATGCCATTCTTTTTGCCAATTCTTAAGTGGTGCGGGCTGAGCACTGCAATCTGAGCCTGAGCACCAGTCTTGGTCTGATATTTAACGTTTTTAATCGTTGCTGTTTGGCAGTAATATTTACGGCTTTTAAATCTTGGCTTGCCTTGCTTAACTTGTTTTTTAGTTAGAAAAGCCCACATGTCATCGCTAAATCTTTCAACCGTAAACTGTAAAGAGGTACTATTAACTCTTTTTAGCCATTCATATTCCTTGCGCATTAAAGGCAGCCAGCTCTTCAAGACGCCAATTTTTGGAAATTTTAATTCAGGATTGGCTTCATAACGTGCCTCAAAAGCAGCTACGAACTGATTCCAGACAAAACGGTTAGCCCCAAACAGCTGCCAGATCCAAGCTATTTGTTCACCTTCTGGATAAATGCGATATTGTCTGGTACCCAGTTGAATTTCATGTTCGGCAAGCTTAGTCTTAAAAGCCATAAATTTCATCTCCTTTGCTTGAAACAACATTTATTGGCGTATTTAATTTTGTCATTAAAGAAACAAAATTAGGCAAAAAAGCAGGAGAAAGACCAAATTCATCCCCTCATCAATAGATGGGAGGTATTCTTTGTTCTTTCTCCTAGCTGTTTGTTCTCATTGCATAAATTCCAAGTAAAATGACCACATACGAATAAATGGCTAAGCCAATCTTATTCCAATCTATCTTTTTTATATTAGTTCCCACTTTTTATTTTCTTTTCCTATCTGCTACTTTTTCTCTTTAACAATATAAATTGGTCGATTTTTCACTTGCAAATAAATCCTGCCTACATAACGACCGATAATTCCAAGGCATAGCAGTTGAATTCCACCAATTAATAGAATAATGGAAACTAGGCTTGCCCAGCCAAAGATACTTGAACTAGGAGTAATAATTTTTCTAACAATCACGAAAATGAGTCCAGCAATTGATAGGATAAAGGAAATTATGCCAATCCAAACAGATAAATCTAGGGGAGCCTGCGAAAAATCTGCGATTCCGCTTAAAGCATACTTAAATAATTTTTTAGTTGTCCAGTCCGTTTTACCAGCAACACGCTCTACATTATGGTATTCCAAATACTTTGTTTTAAAGCCAACCCAAGAAAAAATTCCTTTAGAAAAGCGGCTGTATTCTGGCATTGATAAAACAGCATTAACCATTTGACGCGTCATCATGCGATAATCTCGAGCACCTGGAACAATTTAAGTTTTAGAAATTTTATTAATAACTTTATAAAACTGATCACTCAAAAATGACTTAAATTTACTTTCACCCGTACGATCGACTCTGCGGCATCCCACAGCATCATACTTGCCAGTTTGAAGAAGACGATACATCTTAGGCAAAAACTCGGGTGGATCCTGTAAATCCACATCCATTAAAACGATATAATCTCCTGTAGCTGCCTTAAGTCCAGCATAAATTGCGGATTCCTTACCAAAATTTCTTGAGAAAGAAATATAATGCACTGCAGGATTTTCTTGGTGCAATTTTTTTATTTCTTGTAAAGTATTGTCTTTAGAGCCATCATCTACTAGCCAATATTCAGCTTTAACTGGCATCTTTTGCAATACTTTCTGCGTCGCGGCATAAAAAAGCGGAACAGTTTTCTGTTCGTTGAAACATGGTACAACAATTGACAAATTCTTCATTTATTATTCCTGACTTTTTTAAAAGTAATTATCTTATTGATAATAAATTGAATCAAAGTTGCGACAAAGGTAGCTACAATTTTCACAATCAAGTGCGGATATCCCAATTGATTAACAAAAATAAATAGCGACAGTGTCGTAAAGACAGTGGTGATTTGTCCAACAAGAAAATATGAAATAAAGCGAACTATCAAATGATCATGAACCTTAAAATTAGTGTATGAATTCCAAAAGAAGTTATTGATTATTCCGCAAGTTGACGAAATGATATTGGCGATTTCAACATTAACCTTAAAATAGGTCAGAATCGTATAGATGCCAAAATCAACGACTAAGCCTAAGACACCAATTAGCACATATTTTACTAGTTGAACAAAACTCTCTGAATTAATTATTTCTCTTATCTTAACCATAATTATTTAACTATTAGTTCTGCAGTATACTACCTTCCTTACCATTTAAATATATTGAAAACAAGCATAGGCTTTATTAAAGTTTGTTACAACAACCTTCATGAACAATAGATAATTGTGAATAAAATTTTAGGCTTTGCTATTTACTTAATCCATTGATTACCGCCTAAATTGTAGACGCGCTTGCCGTGATATTTAGCTACCGCAAAATAATTCCAATGACTGTGTGCACGCAAGGTTTTACCAGCTGACTTCTTAAAAGAAAGATCCGCCCAAACCGGCGTTGCTTGATCAACCTTAACCAAGCCGACTTGGGCACGAGGAGCCAAAGAATCATGGTGAGCCAGATTCTGCTCGTTGAGCCACATGTTAGGCTGAACATGATACCAAAGTCGATTATTTACCAATTTAACCTGATCGGCTTTTACTTGATGACCATTATTTAACTTAAGATTGGCGGCAAGATTTTCAGTAGGAAAAGTTACTGGTTGATAATAAATGCGAAAATGATTATTTTC
>NZ_GG700758.1:44929-46738 GCF_000160855.1 Lactobacillus helveticus DSM 20075 = CGMCC 1.1877
ACTTTTTTGTTCTCTCTTTTTTTATGCCAAATTTCCATTTCTGAATTCTCGCCAGAAATCTTTTTTGTTTAATGTCTTAATAGAGCCAGATTTAGTTTCTGCAGAAAAAGTGGGTGTATTGCTTAACGCTGGCAGCCAAGCCCAGTATGAGTTGCCATACTTCCATTTTTCGTCTTCAGAAATATCAACTTATGAATACAAAGTTCAAATACTTTTATGTCCATTATTTTTTAATGATTATATTTATTCCGCCCAAAAAAATAAAGATACAGCAAATAACTAATAAAATATTTTGATTAAATTTATCTAATATAATTCCGGCTACTACTGAACCGATAGGACTTCCTAAAGAATTAGCTGTACGAATAGTTGTCATAACGCGTCCCAGTATATCTTCCGTACTAGTAATTTGCATTAAAGACTCACCTAAAATGTTATGAATTCCAGTCAAAGTTCCAAAAATACTTATTAGAAAACAAAATATAAGCCAATTAGAATTATTTATTAAAAATAAAAGAGGAATTATACTCAAAGTCCAAATAAGTCCAACATTTTTTGAAGTGGTTTTTAAATACTTACAAATAATTACTCATACAATAAATCCTAAAAAGAAAGACATATAAAAAAAGCTTAAATAACTTACGGAGCCTAGTTTCTCAGCTGTATAAGGTAAAAAAATTATTAAAGCAGGTTCAACAAATGAAAATAAAATAGAAGAAAAAAAATATCGACTTAAAAAATGTTCTTTTTTTATGTAGTGATAACCTATTAAAATTTCTGAGAAATAATTTTGACGTTTAATTTGCTTATGTATTGATAAATGCACTTTCTTTAAGGAATTAAACAATAATCCCCCACTTAAAAGACTTAAAAAGGCACAAATTAAAATAATATAATTAGAACTGATAAATTTTAATAATATACCTGCTAAAGCTACACCAAAAAAATTAACAGACTGATCAATAAAACTAATTTTAGCTATCATATTTGTAAGATCTACATTAAGAAGCTTTACAGATTGCTTTAGGATAGCACGATCAGCTGGGGAATAAAATTCACCACAAATCGAAATTAAAATAGCTAATATACAGTTAAGTATTAAAAAATAATTTGGTAAAAACATACTAAAAAAAAGTAAAAAAAGCAAAAAAGCTTGTAAAAAACTAGCGCCTAAAGCAGTCTGTTTGAATGAATGCTTGTCTATTAAAGGACCATAAAAAATAGATAGAGCTGCTGTCAAATCAAATCCAGCATTTACTAGTCCAACTATCGTTGAACTAGACGTGTTGAATTGAATCCACCAAATAATAGCAAAACCGTAAAGTGAACCAGCAGTAGTAGCAAAAAAACGTGATATTAAATATGAACTTTTTTTTAGCATTTTTAGTACTCCATATTAATGTAAAATTAAGTGTTCAAGCCTATACTTTTTTAAAAAATATTGTTAAAAAAATATTGTTAAAAAAATATTGTTTTATTATGAAAAAGTTTATCATAATCTTAAATATTTTTCAAGGAGATGAAATAATATGAAGGTTGAAAAGAAACGTGAATTTTCAGATGATACAAAGAAGTCTTGCGAAACTTGTTAATTTTTTATCAGGATTATCAAACTTAACAAAAGTTAATGATAATCCTGATATTTTTTACTTAAAAGAAAAGGTATCTTATATTGAATATGACTAAATATATCATTGATGAATACACAGAAGTTTATACAGATAAGATAAAAAATGAATTGGTATTTTATTCTTATGAAACTGTCAAATCTTTTGTGTAAATAGATCTTTCTCATAGATTGATTTTTTA
>NZ_GG700758.1:47774-51919 GCF_000160855.1 Lactobacillus helveticus DSM 20075 = CGMCC 1.1877
AACTTATTTTTATTCTTAATTATTGGCAATATATCCTTTAAATTATTCAAGATATGGGAATTATTATATTTTTGATAGTCACGATTCAGGAAATTAATATCAAAATTTAAATTATAACCTACTATTAATCTATCAGCTAAAAACTTCTTTAAGTCTTCAAGCGCATCAAATAATTCAATACCACTTTGATTCAATTTTTCTGATGTTAATTGCGTAATTTTAGAAATATGCGTTGGAATTTCATAATCAGTTTTAATTAGTCGATAAAATCTTTCACATTTACTTTTAGATATATATTTCACTGCTCCAATCGAGATGATTTGATCTTTAGTAATATCTAATCCCGTGGTCTCTATATCCAATGCAACAATAGAAGACAAAACATCTTTTTCATTGGATTTTTTATGTAAAGTATTTGCTCTATGATAATGCGCTGCTGTGCTAAAACCGAGTTTTCTTTTATTAGTACTACTTTGATTTTTTAAGTGCATCATTACTGGAATTCCATCAAATTGAACTACTTGCTTATCTTTACGAGTCGTTTTAAAATCATAGCCTAGCTCATTGTTAGTAGTATAAATTAAAGTCGCTTCACCTCGTCCAATATTTAACAAAATCCTTTTCCATAAAAGATCCCGAATCCGTGCACTAAAACTCCCAACATATACACCGGTTTGAACTTCTTGACACCACTTGGTTAAATCACCACGTAAAGATTGCGGTACTTTAGTTAAGGTAATTACAATCATTATGATACCTCATGATATTGCACACCAAATTTTTGCAATCCTTCACGATCATCCCATAAACTCATCGAGACATTTACATCAAGATCATCATTAATCTTTTCATTTAATAAAAGATATTTTAAATCTTTAACCATTTTAACAAGCAATTTACAAGTTCTGAACTTATCTCTCATTGCTATTCTAGTATGTGTAGCAATGTCACTATCACCATATTCAGCAGTTATTTTAAAAGCAATTGGAATAGAATAATCAGCTTTATACAAATCAGCAAAATCATAAATAAAAGATAAATCATGTCCTGTATGAATAAAACCTAAACCAGGTGACACGCCTAATGCAGCAACAACACTATAGCACAAGCCATACAATGCTTGATGAGCCGCAGTTAAAGCTTTATTTATTGGCGTACCACTTTCAAAATCATCAACCTTATACTCTCTTCGCGTCCACTTAACCCCTGTTAATTTGGATTGCTCTCGATAAATTTTTTTAACTCGTGTGCCTTCCTTGCCACGTAATTCCTGCATAGTTAATCCAGAAAAATCTTCATCAGGGAAACGCATTTCATACATTTTTCGGGCTACAGCTAATCTACTTCTACGATTAGAAACTAATTTTGCTTGTGCTTCTAATAAACGCGAAGAATGATTAAGTGCACGACCATGTGCATATTCACGTACGCCGCACTCACCTACCCAAACAACAGCAAGAGCAGAATCTCCTATTAATTCCATAGCTCGATGAGTAATATCAATTCCAGGTCCTAGCAACAGAACACTTACTAATGCTACTGGAATATCTACAATTCCTCGACTATCAGCAACCTGAATCGCACTATCTTGTCGATTTATCTTAGCATGCTCTATATAAATAAAACTGATTCTATCTGAAACTCTTCCTAATTCCTGAATTTCAGGCTTTTTAGCACCAAAATTCTTTTCCATTTTACTTTTCCAATGGAATTACCGTTAGCAATCCCATACCATATGCTTTCTCTCTACCTATACCATTAATTAACGCTAATTTAAATTTGGATAAATCTGTTATTTGCAAAATTCCATCAAATGTTACACGGCTTAATTTGATTAAATGATTTCCTTTGCGCCGTAATCTAGGCCAATCACGTTCAGAGATATTCAATTTATAAACTTCCTCACTATCTCGAACAATTTCAAAACCATGTTTTTTTGTACGTTCTAATAACCAATTAGTTTGTTGCAAAATAGTAATATGAGGTACGACTCTAGACTTTCCAGATTTTGAATCAGTAATCCTATAAGTTGGATTAGCTGTTAATCGAAAACGATATTTTTTTCCTTCAACTAACTGATTTAAGAATCGATCATAATCTTTAGTGGCAGCAGTATAAGGTACACCATATCTCTCTAAATTATTTAACTTTGGTTTATTTTTACTTACTAATAAAAGGTATTTCTTATTACTAAATTCGTCAATTCGCCATAAATGTCGCAGCCTAGTTCCTTGTTTAACCTCATCAGGAAAACTTTGTTCAACCCAGTTATGATACGAGCCCAAGTGAGTTAAGTCACTAATCTTTTGACGATCATTAGTATCAATTTCAACTCTTGATAGATACATACTATCTATCCTCCTAAACAAACGACCAATAATCTAAATCTGTTTTCAAGTCAGTACTTGATTTATACTCTAAATTATCTAATTCTATTTTCTTCTTAATAATTACAGGACGATATTGATAATATCTATTCTTTTGATTAAAGGAACCTACTTTATCTTTAATCATTGTTATATTATTTTCTGGATTTAATTCAGCGTCTGCAATTATTCTGGTTAAAAATTTAGGCGCTCTTAATCTCTTTTGATACCATGGCTCAGCCTGCCATGATAATTTTTCCAACACTTGAAGTGGATTTTCTTCATCATAAGTTTCGATCATTAATGGACCAGCAGGAGGATTAGATCGTCTACCCAAATAAAGTTGAAATTTAGGATGCTTAAGTGCTGAAACTATCTTTTCAATTTCATGATCATTATCACTACCAATTGCTACCATAAATACAGCATCCTGAATGAATTCACGATAAGTTAATTTTCTAGCTGTTTTAGTAGAACTCTTTTGATACTCAACAGTTTGAAATTCTGTCATCATGTTTCCTGACTGTTCAATTCTAACTGCAAATAACAAATTATTTAATTGTAAAATTCGTGCATCATCTCTACGATAACCTAAGGCCGCAGCAATTATTCCTATGACTGCACTTTTTGATGGATAATTGTCACTAGTTCTCTGGTTGAAAGAAGCTTGATTTCCATAAGACTGCAATGGTGCTGTCAATCTAATCGTTGCTGTCTTCATTGTTTAACTCCTGTTTGATAAATTCAGCAGTTTGATCAATTAAATCAGTTACACTTTTTGCTTGCTTATCTACAATTTTTTTATCGGAATCAGCTAATTCAATGTCAAAAGCAGGCTTATCAACATATTTAAGTGTTCGGTTATACTCATCCTTTAATCTATTAATAGATTTCTGAACATAACCACCTTTAGATTCAACAGGTGTTTCAAAAGCTGAAACTAAGTTAACAGGTGTATCATCACGCACATTTACCATTACATATTGTGGCAAAGTTTTATTTGCAAAAGTATTTTCTTTACCAGTCGGCATAGTCATAATGAATTCCTTGATAAAAAGCTTAATTCCCTCCAAAGTAAGATCTTCATTGCCCAAATTATGCATTAAATCCAAAACATTAACGTTTGCATATCTATACAAAGTAGAAGAATTGTATTCAATAGTTCCTAACATTGCAGAGCCTGATGACCCTTCTTTCTTAACATCGTCTACAGCTGTATAAAAATCAAATTCTGGAGTAATTTCATGGGTAGAAATTGCATGTGCTACTTGACTTGATGCATCTACATTTAGATCAGGATTATCTGCAACCATCCGTCCAAACAAGGCCAAGTCTAAAGATTGCTCTTCCATTAAAGCCTTTTTAATTTCCTTACCAGTTTCTTTATCAATTCCATCGGAATCTAAAGCTATTTTAGCTATTTTTTCCAATTGACCATTGCTAATTAAAAATAAAGCCCCAGTTAAATATTTTCCAGTGTCTTTATCTTTCTTCAATTTGATTCCGGCTGCAGCAAATACAGCCTTTGCCTTTTCTAAGGCATCATCATCGCTTATTGTATTATCTAGTTCTTGAATCTTTTTAATTAAGAGCTGAACGCCTTTTAAAGTTCTAAAACCCTTAAGCCACTTTGCATCCCTAGAGTCTTCTTGAAATCCAAGACGAATAGCTCTTTTCCAGCTCTGAGATGAAACACGTGATCGAGTTACGCCACCATAAATTGCCGTTTTTGGTGATCCCGTATCATCACGGTTAATGTTTGATGATGGCACAGTTTGC
>NZ_GG700758.1:52751-64981 GCF_000160855.1 Lactobacillus helveticus DSM 20075 = CGMCC 1.1877
TAATAATTACTTTTCCTAAACGCATATAGTTATCTCGTTTCATAGACTATAGCTAAATTATACTATCTTAAGAAAATTCTTACTTGTATTAAACACTAAAATAAGCAAAAAGGATTGAAAATCAATGATTTCCAATCCCTCGTTTTTATTCAAACTTCCAGCTTACATTTCGCTCAAATTCTTCATTCGGCAATAATGTAATGCGACCTAAATCGCTATCTTCAGCTGGTGGAATTTGTGCTTCAAAAGTAATGCCAGCATATTGACCAAAGTCAGCAGTGTACTTTCCAGTATGATCAAATCCATTTCCAGTATAAATAATCAATGATGGTGCATCAGTATTTACAGTCACCTTATGATCTTCAGAACTTAAAACTGCACCAGGTTGATTACCATTCAAAATAAATGGATGATCCATCCCGTCTCTATCTTTGATTTGAGGATCGTCAGCTTCTAAAGCATCCCCAACACGTTTAGTCTTTCTAAAGTCAAAAGCAGTGCCAGCAACTTTCTCCATCCCGCGATCAGGCATTCAAGAATGATCAACCGGTAAATAATAATCGGCATTCATTTGCAACAACAAATCCTTAATATTATCTTTTTCACCCAAGGTAAAGTAAACATGATTTACCGGATTAAAAATAGTTAATTGGTCACTCACCGCATTGATTGAGTAATGCAAAGTATTATCATTATCCAATTCATATTTGACATGAATCTTTAAATTGCCTGGATAATCATTATGACCATCTGGATCCAATAAAGTTAAATCTACTCGTGCACTATTTTCACTACAAGAAGGCTTAAAATCCCAGACTTCAGTATCTGTACCAATTCCGCCGTGAATATGATTCTCACCGTCATTGATTGGTAATTGATGAGTTTCAAGTCCATGTCTCCATTGACCTTTTCTAACTCTACCAGCAATACGGCCAACTGTACCACCTAAATAATTTCTTTCTTGAGAATAATCAGCTGGTGAATTCAATGACAAAATCATATTCTCGTCATTAAGCAAAACTTTTTCTAGCGTTGCACCATAATTAAGCACCTTAACAATCATGCCATGATCATTTTCCAAAACGATCTCGCAAAGGTCCTTACCATCTTTTCTGCCATATTTATTAAAACTTGTTTTCATATTTTTGCCTTTTCTCTTTTTGTATTCGTTTTCATTGCTATTATAAAGTATTTTTTATCAATCGCATATGAGTTACCGTTAACAAAAAGCGAGACTCTCAAGACCTCGATTTAATAACTTTACTTAATCTCTTTAGTCAAAGCTGTAATAAACTTATCCCAGCCTTCCTCGCCATCTGCATTATTCTTAAATACACCGGCATCTTGAAGAACTTGTTCAAATACTTCAACAAGTGATTGTTCCATCACTTGATCAACATTATCCAAGCTAATTTCGTTTTCAGCCTTAACTTGATCAGCCCATTCTTTATGACTTGCAGCCATCTTATTGTCTTCACCAAGCCAGTATTTCTTTACTTCTTCAAGTTCACTCTTAAGTCGTCCTGGCAAAATAGCTCTACCCATAACTTCAATCAAGCCGATATTTTCCTTCTTAATGTGCCACAATTGTTTGTGTGGGTGGAAAATTCCAAGTGGGTATTTCTCGCTAGTATTGTTATCACGTAAAACAAGATCAAGGACAAAATTCTTACCTTCACGGTGCATGATTGGAGTGACAGTATGGTGACGTGTCTCGCCTTCATAAGCCTTAATATCACGCGCAGTATCAGAATAGTTATCCCAGAATTTAATAATCTTGCTGCCAAGATCAATCAAATCAAGTGAATTATCTGAAGTTAAACGTAAATCACTCATTGGCCAATCAACGATGCCTGCCACAACTTTAGGATAAGAATCAAACATAATATTCTTCTTGATTCCAGCCTTCATCATTGGGAAAGTATGACGACCACCTTGATAGTGTTCATGAGCAAGCATTGAACCACCAACAATTGGTAAATCAGCATTAGAACCAACGAAGTAATGAGGGAAGATTTTTTCAATTTCAACCAAGTTAATCAAGGTCTGTTGATTAATCACCATTGGAATATGCTTTTGATCCAAGAAAATGCAGTGTTCATTAAAGTATGCATAAGGTGAATATTGGAAGCCCCATGGACGGCCTGCAATGTTCATGCGGATAATTCTTAAATTAGAACGAGCATTCTTACCATAACCACCTAAATAGCCTTCATTTTCAAGACAAAGCGCACATTGAGGATATTTCTTACCTGTTGCATGTGCTGCCGCAGCGATGGCCTTCGGATCTTTTTCAGGCTTGGATAAGTTAATTGTAATTTCTAAGCTGTGGCCTTTAGAACTAGTACCTGAGAAAACAACATTCTTAGCAATAGCTTCTTTTTTAACATAATTGTTGTCTTCACATAATTTATAGAACCAATCAGTGTTCTCTTCTGAAGACTTTTGCATTTTTTGCCAGAAAATACTATTGGTCTTAGATGGTGTTGGGGTAGCTAGATCATAAAGTTGATCATTTAGCACTTCACGAGAAGTGATGTCATCCGGAATTTTTTCATTCTTAACTGCTAAATCAACTAACTGCTTAGCTGCCGGTTGATCATTTTCTTCTTCTTCGTCATGATCACCAACTAATGCTCTAATTTTATTAATGACATATACTCGATCTAATGGTTCGTAGGCTCCACTATTTATAACTTCATCCGCAAATTTTTCAATAATTTTCATAACTTCCCCTTCTCACACTAATTAAATTCTCTTAGTACCGTCAACGATTTCTGCATCATAGAAGCTTGCATCATAACCAACTGCATCACGATAAATCTTGCCGACGTTCTTCTTAAAGTTTTCAGCTTCAGATTTCTTAACGATCGCAATGGCACTACCACCGAAACCGCCGCCGATCATTCTGGCACCGAGCACGCCAGGTTGTTTCCATGAAGCCTCTGCCAAAGTATCAAGTTCCTTACCAGTTACTTCATAATCGTAGTGAAGAGATTCATGAGAAGCATTAATCAAACGACCAAGCTTTTCAAGATCGCCATCCTTCATAGCTTGAGTTGCACGCAAAGTTCTTTGGTTTTCGCTAACTGCATGACGAGCACGCTTGATTTCTGTTTCATCATTAATGAGGTAAGAATATTCATCAAAAGTATCGTTATCAAGCTCACCTAATGCCTTAATATCAAGCTTTTGTTGCAACTTCTTAAGTGCACGACCACATTCAGCAACTCTATTGTTGTAAGCAGAATCAGCTAAAGTATGTGGATTATTAGTAGCCATGATGATGATTTCGTAATCACCTAATGCAAGTGGTAAGTATTCATACTTTAAGGTGTTGCAATCTAGGAAAATAGCACTATTTTTTTTACCCATAATGCAGGCAAATTGATCCATAATTCCTGAATTCAAGCCAATAAATTCATTTTCAGTTCTTTGGCCCATCTTGGCTAAACTCACACGGTCAACATCTAAGTTAAATTCATCTTTTAAAATGATTCCCATTAGCATTTCAATGGCTGCACTGGATGAAAGACCTGAACCTGATGGCAAGTTAGCTTCGATGTACAAGTTAAAGCCATGATCAATACCATCATACTTTTCACGCAAATAAGTGATCATGCCCTTAAAGTAGTTAGCCCAGAAACGGTCTTCATCTTTTTCAACATTTGTGTCATCAATGTCAAATTCAACGATATCGCCGTCAACGTTGCCTGAGTAAAGGCGTACCTTTTTGTCGTCTCTTGGACCATAGACTCCATAAACACCTAAACTGATTGGGGCTGGAAAGACGTGTCCACCGTTGTAGTCAGTATGTTCACCAATTACATTAATTCGACCTGGTGAGAAAAATACATCCTTTGCCTTTTCGTTAGAAGTTGCTTCATATTTCTTAAGTAGTTCTTCTTTATTCATAAGTTTTACCTCAAATTTATCCTGTAATCGTTTTCAATATTAGTATATACTCTTAACGCTATTTAGTAAATACTTTACTTTAACAAATAAAATATTTATATTATTTAGTTTATTGCAATACAAAATCTGATAATATCGCTTGAAGAAAATCATTTCTTTTCTTGTACTAAATTACTGATTAGGCATAATATAAATGTGTAGGAATTAATCCTAATGAGCGGTCGGCTCATGGTCAATCTGATACTTTTATAGGACGTAAGGGCCAAACGGGTGGCAGACACCAAAATAAACCGACCATGATGGGTTCACATTTTAATATGTGAACTCATTTTTTTGGGGGAGGGAGAATGATGAATAGAAAATACAATTATAGAAAATTAAAACCTAAAGAATATAATTCTTTAAAACGTGTTATAAATGATACTTATCAAGCAGCTGCGTTTTACAACAATACTTTTATTAATAAAAAGGTTACATTTTATTAATAAAAATACTTCAATTACTATAATAGCTTCACTACGTAAGTGTCAATATTTTTGTAATTATTATGTTGATTATGTCTCATTTAGTATATTTTCAAAATTTTAGCATATCTTTTATATTTAAGTAAAAATATACTTTCAGCCAGTAGTCGATTATAATGATGACAGACTATTCAGAAAGCAGGATCAGTATGAAAGATTTCAATAAGTATGTCATAAAGTAAGTATGTCATAAAGTTTGCTCGTTTTTTACAATCATTATTAGTCATTGCCATCGGTTTATTAGGTGTTTTACTAATCATCCTTCTATTCCGCGATCTGATTCCGCTTTTCCAATTACTGCTTTCACCATCGATCAAAGAAAGTAACTCTGCTATCATGGATGAAATCATCGTCTTCTTCCTGTTCTTCGAATTCACCGCCACGATCATCTCTGCTTTGCGTCACCACGGCCATACTAGTATTAATTTTCTAATGGGTTTAGGCGTGACCGCATTAATTCGTAGCCTGATTACCGCTCACGGGGATGTCTGGGAAATCAATCGTAGCTACTTCAGTATCGATTCTAATGTTAATCATTGCCATGGTGATTTTTAATAAACATATGAAAAATATGTAATTTAAGCTGAAAAAATAAGAGCTAAGTTCAATTGAATTTAGCTCTTATTTTCTATCTAAAATTTTCTCACCCCATGCTGGTACACTTGCTTATCTGCTTGCTCTACCGCGGCAACATCCCTAAGCGGATTATCCTTCAATACTAAAAAGTCCGCATACTTTCCTTCTTCTAAAGAACCATATTCATCATCAATCTGTAATAACTATGCTGAACCTAACCCCGCTGCATGCAAAGCTTGATAATTACTTGCTCCTGCTCGAACAAGTTCAGTTAGTTCCTTAGCGGTACTTTCAAGAGGATTCATGAAGGTTCCCGCATCTGTACCCAAAGCCAGTTTTACTCCTGCCTTAATTGCCTTGCCTACATGTGCGTAGAATGCATCAACATGTTGACACATTTTTTGATATGAAAAATCAGTCATTTTTCCTTTACCGTAAACAGCAATTTGGTAACCAGCGATCAAAGTCGGTGACAAGAATGTTCCTTGCTGCTTCATTAATTCAATGTCGTCATCACTCACGTAAAAGCCATGTTCAACAGAATCAACACCAGCTACTACCGCATAGTGGATGCCCAGCCGACCTTCCGCATGTGCACACACCGTCATATACTTGGAATGAGCTTCTGCTACCGCCATTTTCATTTCTTCCAATGATAATTCGGTATCATCAATTTGATCGCCTTGCGAACATCATCAGGTGAATTAACCAAATGAGAAGCATTCAATTCATGATTTTCACCTAAAGGCTGATCAGCATGACCACCCAAGATAGAAATTGGCATCCCCGCTGGTCTCATTCCTGGTCCTTCAAAAGGATAATCATTTCGCATATTTTTCAGCTTTACATCTACATCAAAAGGAACGCCGCAACTTCTAATGTAAGTTACCCCACCTTTTAAACCGTTTTTCAAGTCCTTCAGTGCCTTATAAGTAACCAAAGTTTCGGTCTCTGGATAATGATCTTTGGCTGCATTTACCAATCCCACGTGAGTATGGGCATTGATCAAGCCTGACATGACATATTGTCCGTCTAAATCTACCTGTTGCTCAACCGCCACATTTAACTTTCCTGTACCCTTGGCAGTCAATTTTCCGGTCTCATTATCAACTACAAACCAAGCATTATTTAATAATTGTTCCCGATCACCAACAAATAAATTGCAATTTACAAAAGCTGTCTTAGTCATTCTTATTTTCTCCTACTTTGTAACAAAGGTATTTCTAAAATCAAAACTGCCGTTGAAGACTAAACCATGAACATTTCTTCTAACCATCCAGGCTTGACCATCATGATAAAGTGGGGTCAATGGTTGTTGATCGTCTAAAACTTGTTCTGCCTTTACCAAATCGGTTAAACGCTTTTTCACGTTCATTTCTTCACTTGAAAGAGTTAGATATTGATCATATTGTTTGTTAGACCATTTACCAAAATTGTAATTTCCCCCACTCATCATTACGCTTAACATTGCGTAAGGATCGTTATAACCAGTTGTTAAGCCAGTGAAGTCAACGTCATATTTGCCGTTAAGCATGTTGCTTACTCTAGTAGTCTTAGGCATTGATTGAACATGAACTTCTACTTTTTTACCAAAAGTACTTTCAAGTTGACTTTGGACATATTCCATTACTTTCTTAGAAAGATCATCGTCATCCCCACCTAAAGTAAATTCAACCTTAGATTTACCTAATTCCTTTAAGGCTTTATCAAATAAAGCTTGACCTGCTTTTTATTAAATTCTGTATACTTGCTCGTAGCATTTTGCTCAGCAAAATATTTATTGAAGTTCATGCCATTAACTGTTTCTTGTGGAGCAGTAAAAGTGGTAGCTACAGTATTGGCTCCACCTACAGTTGAAGCGAGCTCTTTACGATTCAAGACCATTGAAAAAGCTCTTCTCAAGTTAACATTGGCCATATCTTTATTTTGGGAAACATTGTAAGTTAAATACTCTGTTCGATCAGATCTAAATACCCGGTAACCAGTTTGATGTTTCAATTGTTTAGAAGCCTGAGTATCAAGAAAGGCCCCGTCTAATTTTCCTGATTGATAAAGGGTATAATCTGTGGCTGGCGTTTTGACTACGGTAATTAACGGTATTTAATTTAACGTTTTTCTTATTCCAGTAATAATTGTTTTTCTTTAATTTCCAGCTTAAGTTTGAACCTGTCCAACCAGTACTTACAAATGGCCCGTTATAAACCATGTACTTCGATGCAGTACCATATTTTTTACCGTATTTCTTAACTGCTTTTTCACTTACCGGATTCCAGCTCGAAGCGGTTAAAGTTTTAAAATACGGTACTGGATGAGTTAAATGAACTACTAAAGTATGTTTATCCTTGGCCTCAACGCCCAAAGAAGTTGGAGATTTTTACCAGCTACTACTTCTGGAGCGTTCTTAACTGCTTGATAATTATTTTGTTGCTGAGATTGGGTCTTAGGATCCATTACTCGTCTTAATGAATAGACAAAATCATTAGCTGTCACCGGTTCACCATTACTCCACTTGGCATCTTTTCTTAATTTAAAAGTCCAAGTCAGCCCATCTTTGCTTACCGTAGAAACGGTCGCCACACCAGGTTCAACTTTGCCATTATTGTCAACATGATTTAATCCTTCAAATACATTAGTTGCTTGTTCACTACTAGAAGTATCAACCATTTTATTTTGGTCAAGTGTCTGTACTTCTGAAGTAGTCATCCAAGTTAAAGATTTTTCATAATCTCGAGAATCAGCTTTACTATTCGAATAAGCTGCTAACATAGTTGCAGCGCTTGTTGTTACTAATCCACCTGCTAAAGCTTTTAACCATTTTTTCATAATACTCCTCCATTTTTCCTTAGCTCGGATAAACAAAAAACGCCCTACTAGATCTACTTGATCTAATAGGGCGTCTATGCACGGTACCACCTATTCTTCATCAATAACAAAGTTACTGACCTCATGCAGGTGCGGCCAATCAAAAATGATCGGCGATACGTCGCCGCTATAAAGGGCGGACCCTGAAAATACTAGTATCGTACTTCCTGCTCAAAGGTGATTTTCAAATAAAGCTTAACTATCTTCTTGCACCAACCGAAGACTCTCTGAAAATCATGCTCTATTTTACTTTCCTTATCAAAGCTAAAATGATTTTTTGTTGAAAATAATATTAACAGATTCTAATTTGATGTCAACATATTTTTTAATTTATTTTAATATCTGCATCATCCGCAAAAGTACTCACTTTTACGGATTTTCTTTTATCTTGATCCTCTGATTATCCGTATTTTGTCAGAACAATATTTTATATTTGCTTATTATTCATTCCGATTATAATTAAATCATCCAGTTTTTAAAAAAGGAGATAAAAATGGATTTTCATTCACATCGTCTACTCAAATCATCAGCTGTCCTGCTTGCTTTATTAAGCATTTCAGCATTTTCATCCAACGTTTCGGCTAAAGATTCGGGCAATAATATTGAGATTAAAACTAATCTCGATTTTGCCACTGAACCCGAACAATCTGGTTGGAGCAGCAGTAAAAAGTATCGCCATGATATTCCGATTCAATTTTTAGGAATCAACGATTTGCACGGCGGTCTAGAAAGAACGGGCAATGCTTGGTTTGGCGCTACTAAATATCCTAATGCCGGCAGTGCTGTTAGCCTAGCTTCTTATCTTGATAATGCTCAATCATCCTTCCAGCGTGAAAACAAACATGGTCATACCTTCCGAGTCGAAACTGGCGATATGGTTGGTGCTTCACCTTAAAATTCTGCCTTACTTCAAGATGAACCCACTATGCAGGCTCTCAAAGCCATGAACTTCAAGATTGGTACTTTGGGTAACCATGAATTCGATGAAGGTCTAGGTGAATTTCACCGCATCTTGGTGGGCGGCAAGCCGACTAAACATTATAATGCCGCCGAGATGGCCTATCCACACCGCAGCTCTGGTTTACAAATCGTAATTTCTAACGTAGTAAACCGTAAAACAAATAAAACACCGTACAATTTCAAGCCGTATTTAATCAAAACTGTCAAAGCTGCCAATGGCAAAAAAGTAAAGGTTGGCTTCATTGGTATCTTAACGACTACCATGCCGACTTTGACCACCTATAAAAATTATCATCCCTACAAATTTATCGATGAAGCGCAAGCAATCGCAAAATATGATCGGCTACTTCGCAAAAAAGGCGTCAAAGCCATTGTTGTTTTAGCTCATACCGGTGTCGCTACACAGACTGACGCACAAACTAAACAAACTTCCACCTCAGGTCCAGTAGTAGATATCTTGCAAAAACTATATCGCATCGATCCTAAAAATTCTGTTGACCTTTACTTTGCCGGCCATTCACATCAATATGCTAACGCTACCGTAGGACATACTCATTTAGTACAAGCAATTTACTCAGGCGAAGCATACGCCGATATTATTGGCTACCTTAACCCTAAAACTCATGATTTTGCTGCTAAGAGTTTAGTAGCTCACGTATTCCCAGTATTGTCAGCTAAGCAAGATCCCACTGTAAAAGATAATGCCAAGGTGACGGCAATTGTTAAAGATGCAGACCAGCGCACCGCTCCAATTGTTAACCAAAAAATTGGCGAGGCAGCGATTGCTAAAAATCTAACCGGCCGTGACGAAAATAATCAGTATTTTGAAAATGAAACCGGTGATCTAGTCTGTGATGCTCAACTTGCCGGCGCTCGTGAAGCAACTGCTAAGCAAAACTTACATGTTGATTTTGCGATGACCAATGGTGGCGGTGTCAGAGCTGGTCTTGCAGTAAAGCCAGACAAATCAATTACTTGGGGCGCCGCTCAAGATGTACAGCCCTTTGGCAATATTTTGGATGTCGTTTCGATGACCGGTCAACAAATTTACGATGTGCTTAACCAACAATACAAGAACTTTGGAAACGGTCATAAGACTTATCTGTTAACGGCTGGCTTAAAGTATGATTTCACCAAAAATGACGATCAGACGCAACCATTCAAGGTAACCAAGGTATATGGCAATGATGGCAAGCCAATTGATTTGCATAAAACTTATCATGTCGTGATCAACGAGTTTCTCAAAGGTGGCGGTGACTATTTCAATCAATTTAAGACTGCCAAACAAGTTGCGACTGCTGGTGTAGATACCGATGTATTCGTGAAATACATTAAGGATCAAACCAAAGCCGGTAAGCCAATTGCGGCTCCTAAATTAGACCGCAAACATTTTGTCGCTGGTAAATAATTCAATTAATTAAAAAAATAAGAGTTAGGTCTCACTTCAAAATAGAGCCTAACTCTTATTTTTATTTTTCAATTAATGCTTAACCGTCAATCTCTTTAACCCAGGCAGGCTGATCATTACTACAAAACTGATAATGTAAAGAGCTGATAGGAAACCCATGACTACCGTCAAACTATAGTGATCCATCAAGATGCCAATTACCACTGATGAGAAACCACCGATTGCTCGACCTACATTGACAATGATATTATTAGCCGATGACCGAATTTCCGTAGGATACAATCTACTAATCACGGCACCGTAGCCACCAAACATCCCATTTGAGAAGAAGCCCATGACAGCACCAATTACCAGCAAGCTCGCCATGTTTTGTGCCAAAGCTAACACATAAACCATCACGGCTGAGCCAATCAAGAAAATTTCAAAGGCACGCCGTGGGCCAAAGTAATCAAAGATTGAACCGAAGGTCATCATTCCAACGCTCATCCCAATAATAGTGGCAATCATCCACAGACTTGAGCTAGATACATTTAAATTTAATTGCTTTTGTACAATCGTTGGTAACCAGTTCATTAAACCAAAGTAACCGGCAATTTGAACGGTCATCATTACCATTAAGCCCAGACTTTGCAGGGCTAAGCGCGGTGTACTGAACATCTTCTTCACTACATCAGTTAATAAAGAACCTTTTTCATTATTTTTGGCTGCTAAAAATTGATCACTTTCATGCAAATGCTTTCTAATAAATACAGTCAAAACTACAGGCACAATTCCGACTAGGAACAACATATGCCAACCTAAATGGGGAATAATCCAAGCTGCTACTAAGGCGGCAATAATTGCACCAATTTGTCCACCAACTGCTGCGATTGAAGTCATTTTACCAATCTGATGATTCTTAAAGTTTTCCGCAATTAAAGCAATACCGACTCCATATTCACCACCAGCACCAATACCAGCAAGAAAACGGAGGGCATAAATCTCATAGATATTGTTTGCAAAAGCCATCAAAGCAGTGGCAATGGCAAAGATCAAAACCGTGTGTGAAAAAGTTTTAACCCGGCCAATCTTGTCACCCAAGATACCAAAGCAAATCCCGCCAAACAGCATCCCCAAGTTAGTGATTGAGGAAATCAATCCTGCTGCGCCACCTGACAAGTGTAAGTCGGCAATCATCGAACTCATTGCAAACGATAAAAAAAGCACATCCATGTTCTCTAGTGCGAATCCAGATGAAGTAGATGCAATAACCCACTTCTGGTTTTTACTTAGTCCATGACTGTGCGTATCAATTATATCCATTTTTAACCTCCAAAACGAACGCTCTCTGTCGTTCAATTATTTCTTCGACTCCCCATTCTACTCGTTTTATATTTTTTAAACAAGGGGGAATTGGGTTAGGTAAGTGTCAATATTTTTGCGGTAGGCTATTAACCATTAGTCTGACCTTAATTTCTTAAATATTTATTTTTCTGCTAAAATCGTTTAAATAGCTATGTCCTGCTGTTAAGCTTTCAATGGCGCCGTGATGAATGCCCAGATGAGCTTCATGCGTCTTTCTTAGGCTGGCACGAACTGCACCTTTCAATTCTTCCTGATCACCAATATCGAGCTGCCCACCTGCAAACTCACTGCTAAGCCAGTATTCCAGCTCATTGTTTTTGATACAAGTCAGCACACGCAGAATTCCTTCGGCACCATCTTCTGACCAGTATTTTCCTTGCCCTTTGACGCGATAAGTATATTTACGGTGATTGCTCTCACAGCAGCCAATTGCCTTAATTACTGACAAATGACGCATCTTAAACGGCTTAATATCCACCCAGCGACGATGAAGATAGCTGCGCAGGCGCCTTAAATTCTCATGATTTTCTGGCGTATTCAGCTCATCAATCAGATTGCTTTCAATCGTGTCTAAAATCACGTCAGTCAAGTGACGGTCATATTTAAACTCAACTGCACTGATCAATTTGCTTTGCATAGCC
>NZ_GG700758.1:65797-67934 GCF_000160855.1 Lactobacillus helveticus DSM 20075 = CGMCC 1.1877
TAAAAAATTGTTCCAATTTTTTATGAATTTTTCTTTTTCGCCGATTGTTTTATAGTTTCTACATTTCATCTAACTTAAGCACTCTATCAAATCTTTCTTTATCTTCTTTTGAAAGATTGTGAGCTACTTCAATTACTGTTAACTTTTTATCATTAATAATGATATTATGGATTGCTTTTGACAACTTACGATCTAATGCGCTTGTAGCCTCATCTGCTAACATAATAGGTCTTTGAGATAGTAATGCACGCGTAATTTCAATTCTTTGAATTTGCCCTCCTGAAAGGTTTTGCCCCTTCTCACCTACCTTATAGTCCAGTCCTTTTTCATTAACTAAGTCAGTCAACCCTGCTTTATCTATGGCAGTTGTAATCTCTTTTTGAGAGTATGGCAGACCCAATGTAATATTAAACTCCAGCGTATCATCGAAAATAAAAGGACTTTGAGCTATATAACTGAAGTAATTATGAGCTATTTCCCAATCTGAAGTAATATCATGATTATCAATTAGTACTTCACCTTTATCTGGACTTAATTTGCCCAACAAAATTTTGAGCAAAGTTGATTTTCCCCATCCACTAGGAGCTGTTAATAGTACTTTTTCACTAGATTTAACCTGGATATTTAAGTCATTAAAAATTTTTCACACATAGATTATTAAAATGGAGAGGTTGCTTTGTTTTATTCTTTCCTTCTAATCCAACATATTGTAATCCTGGTTCTAATTTTTCAAGAATTGGTTTGGTAGATTTGATCTGATTTAATTGTACAAAAATATTAACAATCGGATTAATAAAATTATTCGACAGTTGCACAATCATTACTAATGTACCTGCACCAATCTGACCATTAAACATAAATATTGCTCCTACTAAGAATGGGAGAATAAAACTGAAAATATCTGCTAATGCAATAATTATCTGATTAGCTATATCCTGTGCGTTATTTAAGGATTTTAACGCATTTTCCATGTTTTTGGCATCTCCTAAAACTTTTTGTAGTATATTTTTTTGTGCATTATACAGGTTAGCTGTTACTGCACCATCAAGAGCGTCGCTAACACTCTGAGTATAGTTTCCATTTTCTTTTTCCCATTTTCTGGATTTAACCTGTATTTTTTTAGTAAATAATTTTTGTACAAAACCAGGTAATAAAGTTGTGACCATGAATATAAGAGTTAATTGCCAACTATTAATTAATCCTGCTACAATCGATAACAGAAATGCTAATACCTCATTAATAATTAGCAATTCATTATTAATTTTTAACGTTTCAATTTGCTTTAAATCATTGGTCATTATATTTAGACCATCTTTTTGTAAATTGCTGTTTTTAGATATTAAGTATGTCATTTCTTTTGACTTTAAATATAGATTGATTTCCTTAACTATATTATTCTTCAAAAGTTTATATGCTATGTTGGAAAATAAAATCGCTATAATAACAGCCGTACCTACAATAGCCACTTTAATAAGATCCCTAATATCGCCTTGTTTATATTGCGCTAAATTAAGCATAATTTTAGTAACATATGCAATAGCTACATTGCCACAAGCATATATCAATGACAATAAAACATATGCAAAAATCTTCTGTTTAGAAGCATACTTCAATGTCATTTTTATCCTCCTCTTTTTATTCTGTCAAAACGTAGTATATGCCAGCTGTACCAGTTAAAAACGTGTTATCAATCATGTTATATCTGGCAGGATTCGTCCAACACACGTAGCCCTTTTCCTTCGATGATAATGACATAATTATATTATTAAGCTATTATTAATTCAACATTAAAAATTACATTTTTAAAAATACATTTTTAATGTTGCATCAACTTATTATCTTCGACTAATTTTATTAAATTACGCCAATAAATAGAAAGGTCAAGGTACTACTATGGAATTAACAAAGGAAGAAATTGTAAAAGCTATGGATCCGTTATCAGTAAATTCATTTGGTGAATGCTTTACTGGTTTCACAGTTATGAACTAGTTGATGAATAAGTGGGCTGTCCCCTTATTAACTGGTTAAAAAATTATCACGAAAAGTTTACAGTTTATAATTTTTAAGCTTTGCTTAATATTGTTTTTTTATAAACTATAAGCTTTTTGTTTTTATATTCAAAAGTTGTGACTTAGAA
>NZ_GG700758.1:68159-73971 GCF_000160855.1 Lactobacillus helveticus DSM 20075 = CGMCC 1.1877
AATAGCCTACCGCAAAAATATTGACATAACACGTACATTAATCTAATATTTTAATCAAACTATTCTTAATTATCAATCAATTTGGAGGTAGAAATGAACTCAAAGTTCAGAAAGATTTTATCACTTGGTGCTGTTGTTGTAGCTGCAGGTCTAGCTTTAACTGCTTGTTCAGGCAAGAAGCAAGGTGCTTCTACTAATAAAAACACAAAGCATGGTATTGCATTGATCACTGATCAAAATGGCGTTGATGATCACTCCTTTAACCAAGCTGCCTGGGCTGGCTTCAAGGCTTATGGTAAAGAACACGGCTTAAAGCAAGGCAAAGGCGGTTATCAATATTTCCAATCTAGTGGTCCATCCGACTTTGTCCCTAACTTCGATCAAGCTTCAAAGGCAGGCTATCGAACTATCTTTGGCGTTGGCTTTGAGTTACAACAAGCCGTTGCTCAAGCCGCTAAGAAGAATCCAAAGAATAATTTCGTCATTGTCGATAGTATCGTTAACGGGCAAAAGAACGTTGCTTCCGTTACCTTCAAGAGTAATGAAGCTTCCTATCTTGGCGGTTTAGCCGCAGCTTACACTACTAAAACCAATAAAGTTGGCTTCATCGGTGGCGCTAAATCAGCCATCATTGATTTATTCGAAGCTGGTTTTAAACAAGGTGTTGCGGATGGTGCTAAGGCATTGCACAAGAAGATTAGCGTTCAAACCCAATACATTGGCAACTTCACTGCAACCGACAAGGCGAAGTCTATCGCTCAATCAATGTATGCTAACAAAGTCGACATTATCTATCAAGCAGCCGGCAATGCCGGTAACGGTGTCTTCCAAGAAGCTAAGGATTACAACCAAACCTTACCAGCTAACAAGAAGGTTTGGGTAATCGGTGTTGACGTTAATCAAGCAAGTCTTGGTAATTACACCGCCAAAGGTGGCACTAAAGCCAACTTCACTTTGACTTCTGTCTTAAAAGGCTTGAACGTTGCTACTAAGAGCATCGCTGATGATGCTTACAAAGGCAAATTCCCTGGCGGCAAGCACCTCGTTTATGGTTTAAAGAACGATGGGGTTTCCATCACTAAGGGCCAACTTAGCGCCAAGGCATGGCAAGCCGTACAAAAAGCTCGTACGCAAATCATCGACGGCAAGATTACGGTTGCTACTAAACCAGGTAAATAAGTTCTAATTTTAACAGTCAAAAGCTCTTCGTCTTGGCGGAGAGTTTTTCAATTAGGAAGCTAATATTTATGGAACAAAAAACAATTATCGAAATGAATCATATCGTCAAAGACTTTAATGGTTTCAAAGCCAATAACGATATCAATCTCAAGTTGGCCAAAGGTGAGATTCTCGCCCTCCTTGGCGAAAATGGTGCAGGCAAATCAACCCTGATGAGTATTCTATCCGGTTTGCTTGAGCCTACCTCCGGAGAAATCAAGGTGAACGGTAAACCAGTTAAAATAGCTAATCCTACTGTCGCTAAGGAATTAGGCATTGGGATGGTCCACCAGCATTTCATGCTCGCCCACTCTTTTACTGTTTTGGAAAATATTATTCTTGGCCATGAAACCACTAAAGGTCCAATGCTTGATATTAAAAAAGCGCGTGAAAAAGTATTAGCTCTATCACAACGCTACCATTTAACAATCAATCCTGATGAAAAGGTCGCCAATATCACAGTGGCTCAACAACAAAGGGTAGAAATTCTTAAAGTGCTCTACCGCGGTGCTAATATTTTAATTTTCGATGAACCCACTGCTGTTTTAACTCCACAGGAAATCACAGAATTCATGCATATCCTAAAGGGACTAGCTCATGAAGGAAAATCGATTATTCTAATCACTCACAAACTAGACGAAATTAAACAAGTTGCTGACGAAGTAACGATCATTCGAGCGGGAAAAGATGTTGGGACCTATCAGGTTAGAGAAATTAGTGACCAACGCATGGCCGAATTAATGGTAGGTCACGCTGTGCAGATGAAGTTGACCAAAAAAGCGGAACATTTAGGTTCAAATGTCCTTCAGGTTAAGGACCTGCAAGTTAAAGAAAGTCGCGGCAATTTAGCCGTTAAAGGCTTATCCTTCTCGATTCGCGCAGGCGAAATTCTTGGGATTGCCGGAATCGACGGCAACGGACAAGATGAACTAGTCGAGGCGATCACCGGTTTGCGTCACGTTGATCAAGGTTCTGTGATTATCAAAGGTCAAGATATGACTAACAAACCTACCCGCAGGATTACTGAGCAAGGTGTCGCTAGCATCCCCGCTGATCGACAAAAATATGGCCTTATCTTGCAAATGTCAGTCGCTGACAATTTAGTTCTGCAAAGCTACTACCACCAGCCTTTTTCTCATCACGGGATTATCAACTTCGCTGCTATCAAAAAACATGCTCAAGCCGCAATTAAAAAGTTCGATATCCGTACTCCTAACAGCAATTTAGTAGCCGGCGAACTCTCAGGTGGTAACCAACAAAAAGTGATTATCGCACGTGAACTTGAACGCAATAGCGATTTAATCATTGCCTTCCAGCCAACTCGTGGTCTTGATGTGGGCGCGATTGAATACATTCACAAGCAATTATTAAAAGAACGTGCGGCTGGAAAAGCCATCTTGCTCGTTTCTTATGAATTAAGTGAGATTATGCAGTTATCTGATCGCATTCTAGTTTTGCATAATGGACAAAAATCCGGTGTTGTTAAGCCACACGAGACCAATGAAACTGAATTAGGTCTACTAATGACCGGCGTGAAGAAAGAAGGAACTAAACTTGATCAAAGTCTCAGCTAAAGCCAAACACTACTTAGTACCAATTATCTCCGTATTTGCCGGCTTTCTAGTCGGTGCAATTATTATGCTCATCTGGAGCTACAATCCAATTACCGCTTATGCTTCCATGTTTACTAGCGCATTAGGCAACATGAACGGCTTAGGTGAAACAATCCGTGAAGCTACACCGCTAATCTTTACCGCGATTGGTTTTGCCATTGCCTCTAAAGCTGGTTTTTTTAACATTGGATTGCCAGGGCAAGCTCAAGCAGGCTGGCTTACTTCGGTCTGGGTAGTTTTAGCCAATCCAAATTTACCCAAGTATATTCTATTACCATTAGCAATTATCGCAGGCGCCTTCGCCGGAGCTATCGTTGCCGGAATCGCAGGTTTCTTGCGTGCCTACTTTGGTACCAACGAAGTAATCACCACGATCATGCTTAACTATATCGTCCTCTATCTTTGCCAATACCTCATGCAACAAATAATGCCAGCTAGTTTACGTAATGACACCGATACCACTAGAAATATCCCTGCTAATGGGAGTTTGCACTTAGACTGGCTCAGTCAACTTTTCGGCAACTCCCGTATCAATGCCGGGATTTTCCTCGGGATCATCGCATTATTAATCTATTGGTTCCTAATGAAAAAGACTACTGTCGGTTTTGAGATTAAAGCAGTTGGTCTGAATCCCTTTGCTAGTCGTTATGCTGGAATGTCAGCTAAAAAAAATATTATTCTGTCTATGCTGCTTTCTGGAGCCTTTGCTGGAATTGGTGGTGTAGTTCAAGGCCTAGGCACTTATCAAAACTACTTCACCCAAACCAGCAGCATTGCTATTGGTTGGGATGGTCTTTCCGTAGCCTTATTAGGGAATAGCACTGCATGGGGAATTTTAATCGCGTCGTTGCTCTTCTCTACCCTGAAGATTGGGGGACTGGGGATGCAAACCGTAGCTGGTGTTCCTTATGAAATTGTCTCCATCGTTATTGCTGCTATTATCTTCTTCATCGCTATCAAATACGTCTTTGACCTGCTATTCAAAGTCAAGAAGACAACTACTGAGCAACATCCCCTCAAAAAAGGTGAAGAAATTGGTCCTGATAACGGTGTCGATGGCCCCAACCTTAAGTTACAAAAAAAAGGATAATCTACATGAATTTTGAATCATTACTTGCATTAATTGTTTCTTCAACTCTCGTATATTCTGCTCCACTAATTCTAACCTCATTAGGCGGCGTCTACAGCGAAAACTCCGGTATCGTCAACATCGGATTAGAAGGCATCATGACTGTTGGTGCCTTCACTTCTATTATTTTCAATCTTACCTTCGCTCATGCTTTTGGCTCTGCTACTCCTTGGATTGGTGCCTTAGTCGGAGCTATCTTCGGTTCGATCTTTTCCCTATTGCACGCTTTTGCAACTATTAATCTTCGCGCAGACCATATTATTAGCGGTACGGTACTCAATCTGCTTGCTCCACCTTTAGGTGTATTCTTGATCAAAGCAATTTATGAAAAAGGACAAACGCCTAATATTACCGCTAATTTTGGTTATACCAACATTCCCGGTTTAGCAAACATTCCAGTGATTGGCAAAATCTTCTTCACCAATACTTCGGCTCCAGCTTGGTGGGCTATCATTATCACCATTTTTCTCTGGTGGGTGCTTTATAAAACTAGACTGGGTCTGCGTTTACGCTCCACCGGTGAAAATCCGCAGGCTGCAGACACATTAGGAATCAATGTTTACAAAATGCGCTACATTGGTGTTCTAACTTCTGGCTTCATGGCTGGTTTAGGCGGCGCCGTTTTTGCCCAATCAATTTCAGGCAACTTCTCCATTTCAACAATTGTCGGCCAAGGCTTTATGGCCTTAGCTGCAGTGATCTTTGGTAAATGGAATCCGATCGGTGCTATGCTTTCTTCCTTATTCTTTGGCTTTGCTCAAAGTTTAAGCATTATTGGAAATCAGCTGCCTGGAATTGCTAAGATTCCAACGGTTTACATGCAGATTGCGCCATACGTAATCACGATTGTAGTATTGGTATTATTCTTAGGTAAATCTGTTGCCCCTGCTGCTGATGGGGTTAATTATATTAAGTCAAAATAATTTATTTGCTCTTTATTATGTGGTTTGTAATTAAACCTTTTGACTAGAAATTATTTCTTCATGTTTCCTAATATGTTCTACGCACCGGTCATCTTGCGATATCAAAATTACGAAAATAGCCTCGATCATCGTAAAGGCTGCAACTCTTGAGAAGTAATATTGCGTTTGTAAAACAGTTTGTCTAACTGCTGTTTGTAAATGATAATCCGATTCTAGTGCAATCGGCGAATCAGAGCGATTAGTAATCGTAATTATTTTCATCCCTTGTTGTTGGGCTACCTTAATTTGTTTGAGTAAAGCCGCAGATTCACCGGAATTAGAAATAACCAACAGGACATCTTCATGTCCAAGATTCATTGTTTGGGCAATTGCCGTTTCGACATTACCGCCCGAAGCCATGGCAAACAGGTCTATTTGGTTAAATTTATAAACCGCATCGGCAGCAACAGGATAGGTGTCACCTTCTGCAGAAACCTGAATCACACGACTATGAGTTAAAATATCTAACACTTTTTTTAGCTTTTGACTATCAAAATTTAATAAGGTCGCTTCGATTTCTGCCACCTTATTATCATCAATTTGCTTTAATGCAGTTTGTAAGTCATCCTTAGCAATATTTTGCAAAGAATGGCTTTTTTCATTGCCTGCTACCTGAGCCAACTGAATTTTCAGATCATGAAATCCCGCTAATCCTAAGTTATGACAAAAACGTGTGACCGAAGCGCCACTTACCTTCGCTAAATTTGCTAACTCAGAAATGGTGCAATTTACTATTTGCCCTGGATTTTCAATAATTTTTTGTGCAATTTTTTGATCACTTTGCAACATGGATTGTAATTCACTATAGATCTGATTGATAATACTTGCCATATTTTAACTAGCGTACGGATCACATGGGGGATGAAATATCCTTTTGACGACGCAAAATA
>NZ_GG700757.1:0-3495 GCF_000160855.1 Lactobacillus helveticus DSM 20075 = CGMCC 1.1877
TTATTTTATGACATTGTTAATAATAAAATGGTTATTGCTATTTGAAATGGTCTTAATAGTATTTTTATTATTAAGCTTATTTTATTATCTATAATATTTTTTGCTATTGCAAGTACATAATAAAAAAGCCACTGTTTGCTTTTTAACTTAACAGTGCCTTTTTCTTATTTAGTTAAATCTAATTTATCAATGTCTATCATCCATGCAATTGCAATAGATTTTTCACCTAAGTGTGTAGCAATTACTGGTCTAAACTCAGCTACATCAACAGGCTTATCTGGGAAGTTAGTATTAATGAACTGTTTTATATCCTCTGCTTGTTTAAGATCATTAGAATGAAATACAAATAATCGTAATTTATCTTTATAAGGCAATTCTGCAGTTTTTTCCAAAGTAAGTTTCTTAACTTTAGCAACAGCACGTTTCAAAGATCTGATTTTCTCAAAAGCAACGATTTTACCATCACTATTAAATGTTAATAATGGCTTTATTTGCAACATTGTACCAATAAATGCACCTGCATTGCTTAAACGTCCGCCCCTGCTTAGATTATTAAGATCATCAACTACAAAATATTCATCAATTGTCTTACGAATCTCATCTAATTTCTTTAAAATAGCTTCTGGTTCCATGCCATTTTTTATCATTCTAGCAGCAGCTAACACCAAATAACCTTGTAATCTAACGGTCATTTTAGAATCATAGGGATACAAATTATATTCCGGATTATTATGTGCCATATTCACCATGTTTTGATAAAATCCAGAAATACCACTTGATAAAGTAATAGCAATAATGGCTTCATATCCTTCTCCATGAAGCTTATTGCATAATTCAATCATTTGACCCATGCTTGGTTGCGAAGTCTTAGGAAAAGCTGCGCCTTGCTTTTGTTTTTCAAAAAGCTCCGCAGAGGTAATGTTAACTCCTTCTAAGTATTCCTTGTCGCCAACGATGACGGGAATCGGAACCACATTAATATTATTGTCCTTAACTTCTTGGTCAGTTAAGACACTAGTACTGTCAGTAACTAATGCGATTTTCAATTTATTTCCCCCTTCCCAATTTCTTTAATTATATAATACAGAAGAATTATAGCATAAAACCAGTAAATACACACCTATTCCAAGCCTTCTAATGATGTAGACGCTTGTGCAACTTGATTAAGTTGCTTGATAAATAAACTTGATGCATCAGAATCTAGATATACAAATAAAAGTTCTTCAATTTTGTTAAGTGTATTTTTAAGTTCTTTGGCTTTCTTTATACCTTCTGCGCTTAAATTTACAATTTTGCTAGAGTCTTTTTCAGAACGTGTAATCTCTATAAGACTTTTAGTCTTCTTTTGCTGAAGCTGACGACTTAAGGTAGATAAAGAAATATTAAGTGCTTTAGCTAATTTTCCCATTGCTAAAGCTTTATTATTTGTATCATCAAAAAAAAGCAAAATTCTAGTTTGTGAAATATTTAAACCACATTTGTGATTTATTTCCTTTTTAATTTGATCAGCAATTGTACTAAAAAATAATACATCCATATACAAGGTCCTTTTTCTCCAAATTAGATTACTATAACTGTATTTTATCATTTAATAATCTATTTGATAATATGGTAAAGAACACCAATAATTTTAGAATCTTTGCTTTTACTGTTATAATATTAGACGTATTTTGAGGTGATTTATTATGGCATTTGATGGATTATTTATCCATAGTTTATTACAAGATTTAACCCCTACCCTAGTAGGAAGTCGTTTATCAAAAATTTATCAGCCCTTTGATCAAGACTTGGTTTTAATCTTTAGAAAAAATCGAAAGAATTATCAGTTTTTAATCTCAGCGAATGCTCAAT
Source organism: Lactobacillus helveticus DSM 20075 = CGMCC 1.1877 (assembly GCF_000160855.1). Lineage (GTDB taxonomy): Bacteria > Bacillota > Bacilli > Lactobacillales > Lactobacillaceae > Lactobacillus > Lactobacillus helveticus. The sequence goes on from NZ_GG700757.1 coordinate 1,852, forward strand.
ATCCACGAATGTATTTAACTGAGCAAACAATTAATAACCCTGATAAGGCACCTATTTTTGTAATGGTGTTAAGAAAGTACTTAGAAGGTTCCGTTTTACAATCTATTGAACAAGTAGGCTTAGATAGAATTACTAACTTCCATTTTAGCAATCGAAACGAATTAGGCGATGAAGTAGAATTAGTTCTTTCTGTAGAAATAATGGGGCGTCATAGTAATGTTATTCTTTACAATCAAAAAGATAATCATATTATTGACTTGTTAAAGAGAATTAATCCTGATGAAAACAGAGCTCGTATTTTACTCCCCAAAGCAAAATATGAATTACCACCATTAAAGCCAGGTCTAAACGGATTAACTTTATCTGAAGATAAGTTTAAGCAATTGAGCAATGAAAATGATCCAAATGAATTATCTAAACAGATGGATGGTTTGGATAAGGACGATAGAAATGAATTGCTAGGATATTTAGAGGATGATTACAGCTATTCGTCTTTTAAAACATTCTTTAATCAATTTGAAAATCCTCGCGCATTTGTTTTAAAAACTCCTAATAATAAAAGAAAGATTTTTTGTTATTTGCCTTATCATCTGGAACTTGAAAAAGAAAGTTCAAATCCAGATCTTAATAAAGGATTAGATGAATTTTATGAATATCAAGCTAATCGTGATTGGGTAAAGCAACGTGCTAGTCAGGTAGAACGTGTTGTCAAAAATGAACAAAAGAAATTAAGCAAGAAAATCAAAAAACTAAAAAAGCAACTAGATCTTGCCGAAAATTCTGAAGGATATCGTATTAAGGGTGAAATTTTAAACGCTAATTTAAATCAAGTGAAACCGGGTATGACTACCGTTTCATTACCTAATTATTACGAAAACAATGCACCCATTGAAATTAAATTAGACCCTGCCCTTTCACCTACACGTAATGCTCAAAAATATTTTACTCGATATAAAAAACTACGTGATTCAATTAAGCACGTTAATGAACAAATTAAAATAGCTGAAGAAAATTTGCGTTACTTTGATTCTATTCAAACAGCTATTGATAATGCAGATCCACAAGATATCGATCAAATTACTGATGAGTTGATTAATCAAGGATATATTCGGAAACAAAAGAAAAATAAACGAAGAAAGAAAATTACAGAGCGTAATTTGAATGAATTTAAGCTTTCTTCTGGCAAGCATGTTTTAGTTGGTAAAAATAATTATCAAAATGACTGGTTAACTTTAAAAAAGGCCAATAAGTCTGATTACTGGTTCCATGTCAAAAACATGCCTGGTTCTCATGTGATTTTACGAGATGATCAGCCATCTGATGACGACATTAAAGAAGCAGCTGAAATTGCCGCATTCTTTTCCAAGGCTAAGAATTCTGCCCACGTTCAAGTCGATTATGTACAAGACAAACGTGTTAAAAAGCCTAATGGTGCTAAACCTGGTTTCGTCATCTATACTGGTCAAAATTCTATCGAAGTTACTCCGAAAGAAAAAGAAATCATGGCAATGAAAGTTAATAAAAAATAAGCATGTTTTGCTTAACATGCTTATTTGGCTCTTTGTCAAATCCTGTTGATAGAGAGTAAATGAATAGAATCAGGCAGTCATTAAAAGGCTGTTTGGTTCTTTTTCTTTAAACAAG
>NZ_GG700757.1:4434-10129 GCF_000160855.1 Lactobacillus helveticus DSM 20075 = CGMCC 1.1877
GCTTATTTGGTAGAAACCAAGTTATTTACATAGTAACTTGGTTTTTATTTTAAATTGGTTGCGTCGTCAATGCCAACGATTCTAATACATCTAGAATTAATTCTGCAGTTTCAATACTTGAAAAGACAGGAATATGAGTATACAATGCCTCATCTCTTATTCTTAACGCATCTTCACTAGCTGCATCAGAAAGATTAGTAATATTTACTACCATTACAATTTTATGTTGCCGAATTTTTTCTAATAAATTTCGCGGATTATTATGAACTTTCTCTACAACTCCGGTAGTAATCCCTGCTTCCGCAAACATATTTGCAGTTCCTTCTGTAGCAATTAATTTAAAGCCTAATCTGTCAAATCTACGAGCTAATTCTGTTACCCGATTTTTATCTTCATCTCTAACTGAAATGAAAATCGTTCCATAACTAGGGATGTGCAAATCACTAGCTTCATACCCTTTATACAAAGCTTTAGCTAAATGAGTATCTCGTCCCATTACTGAGCCAGATGATTTCATATTAGAATCAAATGTGTTGCCACTACTGTAATTGAGGAAAGAAAATACTGGCATTTTAATATGAATAAAATTACTAGTATGCCACAGTCCATTAGGATATCCTAATTCTTGCAGATTATGACCAATTAATGCCTCTGTAGCACAAGCAGTAATATCTTTATTTAAAGATTTAGATAGAAACGCTACATTATGGCCTGCATAAGGCTTGACTTGCAATAAGTACAACTCATCATTTACCCGCAAATAATGCAAGTTGAAGATACCTCTTGTCTGTAACACTTTAATCAATTTAATCGATTGTTGTTCAATCTTTTTTTGTTGTTCCAGAGACAAATTCTGAGGTTTAATAACCGCTATTGAATCGGAGGCATGTGAGCCTGTTTGTTCTAAGTGTTCAATAATACCAGGCAAAGTAACATTTTCACCATCTGAAATAGCCGTTACTTCATACTTATTTCCCTCAATAAATTGAGACACAGTGATCTGATCCACTTGATTTTCAGCTAAATATCTCTTAATTGCTGGCACATCATAAACCACAGCAGATTTCAACTTATTTTCCTTATTCATACCTCCAATTAAAATCGGAAAGTCATATTGATCAACAAACTTAAATACTGCTTCAGGATTTGTCGTCTTCAAAGATGGAACTCGTTTTAAATTCGTTAATGGGTGATCTAGTAAGTCTGTAATAGTATCCCGTGGATCCTTAGTTTTTGATTGACCAATAATATGCAGCCCATTTTCTTCTAGCTGTTTGCTTAAAGCACTTACTCTTTTGCCTGAGAACTGTAAAAGTACATCTTTAATGTTTTCTCTCTTAGCAATAGTTAAAATATTTTCTAACGTAATTGATTCAAAATATACTCGATCAATATCTTTATATCTAGATGATACAGATTCATCATTATTTGATAGTAAAACTGTAACATAGCCATTCTTATGTAAAGTTTTAGCTGCGTGAGCAATCATGTAATCAAATTCACTCGTTACCGAAACTTGTAATGGCAACATGCCTAAAATCAGGATCTTCTTATCTGCTACCAGATCTTTAGCTTCATTTTGAACATCATATGCGCCATAATAGGCACACACGTTAGGACGATAAACTCCAGCTGAACCATCTATCTTTAAAAACGATGGTTCCAAATTATATTTACTAATTAATGATCGTAATTCCTCTACAGAAATATTTAACACTTTAGCAAGCAAAGGATTAAAGAATCCATAGTCCTTTGCTTCTTTAATTAATTCTAAAGTTAAATGTTCTTTATTTTGTACCAACTTATTAATAATGGCAACAATATGAAGTAATTTTTGATAATAAATAGGATGTAATCCTGTAAGCTGTTGCAATTCACTAAAAGGAATATCTTCTTTAATAGCTGCTAACAATTTAATTAGATGTAATTCATCGGGATGCTTAAGATCTGCAATTATCTCTTCATTTGTTTTGCGACTTTCTTCTACAAAAGCGTTCCAACCTAAATCAAGGTTAGTAGTTGCATCCAGCCCTTTCAGAAATGCAGTTTCGAAATTGCGACCCACACCCATCGCTTCACCACTGGCTTGCATTCGATTACTTAATTGATAATGGTTGTAGCCTGAACCGGTAAATGACCAATATGGTATTTTAATTGCTATCGCATCTAAAGTTGGTTCAATAGAAGCATTTAATCCTGATAATGGATCAGTTATTTCATTTAATCGATAGCCAATAGCTACTTTGCTTACCACATAACCTACATCGTACATGCCAATTCGTTGAGCCCAAACAGAACTACGAGTTAATCGAGGACGAATCGTCAATAACTTAGATTTAATTTGAGTTCCATGGTGTTTAATAGCAAAATGAAAACTTGTAAAACCAACAATTCCTAAATTATCTACAATTCGTCTAACTGATTCTCTTAACTCCTGAATATGATCATTATTCAAAGTTAGAGATGGCATAACAACAGCAGAATCTCCAGAATTTATTGCGACTGGTTCAATAGAACCCGCAAAATTAGTAAATACTAAATTTTCATCTTTATCACGTATTACGTCAACAATGACTTCTTCCCAAGCTGAAAGATCTTCCGTCAATCGATAATTCTTCCATGTAAAGTTATCAGTTTGACTCTCTTCCTTAAAGTAGACAATTAAGTCTTCTTTGTTTTTAAAACGCAAATGTTCATTATGAACATATCGATTATATTTAGTAACTAAAACTGGAAATGTAACTTTAGCAAGCAAACTATCCATAGCAACAATTAAATTATCTTGAGCAGTTTGGCTTAGTTCCCAGGATTCACTAGTATCAATTCCTAGTTTATTTAAAAACTCGGTTCTTTTTTGCTGATTCCCCATCTGCAAGATACGTGAATTCAAAGTTAATAATTGGATTCCCATTTGCTCTAAAATTCCATCTTTCAACAGTTTATGAGCAACTTTTAATCCGTTAGTAGAACCATATGCTGTAATAATTGCATCGGGTTCTTCCATACGCAAAATTCGTTTAAGAAAGTCTAACGTCATCGGTTCCAAATATACAGTGACATTAAGTTTCTTATCCGTAGAAATGGTTGCAGGATTAGGATTAACCAGTATAACTTGGATTCCTTCTTCAGTTAAAGCATCAATAGCTTCTGTAGCCATTAAATCCATCTCAGCTACACTGCCAATTAATGTAGGTCCTGATCCGATAATTAATACTTTATCTAAATCATTTTCTAGAGGCATAATTTACTCCATCATTTGTAAAAAATAATCGAAAATTTCATCTGCATCATGTGAGCCAGGAGCTCCTTCTGGATTAAAAGCAGTTGCTACTATTTTATCTTTTATGTTCCAAAATCCTGCATTCAATTCACTGTGAAGATCAAAATACTCACGATTCATATTCATCTTTATACTATCAGGCAATACTAATTGGTCAATATTCATTGACGTTTGCCAAATTGCATTAGTATTCTGCTCAATTACTGGATAATTAATCCCATTAAATTCTTGCGGTAACTTAACCAATCCAAAATCTAAATAGTCACTCAACACTAAAAAGCCTAATCCAATTCCCCAAATTGGATACTTACCATAAAATTGATCTAAAACTGGAGTGATTTTATCAATGATTTCTTCTGGTTTACCTGGACCATTTGAAATAATGATCCCTTCAGGGCGCAAATTTTCTACATCTACCGGGCTAGCATTATAAGGTAAAACAGTTGCATTTACTTTTCTCAAAGATAAAGCTCTTAACATAGAATGCTTTAATCCTAAATCTAAAACTGCCACTGTTTTTCCCACATTGGGGGATGCATAAGCATTTTTAGTTGAGACCATTGCTGATTTATTTTTAGGAAGAACCAAAGCTTTGATTTGATCAAAAGCATGTTCATCATTGGTATCCATAATTGAAGCTTTAATTGTTCCCTCTTCCATTAGACGATGAACAAGTGCACGCGTATCTACCTTAAAAATAGCTGGTATCTTTTTTTCTTTCAGAAAAGAACTAAGATCTTCAAAATTTTCACTGTCTGAAATATTCAAAGCAATATCATTGGCAATGATTCCCTTGACAGATGGATCAATACTTTCATAGTCAATAGCATTAATACCATTATTACCAATCATCGGTGAGGTGAAAACCAAAATTTTCCCAGCATTAGTTGGATCGGTTAAGGCCTCCTGATAACCAAAATTAGTAGTTTGAATTGCTAATTCACCTGTAGAAATTATGCTTGCTCCTATGCCTTCACCAGCAAAAGAACTTCCATCTTCTAATATCAAATAACGTTTCATTTTTATTCACTTGCTTTTTCTAATTGAGCTAACGTATCTTGAAAAATCTTAGGTGGTTCAACCGTAAATTCTAACCATTTGCCTGTTCTGGGATGTTTAAAGCCTAAAACTTTAGCATGTAAAAATTGGCCATTTCCTTTTAAAGTTTTACGCGGACCATACAAAGGATCTCCTGCAACTGCATGTCCAATATAGTCTAAGTGCACTCTGATTTGATGAGTCCGTCCTGTTTCAAGCTGACACTCAATTAAACTATAACCTTTAAATTGCTTGAGAACCTTAAAATGAGTGACGGCTTTTTTACCATTTTCTACAACCGCCATTTTTTTACGATCATATAGATTACGACCAATTGGTGCATCAATTACACCATTTTCTTCACCAAAATTACCATGGACAATAGCCCAATATATTCTCTTATTCGTCTTATGTGCCAATTGATCTTCAAGAGATTCCCTTGCCTTAGCATTTTTTGCAATCATCAATAAGCCCGAAGTATCTTTGTCAATTCGATGCACAATACCTGGTCTAAAACCTTCAGGCGATTGTGCTAGATCTTGAGTATGATAAAGAAGTGCATTCACCAACGTATGATCGGGATGGCCCGGTGCGGGATGCACTACCATGCCTTGTGGCTTATTTACAACAATCACAACTTCATCTTCATACACAATATCAAGGGGAATATTTTCTGGAACAACATCCAAAGGTTTTACCGCTGGAACATTAATTTCAATTTTATCTCCTGCTTGAATCTTGTAAGAAACTTTTTCTACCTTATGATTAACTAAAATCTCTTTTTCTTTAACTAATTCTTTTACTCTAGTTCTAGACAAATCAGGTATTTGTTCTGAAATAAATTTATCTAAGCGTCCGTACTCATTTTCAACCTGTAATTCATATTTTTTAGGCATTTTGATCATCCTTATCTGCAAAGAAAATTAAGTAAATAAATATAATGAGCACACCGATTGTAATAGCAGTATCAGCAATATTAAAAATATTAAAGTTAATAAAATCAAGTCGAAGCATATCAACCACATACTTTAAGTGAAGTCGATCAATAAAATTACCAATAATGCCACCTAATACTAAGGCTAAGCCAACGTCAAACAAAGCATTTTTATACTTTTTGTTAAATAAAAAATATAAACAAACGCCGATAGCGATCACACTAATACCGTAAAATAGCCACATTTGACCCGTTAAAATATTCCAAGCTGCACCATCATTCTGCAAATAATTAAACGATAGGGTTCCTGGAATAATTTGATGAACTTCACCTACACTATAATGGCTTACAATATAACTTTTTAAGCCTTGATCTGCTAAAACTACAAATAATGAAATAAATAAATATAAAAACTGCATCTTTTATTAAAATAACCCACTAAT
>NZ_GG700757.1:10356-63342 GCF_000160855.1 Lactobacillus helveticus DSM 20075 = CGMCC 1.1877
TTATCAACATCAATATCCAAGGCTGCGGGATGCTTGGGCAAACCTGGCATATCTAATACGTGCCCTGTAGTTACAACAATAAAACGCGCACCATTTTTCAAACTAACACCCCTTACATGTAACTTAAAGTCGGTTGGAGCACCTAATTGTTTTTTGTCATCACTAAATGAATATTGGGTTTTGGCAATGATTACAGGCAGCTTTTCTTTTCCTAATTTAATTAATTCATCAATTTGTTTATTAGCTTTTTCTGTATATTTTACTCCGCTAGCATGATAAATTTTAGTAGCTACTTTTTCAATCTTGTTTTTTACATCATCATCTTCATCATATGTTGATACTATGTTGGCTTTATTTGAATTTGCTAAATCAATAACTGTTTGTGCAGCCTCGATTCCACCTTTGGAACCTTCATCATGATAAGCAACAACTTCAGCTGGAATATTTTGTTCTTCAATTAACTTTTTAAGCAAGTCAAGTTCTGCTTCAGTATCTGATGCAAATTGGTTAATTAACACAACTACTGGTACATTGTATGAACGCATATTATTCATATGACGTTCTAGATTCTTAAAACCAGCTTTTAAAGCAGTAAGATTTTCTTCATCTAAGTGTTTGGTATCTCTTAAAGCCTGATATTTAAGAGCACGAACAGTAGCTACAACAACAGCTGCATCTGGTTGTTTATCCAAATGTTTAGATACAAAGTCCATAAACTTTTGTCCGCCAAGATCACTACCAAAACCAGCTTCAGTTAAAACATAATCACTTAAATGCAATGCTAAATTAGTAGCCATAACTGAGTTGGCGCCGTGAGCAATATTTGCAAATGGACCACCATGAACTAAAGCTGGCGTATGCTCAAGTGTTTGAACCAAATTTGGTTTCAATGCATTAGAAAGTAGTGCCGCAATTGCTCCTTGGAAGCCTAATTGCTTAACGTATACTGGTTGATCATCCTTGGTATAACCTACAAGCATATCCCCAATCCGAGCTTTTAAGTCATCGATATCTGTTGCTAAACATAAAATTGCCATTAATTCATTGGCTACAGTTATAGCAAAACTCGACTTGTGTTCAATACCATTAAATTTAGAACCTTGACCAACTGTAATATTTCTCAAGGCACGATCATTAACGTCTAAACCACGCTTTAAGAGGATTCGTTCTGGATCAATGTTTAAGCTATTATCTTGATAAATATAGTTATCAACTAAAGCAGCTAACGTATCAATTGCAGCAGTTAGAGCATGCATATCACCGGTAAAGTGCAAATTAATATCTTCCATTGGGATGATTTGTGCCATACCACCACCAGTAGCACCACCTTTAAGTCCAAAGACAGGGCCCATTGATGGTTCACGCAAGGCAATCATCGTATTTTTGTGCAATTGATTATTAATAGCATCACCTAAGCCAATAGTAATAGTAGACTTGCCTTCACCAGCAGGTGTTGGTGAAATAGAAGTTACTAAAATTAATTTTCCTAATTTTTTACTTTTGGAAATACGATTGATAGCCTGCCAATTAATTTTAGCTTTATCATATCCATATGGTTCTAAATCCTCTTCTTTAAGATTAACCTTTGCGGCAATTTCTTTAATTGGTAATTCTTTAGTCTCTTGTGCAATTTCAATATCTGATTTCATCTATATTTATTCTTCTTTCTTGAAAAAACTAAAACAGAATAGCTTTGAAACTCACTCTTTAATTGATAAATTTCAAACATATGCCATTTTGCAATTAAAATTGGTTTGTTTACCTCCATTTGAGTTCGATATGGTAATTTAAGCAAGTATTTATTTTGGCTTTTTTCAAAAAATGAATACAGTAATGTATATGCTAATAAAACAATAAAAATGCATCCAACTACTATACCAGGAATACTAATTGCTTTATCTCCTTCATAACCCAAAATGAAAGCTATCAAAAGAACGATTAAAAGCCATGAGTAATAAATTACTCCAATCGTTCCTAAAAATATAAAATGCCGTTTAGATTTTAGAATTTAGATCACACCCTACATATCAATTATTCCTTTTCTTATTGTATCAAAAACCACCAAAATAAGAGAGTATGAAATAGCTCATACTCTCTTATTTATCAGTATCTTATCTTTACTTGTAAATTACTATGTGAAGTGGTGTCATACAAAATCTCTAAATACAATCTATATTCAGGATGATGCTTGATTAACACTTGGTGGGCCTGAGAAGAATGAATTTTATTCAATTCACTTTGCATCATATCTGCAGAGATACTCCCTAATTGTAAATCCTTTAAATACTTATGGAAGTGTTCTAAAGTATAATTTTCTTTTTCTTGATCAGTCAAGTATCTTGTCATATCAAAATTGCGTCTTACATATGTAATATGTCGTGAATGAACACGGACAACCCCATATCCTTGATCATTTGAACAAAAACTTGAAGTAACAACTTCAGTAGTAGGAGTTGTTTCTTGTGGGTCCATAATGTTTTGCGCATTGATATGACGAGTAAAAGCTAATTTAACATTATATCTGCTACAAAGTCTTCGCAACTCAACTGCATCATCAACTACATACCCTTTATTCACAGCAGGATTATGAGCATACAAATTATGATGCATAAATAAAATCGGACGAAGTTGATTTTTTCAGCATACTGCAATTGTTTTTCAATCCATTTAAGTTGAGATTTACCAATCATACCTCGCGTATGTGGGGCTGCAGTTGTTTCTTCTGTGCCATATATGTTGGAATCTGCCAATATTAAAAAATATTGCGGATTTAATTGCACACTATATGCTAATGAACTGTCATCCGTATTAAAAGCCTGACGATAGGATTTAGCAAAAATTGAGCGCCAAAACATTGGACTAATTTCACCAGCATAGAACTGCTTTTTACCGCGAAATTCTCTAGCCCAGCCATCAAAAATATCATGATTTCCCGGTAAGACTAAGACTTGAGTATGCTTCAAAGGCTTGAAAATTTCCGCAAACTTTTCAGCTGAAACTCTTTCTCCATTAAAAGTAATATCTCCCGTAACAATAATTGCTGCAGGCTTTTTTCTTTGTGCCATTCGCATAAACGCTGTCAAAGCAGTCTCTTGATAATACAGATCTTTACCCTGACTAGTTTTTTTGCATTTGCGAAAAAGCTTGCCCTTCATCGTGCAGGCTTTTAGCAATTAAATGTGTATCAGAAATCACCCAAAATTCAGTATTTAGATCTTCTGTAATCATTTTTTATCTTCTATTTGCCCAATATTGATAGAAATCTACTCTCAAATTACCATTAAATAATTTACGCTTTTTAGTTGCTTTAGCCCCGAAACATTTTTCAAAATTAGGATCAGCTGTTAAATAATATTGACTAAATGAATCTAATGGACGCAAAACTTCGCCCATTTGCTTATATAATTCTTCAGCGGATTCACGATCTTTGAGTCGTTTACCGTAAGGTGGATTGGCAATAATGATGCCGTTTTCCAAATCAGTGGTAAAGTCTTTAACAGCAACTTGTTTAAAGCGAATATCTTGTAAAACACCAGCATTATGAGCGTTTAATTTAGCAATTTCAAGTACCGATTGATCAATATCGCTAGCCCAAATAGGTGCATCTAATGGTTTAACTTCTGCTTTTGCTTTTTCTAATGCAATTTTATGCAAGTCGTGATTAAACCAATCAAAATTGTCAAAAGCAAATTCTCTCCATGTCCCTGGCGCAATATTTTTAGCAATCAAAGCCGCTTCAATTGCTAAAGTCCCAGAACCTGTCATTGGATCAATTAAGGGATGCGTACCATTATATGGAGTTAATTTTAATAATCCTGCCGCAAAGTTTTCCTTAAGTGGGGCGCCACCATGTTCTACTCTATAGCCTCGTTTAAAAAGACTGGCTCCAGTAGTATCCAAAGAAATTTGAGCCACATTTTTATAAATATGAACATCTAATGGATATTCACTACCAGTTTCTGGTAAGAAGCCTCGTCTATGGTATTGATCAATCATCTTATTGACAATGGCCTTTTTCACAATTGATTGAACATCGGGCTCAGAATGAAGCTTTGACTTAACTGCACGACCTTGAACGGGAAATTTAGCATCTACTGGTAATAAATCCGCCCAATTATAGTCGTAAACTTCATTAAATAGAGTGTCAAAATCAGTTGCTCTAAATTCCTTCAATAAAATTTTGATTCTATCTGCGGTTCTTAACCATAAATTAGTTTTTACAATATCTTCTTGGGTACCCTTGAAAAATACACGTCCATTTTCGACTTTAGTCTGGTAACCCATGCCCTGTAATTCTTTGTTTACGACGCTTTCAAATCCAGCGCCCATAGTTGCATAAAGTTGATATTCTTTCATTATTTCTCTTTCGTTAATAAAAATAAAAAAGAGCTGGACTTAAGCCCAACTCTGCCAATGTGAATCTCTATAAGCCACGTTCTGTTCCAGTAATCCTGGCAAAAATTACCTTTAGTAGTCATCTATCTTTATTGTCAAAGACAATAACCTGGTCTTTAGTTCATTTCCTTAGACCAAGACTCCCCCACCAAATTTGGGTTTCACGCTCGCAGGGTTTACCTCGTTCCACCAAAATCATTTCTAATTTTGCTTCGTCACTGTGGCACTTTTCAGGATAGTAATGCATGTCAAAAGATTTAGCACTTTTTCCGCCGTAAAAGTTTCAAAACTTTTCTCCAGCTTATTGAGCTGAATACGATCACTACAAGCATCGCAGCTTGTGCGTGCGTGGACTTTCCTCAGTTAGCATATAGCTAACCGCGACTACTCAAGATTCACACCGTTAACCATTATAGCAAAAATTAATGCTTTACACCATAAACATGTTGTTCAAGATTATAAACTTTTCTTTCTAAAGTTGAAATTCGTTGAATAATGGCCATGTTAGTTGAGATTTCGCCATGATTATCATCATCTTCATTGTCAAAATTAGGAACTGAAGCAGTTCTTCTATGAGGTGGAGTATAAGTCTTTACTTTATCTTCCTTCTCTGTTTCGACTGTTTTCTTTTCTTTTTGTTTTTCATCCATTAATTGACGTTGAAGCGTGCCAATTTGACCATATAAGTCTTCAATAATTTGTTGAAAATTCTCATAATCTGAGATAACTTCATCCAAATACGCATCAACTTCGTCTGGATCATAGCCTTTTACTTTACTTCTAAATTGTTTTTTCAATATGTCTTGTGCAGACAGTTTAATATCGTTTAAACTTGCCATCTTACTGACAACTCCTTTACATTCAATTTTATTTTAGCAAAAAGATGGCTCAGGTAAAACCAAGATTTTCATTTTTATAAAACTTTAAAATTATTCAGAGAAATAATTTCTCTGATGAGCCTCTTGATATTCCTCTGCTGCATCTTGCAAATCATAAAAATCGATTAAATCCAGGGGATATTCTTCAGCTTTTTGATACTTTTGAATTAAATTATAATCATATTTTGACTTGCCTGGATGTTCAGTATCATATACCATTAATGCTCGATCAGTATGCTGAAGCATAAAATTTTGATAATTGCGTAATTGAACTGGATTTTGATAAGGCAGATTTGAAGTTGAAGCAAAGAAATCAACTCGTTTTTTTAAATTAAGGAACTTAGTTTGATTGTTTTCATTCCAGCGATCAGCAAATTTCTCATACGGAATCATAATGGAAGTTCGCAGCGGATACTTTTGCCCCAATTCCAATCCTACTTCTGCTGTCCATTGTTCCACTCCTAAATTGGCTCCAGTAATAATCCAGTCTAACTGATTATTTTCAAGCAAGCCTTTAAAATAATTCTTTAAAGCATATTTAATGATAGTAATTTTGGGGTCCTTGTCACTAAACACATTTAATTCGTAGCTACGATAGCCAGTTACCCATAAACGTTGCATTAGAAGCCCCTTATATTCAAAAATTCAGTCTTTATTGCTATAATGCTAACAGGAGTAAAGTCAATGGTCAAATATCCAAGCGGCAGTTTAGTTGCATTTAGAAAACCTATTAATAAAAAAGAAAATAAAATTCGTCATACATATACACATAGAAAAGGCGTGAACTTTTCTGATCGTGGGATGACACTGGAACAACAAATTAACGAATCAAATAAATATTATTTAAATGAAGAAATTGCAGTAGTTCATAAAAAGCCTACCCCTATTCAAATCGTTAAAGTTGATTATCCTAAACGTTCTAAAGCTGTTATTCGTGAAGCTTATTTTAGACAGGCTTCCACAACTGATTATAATGGCGTTTATAAAGGATATTATCTTGATTTCGAAGCTAAGGAAACTAGAAATAAAACTAACTTTCCTTTAAAAAATTTCCATGAACACCAAATTTTTCATTTAAGTGCGTGTTTGAAGCAAAAAGGAATTTGCTTTACAATTATTAGATTCGCTAGTTTAGAACGATACTTTGTTACTCCGGCCAGCTTTGTAATTAATGCTTGGAGAGAAAAAGACAAAAGTTCTATGACTTTAAAAGAAATTGAGGACAATTCCTACGAAATTAAAAGTGGATTTCGTCCTACATTACCTTACTTAAAAGCAGTTGATAATTTTATTGCAGATAGGGAAAGAGAATTATGATAGAAGATAAAAATACTATGAGACGTGAATCACGTAGAAATTATCAAAAACGAAGGTCGACTAAGAGTCATCTAGGTATCAAAATTGTTAAATGGATCTTTCTGATAGTTTTGCTATTAGTTGTTTCGGGAATTGGATTATTTGCTTTTTATGCCAAAGATGCTCCTAATATTAGCCAAGACCAATTACAAAGTGGTGGCACATCTAGTCTATATAATAATGATGGTAAATTTTTATTATCACTTGGTTCTGAAAAACGAATTTATGTCAAAAATAAAGATATACCTCAGCTATTAAAAGACGCTGTAGTTTCTGTTGAAGATAAACGTTTTTATAAAGACAAACTTGGCGTAGATCCAATCAGAATTGTCGGTTCTATGCTTACTAATGCAAAAAGTAACAGTATTGCTGCAGGTGGATCAACCATTACTCAGCAACTGGTTAAGTTAACAGTATTTTCTACAGCAGCTTCACAGCGTACTTTAAAAAGAAAAGCCCAAGAAGCTTGGTTAGCTGTTAAGGTACAACATGAATTTAGCAAAGACCAAATTTTAGAGTTCTATATCAATAAAGTTTTCATGAATTACGGAAATTATGGTATGGGAACAGCTGCTAACTATTATTATGGCAAATCATTAAAGAAGTTGGATTTAGCTCAAATCGCTTTAATTGCAGGGATGCCTAATGCTCCTGTTGCTTATGATCCTTATCTTTATCCTCAAAAGGCTAAATATCGTCGTAACATTGTTTTAAAGACTATGCTGCAGAATGAAAAAATCACTAAGGATGAATATAATCAGGCAGTTAATGAGCCAATTACTCATGGTTTAAAAAAACGTAGAGCAGATAACGAATCAAAGATTCGCAAGATTGATGATCCATACATTAAGGAAGTCATTTCTGAGGTTAAGAATAAGGGTTTTGATCCGTATAATGATAATCTAAAAATTACTATTAATATTGATCAAAAAGCTCAAAACAAGCTCTATGAATTGGGTAATAATGGCTCTGTACCATTTACAAATAATAAAATGCAAGTTGGTGCTACAGTAATCGATCCAAATAATGGTCACGTTGTAGCCATTCTAGGTGGTCGTCACTTACCTTCAGTTCAACTCGGACTTGACCGTGCCGTTCAAACTGGACGTTCTACTGGTTCAACAATCAAGCCAGTACTTGATTACGGCCCTGCTATCCAATATTTGAATTGGTCAACTGCCAAGATGTTAGATGATAGTAAGTATGTTTACCCTGGTACTAATATTCAGCTTTATGACTGGGATAATAAATACGATGGTATGATGACTATGCGTAAAGCACTAGAGCAATCACGTAATGTTCCTGCTGTTAAAACATTAGCAGATGTTGGAGTTAAGCGTGCTTCCGCTTTTGCTCGTCGCTTAGGCGTAAATGTCCCTTCAAATTCTGGATTGTCTGTTGCTATTGGTGCAAATGCTTCTAGTTTACAAATGACTGGTGCCTACAGTGCATTTGCTACAATGGGTATCTATCACAAGCCACAATTTGTTTCTAAAATCGAAACTCCCGATGGTTTGACCAGAAATTATGATTCCAATGGCGTTCGCGTTATGAAGAAGTCAACGGCATATATGATTACTGATATGCTTAAGGGCGTTATCAAACATGGTTCAGGTACTAATGCTAAAATTCCTGATCTTTATCAGGCAGGTAAAACTGGTACTGTTAAATATTCTGATGAAGATTTGGCAAAATATCCTGGCTATAATTCAACTCCTAAAGATTCTTGGTTTGTTGGTTACACTAGATCTTATGCAATTGGTATATGGACAGGTTATGACAATTTAAAGGATGGTACTATTTCAGGTATTGGACAACAATCAGCTCAATTAATGTATAAGAGCATGATGACTTACTTAATGAGAAATAAGCCTAACCTGAATTGGCAACAACCTAAGTCAGTAATTCGTGCAAAAACTGGTGGCACTTGGCAATTATACGTTAGAGGTCATGCTCCTGCTGGTGTTAGCGACATCGTTGCTAGCTACGATGAAGATGATGAAGAAACTGATACCAATAATGATACAAACAATTCAGTTAATACAAACAACACTCAATCTTCTTCAAGTGAAACTGGCACTCCTCGTCAATCAAGTAGAGTTGAAAGATCTCAATCTAGTCAAAGTCATGAACAATCATCATCTTCAACCACCTCACATACTCAAAGTAGTAGACCAACGAGAAATGAAGATAATGAAGAACATGAACAAAGTCATGCTGATTCAGATAAAGATTAAATTTTAAGAGCAGACTAGTTTGTCAATGTCTTAACTTAATGACGTTGGTTGGTTTGCTCTTTTGTTTGTCTGCCGGAACGTAGTGAAGGCAGACTTATTTTTATATACTTTAGATTTAGTAACAACTCACTATAATTATATCGTTAATAAAAAAAGTTTATTTCTCCAAACGCTTTTGTAAGTAGAAATAAACTTTTTCGGCTCTTAATTATTAATTCAAATATGAATAAGGATCTCCCTTGGCCCTTGCTGGCATTATATATCTTCCAAAAAGAATCATAGCATGATGAGTTTTTATCCATTCATTCTTAGGCAAAATTGATTCCAATCTTTGTTCAACTTCATGTGGAGCAGCTTTTTGATTAACAATATGAAACGCCTTAGATATTCGTGATATATGCGTATCTACTGCAATTGCTGGAACTCCATAACCTTCAGCTAAAACTACACTAGCAGTTTTCTCCCCTACTCCAGGAAACGTCATCAAGGTCTTCTTATCTTCAGGAATTTTACTATCATATTTTTCAACCAAGATTTTTGCAGTAGCTTTTAAATGCTTAGCTTTTGAACGATATAATCCAATAGTTTTAATCGTACTTTCAATCTCTTCAATAGAAGCATTAGCTAAGACTTCAGGAGTAGGAAACTTTTTAATAAAATCAGGCATAACTCGATTAACCATTTTATCAGTTGTCTGTGCACTCATCATTACTGCACATAACAAATGAAAAGTATTATCCCAGTGCAATTCACCTTTGGCATTAGGATACATTGCTAAAATCCGTTTTAAAACAGTACGTGCTTCGTCATCACTTAATAAATCTTCTACCATCCTATCTGTTCCTCTTTAAAAATCTCTCAATTTCATCAACAGTTTTTAAATTATGCCGTTGCCAATTAAGCAAAACCCGATCAATATATTTCAACGAATAAGCCTGAGACAACACAGCTTCTCTCAGAGCCAATTCTATCACTTCAGGAGTATAATGATCCACACTTAGCCATTGAGCGACTTCTTCCCTTTCAATTGGGCTCAGATAGCGTCCAAATTCCACTTCAACTTTACGAGCTAGATAATTCAATGGATTATTATCCAAATCATCTGAAACGGATATCGTCTTTTTCCTCTTTTTATCCTTAATCAATACATTTTGATCTATATATTGGTCTATAGCATCATATAATTTATTCAAACTATACCTATTTCCAATTTTATCTTGACTATCCTTTACTTGCTCAATAGTTAAATAATCTCGATCAATTAATCTTTGGATAATATTACCAACATCTGCTACTGTCAAATTAGTATTAGCTGCTATTTTTTCATTTGATGGAAAGTTTTCTCCTCGTTGATTAAAAGCTTCTAATTGAATAACTAATAATAATTCTGCATCACTAATATTAAGCTTAGAATAATAAGCAATCAGTCCGTTTTGTAATGTAGTAAAGCCTAAGGCGCGATAATCATTAAATTGCAAGGCAGATTTCCTTTCAAAAATAAAAGTTGAACTATTAAATAGTCCAACTTTTGATTTGCATATTCATAATTGTTAACACAAATTATTAAGGTTGCATTCTGTTAATCAATCTTGGGAATGGAATTGCTTCACGAATATGGTCAAGGTGACATACCCAAGCAATAGTACGTTCAAAGCCCATACCAAAGCCTGAGTGAGGAACACCACCAAATTTACGTAAGTCAAGATACCATTGATAATCTTCAAGATTAAGGCCAGCATCAATAATTTGTTGCTTCAATACTTCGTAATTGCCTTCACGTTCTGATCCACCAAAGATTTCTCCATAGCCTTCTGGTGCAATAACATCAGCACATAAGTATTCCTTTGGATTATCAGGATTCTTCTTCATGTAGAAAGGCTTAATTGAAGTTGGATAGTTAACGATAAATACTGGACGATCATATTGTTCAGAAATATAACCTTCATCAGGTGCACCAAAGTCATCGCCCCACTTAAAGTCACGACCTGCATCTTGAAGCATCTTAACAGCATCATCGTATGGAAGACGAACAAAGTTACCTTCAGTGGTTGGACGAAGTTTTTCAGGATCTCTACCCAAAATCTTCAATTCGTATTCGTTCTTGTCTAATACTTGCTTAACCATGTAAGCTAAGTATCTTTCTTGAAGATCTAATGATTCATCTTGGTGCATCCAAGCCATTTCTGGTTCCATCATCCAGAATTCAGTCATATGGCGACGACCCTTTGATTCTTCAGCTCTGAAAGTTGGCCCAAAAGTAAAGATCTTACCAAATGCCATTGCTCCAGCTTCACCATACAATTGACCTGATTGTGATAAGTAAGCATCATGGTCAAAGTAATCAACATGGAATAATTGGGTAGTACCTTCTGGTGCTGAATGCATGAAAATTGGGGCATCAAACTTAATGAAGTCTTCTTTTTCAAAGAAATCTACAGTTGCTTTAAACATGGTATTTCTAATTTGCATAATAGCAAATGGCTTCTTTGATCTTAACCACAAATGACGATGATCAAGCAAGAAATCAATACCGTGTTCCTTGTTACCAATAGGGTAACCTTCATTGTTTGAAACAACCTTTAAATCAGTAATTTGAATCTCATAGCCAAAGTGAGAACGTGCATCTTCATGCACAGTACCAGTAATATAAAAACTAGATTCTTGTCTAAGTGATTTAGCAACTTCAAATACTTCATCTGTTACATCATTTTTACGAACTACACCTTGGAAGAATGCAGTACCATCACGCAATTGCAAGAAAATAATTTTTCCACTTGATCTTTTATCTGTTAACCAAACATGCATCTTAACTTCTTGATCAACATGTTTAGAAGAATCTTTAATTGAAATCAATTCTGTCATAAAATTTCCTGTCCACCTTTTTATCAATTATACAGTTCCATGATACCAAAGTTTCTATAAATTATCGACTTCTGAAATATCATTTCCATCTTTAAATTCATATATTGTATAGCCCAAATTACCATTGTGCTTTTTATAGGCTACTTCCCAAACTGCTTGGCCCTTGTACCAACCAAGATTAATATGATTAATTGTAGCATCAGAATGAGAGGATTTAAACTTATTTTTAATATATGCCTCAGAAACCCCTTTATTTGCTGGATATAAGTATGCTTTTTTAGAATTAGGCAAATAAACGAAATAATAACGTTTGCCTTTTTTACCAGTTCCAGTAATGGCGTAGCTACTAGTGCCCCTATCTAAATGATAGTAGCTTTGAATGTTCTTAATTGGTGTTTTAGTCCGAGCTATTTCCGCAATTTTTTGATTATTACCACGACTTCGAGAACCCGCATAATAGAAAATCAAAATACTAGCCACAAAAGCAATTACAATAATTCCGATTACCCATGATATAAATTTTAGTGTTTGTCTTGTATCATCTTGTATCATCATTTTTTCTTATTTTCTAATTCTTTTAGCTCTTCTTTTGTAACCTTTTTCACCTTTACAGGGATCACCTGTAAAAATGCCTTGCCATATTCTTTAGACCATAATCTAGGATCTAGAATAATATATTGTCCATGATCTTTTTCACCACGAATCAAGCGTCCCATTCCCTGTCTAAACCTAATAACAGCTCGAGGAAGACTATCTTTTTCAAAGACATTAATACCTTGATCTTCTAATTTTTTCTGTCTTAAGCGAACCTCTGGCTGATCTGGAGACTCAAAAGGCAAACGAGCAACAAATACAGTATCAATGCCACAGTCATGAAAATCGATGCCCTCCCAAAAACTATCAGCACCAATAATAATCGCTTTTTTAGCAATTACAAACCTCTTTGCAATTAGATTATTAGAACCCGATATTCCTTGAGCTAAGATCTCAAAGTCTTTTAATTCCGGAGAATTCATAATTGCCATAAATACCGTTCGAATCTTCTCCAGATTAGTCATCAATACTAAGACATGATTTTTATTTGTTAAGTCATTAATTAAAATTTGCTCAATATCTTCTTCATATGCCTCGCTGTCTGGATTAGGCATATTATTCACTGCAATTACTTGCAAATGCTTTTTAATATTAAATGTACTCTTACCTATATATTCCACTAAAGACATATTACTTAGAGCTAATTGATTAATAGCATAATCAAAATTATGGTTACTGGTTAACGTAGCACTGATAAAAGCAATATGATCAAAACGGCTATATATCTGATTAAGCACATCTTCTGCATCTAACATCAGCCAATTCAAATTGGTACTTAGAGGATCATCTGGATTAGTAACCATCAATATGAATCCATCCTGATCTAAATTTTGTGAATCCGACAATATATCTGCTAACTGATAACTCTTTTCAGAGTAATAATCTAAACGATCGATTTGTTCAGTAATTTCGCTTAGTAATGTTTCAGTATTAGTCAAAACTTGCTCTTGCTCTTGCTCTTGATAGAGTTCAAACAAAACTTGATTAGTCAACTCTCTAACTTCTTCAAGTTTTTGTTGGAATTTGCCTAATGATTGCTTAAACTGACTATTTTTATTAAATAGACCCTTGCCTTGAAAACTTAATTCTAAAGTTCCGTTAGCCAAAATTGTCTTATTAACAGCATTTTTATTTTGAGCATATAAATCTTTTTGCAAATCGTTAATACATTGAATCAATTCTAAAATCTGTGGATCAAGCTTCTTTAATAAAAAGTTGAGCTGCACATTATCATTAAATTGATTCTCCACACCGTCGTTAGAAAAATACAGCAAATTCCGCAAATAACTCAATACGCCCCATAATGCCTCAAAACGCAACGAATCATTTCGTGAACTAATAACATTTTCAGTAAAACGATGTGCTTCATCGATTACTAAATATGGATTTTGTCCCCAAATAGTATCCATATAGTGATTAGCTAAATAGGCATGGTTGGTAACTAATATATCTGCTTCTTCTTGCCGTTTACGAGCCAAATTCCAGAAATCAACGCTTGCAAAACGACTACCTACTCTTGCATCCCCCGGATGCTGAATCTGTGCAAACAACGGAGCATTATAATTGGTCAAATTCAGCTCGTCCAAATCACCGGTTTTAGTTTCTGTTAACCAAACTAAAATCTGCATCTGTAATACAAGAGTATTTTTATTTGGCGTACCTTGAAAAATTGTTTGCACAAATCCATCTAAATCCAAATAATGACTGCTTGATTTAACCACTTCTGCTGTTAAATCTAATTTAGTAACTTTTAAAAGCTGAGGTATTTCATGATCAATTATTTGCTCTTGTAATACCTTAGTAGGAGTAGCAACTACTAATTTTCTCCCCGAATAAAGCTGATACGCATATGCAAATAAATACGAAAATGTTTTACCAGTACCATTAGGTGCTTCAACTACCATAGCTCTTTTATCAGGATTATTAACAAATTTATGCAGATGATTAATTAAATCTACTTGAGCACGACGAAAATGTAGTTTTCCCTTAAACAATTTCTTCTTTTCATCATCGTTTATTGGAAAGTGAGCATTCTCTCCATGACGATCTAATTGGTCATTTTGTTTTTGCAAAATAATATTGCGGACCTGCATGTAATTTGATCCCAATGGTCTTTTTTGCTTACGCAAATTATCAGCAATTGTAGTAATTAACCACGAAGTATCTCGAATTAAACTTGATGATAGAGAACTTAACGTATTCAAAGTTGCCTGAGGCAAACTTTCTAACTTATGAATAATTTTAATCAGTAAAACAGCAGTTCCATATGCATCTGAATCAGCTTTATGAGGATTGAGATGCTTAATTTTAAGCTGAGCAGTTAAATCACTTAACTTATATGATGGCAAGGTAGGAAAAGCAATTTTTGCTAATTCTACCGTATCAATAGCCTTATTAGTCAGTGCTTCATAACCATGCTGCACTAACTCATAATTTAAAAAAGGCAAATCAAAATCAACATTATGTGCTACAAACACTGTGCCTTTTAGTATCTCTATTATTTTTGGAGCATAAACAGAAAAATCATCTTTCCCTTGTACATCTTCATTATGAATGCCAGTTAGATTAACCACAGACTGGGGAATTTCACGATGTGGGTTAATCATAAATGAATATGTCTTAACCACTTTCATATTTTTAATAATGGCACATCCAAACTGAATAATATGATGACCCTTTTCTCGCTGCGTCCCTGTAGTTTCTAAGTCAACAACAGCAAAGGTATCTTTTGCAAAAATCTTTGCCATTTTTTCCTTCTTTCTAACTACTTAACTTCAACTACTTGTTTGGCATCAAGCAGAATTAAATATTTACCAATAACTTTCTTTTCACTAAATTCATTTAATGCTTGTTCATACAAGCGAAGCTGACCAGTATATTTTTCTTTAATCAATTCAATAGATTTATCTATATTTGTTTTATTTACATGATCAGTTTTGTAATCAAACAAAATGATACCATTCTTTGCTACAAAATAACCATCAATCGTACCGTGAACCAAAATTTTTGCATCAGGATCGCTGAAATCTTTAAATAAAGTTCTAGCTGATAACAAACTAGAGAAATCTACTTCTCGTTTTAAATTAGTTGGCTCTTTCCAAAAATCTTTTGCAAAATCACCATGAACAAACCAGTCAATTTGATCTTTATTCAGACTTGAAACAATATCTGGATTTAATTTCTTTTGTTCAATCAACGTTGCTATCTCTTGATCTAAATTATCTGCACTATCATTAGTGTAATCATAATATTGCAGGATCAGGTGAGTAGCTGTACCAATCTCTGCTCCCGTAAATTTAGTTTGATACAAGAAATTAGGCTTAGTATCAATAGGCTGCAAATAACGATTAGTAGAAGTTAATAAATGAGAGTTCTCTAATTCTGCATCTATTGGATCATTAAACGCTTTTTTTATTTCAGAAACCGCCTGATAAGCCGTGGTTTCACTTGCATCCCTAAAAGGATAATTAAATTGATATAGCTTATTAACCGTTTGCGTTAACAAAGCTGATTTGCTCGTATTTTCATTTTGATTATCAGTATCTTCGTCTTTTTTGATAAATTTAGTATCTTCATCTTGATAATCAATAAACAAAATCTTTTGGCTTTGGTCAATTGATTTAGTAATATCGTTTAACTTAATCGCTACATGACGATCAAATCTTAATGAAGGTCCGATAAAACTCAAAGGACTAGTAGCTGACAATTTATTGATCAAAGGCAGTTGTCCAGCATGATTTAATTCTGTCGACCATTCTTTAACTTTTTTATTAAAGCTAGGGACATCCCCTACCAGAATCAGCTTTTGCTTTGCTCTAGTTAAGGCAACATACAGAATACGTGCTTCTTCTTCAAGCAATTGTTGTTTTTTAGTAATATTGCCCATTGCTTTAACTAGTGAGTCAACACGATAATTTTGTTCTCTTAAGGTGATCCCCATACTATCAGAATTAATAATATAGTTTCCATTTAGATCACGCATCTGATAATGATGCTGCATCCCGACATAGAAGACAATTGGAAATTCCAGTCCTTTAGAACCATGAATAGTCATCAATCTAACAGCATTACCAGCTTCTTTAGTTAACAGCGGTTGTGCTAAATCCTTTTGACTACGTCTCATTCGATCAATAAAGTTAATGAATTGATATAGCCCTTTAAAGCCCGCACTTTCATATGAAGTGGCTCTTTCATACAATGCTTCGAGATTGACTCGCCGCTGCTCACCATTAGGTAAAGCCGTCATTATCTCTAATAAATTAGTCCGTTCATATATACTCCAAATCAATTCAGAAATTCTATGAGTTGTAGCAAAACTACGCAATTCTGCCAATTGATTCAAAAAGTTTTTGCACTTTTTGCTTAATACATCATTTGTACCTACATATGAAGTAAGTGCACTATAAAAATTGCTATTTTTGCTTTTAATTCTAATTTTAGCTAATTCTTTTTCATCAAAATTAAATAGTGGTGACCGCAATACCGTTACTAATGGAATATCCTGATCGGGATTATCGATAATCTTTAAATAGTTCATCATGACGGTTAATTCAAAAGTTTGAAAGTAATTTTCTGCATCGGTAACAAACAATGGAATATCTTGTTTAGCAAATTCTTGCATAATTTCCAAGTTATCACTGCGACTTCTGGTCAAAATAGCAATATCACTGTATTCCATATCACGCATTTTCCCAGTATTA
Organism: Lactobacillus helveticus DSM 20075 = CGMCC 1.1877; assembly: GCF_000160855.1. Taxonomy (GTDB): domain Bacteria; phylum Bacillota; class Bacilli; order Lactobacillales; family Lactobacillaceae; genus Lactobacillus; species Lactobacillus helveticus. The sequence continues at coordinate 27,379 of NZ_GG700757.1, forward strand.
CTATCAAAAATTTGAACATGCTCGTCTTCTAACTGCTTAATGCGAGCGAGTACCATTTGAATTTCAGAGAAGTCTATTTCATTCTTGCTTTTTTCATTGTTATTCTTCTTTTCATGAACAATAACTTCACTTGCTTGAGGCAATGATTTAGGATAATATTTTGCTCCAAAAATTAGCTGCCCTTCTTTTTGATAATCAATCCCACCAAAATCAGTACTTAAAATACTTTTAAACACAGCGTTAACTGTTTGGGTCACCGGCTCTGTAGAACGGAAATTGTCTGACAACAAAATCCGTTCTTCATGCTCATTCTCATCTTCCGCAAATTGATGATACTTTTGCAAAAATAAACTAGGCTCAGCTTGCCTAAAACCATAAATTGACTGCTTTACATCCCCCACCATAAAAAGAGTATTCTTCTTTTCACTCTTAATTTGCTGGATAATTCTTTCCTGCAAAGCATTAATATCCTGATACTCATCAATCAAAATTTCTTTAAATTTATTTTGATAAAAATCACGTGCCATTTGAGAACTGGATGTATCTTGACTTAAAATCTGATAAGCTAATTGCTCCATATCGCTATAATCAAGCAAATTTTCATTACGCTTCAATTGATTAAAACGTTCAATCAGTTTTATTTCTGCAGTTGAAATAGCAGTTACTATCTTTTGGCTTTCCTGCATGATTTTTATCTGCTCTTTTTCAGTTACAGCATAAAATGAAGTGAATGTATCAAATACTTGACTCTTAGCCTCATCTTTTAAAGACTGGATTTCATTATAAAACTCTAGAAGATCTTCATCCCATTTTTTAGATTTACGAAAATTAATCGTAAAAACGCAGCTTCTCAATAGCTCTCGTTGTTTATCATAATCATCATCTTCCTTAACCGCCTGTACAAAATTATTTAGGTTTTGTGCAAACAAAGTAAATGATTCTTTTACCTTAGCTAATTCCTTAGTTTCCATTATAGCTTGCGTTAAATACGAAGCTATCTTCTCCTGCAATTCTGAAAACTTAGTTGCTATATATGGCTTAATTTGCTTTTGCCAGATCTTCGATCCTATTACGCTATCCTCAATTTCATAAATCTGTGGAAGCTGTGCAAGCCATTTTTTATATTCTGGCTTCGCCATAGCAAAATTATATAAATCCAGTAATAAATCACGTGGACTATCTGCATCCCGATCACCAGCAAAATTATCATAGAAATGTCTAAAAGCCTTATCCTTGCTCGTTAACATTTCTCCTTCAATTTCTCGTAAAGCTCGCTCTTTTAATAAAGCTGCCTGCGTATCATCAGTTAAGATAGTGAAACTAGGATCCAATTCGATTGAATAATAAAACCTATGAATCACATCCAAACAAAACGCATCAATAGTGGAAATATTAGCAGTATCTATTTGATTTAACTGTTCACGTAAATATCTATAATCAACACCAGGTTTAGCCATTTCTTTAGTCAACGCTGCTTTAATTCTGGTCTTCATTTCTTCAGCAGCTGCCTTAGTAAAAGTTACAACCAACAACTCATCTACTTGAGTACCTGCTAAAATTTCCTTTAAAACGCGTTCAACTAAGACGGTTGTTTTACCACTACCTGCTGATGCGGAAACTAAAATATCATGACCTCGATCATTAATTGCTTTTTCTTGTTCTTTTGTAAATTGTGGCAAAACTAATCCTTCTTTCCTAGCTTTTCCTTAATTTTAACTAACAAATCTCTTTTACTCATATTACTAATCTCATGATACTGATTATGTCTAAGCATGGCATCAAAGAAGAAAATATCTTTAAAATCTGAATACGTTAAAGCATTCTTGTTTCTGCCATAGCGGTATGGATTTAACTTAATTTGACCCGATAAAATTTGTCTAGATGCTTCCTTGATAAGATATTCATCATACTCTAGCAATAATTGAAGCTCTTCTTCATTAAAGTTGCGGTCTGCTGGCAGTTTAAAGCCGCCTCTGGCCTTGGTTCCTACTCCAGTGTAAAGCTGAGAAGCTTGACTAGACTTGCCGTCTAAGAGTGGTTCAGCTTCTAGTAAAATTTCTGGATTATTACTAATTAGACCTGTATACATTAGCTTAGGTTTACTATCTATCGCGTTTTCACGTAAGTTTAAACTACTATCAATTAACTTATTGCTATTCAATCTTTCCAATTGTCTAGTAACTGTTTGATAAAATGCCCCTAAAAGTGAAAGCTTATCTTCTCCAGCAAAGAAACAATTATTATTAGTTAAAACGTCTAGATATGAAATCATCTGCAAAGCGATGCCATTATAAAACATCCCTAAATCAAATTTCTTGGCTGAAGATTTATAATCGATTACTTGAGCTAAAACTTGATCTTTTTCAGCAAAATTAGCTAAATCTACTCGGTCTATTTTCCCACGCAAGTTAACCTGGTGATTGCCAGGCAAATCTGGAATATCCAAACTAATGCCTTTGATCTTTTGATCTAAGCCAAAGCTCAATTCAGAATATTTAGCTCGCAGTGGCGTCTCGGCTAATGATTTGCGCCAATTTTGGGCCACCTTAGAAGTTGTGTGATCTAAACAATGGAATAAATACTGGTTAAACGGATCATTCATCAACTGAGCATATTTACTCTCATCCTTGATAACATCCCTAACTTGATTAAGCTGTTGTTCAAGTTCTACGCTGCTTAAATCAGCTAAATCAATATGCTGTTCATTTAACCGTTTAACTAAGCGATCAAATGTCTCATGGAAATAATTTCCTGCTTGAATAACATCAAATTCATTTTCAAGACGACGACGTAATTTCAACCCATAGGTCAAGAAATATTCATAAGAATTTTCATAAAAAGTTTCCAACTGCGAAACAGATGAATATAGATTTTTACCATATAATTCCGCTGCCAAATCTTCTCCAATATCTTCGGGCTGATTATCAAAATCACTCGCATCGAGTACGGCCTTTACTTTTTGTGGCAAATATTTCTGTGTGATTTTCAGTAGTTCGTCAATTGCTTCATCTGAAGTATTAGAATTTATATACGCTAAATAGCCTAAACTAGCATCAGGATTAGTGATGAAAGATAAAAGATCCTGCATTTTTTCTGGTAAATCATGTTGGCTAAATTCAGGTGCGCCATAATCTTGCAAACGTTGATAATAAATTGACGGATCTAATTTTTCATTCGATGCATTTAAGACCGGATAAGAAATATACACTCTGTCCTGTGCTAAAGCTAAAGATAATCCAAATTGATAATTTTGATCTAAATTATTTAACCGCTGATTATCTTCCAAATATGCATCCGATTCAAAACTACTTTGCAACTGATTCAAGTTTTCCGTCGTCAAAAAGCCCGGCTTTTTTTCAATTGAGGGTAAATTACCACTTGTTGCTCCAATAATGAAAACTTGTTTATAACCACTAGTTTGAACCATTCCCATTTCTGATAAGTTGACAGCATCAAGCGTTGAAGGAATCTGTGAAAAAGTAGCTTCCTTAAAGGCACTAATCAACATGTTGAAAAATTCATCTAAATCAAACTTTTCTGGGTTAATCGCAAGATAATCTTTTAACAGCTGGATCAACAAATCCCATAATTGTTCAGGTTGTTGCGCTTGCTGCAGATCACCAGCATTATTTGCAGCATCCCGCCACTGTTCTAATCGTTCCGCGATTCCATTTTTAGTTAAAAAGTCAAAGAATATGGTTAAAGCCTTTTGACTATCTTTTTCCTGCTCTAATTTGGTAAATAAATTGGTAACTTTATCTACTAAGTAACCACGTAATCGATCAATTTTTGCAACTTCTTCATCAATCTTATCTAGTCTGATGACTTCTGCACTCACAAAATCCGCAAAATGCTTTTTCCATAAATTATGGTTAATTCCGTGAGCTAAAACGAAGTTCTCTAATTCATCTACATCATGGATATACTCAGCTTCTTCTTTATACCAAGATGGAATAAGCAAATGCGTCTTTAATATAGTAAGCATGCTCTGCGTCTGAAATGGATTCTCTTTTAAATCACGCAAGTTGAATAAATTTTCAATTAACACAACTAGAGGGTGATATTTCATCTCTTGTTGCAAATCATTAAAGAAAGGAATATTATTCTGACGCAAAATAGGCGTTAAATAGGTTTCATATTCTTTCAAATCTGGCGCCAAGATCAAGAAATCCCGGTACCGATAATTATTCAAGGCAACTTGTTGATAAATCGTCCGTGCAACAAAATATGCTTCCGCATAACGAGAGTCAGCTTTAACCAGTTGTACCTGCTTTAATTCATCTACTTTAGAAACAGTTTCCGTCCAAAGGCTATTTAAAATTTCGCGGGGAGTAGGTTCAGAAGGAATTGGAAATTCACTTGCTACATAATCCATGTCTCTTTCTTGTAAAAATGAGACTAATCGGCGAATTGTTTGTTGAATTACATAATCATAGTCCCCTGCTTCTGCTTTAGGATTGATGTTTCCTAATCTAGTTTTAAAAGCCAACGTTACATTTTTAGCTTTTCTCATCAGAATTTGAATGGTTAACATTTCCTGCAAAGAAAAATGAGAAAAATCACAGAAATAAAAGCTAGCATTTTTTAATTCAGAATTTTTAGCTAAAATATCGTTCAATTGTACCTGAACTTCATTTTTAGTTGAAAATTTGCCCGCTATTTCTTCAATAAAGGCATCATAAATAATCCGCAAATCATGAATTTTGCTTTTAGTTTCTTGATCCAGATTTGTTTCGTCTATATTATCCAAGTCTAAGTTGCCATCATATACTTGCAAAATCGTATTATAAAGCTGGCGCACCATACCTGAATTGCTTTGCTCAAAGATAATCAGTTCATCTTGCTTTTGCTCAATAATATGAGTTAGCAACATTGCGCTGGCCGCATCGTCTAACTGCGTAGGCAACCCTTGTTCCGCATCTTTTAAGAAAAACCATGCAAGACGGGAAAAAGATAATACATGCAGATTTTTTACTGCTGTTTCAGTTTGCTTTTTGCTAGACGCAAGTTTATTAATCGCCCTAACTTCTGTGGTAAACTTAATATGATTAGGAACGATGATAAAAGTTTCATTTTCTGGATGCTGTTGATAATTTTCAATTGCTGTGGCCAGAATTTTTTCTTGTAATGGGTCAGTTTGTCGTCCTGTTAGAATTTTGATCATTTGTTCGCACTTCCTTGTTTATTATTTTATCATAGCAAGGTCAATATCTTTTATTAAATCTATTTTAAGGATGATTAAAAATGAAAACTAGTTTTTTAGCTCATGGAAAAGTAATTATTATTGGTGAACATTCCGTTGTCTACGGCTATGATGCTTTAGCAATGCCTATTAAAGCTTTGCATATTAAAACTACCGTGGAAAACAATCCCGAGATGTGGATGGACACTGCACGCTATCATGGCTCTTTTTTTGACACTCCGAGCGAATACGACGGGCTTAAGTACGTTGTTAAAACTATGCAGAAAAAAGCAAACAATAACGAGCCATTGAAGATTACATATACAGGAGAGATTCCTATGGAACGAGGATTTGGCTCTAGTGCCGCAGTCGCATTAGGTACCACAAAGGCATTAAATCAATTCTTTTCCTTAAATATGTCTGAATCTGAAATCATGGCAGTTACCAATCATGCGGAAATGATTAATCATGGCAAAGCTTCAGGTTTAGATGCTGCTACTGTTAATTCCGACTACTTGGTATTTTTCAATAAAAAAATGGGGCCTAAAGTTCTACAAGCTAAATTAGGAGCTACTCTGTTCATTATGGATACTGGAGAATTAGGCAATACTAAAAAAGCCGTTGCTCAGGTAAGTCAGCTCTTAAGTGAATCAGAACAAGCAAAAACTAATATGAAACGACTAGGAGAATTAGCTGACCTAACAAAAAAGGCTTGGATCAATCATGATGTTAAAACTGTAGGCAATATTTTTAATGAAGCACAAAAGATTTTACATTCATTCAATATTTCAACCACTAAGATTGACCAATTACAAAAAATCGCCCTAGATAATGGTGCCTTAGGTTTTAAACTGTCTGGTGGTGGTTTAGGCGGAATTACAATCGCTCTATGCGAAAGTCAAGAAATCGCCGAAAATATTGCGGATAAATGTCAAGATCTAATTAGTAACTACTGGGTGGAGAAGATTTAATGTCAAAAATTGTACGTGCACATACAAATATCGCTTTAATTAAATATTGGGGTAAGGCAAATGCTGAATTAAGACTCCCTTTAATGTCAAGTCTATCAATGACGCTAGATGCTTTTTATACTGATACTTCAGTTGAGAAAACAAACGATGAGAATGCCTTTTATTTAAATGGACAAAAGCAAGATTCTAAACAAAGCCAGCGAGTTTTTTCATATTTAACTAAATTGCAAAATAAATTTGGTTATCATGACAACTTAATCGTTAAATCTGTTAATCATGTTCCAACCTCGGCTGGGCTCGCCTCATCTAGCTCAGCTTTTGCAGCATTGGCAGCCGCTTTTTGCCAATACTATAATATCCAAGTTGACAAAAAAGAATTATCACGTTTAGCACGAATCGGTTCTGGTTCAGCATGTCGCTCTATTTTTGGTGGATTTTCGGTTTGGCAAAAAGGAGATTCTGATGCAAGTTCTTACGCATATGCTTTAGATGAACATCCTCAAATGGATTTACATCTTTTGGCTGTAGAACTAAACACTAATCAAAAGAAAATCTCTTCTACAAGCGGGATGAAAGAGGCACAATCTTCTCCTTTCTTTAACCCTTGGCTTGAGCGCAATGAAACAGAACTTAATCAAATGATAGCAGCCATTAAAAACGATGACTTTACAGCATTAGGTGAATTAGCAGAATTAAATGCCAATGAAATGCATGCCATCAACTTAACTGCTCAACCAGAGTTTACATATTTTGAACCCAACACGATTCGTGCCATTAAATTAGTTGAAGACCTTCGCAAAGAAGGAATTGAATGCTACTATACTATAGATGCTGGTCCAAATATTAAAATTCTTTGTCGGTTAAGAAATAGCAAAGAAATCATTGAACGCTTTAAGTCAGTATTTAATAATGTTAATATAGTGATTGCAAATTTTGGTCCTGGTATTACCTACTTGGATTAATCATTGTAATAGAAAGTTAATTAGATTCGAGGATTTAATTCTTTTGATAACAGAAAAAGCACCCGGAAAATTATACATCGCTGGAGAATACGCCGTTTTGGAACAAAATTGTCCTGCTGTTTTAGTTGCCGTAAACCAATTTGTACGTGTTTCAATTACTAAAAGCAATACTTCTACTGGTTTGATTCACTCCAAACAATATTCACAAGATTCTATTCATTGGGTCCGTCAAGGCTCTAAAATGGTAATTGATAACCGTGATAACCCATTTGAATATATTTTATCTGCAATTTCTTATACAGAACAATACTGCATTGAACAAAATATCAAGATGAAAGTCTATGATCTGCATGTTAACTCAGATCTAGATTCTGCTGATGGTAAAAAATATGGTTTAGGTTCAAGCGCAGCTGTTACTGTAGCCACCGTTAAGGCTATTTTGCATTTCTACGGTGTAAAAATGAGCAATGAATTAGTATATAAATTATCTGCAATTTCCCACTATTCAGTCCAAGGCAATGGTTCCGCTGGTGATATTGCAGCTAGCGTTTATGGAGGCTGGTTAGCTTACCAAACCTTTGATAAGAAATGGCTACAATATGAATTAGCTAATAAAACCTTATCAGACGTAGTAAATGAAGCTTGGCCAGGACTTAAGATCGAATTGTTAACTCCACCTCACGACATGAAATTAATGATCGGTTGGAGTCAAAAGCCAGCATCAACCTCACGTTTAGTTGATGAAACAAACGCTAATAAAGCAGCTTTAAATACCGAATACAAAAACTTTTTAGCTGCCTCTAGCGAATGTGTCTTAAAGATGATTGTCGGTTTTGAAGCAAAAAATATTGCTCTTATAAAAAAGCAAATTCGCGTTAATCGTCATTTATTACAACATTTTGCTAAAATTAACCAAATTGCCATTGAAATTCCACGTCTAACTCAACTAATCAAAATCGCTGAAGACTTTGGTGGTGCTGCTAAAACCTCTGGCGCTGGTAATGGCGATTGCGGAATTGTAATCACTGACGCAGATACCGATGTTGATGCCTTAGAAAATGAATGGCGTCGAAATGGCATTTTGCCTTTGAACTTTAGAGTTCACCAAATTAGCCTTGCTCACTAATTGGAGAAAAATATGTCAATTAGATCTGAAAGAAAAGAAGAACATCTGAAATTAGCTCAGATGTTTTTTAATAAAGAAAAATATAATAGCTTTGATCAAATGCACCTGTTGCGCCCCGCTCTGCCTGAGAGTATGGTTGATCAATCTGTTTTGGCAACAGAAATGTTTAATAAAAGCGTTTCTGCTCCTTTTTTTATCAATGCAATGACAGGTGGATCAAAACAGTCTTTAATAGTTAATCAGGCTCTAGGAAAGATCGCGCACCAAGAAAAAATTGCTCTAGCACTTGGTTCTGCTAGCATTTTAGCTAAAGAAAAGGATCAGTTAGAAAGCTTTTATGCGGCTCGTGATGAAGATCCAAATGGTGTCTTAATTGTCAATGTTAATCCAGAAACGCCTATTAATGCGATTAAACAAACGATAAAAGAACTACAAGCTGATGCATTACAAATTCACCTTAATACGGTGCAAGAAATCGCAATGCCTGAAGGTGATCGAAACTTTATTTGGCTCGATCAAATCAAGAATATTCTCGATCAAATCACTATTCCTGTAATCATTAAGGAAGTAGGATTTGGACTTGATCAAAATAGTATTCATCTGCTTAAAGAAAATGGCATTAAATTCTTTGATGTTGCAGGTAGTGGCGGCACAAACTTCGCTCAAATCGAAAATGCACGGAATGATCACGATGTATCGTATCTTGAAGATATTGGTTTGCCCACTGTTATTTCGGCTTTGATGGCACAAAAAGAAAGTGTCAATTTCATTGTTTCAGGTGGTGTACGCAATCCGTTAGACATTTTAAAAGGATTATCTTTAGGTGGACAATTTGTTGGTATTTCTAATGTATTCTTGCAGGAATTCAACAAGAATAGTTTTGAGGGGCTTCAAACCTTAATCAGCAATTGGAAAGATGAATTAGCTGCTTTGATTGCGATATATGGTAAACACGACTTAGCATCCCTACCTAAAATAAAAAAATACTACGACCTGCCACTAAAAAATCAAATAGATCAATTAATTTAATATCAGAAATAGCACTAGACGATCTAGTGCTATTTCTTTACATAATTTTTATTATTTTCTAAGTCCCTTAGGATAGAAATTCTTCAAAATTCCATTACCTGTGATTTTACCAAAACTAAATATCAAATTCTGGTAACTAACTAGTAAAAAACCACGCAAATCACTTTGAACCTTAATCGTTTCTCCGTGTAAGTACTTTTGATAGTCATCCAAAGTTGCCAAATCTACTACACGTGTCTGCTTCAATTGACCCAATACCTCTGCTAATTGGTGTCCTGGTTCAAATCTCTTTTTCTTTAAAATTCCTAACTCTATCCCATTATTAACAATATGCAGTTTAGTTTTTTCAGACAAAACAATTGCAGGAATAAAGACATGATCATTTCTAACCATTGCTTTCTTAGACCAGTCGCTCAAACTATCAGGCAAATTGAATTGATTAATTACATTGCCTACTAGTTCCTGCTGACTTTTAGTTAAACGCAATGGGTTCTTTTTTTGCTTTTTCTTTTTACTCTTCTTGGTTACAGTTTCCGCATTGCCACCATTTTTCTGTAATACTGCTGCGAACTGACCTTCACCCACTCCATCTTGTGGCCAAAATCTAATAGTTTTGGTTAATTCTGGATTATTATCACTCCATTCAGGATGACCTAAACTGATTTTCTCGTCCTTAATTTCGGTATCTAAAATACTAAAACCATGTTCATTAACTAACCAGCTAACAATTTGTTCATCTTCTTCAGGAGCGAATGTGCAAGTCGAATAGATTAATCTCCCATTTGGCTTGAGCATCTTAACTGCTTCATTCAAGATATCTTTTTGTCTTCTTTGGCATGTCAAAACATAATCTTGTGACCAGTAGTCAATTGCTTCTGGGTTCTTTCTGAACATTCCTTCCCCGCTGCATGGGGCATCAACTAAAATTACGTCAAAGAAATCATAAAATACTGGTGAAAGTTTTTCTGGACTTTCATTAGTAATCAAAGCATTACCTATTCCCCAACGTTCAACATTTTCTCGTAATGCTTTGGCTCTAGTGCCAGAGATTTCATTTGCAACTAAAAGGCCTTCATTTTCTAACTGTTCTCCTAATTTAGTCGTTTTCCCACCAGGAGCAGCACACAAGTCTAACACTTTATCTCCAGGCTTTACACCACTCAACGCGGCAGGAAACATTGCAGCAGGATCTTGTGAATAAACATAACCACTTACCCATTCAGGATCTTCCCCACTAATTTCACCATAATATGCATCCCTAAGATCAGGAATTGCTTCATTTAAACTATAAGCTATCTTCACTGGATTTTTTAATGTATTAATTCTAATGGCTTTTTTACTCTCTTCATTCATTGCGGCGAAAAGTTCCGTTGCCTCTTCATCGCCTAATAATTTTTGATATTTTTCTTTAAATTCTACGGGTAGTTTTAACAACTTTTTTGTCCTTTCTCATCAAGTGATACAACATAATACAAAATGCTATTACATTCATTAACCACGCAATAAGCAAAGCAATACTCAAACTACTATATGCTGAATAAAATGCATGCCATCTTAAAAAGACATATGCTAGAAACGCACAGACGCCCTCTACCATCAAAGTACGCGCACTACGGTTAATTACCCAATTGCGTAACAAATCGCCACGAAGATAGGTTAATCTAGCTTGTCGCTTCATTAAAATTGCAAGTACCACGTTGCTTAAAATTCCAATTATCACACATGCCACTAGCATTAATATATTAGGCAATACTGATAAGCGATCACGATGATGTTCTTGTACAAATGAAGGAATGTGAAGTTTGGCATGATAATGCTTAGCTATTTTATTAATTACATAGGGAGTACTATCAATTACAATTCTATAATTTCTTAATTGATCTTGCGCTGTAAGCTGGTCTACTCCCGTACTTAAATAATATTTATCCATCTCAACTTGTGGATAATTTTTGAATGTACCAATTACAGAATAATAGTTTCGACCTAAAACCACATATTTATTATTTTGCACTTCTAAAACATTAATTTTAGCAGTAGGTCCCAATACCGCAAACGAAACTTTGCCTTTAAAATCATCGGGTGAAAAATAGCGCCCAGTTTCAGTTGGTAAACTTTTGACCATATGGTTAGTCCAAACTAGGACCTGCTTTTTTTCATAATTACTATCAAAATGCAGCTGAATCTGATGATGCGCATAATTCTTATTCAAATACCGCAAAAATGAACTAATACTCTCGTCACTATCCGTTCTAAAGTAACGAGTATTATTAGTTAATCCATGGGCTTCCAACACTTCATCTGCATAATCGGACTGAATGTTGGAAATCATAGCACCTATTCCTAAAAACATGATTAAGGGTACTAAAAGTAAAAAAATCCTTTTAAAATTCATTATCTATCTCAAATATCCGTTCATCAATAAAATCAAAGCTTTGAAAAGAATCATTAATTGCTTTCAAAGCGGCTGTTTGTTTAAACCAATTATTTTGCCAAAATTCTGGTGAATTGGTTGCTCCATCTTCTTCACCAATAAAAATAAAATGTTTTGCATTACTGCATTTACGCCAGGTATCAATTGCTGCAATATCACTTTTGCCAAAATTCGGCGACCAAGAACAAATAATCAAATCTACATCGGAATAATGCTTAATTGCTTCAGTTGCCTCTAAATTGATAACTGGATGAAATGGCTCAGCTCCTGTCGATGAAGTTTTAGCCCACTCCAAAGAATCTGTACTTATCGTCTGAACTCCAACATTTTCCAAAGCTTTTGACCAATAAGCATTACCTGCCATAATTTCCAAAGCAGTATCAATATGCAGTCTATTCTTTATCAAATGTGCAGTTTTCAAATTGGGTACTGACCAAACACCATATTTTAAAGATAAGTATTGCCGAAAATTATTAAATAAATTATTAATATCAGTTAATTTTCTTTTTTGATTATTACCAATCTCTTCTAAAATATCTTCAAATTGGTCTGGCAAAAGTCCTAATTTGGCTGGTGCTTCTATTAAAGGTTCACCTTTAGCAACCTGATGATCAATTTGTTTTATTTCTTCTACTTGACTATGCACTGTCGAATGATTAATTTCATCATCTAACATAGTTAATTTATGTAAAAAATTCGTCATATCTTCCTACCTTACCTAACGATTTTACCATTCAAATCCTTAGAAATCAGTTATAATAAAAATAGCAAATAAAAGGAGATTGTTTATGGGAGAAAAAACTAAGAAGAAAAATGAAGACGAAGAAAGCATAGGTCATTTTGTTCTCGACATAATCATTATGTTTGCGATTTTGATGGGGATTTACTATTTTGTATTTAGCTTTTTCCTTTCAAATGAAACAGTTTCTGGCCCCTCAATGCAGCCAACATTTGAAAATGGTGACCGTTTAATTGCTGTTCGTCATTTTACGCCTAAGCGCAATGATATTGTTATTTTAAAAGCACCTGATCAAAAAGGTGCTTTATATATTAAACGTATAATTGGTACACCTGGTGATATGGTTACCTCAAAAAATGATAAGCTTTATATAAATGGCAAGCAAGTTGCAGAACCATATTTAAACAATAAATATGAAAAACAGGCTCATCGTTTAGGAGAATTATATACTAACAATTTTACGTTAAAAGAAAAAGTGCCTAAAAATCACTATTTCGTAATGGGTGACCACAGAGATGTTTCTAAGGATTCACGCTACTTTGGCTTTGTAAAACGAAGTGCATTGATTGGAAGAGTTGTCTTCCGCTATTGGACATTTACTCAATGGAAAACATTTTAATTATTTAAAAGTTTTATTTTATATATAATTTGATTAGAATTAAAGTGTAAGGAGAGATTATTATGAATGAGCAACAAGAAGAATTATCTAACGCAATTATCGATTTTCAAGTTAAACATCATGTCAATGACACAGATTTAGCATTTGCTAGTCACCTATCTGTAGAAAAGGTGCACGCAATGAAAACTGGTGACGGGGAATTCACTAACGAAGAAATTAATCAACTTTATGACTACATGTCTGCTAATGCTTAATTAGTTAATTTATCAGGACTATCTTGAGCATATTGATAATCTTTACCGTAATGCAAATCCTTCATCAATTTAGTCGGCGCATTCCTAATCTGCAATGGAACAGGAAGATTACCTGTCTTCTTAATCAATTTCTTTGCCTTTTCTTGTGCTACATAAACTGAATTAGATTTTGGCGTACAAGCTAGGTAAATCACACATTCAGTTAAATGAACTCCGAACTCTGGCAAACCAATGTATTTGCATGTCTGAAAAGTATTGATTGCGATATTCAAGCTATTGGTATCAGCTAAACCTACATCTTCACTAGCAAAGCGAATTAATCTTCTTGACATATATAAGGGATCTTCGCCGCCTTCGATCATGCGGTTAACCCCCCAATAAACTGCAGCATCTACATCACTACTACGCATCGATTTATGCAGGGCTGAAATCAAATTATAGTGTTCTTCACCGTGTTTGTCATAGAGTAGAGATTTAACGTTAATTAATTGCTTTAACACCTCATCATCAATAACAACATCTTTACCTGATTTTTTACCATTTAAAACCGCAATCTCAAGAGTATTTAGACTACTGCGCGCATCCCCATTACCAAAGATTGCAATCTGCTTTAACGCTTCATCGGATACTTTAACGTTTAAATTCAGGAAAACCATTGGGATTCTTTAATGTTCTTTTTAGTAATAAAACAATATCATCAACTTTTAAAGAATGAAGTACAAATACCTTATCCCTGCTCAAAAGAGCTGAGTTTACTTCAAAAGATGGATTCTCAGTAGTAGCTCCAATCAGGGTAATGCTACCCTGCTCTACAAATGGTAAAAAGGCATCTTGTTGTGCTTTATTAAAACGGTGATTTCATCAATAAAGACAATGGTTTTTTCACCAAACTGGCGATTCTGCTCTGCTTCTTCCATAATCTTACGAATATCTTTGATTGAAGAAGTAACTGCACTAAAAGTAATGAAATGTGCCTTAGTTCTTTTAGCGATAATTTCTGCCAAAGTAGTTTTGCCTGTTCCAGGTGGTCCCCATAGAATCAGTGATGGTACACGATCCTTTTCAATTAGATCGCGCAAAATCTTGCCATGACCAATTAAATTTCCTTATCCTACAAAATCATCTAAATTTTGCGGACGAACACGGTCTGCTAATGGAGTATTTTCATTTTGATTTGCTAGAGAAAACAATGATTCTTCTTTCATAACTTTACCTCAAAATCATTATAACAAGAAAAAACAGCCATCTTAATGATGACTGCTTTTTAATAATTTGCGATTTTAGGTTCAACAAAACTGTGAACGAACCAGAGATCAATGCTTCCAAATACAAGATTAACAACTAACAATAATATATCATCTAACCAGATCGGATCTACTGATCCCTTTTTAGCATCAATAAAGGATTGCAAGTGAGACATTATAATCAAGCCAAAATAGACAGCAACAATGACTAACATTGCAATTACTAATAATCTAATCCATAAAGTACTCTTGAATGGCAAATAATTCGTAATCAATTTTGAAGTAAAATTAGTAAAACTAACAAAGAAATAAATGAACAAAATAATCATTACAATAAAGAACCAATGAAATAAAACATTATCCCAAGGATCGTATTGTGCACTCCAAAGTTTAAAATCTCTATAGATATGAACTAAGCTTTCTGCACCATATGAAGGTAGCAATAAAAATGCATTGATAATTTGTTGTAAAAAGAAAAATACACCACATGCAACTAAACTACTAAAAATATTAGCTAAGTAAATTTTTCTTTCATCTGCTACAATTAAATGCCAAGTTTGACTCGTATTAATCTTTTCATTTTGCCAACAAGCAATCGCACAAAAAGCAATATCAATATAAATAGTTAGCCACATATAACTATCTTGCCAATATTTTGCTATACCAACATGAGCATAATAATCATCTGGCATAATTATTTTAAAAAAAGTCATAAAGACGACTGTAAAAATGTTAATCACTAATATTAAATAAACATATCGCTGTTTTTGTGACCACATTTGTTTAAACAAACTCCAAAAATTAGTCAAATTTCTCACTTTCCTATCTTATCTTGGGTTCAACAAATTTCTCAATCAAGAATGAATTAATAGCACCCAAGATTATTGATCCAGCGAAGAATTCAATAATTGCCATTGGTAAAGTATCAACACTATACCCATTGGAATTCTTCATCAAATGACGCATATAAGCAGCAGTCAACTGATCATTAATCTTAAAAGCAATAGTTACCCCGATAATTACTAAGATGGCCATCACGAATATTTTTATAACAGTAGAATTCTTACCTGGTAGTTGATCGGTAATAGTTCTAGTTAAAAGATCAGCAAAACTGACGAAACAAAAGATAATTAAGACCAAGCCAATTAGATAAAGTAGCATCTCAATTACTCCCATAACATCAGGCCAAGACCATGAAAAACCAACTTTTTTATTCATTGTCGAAAAACTAAGGCCATAACTCATACAATCAAAAATAAGTACAATAATGCCAAGTACTACTTGGATTACAAAAATGTAAGCACATTGAACCATACTAGTAAGAATATTGATCCACCATAATTTGATATCGGAAACTGGTATTAAATGCCAAGTCTGACTTAAATTGATCTTTTCGTTTTGCCAGCAAAGTAATCCAAGAAAAACTAGATCACCAATTGCAGTAGTTATAATTCCTACAGCAAAAATTATGTCACAAAACTTGGGATGCGAATTTTGGGCAAACACCAGAAAACCTTTAGCAAAATTGTTGCTAGTGATTAGATCCATCAAGAACATAAAAATGACTGCAAAGGTCTGCACCAATAATACTAAATGAGCATAACGACGCTTTTGAACAAACATCTGCTTAAATAAAGCTGAAAAACTAGTCATAAGCGCCTCCTTAATTTTGCTTTGCTTCGACAAACTTGTTTAAGAGCAAAATATCAATCAAGGTTACCACCACATCAAAGAGTAAAAATGCTACTAATGTACCACTCATTTGTAAATCATTATTGCCATCAGCTAGGAATGGAATAAAATTACCAATTGCTCCAAAAACAACTGTAGTTGCTTTGCTTAATAACCAAATAATTGCAAGGATGATTACTACTCGAACGATAAACATAATAAATTTACTTGAACCGTTAGGTAAAAATTCCATAATGCTGCGGCTGCTTAAGTTAATTAGACTAACAATTGCATACCAGGCATAACCAAGCAATATTACTAGAACTAATGCTCCAAGAAGTCCCCACCAATCTTGGGTACCAAGTTGCTGACTACGACTAAAGAAATCTGCCAAATTTTTCCTAACTTCATTAACCGTTAAGACTGGCAAACAAGTAACTGCCACTGTGATACCTTCTAAAATCATTAACCATAGATAAGAAATAAATGCTGTACCAAAGTTGCTAAGCAGAAATTTAGTATCGCTAATTGGAATTAGTCGCCAAGTTTGACTACGGTTAATCTTTTCATTTTTGATGGATGAAATGATCCAGTAGACAAAATTAGCAAAAAACGAGGTAATAAACATCATGACGCCAAAAATAAGTAAGTAAGAAATCAAATGATTAGTTACTTCATGGTGTCCATTAATTACCATCACATTTGGATCGCCCTTCATGGAGATAATCATCCAAACTGAAAAACATAAGCTAGCAAATGCTTGAATCAGGTAAATTAAATAAACTGTCCTACTTTTTTCTTGAAACATTCTATTGAACAAAGTATTGAAACTAGTCATTATTCATCATCCTCATCTGCATAAAAACTTTCATAATACTCTTCGATAGTCTCATGATTTTGACGAATATCATCAGCAGATTTATGTTCTAGAATTGTATGATCTTTCACAATTACTACTTCATCAAGTAGCGACGAAATTTCATTAACAAAGTGATCAGAAATTAAAATTGTAGCTTTCTCATCTTTCCACAGAATGATTGAATTAATAATCTTTTTACGAGCCATAGCATCAATTCCGCCAAATGGCTCATCAAGCAAATACAAATCAGCTTTACGAGCAAAGGTTAACGCAATGATTAATTTTTCTCTCATTCCTCGTGACAATTGACTGAGCTTCATATCATTATCTAATTTCATAAATTTGCGCAATTCATCAAATTCGTTCTCATCAAAGTCTTGAAAAATAGTTGCGTAGAATTTAACTACATCTTTAATTTTGGTGGAGTCACTAAATCCTGTTAGGCCATCTGTAAAGGACAATTTAGCCTTTCTGGCAGCTTCTTTAGTTGTCCCCTCAAGATTGACTTCACCTTTATAATTCTTGGCTACACCGGCTATAATACGCATTAAAGTCGTCTTACCAGCTCCATTTTCTCCTAATAAGGCAACTATCTTACCCGACGATAAATTTAAATTAGCATCTTTTAAAATAGTCTTTTGATTTTTTCTGTAAGTTAAATCCTTAACCGTTAACAAATCGTTCATCTTACCCCTCGCATTTCTTTAGGTATTTTTCCAAAATCGTAATTAAATTTTCTTTTTTAACACCTAATTTCTCCATATTCTGGACAAATTCATCTAATTCATTATCGATCAGCGTTTGCTTAGTTTTAGCTAATAATTCCGTATCTTCAGTAACAAAATTACCCTCGCCTCGCTTAGTATAAAGAATGCCTTGATCATTCATCTGCTGCAAAGCGCGTTGAACTGTATTAACATTAACGGTCAATTCAAGTGCTAATTTCCTAACAGATGGGATCTTTTCCCCTGCTTTCATCTTGCCCAAAGCTATTTGACGATATAAATATTGTTCAATCTGAAGATAAATAGGAATATTATCTTTAAATTCCATTTACTCACCTTCTGTTTTTAGCTGTATTACATATCTATTACACTAATAATATAACGATATTTTAATTCTTTTGCAAGCATTAAATTTGTTTCACACTTTTTTAAATAAACAAAAAATAGCTTATACTTCTTAATATTTAAGAACTTATAAGCTATTAATATTAGCAGTGAATTATTTTCATAAGATAAATTTGAAAATAAATTATTGATTTATCAGCTAATTCACCTTAATTAAAAATATATATTTTTTAACACAAAAGGTCAAAAAAGTTTCACTACTTAGCTCTTTCAGCATTTAATTCTGCCATTTTAATCATGACATCTACTGTCTTATACATTGATTCAAGCACAGTATATTCGTAACGACCATGCATGTTTTCTTCACCGGCAAAGATATTAGGACATGGCAAGCCCATATAAGTTAATTGTGAACCATCTGTACCACCACGAACTGGATCTTCATTAATTTCTAAACCTTCAGCCTTATATGCATCCCTAGCCAAATCAACGATATCCATGTGTTTCTTCAATTCATCAGCCATATTGTAATATTGATCGTTCATTTGAAGCTTGATGCGTTCGGTACCAAATTCATCGTTCATCTTTTTAACGATTGACTTAACCAAGTTCTTGCGTTCTTCAAGTCCATCACGTTCAAAGTCACGAATAATATAAGCTAAATGTGCGTGATCGACAGTACCATCAAAACTCAATAAGTGGAAAAAGCCTTCACGACCATCAGTATGTTCTGGACGATCATGTTCTGGCAATTGATTATGAAAATCAATTCCGACCTGGACAGCATTAATCATTTGACCTTTAGCAACAGCTGGGTGAACATTAACGCCTTGAATATCAAGAGTGAATTGCGCAGCTGAAAATGTACCCCAGTCGAGCTTACCAGGTGCTTCGCCATCGACAGTAAAAGCAAAATCAGCACCAAAGTCCTTAACATCAAAGTGTTCTGCACCGGTACCAATTTCTTCATCAGGAGTAAATGCTAAACGAATCTTGCCATGCTTAACTTCTGGATGATTCATCAAATATTCCGCAAAAGTCATCAATTCAGAAATACCGCACTTGTCATCCCCACCAAGCAAAGTATCACCAGATGCGGTAATAATAGTTTGGCCTTTATATTTTCTTAAATTAGGGAAAACTTCTGGATCAAGATAAAATTCAGAATCACCTAATTGAATCTTGCTTTCACCATCATAATTCTCATGAATTTGCGGCTTAACATTTTCCGAATTAAAATCGGCTGTATCACTATGTGCTAAAAAGCCCATTACTGGTACATCATAATCAACGTTAGAAGGAATTTCAGCAATTACACTACCAGCCTTTTGGTTGTAATGAATGTCACTTAAACCTAATTCCTCTAGATCCTTCATAATGACATTCTTTTGGAAATTTTCTTCTCTTTCAGTTGAAGGAAAACGATCTGAATTTTCATCTGAACGTGAATTAACTTTAACGTATTTTAAAAATCTTGGTAATAAATTTGGGTATTCCATTATTAACAACCTCCTAGTATTAGAACAAATCTTGGAATGGATTGGTTGATACTTCAGATAGTTCTACGCCAACATTCCAATTATTCTCTTGGTTCCATTTCTTCAAACGATCATATACCTTATACTTAAACAATTTTTCAGTATAATGACCTGGATCAACTACAGTTAAACCTGAAGAAATCATATCATGACCAACATGATAATAAACATCCCCTGTGATAAAGGCATCTAGATGATCATCTAAAGCTCTGGTCCAATACTTGCCACCATCACCACAAATAAAGCCAACAGTAGAAATCTTTTTATTATTATCAGCTGTAATCAGTCTTGCCATCTTAATGCCCATCTTTTCTTTGACATAATAGGCAAAATCATAAGCTGTCATGGTTTCAGGTAATCTACCTTTTCTTCCCATAGCGATGCCATCATCATCTAGACAAAATGGTTCAACATCTTTTAGACCTAATTCTTCGGCTTGCCAATCAGCAGACCCATCTTGAGCTTTATCAGAATTAGTATGAATTGAATATACCGTAATCCCATTTTTAATGATGTTGCCATACATCGCATTTTGAGCATCTGCAAAATCAAGATTACGAGCAGGTCTAAACATTACTGGGTGATGACTAACAATGAAGTTTACGCCCTTTTCTACAGCTTCTTCTACAACTTGAGGACGAACATCTAAGGTCGTCATAACCTTAGTTACGTCTGCTTCCATTGACCCAATTTGCATCCCTACAGGATCACCCTTGGAAGCTATATCTTTAGGGAAATCTTCTCTTAAACGATTCACAATGTCTTTTACTTTAGTCATGATTAATCTCCTCTTCTATCAATTTAATATGATGATTAACCTCATTAATACGATCTTCGTCTTTCTTTTTAGCCTTATTTAAGTTTTGCAATAATTTTTGGTTATATGTCAATTGTCCTTCCCATTTTTGATAAAAAACAGGATTTTTTTCTTGCAAAATAAATGGGCCAAAAAAGATTTCTTTTTCACTTAAATCATGTTTAGTATCCGTCAACTTAGCCTTAATCAATTCGTAAGTATGTCCAGCTTCTGCGATAAGCTTTTCGTCCATAATTTGATAATTATGCATCATTAACCAATTACGAACACCGGCTTCACCAATATTAGGTTCTAACACTAAAGTATCAAATTGATATTCTTTGCTCCAAGCAGCATCAAGAATATCAACCATCAATTTACCACCCATACCAGCTACTACCACTGTATCAATTTGATCCTGATGAGTAACAGTCTCTAGCCCATTACCCAATCTAGTTTCAATCTTTGCACTCAATCCGGCTTCTGCAATATCAGTCTTGGCATTTTCTAACGGACCAGCTGCAACATCACTGGCTATTGCAAAATCAATTTTGCCATTTTTCACTAATTCAATTGGCAAATAAGCATGATCAGTTCCAATATCAGCAACACGGCTACCGGAATCTACCATTTTTGCCAAAGTATTTAATCTTAAGTTCATTTTATCCTCCATCAGAGCATGTTTAATCAAATTTTAGCATATTTAGTAGTTCAATTTAGCTACTATTTGCTATAATCGTCAGAAGAAAGTGGTTTTTTTATGAGTAAAACTGAAACCGTAACATTGACTAATATGTGTATGATTAAGAATAAAAATAAAATTCTAGTTCTTAATCGAATAGATCCCGTTTGGCCGGAACTGACATTTCCTGGAGGTCACGTCGAAGCACATGAATCTTTTAATGACTCGGTTATCCGTGAAGTTAAAGAAGAAACAGGATTAGATATTGTGCATCCAAAGCTAGTCGGAGTTAAGCAATTTATGACCATAACCAACAACGCTATTTGGTATTCTTTTATGTAGCAAATGAATTTTCAGGCACATTAAAGGAATCCGACGAAGGGACACTAGCTTATAATTTTGATCATGATTTGCCTGTCTTTTTTGATTCAAGTATTAGTGAACATATGCTTGATGGAAAGCGAGATGAACTCTTTTAATGAAAAAGATAGAAAGTAAATTGTTGCTTTGGATTGCCCTAATTGCAATTCTAATCTTTGCTTCTGTACCACTATGGCACATCAATTTGAATACTGCTCGGCCACAAACACATGTGGTCAAAAAGAAGCATAAAAAAGTAGTTCATAAAGTTACTTGGGGTTATCCTTTTAAAAAGCTATACGAAAAAAAGATCAAATTTAAATCAGGCCAAAAATTCGGTGAGACTGATGTCATTCGTCGTTATTACCCAACTAAAAGTTACTTTCACGACGGATATGACTTTGGATTCAGTGAAGTTGGGCATTCAACGGTATATGCGGTTCATGCCGGAACGGTCCATAAAGTAAAATATACCCCAGGACTTGGATTATATGTTTGGGTTATTTCCAAAGATGGATATGTAGAGATCTATCAGGAAGGATTTTTAAGTATTACGGATATTTATGTTAAAAAAGGCCAAAAAATTAAACTTGGGCAAAAGATTGGTCGTTTAACAGGATCGCATATCCACTTAGGTATTACCAAAACCGATAAAGATTACATCGATAAACATGGTGTTCCTTGCCACTATTACTGGAAAGATAATGGCACATGGCTCAATCCTATGAAAATCATTGAGGATGATATCGCTAAAGGAAAAGCCAGTAAATCCTAAAAAAAGGACGTTAAGCTTCTGCTTAACGTCCTTTTTAAATACTATAATGTTAATCCATGAAATCACGCAATTGATTAGAGCGACTTGGATGACGCAATTTGCGTAAAGCCTTAGCTTCGATCTGACGAATACGTTCACGAGTAACGCCAAATACCTTACCAACTTCTTCCAATGTACGTGTACGTCCATCATCAAGACCAAAACGTAAACGCAAAACATTTTCTTCACGATCAGTTAAAGTCTCAAGTACTTGCTCAAGCTGTTCCTTAAGCATTTCATAAGAAGCATGTTGTTCTGGACTAGTTGCATCCTTATCTTCAATGAAATCACCTAAGTGTGAATCATCCTCTTCACCAATAGGCGTTTCAAGAGAAACTGGCTCTTGTGCAATTTTAAGAATATCACGAACCTTATTAGTAGGCATATTCATTTCAGCACCAATTTCTTCAGGAGTTGGTTCACGTCCCAAATCTTGGAGTAATTGACGTTGGATTCTAATCAACTTGTTAATTGTTTCAACCATGTGAACTGGAATTCTAATTGTACGAGCTTGATCAGCGATCGCACGCGTAATAGCCTGTCTAATCCACCAAGTAGCGTAAGTAGAAAACTTAAATCCAAGACAATAATCAAACTTATCTACGGCCTTCATCAGACCCATATTACCTTCTTGAATTAAATCAAGAAATGACATTCCACGACCTACATAACGCTTAGCAATAGAAACTACCAAACGAAGGTTAGCTTCAGCCAACTCTTGCTTTGCTTCCTCGTCGCCTTCTTCAATTCTTTTGGCAAGTGCAATTTCTTGATCAGCAGTAATAAGAGGCACACGTCCGATTTCCTTTAAGTACATCCGCACTGGATCATTCATACGAACGCTGGATGGTGCAGACATATCCTTCAATTCGGCCCTTTCAACGTCTTTTTGCTTCTTTAAGGCTAATTTTGATGGATCCCCATTCTCATCTACGATACTAATACCATTATCTTCAAATTCTTGTACTAGTTGATCAACAGCCTTACCCTGCAAATTATATGGCTTAATCAGACGAGCAGTGAAATCTTTTTCTGTAATTGGCTTGTCTTTTTTAACGTCCTTAACGACTTTCTTAACCATCTTGTCTAAAGATAGTTTTTGTGTAGTTTCTTTTTCTGCCACTAAAAAGCCTCCTTAACTAACCTAAGATTCTCTTCAACTCAATAATTTTTTGAGTAACTTCTATTGTTTTCTTAACATCTTCTCTGCGCTTAGCATCCTGCAATTGATTCTGAAGCTCATTCAGCTGGGAATAAATGCTGCGCTTTTGAAGTGCAAATACGTGCTCATTAATTTCTTGAATTGTAAAATCCTTCGGCATATGTGCTAGTTCAGCATCTACTATTATACCTTGAAGTTGCTCAGGAATAAAATCTAAAAAACTATCAATTTGTGGATTATCATGCGTTGCGGCAAACTTTAACCATAACTGAGATAAAGTTTCATAATCTTGATCAGGAAAATGAAACTTCCCTTCTTGTAAATACTGCTGGGCGTTAGCCGAATGAATAAATAAATATAGTAAGCGTGATTGACTAGGGTGTTTTTGAACCTCAGTTTGCTGAACAGGCAATGTCTCAACAGATGAAGTAGGCTCACCCAAATTTAAACTGTTTGACTGATCAGTATAATAATCACGATTACGGGTTCGAGTATGACTGCGAGCACGATTATTTTTTCGACGTTCACGAGCTAAATTAGCTTTTAAAGAGTTAAGTGATACACCAGCTGATCTAGATAATTTTTCCAGATACATATCTTGTTCAACTGGATTTTTAACATGACTAATCTCTTTAACTGCTTCATCTAAATACGTGATTTTTTCACGGTCATTATCTAAATTATATTTCTGAGCTAATCTTTTAAGGAAAAAGTCTGTAGGTGTCAATGCACCTTTTACTTCTCCTTGATATTTCTCAGCACCGTATTTTCTTACATATTCATCAGGATCTAATTTTTCTGGTAAGACAACAATCCCTAAATTAAAATCGCCATCTTTACTAAACATTCGAGCAGCACGTTCTTCAGCATGAACTCCCGGATCATCCCCATCATAGTTGACAATAATATTAGGAGTTACTCGACGCAGCATATAAACTTGATCATCGGTTAAACTAGTTCCCATAGAAGCAACACCGGACTTGATTCCTGCTTTATAAGCAGCAATTACATCCATATAACCTTCATACAAAACTAGATGTCCTTCACTACGCGCCGCTTTTTTAGCTTCCGCAAAATGAAATAAAACTTTGGATTTAGTAAAAACTGCGGTTTCTGGACTATTCATATATTTTGCTTCAGTCTTATCATTTGAAATCCTACGTCCAGAAAATCCAATGGAATGACCATTTTCATCTTCTAATGGAAATATGAGTCGATCACGAAAACGATCAAATAGTCTTCCATCTTGGCTTTGTACAAACAATCCACTTTGTGCTAAATCATCATCTTTATACCCTTTGCTTCTTAAATAAGTTATTAAGACATTATCCTCTTTAGGGGCATAACCTATTTTAAAATGTTCAAGAGTATTAGAGTCCAATTGGCGTTTTTTAGCATATTGCATCCCTCGCTCACCTGCTTTAGTGGTTAACAGTACGCGATGATAGAAGTCTTCTGCATCTTTATTAATACGCATAATTGGACTTAGTTTTGTTCCACCACTCGTATTATAACCAGCTGGCATTGCAATATGGGCGAATTCAGCAACTCGTTGAACACTTTCAGGAAAAGTCAGGTTGTCTTTATACATTAAAAATTTAAAAACATTACCACCCTTCCCACAGCCAAAACACTTAAAAAATTGTTTTTCTTCATTTACTGTGAAAGATGGCGTTTTTTCCTGATGAAAAGGGCAAAGACCAATATAGTCTTTGCCTTTCTTTTCAAGTGAGACGTATTGGCTGATCACATCCACAATATTAACGTTACTGCGAACTTCCGCAATAAAATCTTCTGGAATTCGTCCAGCCATATGAATCACCTTTTCTATCTTATTTTTTATTTAATAACCAACTTGCTCAAATCACCTAAGCGATCAGCTAATTCACTAACAGCATATAATTGTGCTAAACGATTATTCTTAACATTTTCATCTTTATCCATAATCATGTTAGCTTCGAAGTATTGATCGATTACTGGTTGTAAGTGAACAAAGCCTTGGTACAAGTCAGCTAAGCTTTCAATATTTTGTAAGTTTTGAACACGAGCATAAAGTTCTGTTTCACTATTGTCAACAAATAAACTTTCATCAACATCAACTTTACCGTTGAACTTAGCTTTCTTCAAAATATTGTTAATTCTAGTTAAACTTTCTACTACTGGCTTAAATTCTTCATCATCATGGTGAGGTTGCAATACATTAGCAGCAGCTAAAATTTGACTTGGATCTTGTTGACTTGAAGCAAGAACTGCATCAACAATATCATACTTAAACTTATTCTTTTGTAAGTATTGCTTTACACGATCACGAATAAAGTCTGCAATTTCTTGTTCAGAATCACCCTTAGGAAGTTTAGCTGGAGTTACGCCGCCAAGCATATTAATGATTTCTGGTAATACTTCATTAAATGGAAGTGACCATTTTTCATTAAGCAAAATTCTAACAATACCATAAGCATAACGACGAAGAGCATATGGGTCATTAGATGAAGTAGGAATCATGCCAGCACCAAAGAATGTAATAATAGTATCGATCTTATCGGCAACTGACAATAATGAACCTACTGTAGTTTCTGGTAATGGACCTTCCGCTGTGGCAGGCATGTAGTGTTCCTTAATAGCAACTGAAACTTCTTCATCTTCACCAGCAAGACGAGCATAATGCATCCCCATCACACCTTGAAGTTCCGCAAATTCACCTACCATTTGCGTTACTAAGTCAAACTTGTAAAGTTCGCTGGCACGATCAAAATCAGTAACTACATTTTCAGGTAAGTCCCAACGCTTTGCAAGGTAATCACCAATCATGCGAACACGTTGTATCTTTTCAGCCATAGAACCAATCTTATCATGGAATGAAACATTCTTAAGAGGATCAACAAAGTGGCTAAGTGGATACTTACGGTCTTCATCATAGAAGAATTGAGCATCGTCTAGACGAGCAACCAATACCTTTTCATTACCAGAGATAATATTGTCGAGGTAATCCTTATTACCGTTACGAACAGCGATAAAGTGGTTAATCAACTTGCCATTTTCATCGTAAACTTCAAAGTATCTTTGATTATCCTTCATTGAAGTAATCAAAACTTCATCAGGAATGTTTAAGTACTTTTCATCGAATGAACCAGCAAAAACTGTTGGATATTCAACAAGGTAAGTAACTTCTTCAAGCAAGTCACGATCAGGTTTAATTTGCCAATGATTCTTCTTAACCAATTCGTTCATTTGGTTAACAATCATATCTTTACGTTCTTCGGCGTTAGCAATTACGTATTGATCCTTCAATGCGTCTTCATAGTCATCTGCGTTAGCTAAAACAACTGAATCACCTAAGAAACGGTGGCCTTGAGTTTTGCGTCCTGCAGTAATATCTAAAATTTTAACAGGAATTACATCGCTACCAAATAATGATACAAGCCAGTGAATTGGACGTACAAACTCAAAATCATTTGAATCCCAGCGCATCTTAGTTGGGAAAGTCATGGCTTTGATAATATCGCTCATGCCAAGCAAAATGTCGCTAGCTTTTTTACCTTCTTTTTGGACATGAACATAAGCATATTCAGTACCCTTAAGTTCTTCAAAGTAAATATCATCAGTAGTCATACCTTGACCGCGAGCAAATCCTTGCGCAGCCTTAGTCCAATTACCATCAGCATCTTGAGTAATCTTCTTTGCAGGTCCTTTTTTAACCTCATCAATATCATCTTGCTTTTCAGCTAAGTCTTCAACAAGAATGGTCAAACGACGAGGAGTTGAAAAAGTCTTGATATCTTTGAACTTTAAGCCATTTTCTTTCAAAAATTTTCTTGTTCTGTCAGCTAATTGCTTAACGCTGCGTGGCACAACGTGAGCTGGTATTTCTTCAGTACCAATTTCAAATAAATAATCTTTAGCCATTTTCTACCCCCGCTTTCTTATCTTCTGCACTCTTAAGCAATGGGAAGCCACGTTTTTCACGTTCTTCAACAAACTTAACAGCGACTTCATGAGCTAAGTTTCTAATTCTTGATAAGTAACCAGCACGTTCAGTTACTGAAACAGCACCACGTGCATCAAGCAAGTTGAAAGTATGTGAACACTTCAAAATGTAATCATATGCCGGGTGTACAAGGTTTTGACTAAGTAAACGCTTAGCAGTTGATTCATAAATATCAAAGAATTTAAGAAGTTGTTTTTGATCTGATTCTTCAAAAGCATATTTAGAATGTTCATATTCTGGTTGCTTAAAGATATCACGATAAAGTACGCCATCGCCCCATTCAAGGTCAAAGACATTATTAACATCTTGAATGTATGATGCAAGTCTTTCAACACCATAAGTAATTTCACTCATAGTTGGCTTAACATCTAATTCACCAACAACTTGGAAGTAAGTAAATTGGCTGACTTCCATACCGTCAAGCCATACTTCCCAACCAACACCGGCACAACCCATGGATGGGTTAGCCCAGTTATCTTCAACGAAACGAATATCGTGTTCCAAAGGATCAATACCTAAAACCTTCAAACTATCTAAGTAGTATTGTTGAATATCCTTAGGAGCTGGCTTAATAACAACTTGGAATTGGTGGTGTTGGAATAACCGGTTAGGGTTTTCACCATAACGACCATCTGCAGGTCTTCTAGAAGGCTCTACATAACAAGCTGCCCATGGTTCTGGACCAACTGCACGAAGAAAAGTGTAAGGACTCATTGTACCTGCACCCTTTTCAACATCATATGAAGGCATAATCATACAACCTTTGGAGGACCAGAATTGTTCCAGCTTAAAGATCATATTTTGAATGTTTAATTTCTTATCTGCCATTTTCCTTAATTCTCCTCCTGCGCTAAGCCATAAAAAAAGCCTATGCAAAATTTTGCATAGGGACGAAATATTATCGCGGTTCCACCCTAATTCAGGAAGTATTCTTCCTGCACTTAATTGAATATGACTAGAGGTGCCTTTTCCTAATATGTCCTTTCACCTACCGACACTCGCTAAATTAGTACTTTTTAAAATCCTCATCATTGTCAAATACGTATTTATTTTAACACATGAATTAGGTTAAAACCAGACTTTAAAACAGCTTTATTTCATCTAAAAACTTTTTGGTTTTTAGATTTAAATCGATTGTTTCTCTATAAATACGATCAATTGCTTTGCGAGTTGCTTTTTTAGTTTCACTATTTAATTCAATATTTCCTAAGCGCTCAATAGGTAAAAGAGCAATTGTACGTAATACTGCAGTCTGTTTAGGAGTTAAATGCAACCGACTATTTATCTTTGCAAAATGATTGCTGCAAACAATGCCACCTAATTTAATTGAGTAGTCGAATACTCCTCTTTCTTTACCGCAAATAACGCAATGTCGTAATTCAGGTTCAACCCCAAATGCACTCAACATTTTCATCTGTACTATTTGGGTGATCATTTCATTATCTACACCAGCATCAATCTTTTTCAGAGCAAAAACCGCTAAGTCATAATATTTACCAAGAGGTTGATACTCAACAAAAGCGTGATCAATTAAGTCAAAAATAAAAGAAGTGTAAGCATTCTTCGTCAAGTCACGGTATAAACCGTCAAATTGCTTCACTTCTTTATAAGTACGCAGATTGCTTAAACCATGACCGCTAGTATAAATGACATAAGTACCCATTGAGAAATTCAATGTTGCTGCACTCAATTGTGATTTAGGTCTTAATGCCCCTTTCACAATCAAAGTGATAATACCATCTTGTTTAGTCATAATCTTAGCTAACAAATCTGCTTCTTTATATTTTTGCCTTTTGAAAATGATGCCCTGAACTTCTTTCAGTTCACGTGCCATCTAACTGAGCTCCTTCTTATCATACCCAATTTGTTTCAAAAAGCTTGGATCTGAGCGCCAATTGTGTTGAACCTTAACCCAAAGGCGCAAGTTTACTTTTTCGCCAAGTAAATGCTCTATTTCTTTACGTGAGTTAACACCGATCTGTTTCAGCATTTTACCACCTTTACCGATAATAATGCCTTTTTGACCATCTTTCTCCACATAAATAGTAGCTTCTATTAATAACTTGCCATTTTGATGCTTATTCATTTGGTCAACTGCAACTGCAGTAGCGTGTGGCACTTCTTGGGAAGTGAGTCGCAGAATTTGTTCACGAATAAGCTCAGCCACAACAAAATATTCTGGGCGATCTGTGATCTGATCAGCACCATAGTATTGTGGACCTTCTGGCAAATATTTATTAATTGTATTAAGCAAATCTTCAATACCAATACCTTGAGTAGCAGAAATCGGTAGTATTTCTTTAAAGCCTTCAAGTTTATGGTATGAATCCATAATTGGCAAAAGTTTATTAGGATGAATTTGATCAACCTTATTAATTACTAAAAATACGGGTACTTTAACTTCTTTTAACAAGTTAGCAATATATTGATCGCCTTTACCAATTTCCTCAGGTTCAACCATGAATAAAACTAAGTCAACATCATTTAAACTAGACAAACTAGCTTTATCCATGTAATCGTCAAGCTTTGAATGAGGCTTAAAAATACCTGGCGTATCAACAAATACAACTTGCATTTTATCTGAAGTATAAATACCTGAGATACGATTACGCGTTGTTTGTGGCTTGTTTGATGTGATCGCTACTTTTTGACCTACCAAATAGTTCATTAAAGTTGATTTACCTACATTTGGTCGACCAAGTAAAGCAACAAAGCCAGATTTAAATTCTTTTTCTTCCATTATTTACCTCTGCCTTCATCTAATTGATCAGGATATAATGGCAAGCCACATTCTTCTAATACCTTGCCTTGAATGCCAAACATTTCTTTAGCTTCATCAGGTTTAATATGGTCATAGCCATTTAAATGTAAAAATCCATGAACTACAGTATAACCAAATTCTCGATCAAATCCTGTTCCATATTCCTTACTGTGACGCTTTATCACGCTAGGACACATAAATAAGTCCCCAATATCTTCTTGAAAATCTGGATCATCTTCAAATGCTGATAAATCAATTGCATCCTCACCATCTTGTATTGCAAAAGAAATAACATCAGTTGGACGATCTTTATCACGATATTTCAAATTAATCTCATGACTACGGTCTTCATCGACAAAGTTAATACTCATTTCTAAGTTATTATCTTTACCAATCTCTTTTTTAGCTAAAAGCAATAACTTCATAATCCAGTCTCGCCAGTCGCGATTCTTATCGTCTAAAAATCCGACTTCATCATGATATGTAACATCAATTGGATCCATTTTTAATTTTTAATGCCCTCTTTTTCATAAGCAGTAATAATTTTGGCAACTACAGGATGTCGAACAACATCATTTGCAGAGAAATTAATGAACTTAACTTGGTCGATATTCTTTAAAATATGCTTAGCATCAATTAAACCGCTATGCTGTCGTCCCGGTAAATCGACCTGAGTCATATCTCCATTTACGACCATCTTAGAGTTAAATCCAAGACGAGTTAAGAACATTTTCATCTGGGCATCTGTAGTATTTTGGGCTTCATCAAGAATTACAAAAGCATCGTCAAGAGTACGTCCACGCATATAAGCAAGTGGAGCAACCTCAATTACGCCACGTTCCATCAAACGGTCAGTCGTATTAGTTCCAAGAATAGCGTACAAAGAATCATAAATTGGTCTCAAGTAGGGATCAACTTTTTCTTTTAAATCTCCTGGCAAAAAACCTAACGATTCACCAGCTTCTACAGCCGGTCTAGTCAAAATTATGCGGGAAACTTCACCCTTTTTAAAGGCAGCAATTGCACAGACAACAGCCAAAAATGTCTTACCTGTTCCGGCTGGTCCTATTCCAAAAACAACATCAGATTTATTAATGGCCTCTACATAACGCTTTTGCCCCATATTCTTGACTCTAATCGGTCTGCCTTTAGCCTCCCGAATTAAAACCTTTTTATACAGATCTGCAAAGTACTCAGTTGTACCCTTATCGGCCATCTTCATCGCACTCACAGTGTCGGGCGCACCAACGTTAACGCCGGTATTCACAACATTGTCTAATGCTTTCAAAACAGCAATAGCTTTTTTCACATTTGCCTCATCATCTCCAGTAATAATAATCTCATTACCAGTATCTGAAATAGACAAATTATAACCTTCTGAAAGAAGCTTTAGATTTCCATCATTAACTCCAACTAATTTTTGAATGTCTTCTACCTTTTGAGGTATAAAAGTTGTTTGAGCCAAAAAGACCCACTCCTTCTTGTTACTACTAATTCAGCTGATCACGAACTGTTTGTGAAGCAACCTTACCATCAGCGCGTCCCTTAATTTTTGGCATTAAAGCCTTCATGACTTTGCCAAAATCAGACTTGCCTTTAGCACCAACTTCATCAATCGTTTCCTTAACAACGGATTCAAGTTCTTCCCTGCTCATTTGCTTAGGCATGTACTTTTCAACTACGGCTAATTCTTTCTTAGTTTCTTCAACTAATTCAGCACGTTTAGCCTTAGTGAATTCTTCGATTGATTCTTCTCTTTGCTTTTTCTCACGATTAAGAACCGTTAATTCTTCATCTGGAGTTAGATCATGTCCCAACTTGATTTTTTCATTCATCAAAGCAGATTTAATCATCCGGACAGTATTAAGCGTAGTCTTATCATGATTTTTCATAGCTGTTTTCATATCAGCCATGATCTTATCTGATAAACTCAATATGCATCCTTCTTTCTATTAAAAACCCAATAGTATTATAACAAACTATGCGCATAACTAAAATGAAAGTATAAAAAAACTCACCCATTCCCGGGTGAGTTTTCAGTATATTAATAATGTCTACGATTGCGTGCAGCTTCAGACTTTAACTTTCTACGAACACTTGGTTTTTCGTAGAATTCGCGTTTGCGGTATTCTTGTAAGGTACCACTTCTTGAAACGGAACGCTTGAAACGACGAAGAGCATCATCAATAGACTCGTTTTCGTGAACGATTGT
This sequence comes from Lactobacillus helveticus DSM 20075 = CGMCC 1.1877, assembly GCF_000160855.1. GTDB lineage: Bacteria > Bacillota > Bacilli > Lactobacillales > Lactobacillaceae > Lactobacillus > Lactobacillus helveticus. The sequence continues at coordinate 59,846 of NZ_GG700757.1, forward strand.
CTTAGCCATGTGTGATCCCTCCTTCCATTTCTTGGCGTTACGCCATATATTTATTTAAATTATACCAAACTAATTTTGCGGGTCAATACATTCTTATAATATTTTTATAAAATCCATATTATTTTAAGCCCTTACATTTTGTTAGCATTGTTTTACTAAGTTTAAATATACTTTTTCTCCAATTATCCAATATCAACTTAACGAATTTTCTTGTTAATCCGCTTTCATTAATAGTATAATTATTGCAGAAAGAGGTGCTATTATATGGCAGAAACAAAAGACCAAAATGAAGTAAACATCATCATTATTTCAGATGCAGCTGGTGACACTGCCTTTAGTAATGCTACAGCCGCTGCTGCTGAATTTCCAAAGGCCCAAATTAATTATCGTCGTTATCCATTTATTACTAATAAGGATAAACTTGATGAAGTCTTGGAGGAGATTGAAAAATATCCTAATTTAGTGATTATTTATAGTTTGGTAAAAGATGAGATGCAAATGCCTGTAATTAAATTTGCACGGGAGCACAATATCCAATGCGTTGATATTTTTTCACCGGTAGTAGAAGCAATCAAACAAACTACTCATATGACTCCTGATCAAAAGATCGGTGCTCAACACAGCTTAAATCAAAAATACTTTGATAGAATTTCTGCAATGGAATTTGCTGTTATGTATGATGATGGTAAGGATCCAAAAGGTTTCTTGGAAGCTGACGTAGTTTTACTTGGTGTATCACGTACTTCAAAGACTCCACTCTCCTTATTCTTAGCTAACAAGAATTTAAAAGTTGCTAACTTGCCTTTGGTTCCAGAAACTCATATTCCAAAGGAAATCTACGAAATTGATCCTAAGAAGATTATAGGTTTAACTAATGACCCATCAGTTTTAAACGAAATTAGACGTCAAAGAATGATTGCCTATGGTTTAAACCCTGATACTGCTTACTCTAACATGGATTCAATTAACAAAGAATTGGAATCAGCTCAAGCACTTTACAAGAAGCTTGGTTGCTATGTAATCAATGTTGCCCACCGTTCAATTGAAGAAACAGCTGCCCTTATTTTGGAGCACTTGGGCATTGACGACTATGCAAAGTAACAAATTAACTAAATAATTAAAAATCACTCTTGAATTTATTTTTCAAAGTGATTTTTTGATTATTAGTTTTAGAAAGAATTTTGTAACTATCTTGTAAAACAAATGCGCTACATTATAGATAATATTATTATAGAGAGGATGAAGAAATCAGGCACAGCCTGAAATACGCTATAGATGAGATTTCGTAAAACAATTATTACTTTATTGGGGACAGTTTTAATATTGCAAATGTAGTATCAGCAGACACAACGGAGGATTCTTCTCTTGCTGTCACTACAGAAAATGTTAAAGAAAAGAAGACATATAAATGGTGCTATCCATTTAAAGCTTGTAAAAAACACGGCGTGCGTCCAATGTTCAAGGCCCAAACTTTTGGTATGACAGATTATTTGCGTTCTTCTAATCCGCCTTCTTATTTCCACGACGGCTGGGACTTTGGTTATTCTGAAGTTGGTCGTTCTACTGTTTATGCTATTCATGCAGGTACAGTTAAAAAAGTCGCTTACGACAGCGGTTTAGGATGTTTTATTTGGTTTGTCAGTCCTGATAAATATGTTGAAGTTTATCAAGAAGGATTTACCAAGAAGAAAGATATTTACGTAAAAACTGGTCAAAAGATTAAAGCTGATCAAAAGACCGGTAAAATGACCGGCTCTCATTTACATTTAGGATTAATTAAGACGACCAAAGATTATATTAATAAACATGGTTTCCCATGCAAAAACTGGAATGTTGATAACGGCACTTGGCTTAATTCGATTAATGTAATTAAAAAATATTATAATAGCAAAAAAGTTATTTAACATAATTTAAGATATCGAAAGCAAAATTTCTATACTAAGCAAATAAAAATTTCTAGTATAGGAATTTTTGATTGGTCATTAATACAAGTTTTGTTAAACTTAGTATGTTATTCATTAATAAATAATTTCGTTGCTCAAGCGTTGCACATTTTTTACAAAATTTCTGCATTAACTTTTGTAGCAACTAAAAAGGACAATAAATGGATCAATTAGATAAATTTAACCGACGCTATAATTTTCTTTCAAAATTATCTGCCGCCTTCTTTTATTCAATTGCTATTGCTATCGCGTTAAATTTTTTCTGGACACCCGGACATATGTACTCATCCGGTATCACAGGATTCGCCCAGTTAATTAACACCGTTAGTGAACGTTATCTTCCCTTTACGCTAACGACATCGTTTATGTACTTTATATTGAACTTCCCTTTGTTTATTCTGGCTTGGTTCAAAATTGGTCATAAATTCACATTTTTCACTATCGTTGCTGTTGTTCTGGGTTCGTTCATGATGCATTGGATTCAACCATGGCAAATTCGTCTAGACCCGCTCGTTTGTGCCATCTTTGGTGCTTCAATTAACGGTATCGGCACAGGTTTGGCGTTAAAAAATGGTATTTCAACTGGCGGTTTAGATATTATCGGCATTGTTATTAGACAAAAAACCGGTATCAGCTACGGTAAATTTAATATTTTTATTAATCTGATTATTATTGCCGCTGCTGGTTGCATGTTTGGTTGGACACGTGCTTTATATTCTGCATTAACTATCTTTATCAATGGTAGAGTAATTGACGCAGTTTATACACAACACCAAAAGATGCAGGTAATAATTGTTACTCAGCATCCCCAGCACATTATTGATGGCATTCAAAACCGAATGCACCGCGGTATTACTATTTTGCATGATGCCGAAGGTGCTTACAGCCATATTGAAAAGACTGTTTTGATCACTATCATCGATCGTTACGATATGTATGACATTCGTCAGATCGTTCAAAAAGCAGATCCCTATGCATTCATGAGTGTAGGCGAAGTTGAGAAGGTCTATGGCTGTTTCAAGGAACAGGAAATTGTTTAGGTATAAATTTGTTAATAAGCTTCTATTGGTTATATTTCACCAATAGAAGCTTATTTTTATTTGTTCAATTTTTTTAAAATTTTGCTCCTTTTCTGCTCCTCCATTTAATTAAAGTTTATAATCTAACTTAGATAGAAAGGCGGTTTTTGATGAGCTCATATTATCAATTAGTTTGGCGAGAAAATGAATTAGACTCATATTCTACTGATAAACTTAACTTCATTTTCAATATTATTAATCGTCCCTTCCCTGTTAGTTACAGGTAGTTATATCCTAGTCGAATTGAGTGGCAAAAAGCTGTTAAAAAACACGAAGATTTAATTAAAAGAGTTAAAAATATTATTCTGAAACGCAGCGATGCTCATACTGTTCGGGCAGCTTGGCTCAATCAGCATAATAAACAAGCAGAGGTGGCACCAAATGGCTATACAATTGAACAGTTAGCTAATAAGTTGCCACACATGGCAAATCAACTAGGTGCTTTTATGGAAATTGAAAACATTGAAATAAAATA
>NZ_GG700757.1:64131-83470 GCF_000160855.1 Lactobacillus helveticus DSM 20075 = CGMCC 1.1877
CTTAATTTTACAATCAGCGCATTTTTATTTTTACAGTATTTTGCTGTTCCAAGATAGATTAATATACTTTTTTAGCTAACAAAATAAAATCTTTAATTACTGCATCTTCATTGGTATAAAAAGCTGCAATCTTTTGCCACATTTGTTGTCCATTAGACAATAAAAACAATCGTTGTAAAGTATCATTACTAATTAAACTGGCGGTTGCTTCATTCATTAAAAAATATCCTGATCCAGAAGCTACTAACAATGCTGCCTCTTCTACGGAATTTGAAGCAATGAATGGGCTTCTAATCTGATAAATATCTTTAAATAAATGGAGTTCTGCAGCCTCTTCTTCAGGCTTAGCTACAATAAAACAGGTTAAATCAGCTAGATCATCTTTATTGATCATCTGAACACCGCTAGGATAACTACCCTTTTGCAAAATAGCCATTACTGCTTCCTGACCTAAGATTTCTTTCTTAAAATCGAGCTGATCATCGCGCAAATCACTAATCGCTAAATCAACTTCATTTTTGGCTAATTTATCAAAAGCTTCATCGTGTCCCATTCCAATTAATTCAATTTCTACATCAGAATGTTTTTGCTTAAATTGGTCTACAATTCGATCTAATTGTCTTCTACCAAGTTGGTTAAAGTATGCTATTCTCAATTTTTTCATAGTTAATTTTCATCCAATGGGGCATGACCTTCATCTGATATTTGTTTTTTATCTTTTCTAATTTGATATTTGTTGAACATAATCAATAGCGAAATAACCACATTTATTCCACTAACTACCACGCTTAAAAATTTTAGTAATCTAACTTTCTTTTGCTTACTCATTTTGGATACCTTCTTCTAAAAATAATCATAAAATGAGACTTTACCTTTTACAAAGTCCAACTTTTTAATTCGATAATCTGTGATCAAACCAAGTTTAATTGCGGATTCCATAGTTAAACGTCCTAATAAGATTTGAGTCCATGTTGTAATTGGACCAGAGAAATCAACTAGTTCATCTTCTTTTCGTTCACACTTAACTTGGTGATCATAATTAGTTAATTGCCAAACGCCAATATTCCATGGACACTGATCATCATAATTAACTTCGATGTTAAAAGTACCCTCTTGCAATGGGCGCATGCATGCCAAGACTTTTTGGAAATCAATAATTCTACTCATCATATATGGATGAAGTTGAATATCCAATTCATTTTGCTCTGGAAAAAGTTCAGCCAATAAAGACTTCTCATGCAATGTCATACAAAACTCTTTAATTGACCCTATATGAGCTGCCATAAAGCCTAATATGCTTAATAATCCTTGAGGCGTAATTGAATATAATTCATCAGCCATAAAACAGTTATCAATTATGCGATAAATCAAGTAGCTCATCGGCCGACCAGCTTCATCGAAGTAAACAGCAATCTCTCGATGATGATAATAATCATCTAATCTATTCCACCACCAAGCTTCTCTGATGATCGTATTTCTTTCATCGTCAGTATGCAACTGACGTTCATATAATTGAATCACACCATTTTGAACAATCAAATCATTCCATTTTCCACGAATTATCTTACCTTTGCGTGGTAATCTGAAAGAAGCAAGTGCAGCCCCCGAAAAGCGATATTCTTTTTGGTAAATACTATTGCTAAAACCATAATGACGATAAAATTTTTCTGAAAATGGAGCTAGATTTGCAACTGGGATTTTTTGATCATGCAAATCAAAAAGAATTTCTTTCATTAATTTAGATATATGTCCACGTCCTCTGTATTCAGGATATGATGCCACATAACCAATACCTGCCAGTGGAACATGATGACCAAATATCTCAGCTTTAAACTTATTGACCATCATATAACTGGTCAATTTTTCTTGATCAAAATATCCATATCCATCACTATGATCATATCGGGGCATAAAGTTACTATCTGTAGTCAAATCAGAATCTTTTAAAAAAGCATATTCAATCAATGAAGCAATTTGTTTTAAATTGTCTTGGTTTTTCTTTAATTTCATAGTTTTCCTTACAATATATATTCATAACTTTACTTATATTTTAGAACATTTTATGTATTTTTCGTTAGCTTTTTTTAAGATTTAAATGAAAAAACGGGATGATTAGCCTCCCATCCCGTTTTAATTATTTACATACTTCGCATATAAACTAGAAATGTATCTTTGCATCTCTTCTACTGAGTGTCGCCGTGATCGAGCACACTCTTTAGCAGGGCGATTGCATAAATAGCAGCGGCGACTAGAGTATTCAAGCTCTTGGCGTGAAAGTGCAGTTTTCCCTTTAATTAATACATCGGCATCAAATAATCGTCCTATTTTATTATTTTCTTCAAATAAAATTGTAGATAATTTAACTACTTTGCTAGATTCTCGCAAAACATAGAAATTTTCACATCCAGCATCATTATTTAATGCTTTTACTAATTTATAGTCATATCCATTATTCTGCCATATTTCTTCTAATTGTTTAATTCCGTAATCAAATAATTTGATTAAATATCGATTATTTTTAATTGGCCCCGGGATATTTAAGTTTATATCAACCAAAGTCGCATCAGGATACTTTTTAAAAATAGCTTGCTGCAAAGCTACACGATAATCTTTTCCAGCTAATACCTGAGCAATATTTTGCGGATTTCCTTCTTGAAAAATGTTCATTTATATCTCACCGCAGTTAATTATAAACAATTGTACCTACTCCATCATCAAGTTTACTTGCATTTCTTAAAGAAGTAATAATTGCAGTCTTTCCTGTTTTCTCTACGAAATCAATGACAGCTTCAATTTTTGGCTTCATGCTGCCTGCAGCAAATTGGCCAGCTTCTAGATACTTCTTTAATTGATCAATCTTTATTTTTCCAATAGGAGCTTGATCAGGTTGATTATAGTTCACGTAGGCATTGTCAACAGTAGTTAGAATAACTAATTCATCTGCTTGAATATCTTCAGCTAGTTTTGCGGCACTGAAGTCTTTATCAATTACTCCTGCTACGCCTTGCAAACTATCGTCTTTCACTACAACAGGAATTCCATCACCTCCGGCAGCAATAGGAACAAACTTGCTCTTTAGTAAAGTGTCAATGCCTGGTGCATTAATAATTTTAACGGGCTTTGGAGAAGAAACTACTTGACGATAGCCTCGACCTGTATCTTGCTTATAAGTATATTCAGGATGATAGATTTTTTACCTCTGCATTTCGTTAAATGTATAAAATGGGCCAATTAGTTTAGTTGGATTCTTAAAAGTTGGATCATTCGCATTAACTATTATCTGAGTAATTAAAGCAACAGCTTGATGTGGATAATTTGTATGTTTAAATTGATCGTCTAAGGCCTTTTGCATCCAATAGCCGATACTGCCTTGAGTCATTGATACTACTGTATCAAGCGGCATAGCGAGATTATCTTTACTTGAACCTTTGTATTGTTGCAAAAGCAAATTACCAACCTGCGGGCCATTACCATGAACAATCGCTACCTGATCACCATTTTCAATCATTTTAGCAACAACCTTCATTGTCTTTTTAACCTGCTTTTCTTGGGCAGCTGCACTATTATCACCTGCTTCAATAGCATTGCCACCGAAAGCTACAACTATTCTTTTCATCTTTATTTACTTCCTTCATCAACTGACGGAATAAACAAATTGCCCAAAGTAGCGGCCATTATTGCTTTGATAGAATGCAATCTATTTTCCGCTTCAGTAAATTGCCAAGCGTATTGAGAGTTAAAGACTTCATCTGTAACTTCCACTTCACTTAGACCATATTTTTCATAAATTTCTTTGCCAACTTTAGCAGTTCAATCATGAAACGCAGGCAAACAGTGCATAAAGATTAGTTGATCATCCGGGGTGCCTGTCATATACATCATATTCATTGTAACCGTGTAAGGCTTTAACAATTTGATTCTCTCACTCCAGTCATTTTCACCCATTGATACCCAGACATCAGTATAAATAATATTTGCACCTTTAACGCCTTGTTCAATGTCATCAGTAATCAAATTTCTTGATCCAGAATCTTTGGCAAAACCTTCTGCAATTTTTTGTACATCAGGGTGAGTGAATAAAGGCTTTGGCGTAACTATGTGTACATTAACTCCAAGCATGCTGCCAGCCACTAAAAGACTGTCGGCAACATTATCACGTCCATCGCCTACATAAGCTAAAGTAAGTACCTTTAAATGTCCAAACTTTTCTTTAATAGTCATAAAGTCAGCCAACATTTGGGTCGGATGCCATTTATCTGTTAAACCATTCCAAACAGGGACACCAGAATATTTAGCCAAATCTTCTACATCTTTTTGAGCAAAACCGCGATATTCAATGTCATCAAACATACTGCCCAAAACCTTGGCAGTATCTTCAATACTTTCCTTTTTACCTAAATGAATTTCACCAGCACCCATATATTCAGGATTTGCGCCTAAATCATTGCATGCAACTACAAAGGCTGAACGTGTTCTTGTTGAAGATTTTTCAAATAAAAGAGCTATATTCTTTCCTTTTAAATATTCATGCGGAATATTTTCTTTAGTTCCTTCAAATGAAGTGCAAAATCAATTAGATAGTTAAGCTCCGTTGGAGTATAGTCTTTGCATTTTAATAAACTTCTGCCTTGAAACACATTTTGTAAATATTTCATTTTGACGCCTCTTACAAATCTTCACGAACAAGTGGACATGACATACATCTTGGACCTCCACGGCCACGAGAAAGCTCACTTGAATGAATTTCATGAACTAAAATGCCATGCTTTCTTAACAAATCATTTGATACATAATTACGATCATATGTAACGACTTCACCTGGCGCAATAGCCAAAGTATTCGAGCCATCATTCCACTGCTCTCTTGGGGCTGCAATTGCATCCCCACCTCCGGTTGGAATTAGGTCAATCTCCGATAAGTGCAAATAATTCTTTAACACTTTGATCAAATCAGTTTCTGGGGTAATTTTAATCTCACCATGATCATCTTGCTCTAAAACATAAATATCAATCTTTCCTGATTTGTCTAAAATAAAAGGATGAACAGTACACTAATCATAATTAATCATTGTAAAGACTGTATCCAGATGCATCATGGCATGATTATGTGGTATTTTAATTGCTAAAATTGTGTCATAACTAGAATGACCAAACAGGCTATGAGCAAGGTCAGTGATTGCGGCAGCGGAAGTTCTTTGAGAAATACCGATTGCTAAAAACATGATTGTTTAAAATCAGCTCATCGCCACCTTCTAAACGTCCATGAGTGTAACGATCACACCAAATAGGAATATTGGCATTTTTAAAGTCGGGATGATGCTTTAAAACGGTTTCCATAAATAATGACTCACGTCTTCTAGCTCTAAACGTCATTCTATTAATAGTCATGCCATTACCAATAGTTGCTTGTTGATCACGAGTAAAATACACATTTGGCATTGGATCCAAATAAAATGGATAATCTGGATTTTCAGCTAGATCGGCTAATGAAGGAGTTGCATTTTGCATTTCATTTTTTCTAATACCAGCAATTATTTGCTTAACCATTTCATTTACTGGCATTGCTATTAAATAGTCCATCAGTAATTGATGTAATGGATCTTCTTTTTTATATTGGATTCTTCTAATAATTGATCTACAAATTTTGTACGGACATCTTCATTAGTCAAAGAGTGAGCTAATAAATCTTCTAAATAAACGACATGAACTCCCTATTTTTCCAAAGTGTGGGCAAAATAGTCATGCTCTTTTTGAGCTATTTTTAAATATGGAATATCGTCAATTAACATTCGATTTAAGATATCCGGTGAAAGATTTTCTAATTCTCTTCCCGGTCGATGCAGCATAACTGTTTCTAATTTGCCAATTTCGGAATAAACATGAATTAAGTCAGTCATTATAGCGCCTCCTAATTCAAATTATGTATCAGCTTACAATAATTAAGGATCAATTAGGTAGAAGTTACAATCTTAACGGCTTAGTGAATCTATTATTCTTTTCATTAAAGGCGTCACCTTTTGATCCTTGCGCCTCACTAATTGCAAATGCGTAATCCAATTACTATATTTAATAGGAATAAGATCATCAGGTGCATACGTAGAAGCAATAGATTCAGGAACAAGAGCAATCCCCATTTTTCTCTTCGCCCAAGTAATCGCTGTTCTAGAATCATCACATTTAACAGCATAAAACGGCTTAATCCCATGATGAGCAAAAGTCTGGTTAAAAATTTCTTCAAATCTTCGATAAATAATGAGGGGCTGCTCATTTAGATCTTTAATCCTTAATCCCGTCTTATCCTTAAATTTGGGATCAACAGTAACTGCCATCATTCTTTCAGTAGTTAAAGTTTTTGCATTTAAGCCATTACGATTATAAGGCGTACGCACAATTCCTAAATCGATTGTCTTCTTTTCCAATTTATCGATAATGCCAAAGGTATTATCTTCATAAATATCAAAGTTGATTTCCGGATAAAACTTAGTTAAATCTTGAAAACTTTTCATAGGAATTAGTCCAGTTGATGATGAAGCCATGCCTATTGCAATCGTGCCTAGTTCACCTGAAACAGTTTTATGAACCTGATTTTTCACGCTTTCTGATAAAGAGAGAATTTCACTAGCATAGCTCTGCAAAATTTGTCCAGCATCTGTTAATTCAATTCCATGAGCAGTACGCTTAAATAATTGTGCTCCTAGTTCTATTTCTAGTTGCTTTAATTGATAACTCAGCGGCGGTTGTGCAATGTATAGTCTTTTAGCTGCTGAAGTGATTTGCTTTTCTTTGGCTACTACTAAAAAGTAGCGTAATTGTTTAATATTCATTAATAATCTATCTTTTTTATTTTAGTTGTATCTCTTATTAAAAATTTCTATATCTTATATTTTAATTTAGTATTTTCATTCAAACAACATATGTGCTACTTTATTAAGGTAGATTTGGAGGGAATAAAATGTCTGAAAAATTTCATGGCTTAACTCAAGCCGAAGCAGATAAGAGACTTAAGGAAGATGGGTTAAACGAAGCACCTGAACCCGAATACAACTTTTTTAAGGAATTTCTATCAAAATTATGGAATCTTTCTGCCTGGGTTCTAGAAGGTGCCTTAATCCTCGAATGTATCTTAGGCAAATGGATTCAATCTTTGTTCGTCTTGTTGATGCTTCTTTTTGCGGCTTTTAACGGTGCATCCAAGAAGAAACAGTCACGGCGGGTATTAAATACCATTTCACATAAGCTAACCCCTAAGGTGGCTGTAGAACGCGATGGTAAGTGGATCAAAATTGACTCTAAGCAATTAGTTAGAGGCGACTTAATCTCACTTCAACGTGGAGATGTACTTGCAGCCGATGTAAAAATGGTTAGCGGTAAGATCGCCTGTGATGAAAGCTCAATTACCGGTGAATCTAAGCCCGTTAAAAAGAACATTGATGACACAGCTTATGCTGGTACTACTGTTGTTGAAGGCGATGGATTAGCAATTGTTACTGCAACTGGTAAAGATTCAAGAAGTGGTAAGACCATTAACTTGATCAACAATTCAGCTGCACCTGGTCACTTGCAACAACTTTTAACTAAGATTATTTACTACCTTTGCCTACTTGACGGTGTACTTACCTTAGTTATTATCATTGCTTCATTCTTTAAGGGTGGTAATTTTGATACGTTTATCAACATGTTGCCATTCTTAGCCATGATGTTCATCGCTTCAATTCCGGTTGCGATGCCGTCAACCTTTGCATTGTCCAATTCATTTGAAGCAACCCGTTTAAGTAAAGAAGGCGTCTTAACAGCTGATTTAACTGGTATCCAAGATGCAGCTAACTTAAACTTGCTTTTACTTGATAAGACGGGAACAATCACTGAAAACAAAACTGCAGTTGCTAGTTGGAGCAATTTAAGCGATTTGCCAGATAAAGATGTACTTGCTTTAGTCGGTAGTGCAACTGATAAGCGCAATGCAGGTATCATTGATATCGCCATTGATGAATACTTAAAAGAAAACGATATCCCTGTCATGGACGTTGAACACTTTACCCCATTTACTTCTGACACTGGCTATTCTATGGCTGAAGTAGATGGTCACAATGTTAAGTTAGGTTCATTTAAGCAACTTTCATTAATCGATAAGAATGCAAATGAAGCAGTTGAAGGCATCAATTTTAAAGCTGGACGCTCAGTTGCCGTGTTAATTGATGACAAACTTGCGGGAGTATTTATCTTACAAGATAAAGTAAGAAAGGACTCTAAGGCTGCTTTAGCAGAACTTAAAAAACGGGGCGTACGTCCAATCATGTTAACTGGTGATAATCAAAGAACTGCCGCAGCAGTCGCTGAACAAGTTGATTTAACTGGTAACGTTATCTCTATTCATGACTTTGATGAAAGCACCGATATTGATGAATTAGCAGGAATTGCCGATGTTTTACCTGAAGATAAACTTAAGATGGTTAAATTCTTCCAAGAAAAAGGTTATATCGTTGGTATGACTGGTGATGGTGTTAACGACTCTCCTGCTTTAAAGCAAGCTGAAGTTGGTATTGCTGTTTCTAACGCTGCCGATGTTGCCAAGCGTTCAAGTAAGATGGTGCTTCTAGATGATGGCTTAAGCTCTATTGTTAAAATTCTTGATGCTGGTCACCGTGTATATCAACGAATGACTACTTGGTCACTTGCTAAGCTCGCCAGAACCGCCGAATTAACTATGCTTTTAACCTTCGGCTATCTCTTCTTCAACTATATTCCAATGGCATTAAATGCTATGGTTATTTACACAATCATGAATAACATGGTTACCATGATGATTGGTACCGACCGTACCCATATTACTTACAAACCAGAAAATTGGAATATGGCAAGGTTAGCCAAAATCGCATTCTCTCTTGCTGCAGGTTGGACAGTTATCGGTATCGCTTTTTTCAGCTACCTCAACATGCATGGCTGGAGTCACAATTCTATCTCTACCATGGTCTATGTTTACTTAGTTCTAAGTGCAATGTTAATTGTATTAATTACTAGAACTCGTAAATACTTCTGGCAAGATTATCCATCTAAACTTGTAGGTATTGTTCAAATTGCCGATGTCGCATTAACCTTTATTTTAGCTTTATGCGGTTTAGCAATGGCTCAAATTAGTTGGCAAAACTTATTAATTACCGTTGTGGTTGCATTAATTGCAGCAATTATTATTGATTTGATTTATCAACCAGTAATGAAAAACAGATAATTAACTTAAAACAAAAACACTCTGAAAACTAAATTACTACAATGTAGTTTTCAGAGTGTTTTTTTTGATTAATAATTAGTAACTGTAGTCAAGGCATTCAAAGCCTTAACATATTCACCATCAGCAATTTTGATAAATGGTTTTTCATTAATTTCTTTATGGCCTAAATAGTTAACCTTAGCACCACGCTTTAAAAATTTGCCTGGGATTTTTTCACCATTCTCATCATAAACAAAGGAATGCTTTTTGATTCTATTAACTACTTTTACAGTAGTCTTCATATATGGCAAGAAGGCTTCTTCCTTAACAAATCTATTTTTACGAATCTTTACATAAGTATTACCATTAATTACTTTTATGGCACGTACTTTGTAAAGCTTTCCCTTTCTTAAATGTCCAACTTTAACACCATGTCTATTATAAACAGTAGCATTTCTAGTTAGATTTAATCTCTTACCTTGTCTAACTGGATTAGTAACAACTGCATCAACGCTTTGTGTAGTTGCTGCGCCTAATCCAATAACTGCTAACATTATACCTGCAGCAGAAATAATTTGTTTTCTCATCATAATCCACCCCCGTAGTGTTTATACCATTCTCCATCCCTTATTTTATCAAAAATTATCGAATTGGAAGCATTTTTTACTCATCTGTTTTATAACTATTTGCTTAATTCTGCTAAAATTATTTATAACACTACTTAATTCATGATTTTAACTTGGGATATAATCCGTAGGACTATCGAAGTCTTATGGATTATCAATATTGCGTTTGCTGTATGGACGGTCTTTAGAAGTCGCCGCAGCGTTGTTGCAACTTGGGCATAGATGCTTGTATTAACCGTTCTGCCCGGTATCGGTTTTATCCTATATCTTTTCTTTGGTCGTCAGCTTTCACATGATGAAATCTTTGCTATTCAAGAAGAGCAAAAAAAGGTACAAAGACATTATTTAGCTGAGCAACGCGACATGCTTAAAGAGCACGATCTTCTACCTGAAAAAGAGCGTCTTCCACGAGTAAGAATGCTTTCGGAACTAAATCTTAACAACGATGATGCGATTTTAACTTTTGATAATCAGGTCAAAGTATTTATTTCTGGACCAGAACTTTTTGACCAAATGATTACTGATATCAAAAATGCCAAAAAATCTGTCAGCTTAGAATTATATACTTTTTATTCTAACCAATTAGGGCATCGTGTTTTAAAAGCCTTGGAAGAGGCTGCAGCTAATGGTGCTAAGGTAAGAGTAATTTATGATACCTCTGGATCAAGAGGCACTAAGCCAAGCTTTTTTGACCATTTAAGGGCGGCGAAGCTCAGCCATTTATTTCCACTTCAAAAAAGCACTGGTTTACTACCCCACGACTCAATTACCACTTACATAGAAAATTAGTTATTATTGACCACCATATTGGCTATATTGGCGGATTTAATATTGGAGATCAATATGTCAATAAATCACCAAAATTCGGTCATTGGCGGGATACCCATTTACGTGTAATTGGGCAATCACCAATTCTAATGGAGGTCCGGTTTGCAATGGACTGGAACACGTCAATCAGAAGAACAAATTTACCTAAATTTGAATTAAAGGAACTTAAACCATTTACTGTCAATCGAAAAGATATCAATGATAATAAAAATGTCGCTATGCAAATTGTTTCCTCAGGACCTGATAATCAACATTACGGCATCAGACGAGGCTGAGGGAATTATTGCAGGAGCTAAAAAATACATTTATATTCAAACGCCTTATTTAATTCCCGAAGAATCAATTCTTGAAGCCTTAATTATCGCTGCTAACAGCGGTATTGATGTTCGAATTATGGTTCCTTGCATGCCCGATCATCCATTTGTTTATCGTGCTACAGAATACTATGCTAAGTATTTAGTAGCCCATGGCGTTAAAGTATACAAATATAATGATGGTTTTATTCATGCAAAAACTATGGTTAGCGGTTCTAATATTTCTTCAGTTGGTTCCGCCAATCAAGATTTCCGAAGCTATACATTAAACTTTGAGGTAAACTCATTCAACTACAACCCTGCTTTAACTCAAGAATTAAAGAAAATTTTTGAGAAGGACTTAGATAAATGTACCCTTTTAACTAATGACTACTTTGCTCAACAATCATCATGGTTAAAATTTAAGCAATACTTCTCAAGATTATTATCACCTATTTTTTAATGAAAAGCCCTCTATCGGTCTATCCGATGGGGGTTTTACTTTGTATTTTAAAAATGCAGTTTTATTTCTTTACTTATTTTTTATAAGTTATATAATAATGATAACTATTAAAAAGTAAGGAGGATAAAACTTGGCTAATAGAGTAAAAATAGGCGTTTTGAATTTAATGCACGATAAGTTAGATACTCAACAAAGATTTGCACGCGTTTTGCCAGATGCAGACCTGACTTTCTTTTATCCACGTATGCATTATCAAAATCGTCCTGTCCCACCTGAAGTTGCAAAAACTTCCCAGCCATTAGATCTTAATCAAATCAAAGAGTTTGATGGCTTTATCATTACGGGCGCACCTTTAGATCATCTTGATTTTGATCAAGTTACCTACATCGAGGAAGTCCGATGTTTGCTCCAACTATTAGATAAATACAAGTTGCAGCAATTATATTTTTGCTGGGGTGCAATGGCCGCTTTAGATTATTTTTACAATATTCAAAAAAGAATTTTATCGAAAAAAATCTTTGGTGTTTTTCCTCATTTAATTATCGAACCACATCCTTTATTAAATGGACTCAGCAAAGGATTTATCGCTCCACATGCTCGTTACGCTGAAATGGATAAAACACAGATTATGCAAGATCCACGATTAACCATTAATTCAGTTGACGATAATGGGCATCTATTTATGGTCTCTTCTTTAGAAAAGCCTGAGCAAAATTTTATTTTCTCTCATATCGAATATGGCCGAAAAGGCCTTAAAAAAGAATATGAAAGAGAGATTGCTGCACATCCAGAGCGACATTATAAGAAGCCAGAAAATTATTCATTATCAAATCTATTGTTTCAATGGAAAGATACTCAGAAAACATTTTTCAATAACTGGCTAACTCAAGTTAAAAAAAGCAAATTAGTATTATTAGATAAATAAAACGAGGCATACATTATGTCTACAATTTATAATTCAGTTACAGAACTTATCGGCAACACTCCATTACTTAAGTTGAATCGCGTTGTACCTGACGACGCGGCAGATGTCTATGTAAAGTTAGAATTTGAAAACCCAGCTGGTTCAATTAAAGACAGAATTGCTTTAGCTATGATCGAAAAAGCTGAACGTGAAGGCAACCTAAAGCCAGGTGGCACAATTGTAGAACCTACTTCAGGCAATACCGGTATCGGTTTAGCCATGGTTGCTGCAGCTAAGGACTATCACATTATTATTGTTATGCCAGAAACTATGAGCGTTGAGCGGCGTAAATTAATGAAGGGCTATGGTGCTGAACTTATTTTGACACCAGGTGCAGACGGTATGAAGGGTTCAATTGCTAAGGCCGAAGAATTAGTTAAAGAGAAAGGCTACTTCATGCCAATGCAATTTGAAAATACAGAAAATCCTAATATTCATGAATTAACTACTGGTCCAGAAATTATTGCCGCAATGAATGGTATCGGCAAATCCGTTGATGCCTTTGTTGCTGGTGTTGGTACTGGTGGTACTTTATCAGGAATTGGACATGCACTTAGGCGTGAAAATCCATCCACTAAGATATTTGCACTTGAGCCAACTGAATCTCCACTCTTAAAAGATGGAAAAACAGGTAAACATGGTATCCAAGGTATTGCCGCAGGTTTCATCCCTAAGAATTTAGATAAGGATATCTACGATGATATAATTACAGTTTCTACTGATGAAGCAATGGCTACAGCTCGTGAAGTAGCTAAAAACGAAGGCTTCTTACCTGGTATTTCAGCTGGTGCAAACATCCATGGTGCAATCGAAATTGCTAAAAAGTTAGGCAAGGGACATGCTGTGGTTACTGTAGTTCCAGACGGCGGTGATCGTTACCTTTCAACTGCATTATTTAATGCTTAAAACTTAATTTCTGTAAACAAATACTCCTAAGTAAAATTTCCTTAGGAGTATTATTTTTATTTCTGTTGATTGTGCACCAGTCAATGTTGGTACAACACTTTTAGTATAATGACCTTTACTAATTAGATCAATATTGAATTTATTTAAGCACCATGATATTGCACTAAGCTGTAAATATCAACATCAGGCAACTTTTCTCTACCCTTTAAATCAGGCAATTCAATGTAAAATGCAGCACCTACAAGCTTACCACCAAGATTTTCAATTAATTCCTTAGAAGCTCTTAAAGTACCTGCAGTAGCCATTAAATCGTCACAGAGAACAACTCTTTGGCCAGGCTTAATTGCATCTTTATGCATTTCAAGGCTATTTGAACCGTATTCCAAGTCATATGAAGCACGTTCAACTTCTCTTGGCAACTTATGTGGCTTTCTTGCTGGAACAAAACCTAAGCCTAACTCAGTTGCAACAGGACAGCCTACAATAAAGCCACGTGCTTCAGGACCTACGATTACATCTGCCTTTCTACTCTTTGCATATTCTGCCAATTCATGAGTAGCAATACGATACAATTCACCATCTTGCAAAATAGGTGTAATATCGCGAAAGACAATTCCCTTATTAGGAAAGTCCTTAACACTTGCAATATATTTACTAAAATCAATCGCCATAAGAAGAAAAACCTCCATAATTCTGTGCGTTTGTATTCAAACACTTTTGACTTGTATATTTTACCAAAGATTTGTTATAAAAGTACTGAAATCTTGATATTTATCTATCTTTTTACCAAATTATTAACATATGTAATTAATTTTTGAGTAGGCATCGTTCTTAGTTGATTAATAAATTTAATTTGTGAACTCGTTGCCATTAAATATTTAGAAGCTGTCAATGGTTGCTTCTTTGGATTAGACTCACCAACTAATTTTTGATCGTCTAATTTAACAAAACCTAATTCAAAGAATACTCGCAAAATAAACAATACACTATCATAATCCAAACCTAGATATGGTGCTACAGTGCGATAGTCTTCAGGCTTTAATGCTGGATGGGCATAAATATACTTTAACACTTTTCCGAAATAACTCTTTGCTGGAATTTGTTCAACAGGTAACTGATCTAATAAAAAGCATAAATAAATTTGTTGATAATCTTTTTTTAAAGCTGCATTTAATTCCACTTGATTGCGAGGCACATCAAGCAAAGCTACTGTTTCACCCGATTGATCATAATCTTTAACCAAGCTAATTTTATCATCATCAATTTGAAGGCTATTCTTAACAATTGGAATATTCTTTTTGTCAAAAAGCAAATAACGATCTGCAAGGCCCATGACAAATTTCTCTTGTCTTAAATCAATTACTGATGTTGGCACAGCTAATTTTGGGGATGCAAAGGCTATTCCTTCCATGATGCCTTGCAAAGATACTTGTTTGCGATAAGTATTCAAAGAGAGAGTAACAAAGATTTTTGAAATAAATGGTAACAAATTATTATTCAAATAATCCTTATTAAATCCCACAATTGCTAAATTGCCGTCTTTTTTATTAGCTATTAATTTAACATGATTCTTATCTTTTCCTATTTTGAAAAAGTGTGTAATAGTTGGATCCGAAATACTAAAAATTGGCTGCGGATCACCAGTACCAAATGGTCCCACTTGATTAATTTGAGCCAAAGTTTGAGGTGATAAGTCATGCATAGGCAATTCCATATCGTACTCTTTAGTCTCTAAACCACCGTCAACATGAAAATCGGCTTCAAACTTTTCCCGTAGGTCATTTACTTTATCTTCTTCCATGGATAAACCACAAGCAAAATCATGACCTCCAAATTTGGTCAATAGACTTTCTTTTAACGGATTAAGAGCATCAAATAAGTTAAAACCACTGAGTGAACGACCTGATCCCTTAATCTCCCCTTCATCGTTTTTAGTTAAAACAATTGTTGGTTTATGCAGTTTTTCCACTATCTTGTTAGCAACAAGCCCCAAAACTCCTTCATGAAAATCAGGATCATATAAAACTAAAGTATTTTGCTTTTGCCAACTATTTTCACGAACTAATTCCATGCAGCGATCGTAAACCTCAGTAGTTAGCTCTTTACGCTTATTATTTAAGTCTTCAATCTGATCTGCGATCTTCTGTGCCTCAAGATCATCATCACTAAGCAAAAGCTCTACTGCCAGATTAGCATTAGCCAAACGTCCAACAGCATTAAGTCTAGGAGCAATATTAAAGCCTACATCTGTCTCATTAATCGTTTCTAGCGTTAAACCGGCATTTTTGATAAGCGCTCTTAAGCCCGGTCGTTCGGTTTGATTAAGAACATCTAACCCACGTTTTACAATAATATGGCCTTCACCAGTAACTTTAACCATGTCACCAATAGTACCGATCATTGCTAAATCTAGCAATTCTGGTACAGGATCCTGCATAAGCTCACGACAAATTGTATAAGCTACACCTGCACCACAATAATCATCAAAAGGATATTCTTGACCAGGATAATTACAGTGAACAATTGCATAAGCATCTGGCTTATTTTCTTGAAAAGTATGGTGATCCGTAATAATAGTATCAACGCCATGTTCTTTAGCGTATTCAACTTCTTCAATCCCCGTTACACCATTATCTACGGTAATAATTAACTTTGTGCCATCAGCTACTATATCCTTGTAGCGATCAAGATTAGGGCCATATCCGTCTTTAAAGCGATCTGGTATAAAGTAATGAACATCCGCACCCAAAATGCTTAATGCTTCAGTCATAATTGTAGTAGCAGTAATCCCATCAGCATCATAATCACCATAAATAGTAATTTTTTCACCATTATCGATCGCTTGATTAATCCTATCGACAGCTTTATCCATATCATGCATTAAGGATGGATCAGTTAAGTTTTCTTCGGTTGCATTAAACCAAAAATCTAATTTTTCATCAGTATTGATACCACGTAATGCAAAAAGCCGTGCGGAAATTGGACTAAGCTGATACTTTTCTACTAGATCTGGCGCCAATTCTTCAGCTGTTCTTTGTTGCCACTTCATTACTTAAAAAACACCTTACATTTCATAAAAAATTAAAAGGCACTCACAACTGAGTGTCTTTATTGAAAAATCTAATTCTTATTTTAACGCAAACTTGGTCTGCATAAAAGTTCGGGGATCTTATTTCATTTTAAAGACCCGCAGGTTATCAGCGGTTGCTTTTTCTGTTTTGATCAAATTTCCGCGAATAGCCCAACGATTGGCACCCCCATCGGCACAGGTAATTAAAGTTACTATTTTCTTCTTAGTATTATTAACTAACCAAACAGCTGATGGATCAACAACCTTTTTCATATAAATTCGGTAAACATAAACCTTCTTTAAATTAGTAAGGTAAATTAATTCACCTTTTTTGACATCTTCTAGTGGTGAAAAGAGAATTCCTTTAGCAGTCATATAGTGACCAGCTAGCGGATAATTGCCTTCTCCCATTTTTTGATCTGCACGCATCGTACCGCCACCAGTAGACATAGCATCATCTGACATCCCTAACATTACAGGTAAATGCGTGTTTACATCAGGGATAGCTAAAGCGCCAATGGCACCCGATGTCTTTTTTATTTGCAATCTTGTAGCTTGGGCCATATCCATCGACTTTACTTTGCTAAAATCATACATCCCTTTTTTACGTTGATTCTTTTCAACTTCTGTTTTAGTCAAGCTAGTTAAAGTCGATTGCTGGTTATGACTAATCATGTGATTGCTAATTTGTTTATTGAAGATTAGAACCACACCAACAATTAGCAAAATGACCGCAAGAATTCTAATGACGATTGTACTAACACTGGTTTTACGTTTATTTTTTGCCATTTTTACTTACCTTTAATATCGTCGTCATTCATCTTAAGTACAGCCATAAAGGCATCTTGAGGTACTTCTACCCTACCAACTGCCTTCATCCGTTTCTTACCACGCTTCTGCTTTTCCAAAAGCTTAGCACGACGATCTGGGTCACCAGTATGAATCTTCCAAGTAACATCCTTACGGTATGGCTTAATAGTTGCACGAGAAATAATTTTGGCACCAATAGCACCCTGGATATCTACTTCAAAGTTTTGACGTGGAATCAACTTCTTAAGCATAGAAGTCATTTGACGTGCACGCTCTTGTGCTTCTGATCTATGAGCAATGAAACTTAAAGCATCAATTGGTTCCTTGTTAAGCAAAATATCAATCTTAACCAAATCAGTTGAACGGTATCCGGTAATTTCATAATCAAGAGAAGCATAACCCTTAGTTGAAGACTTCAAGTCATCAAAGAAGTCAAAAATAATTTCAGCCAATGGCATATTGTAAATTACATTAACACGATACTTATCAAGATAATCCATAGTGACAAATTCACCACGTTTGCGTTGACATAATTCCATTACTGGACCAACGAAGTCATTCAGTACCATGATTTCTGCTTTAACATAAGGCTCTTGTACTTCTTGATATTCACCTGCATCTGGTAAATCAGATGGGTTATCAATTACCTTTGTAGACCCATCGTTCATAATTGCATGATAGTCAACACTTGGAGCAGTCATGATCAAGCCCAGATCAAATTCTTGCTCAAGTCTTTCTTGCACAACATCCATATGAAGCAACCCTAAGAAACCACAACGGAATCCAAATCCTAACGCAGTTGAAGTTTCAGGTTCGAATTCCAAAGCTGCATCGTTTAATTGCAGTTTTTGCAAGGCTTCTTTTAAATCATCATAATCTCGGTTATCAACTGGGTACATACCGGAATAAACCATTGGTGGAATCTGACGATAACCTTCAAGTGGTTCTTCAGTTGGATTAGTTGCATCAGTAATAGTATCACCAACACGAGTTTCACGAACTGATTTAATATTGGCAGTGATATAACCTACATCACCAGCAATTAAAAGATCCTTCTTAACTGGATGAGGGTTTGAAACACCTACTTCGGTTACTTCATATTCCTTACCCGTGTTCATAATTTTAATTCTATCGCCAGGCTTAACCACACCATCTTCAATTTTTACAGACATAACTACACCACGGTAATCATCGTACTTGGAGTCAAAAATTAAGGCTTTAAGTGGCGCTGTAATATTGCCAGATGGTGCAGGAATATCCTTGACCACCTTTTCCAACATATCTTCAATGCCTTGACCAGTCTTACCTGAAACTTCAGCAGCTTCTGAAGCATCTAACCCCAACATTTCTTCAATTTCTTCCTTAGTTTTAGGAATATCTGCAGAAGGCAAATCAATCTTATTAATGACAGGTAAAATCTCCAAATCATCATCGATGGCTACATAAGTATTGGCCAAAGTCTGGGCTTGTACACCTTGAGAAGCATCAACAACCATTAAAGCACCTTCACAGGCTGCTAGTGATCTTGACACTTCGTAAGAGAAGTCTACGTGTCCTGGTGTATCAATCAAGTGGAAAATGTAATCTTCTCCATCCCTAGCATGATATTTAACTTCAACAGAGTTCATCTTAATAGTAATGCCACGTTGCCGTTCAAGTGGCATATCATCAAGCATTTGATTTTTAAGTTGGCGCTGACTTACTGTATCGGTTAATTCTAGAATTCTATCAGCGATCGTAGATTTACCATGGTCAATATGTGCAACTATGGCAAAATTACGAATATGCTTTTGATAATCTTTTAATTTTTCTAAATCCATAAATTTATTCACCCTTTACTATCCTTAATATTATAGCAAAGGTCCCTAATCTTATAAAACGAATAGGTGTACAAAAATCAAATCTATTATATAGTAAATTTAGTGAGGTTATATTATGAAGGTCAAATTTGAAAAGGGTTATAAATCATTTTTAAAAAACATTACCATATGCAAAAAATAGCTAAACAAAAAATTGCAACCGCCATTGAAAAAGAAACTAATACTGGTATGACTAAAGTAAAATTAGCGATCAGAAATGAAGTCAATGGTTTACCATGTTACGAGTTTAGATTGAATTTAGGAAAAATAGGTTCTGTTAGAATTGCATTTACTGTTTATAATGATTTAGCTACTA
>NZ_GG700757.1:84073-89220 GCF_000160855.1 Lactobacillus helveticus DSM 20075 = CGMCC 1.1877
TGCTAAAGCTTAAGGCAGTTCAATCAGATCAGACTCTTTTCTATTGAATACTACAACTTGAGTCTAGTCCGATTGGACTTTTTTATTAACTAAAACGATTTAACTAGCACCACGCGTAGCTACTATATATTTCATTAGTACAGATTTACAAAAATCTACCTTTACCGCAGAGGTTCAACGAATATTAGCCTAAAACAAAAATGACATTGCGAAATGCAATGTCATTTATTTTAATCTTCGCCACTTAATTTATCTTTAAGTCGTTCAAAGAATCCCTTTTCTTTTGGTGTAATATCTCCACCACCATCATGAACAAAGTCAATTAAATCTTGTTTTTGCTTTTCATTAATATGCTTTGGAATAACGATATTAACTGTAATGATTTGATCACCATTACCATTTCCACGTAGATATGGTACACCTTGACCACGAAGGGTAAATTTCGTATTCGGTTGAGTACCAGCTGGGATAGTTAACTTTTGGTCGCCATGAACAGTCTTAACAGTAATCTCATCCCCCAATGTAGCTTGAGCAAATGAAATTGGAACATCAGTATAAATATTTTGTCCACGACGTTGGAAAACCTTAGATGGTTTAATTCTGTAATTAATATACAAATCACCGTAAGGTCCGCCATTTACACCGGCTTCACCTTGACCTTGATAACGAAGCTGTTGACCATTATCAATACCTGCAGGAATATAAACTTCAATAGTATTTTTACCTTCAACAGTACCTTTACCGCCACAAGTCTTACATGGGTGTTCAATGATCACACCACGACCATGACATTTATCACAAATAGTTTGACGGCGAATCATTCCTAACATGGATTGTTGAGTAACAGTCATATAACCTGTACCATGACATTTATCACAGGTAATTGGATGAGTACCCTTTTCACAACCATTACCACCACAAGTACCACAAGTTTCGCTGCGAGTATAGTTTACTTGTGTCTTCTTGCCTTTAATTGCGTCCATAAAGTCAATAGTCAAAGTATAATCTAAATCTTGGCCACGCTGTGGTGCAGTTGGATCTACTCTTTGTTGTCTACCTTGACCAAAGATATCACCAAAAATATCGCTAAAATCACCAAAACCAGAAGTATCAAATCCGGCACCACCAAAGCCTTGGCCAGCGCCACCAAAACCACCTTGGCCATTTACACCAGCGGAGCCAAATTGGTCATATTGTGCACGTTTTTGTTTATCATGCAAAACTTCATAAGCTTCGTTAACTTTTTTATATTTTTCTTCAGCACCAGGTTCATGGTTCAAATCTGGGTGATATTTTTTAGCTAACTTTCTATATGCATTACTAATTTCTTGGTCACTGGCGTTACGATCTACGCCAAGCACTTTATAATAATCTTCTTGTGCCATTAATTGAACTCCTTATATTTTCAAAAGAAAAGAACTACTCAATGGGTAGTTCTTTTCTCCTTTTGTTTAATTATAAACCCATTACTTGTTTGGATCTACCTTGTGGAATTCACCATCTTGGGCACCACCATTGTTACCACCTTGTGGGCCAGCTTGACCTGCAGCACCTTGTGCTCCACCATTTTGTTGGTAAAGCTTAACTGCCAAATCTTGAGCAGCCTTTGACAAAGCATCCTTCTTTTCCTTCATTTCGTCCAAGTTGTTGTCCTTTTGTGCCTTCTTCAAAGCTTCAAGGGCATCTTCAACTGGCTTACGGTCACTATCAGAAAGCTTATCCTTAGTATCCTTCAAAGTCTTGTCAGTAGTAAAGATTAATTGGTCGACTTCATTTCTAAGGTCAGCTTCTTCTTTACGCTTCTTGTCTTCTTCGGCATGTTCTTCAGCGTCTTTTTGCATACGCTTGATTTCTTCATCTGACAAACCGGATGAACTCTTAATGGTAATCTTTTGTTCTTTGCCAGTACCCATATCCTTAGCAGATACGTTTACGATACCGTTCTTGTCGATATCAAAGGTAACTTGAATTTGAGGAACACCACGTGGTGCTGGTGGAATATCAGTTAATTCAAAGCGGCCAAGAGTCTTATCATCGGCAGCCATTGGACGTTCACCTTGTAATACGTGAATATCTACAGCTGGTTGATTATCTGCAGCAGTTGAGAAAATTTGGCTCTTTGAAGTTGGAATAGTAGTGTTTCTGTCGATTAACTTAGTGAAGACACCACCCATGGTTTCAATACCAAGTGACAATGGAGTAACATCAAGCAAAACGATATCCTTAACATCACCTGAGATAACACCACCTTGGATAGCTGCACCCAAAGCAACAGCTTCATCAGGGTTGATTGAGTGGTCAGGTTCTTTACCAGCCCATTCTTTAACAGCCTTTTGAACTGCAGGGATACGAGTTGATCCACCGTTTAAGATAACCTTATCGATATCATTTACAGTTAAACCTGCATCCTTTAATGCATTATCAAATGGAACCTTAGTCTTTTCAACTAAATCACTAGTCAATTCATCAAACTTAGCACGAGTAAGGTCAGCTTCAAGGTGCAATGGGCCAGCTTCACCAGCAGAAATGAATGGAAGTGAAATATGAGTTGAAGATACACCTGATAAGTCTTTCTTAGCCTTTTCAGCAGCATCCTTTAAACGTTGCATAGCCATCTTATCCTTAGATAAGTCAACGCCATTTTCATCCTTAAAGTTCTTGATTAACCAATCCATGATACGGTTATCAAAGTCATCACCACCAAGGTGAGTATCACCGTTAGTTGATAATACTTGGAAAACACCGTCACCTAATTGAAGAACGGAAACATCGAAAGTACCACCACCAAGGTCGTAAACTAAAACCTTTTCATCTTGGTCTTTGTTTAAACCAAAGGCTAAAGCTGAAGCAGTAGGTTCATTGATAATTCTTTGTACATTCAAACCAGCGATCTTACCAGCATCCTTAGTAGCTTGACGTTGTGCATCGTTAAAGTAAGCAGGAACAGTAATAACTGCATCGGTTACCTTTTCACCTAAGTAATCTTCTGAGAACTTCTTGATGTATTGCAAAATGAATGCAGAAATTTCTTGTGGTGTGTATTCCTTGTCACCAACTTTAACCTTGTAATCAGCTTCACCCATGTGACGCTTAATTGAAACAATAGTGTTAGGGTTAGTAATAGCTTGACGCTTAGCTACTTCGCCAATTTGAATTTCTCCATCTTTAAAAGCTACTACAGATGGGGTAGTACGGTTACCTTCTGGGTTAGTAATAATCTTTGGTTCTTTACCTTCAAGAACTGCAACTGCTGAGTTAGTAGTTCCGAGATCAATACCAATAACTTTTGACATGTATAAACCTTCCTCTCCTATTGAGCAACTACAACCATTGCTGGTCTTAGTGTCCGATCTTTATATTGATATCCTTTTTGTAAAACCTGAACAACGTGATCTTTTTGA
Source organism: Lactobacillus helveticus DSM 20075 = CGMCC 1.1877 (assembly GCF_000160855.1). Taxonomy (GTDB): domain Bacteria; phylum Bacillota; class Bacilli; order Lactobacillales; family Lactobacillaceae; genus Lactobacillus; species Lactobacillus helveticus. Next base: position 87,475 of record NZ_GG700757.1, read on the forward strand.
TCATCATTTTCAGCTACCACAGTTTGAACAGCTTGATGCAATGTCGGATCAAATTTTACGTCTTCAGCTTCAATCTCAACGATCCCATGATCTTTTAATGCTTTAGTCAATGAATCAAGCGTCATCTTAACGCCTTTCTTCAATTGCTTAGATACATCATCATCGGCTTCTACGCTTAAAGCTCTTTCCAAATTGTCTACAGCAGGCAAAATATCTTTAGCTAAGCTTTGAGATTCATATTTAATAAGTTGGGCTCTCTCTTTTGAGTAGCGATTTTGCATATTTTGAATTTCTGCCTCGCTACGAAGATATTTATCTTCAAGCTCCTTATTTTTATCTTTTAAATCAGCTATTTCTTTAGCTAATTTTTCGTCATGATTATCTTTTTTTTCTTCTTTATCTTTTTTTGCTTCTTTATCTTCAGTTACCTTTTTCTTGGCAGCTTCAGGTGTTGAAGCAGTTTCTTTTTCATCTAAATTTTTTTCACTAGGAAACTTTTCTTTACTCACGGCTAACCTCCTCTATTATTGAAATTTACCGTAATAATCAAGCAACTTCTTGGCTAACTCATTTCTAAAGTATTCAAGAAGCCCTATCATTTGAGAATACGGCATATGCGTTGGCCCAAGTAAAGCTATTGTTCCTTTACCATGGGAGCCGACGCTATATTCAGCTGTCAGCAAACTATAATTTTTTAATAAATCATTTGGCAATTCAGATCCTAATTTTACCTTAACTGGATATTTTTCAGTTTTAGGATCAGCCTTAATATCCATCAAACTAGAAAACAAATTGTTTCGATCGATTAATTCATATAATGAACGAATATCATTTATATTGTTTTCAGATGTATTATTAAGCAAATTAATTTGCCCATCTACATACATTTGTTCACTAGCAGCATATTTTAAAACATCTTCAACTAAACTAAATAATTCACTAGCATGATCACTGCCCAATTCATTCTTAGCAAGTCCACTTAATAATGAAACATTAATTTCTTTTAAGCTCTTGCCAACTAATTGGTCATTAATCATTCGTACTGCTTTCTCAATTTCTTCACCATTAATATTATGTGGTAAAGCATAAACTTGATTTTGAACATTACCATCACTAGTAACCAGAATAGCCATCACTTGGCTAGAAGACAAAGGAACGATTCTAAAACCGGTAATTTTAACATCTCTACTCCCAGGTCCTTCAGCAAAAGCAGTATAATTAGTTAAATCGGATAAAATACGTGCTGCTTCCTGTACGATTTCATTCACTTGATGAAAAGGTCGATTCAATTGTGTTCCAATTGTGTTATAAACAGACTCTGGTAATTGAAGTGGCTCAACCAAATTATCAAGATAGTAACGATAGCCATCACTTGATGGAATTCTACCACTAGAAGAGTGAGTCTTTTCAATTAATCTTCGCTCTTCTAACACTGCCATTTCATTACGAATAGTAGCGCTTGATACTTTAATTGGCAATTGCTTCATTACCGTCTTCGAGCCTACAGGCTCATGCGACTGTGCAAAGTCTGTAATAATTGTTTTTAAAATAAGCTCTTGACGTTCGGTCAACATAATAATCGCCCTCACTTTTTAGCACTCGTAATTCTCAGGTGCTAGCAATTAATATGATACTATAAATTAGCAGAAAAGCAAGAGGAGTGCTAAAATTTCTTAAAATTATTTATGAAAATAAAAAGCCGAAAAACTTAGTTTGATTTTTCTAAGTTTTTCGGTCTTTTTAGTT
>NZ_GG700757.1:89547-116962 GCF_000160855.1 Lactobacillus helveticus DSM 20075 = CGMCC 1.1877
GCTTTTTAGTTATACATTGCTTTGTGCTTCTTGAGCAAAATAATGTTTTATTTCTATTTGGTCCTTCTCTAATTGTTTCTTTAATTCATCAAGACCGCTAAATTTAATTTCTCCTCTAGTGTATTTGTACCATTTGATTTTAATTGGTTGGCCATATATATCTTCTTTAAAATCAAAAATATGTGATTCGATAAAGAGTTTTTCAGGCTGACCAATTGTAACATTATAGCCAACACTAGTCATAGATTCATACCATTTTCCATTAACTTGAGTCTTAGTCGCATATACTCCTATTTTTGGAATTACCTTGTGACTAGCCCAAACTAAATTAGCTGTCGGAAAGCCAAGTTTATGACCATTTCTTTTACCATGGCCAACAGTCCCGCTCATCACATAACGGTGACCCATTAATTGAAAAGCCAAGTCCATCTTGCCTTCTCTAATCGCTTGACGAATTTCAGTTGAACCTATTTTTTTACCATTAAAAATCTGCTTAGGTATTACTACAATTTCAAATCTGCCTTTAGCAAATTTAGGCAAGTTTTTCATATTAGCAGTCTCTTTAGGACCGTAGGTATAATCAAACCCAGCTACTACCGTATCTGCATTGAGTTTAATAATTACATTATCTACAAAGCTCTGTGCATCTATCTCGCTAAACTTTTTAGTAAATGGCATCACGGCTAGATAATCTACTCCTAATTCTGCCATTTTGTCTGCCTTTTCATCTAAAGTCTTTAAATACTTAAAATCTTTTTTATCGGCATATATTTCCTTGGGATGACGATCAAAAGTTAACACTACTAATGGTAATCTTTTTTGATCAGCAATTTCTTTAGCTTTATTTATTAAGCGTTGATGACCAAGGTGTACGCCGTCAAAAAAGCCTAAGGCAAGAATGGTTTTTGAAGATATGATATTTTTGCTAACTGGATAAGTTAAATGAATGATTTTCACAACTAATCCCTTCATTTCAGTTACTCATTTTGAAGCAACATTAAACTTGGGCGATATAATTTACCTTTCTTTTCATAAATCGCCTTGACTTTTTTATTGTACCTTAATGCAACCTTTTTAGCATCTATCTCTAACGAAATACCTGCACCGTTTTTTGCTTTAACCCATTTTTCCTCACTTAAGTCAATTTGAGGATAGTCTTTAAAGAAAGTATCAATTGGCTGAATCAATTCTACCGCTTTTTCGGGATTGGCCTCAATTTCACTTAATTTAACTGCTTGAGAAATATCAAAACCAGAACTAGCTACTCTTCTTAAATAAGTCATCACTGCGGGACAGTTCATTTTTTCACCTAAATCATTTACTAATGATCTGACATAAGTACCTTTGCTACACTTAATTCGAAAATCAAATTTCTCTTGTCCTTCTGTTTCATTAAATACGGGTTTATCTGTCAAATCATATTGCAAAATATCAACTTTGCGTTTAGGTCGTTCTACTGCAATTCCTTCTCGAGCATATTCATATAAATGCTTGCCGTTTACTTTTACTGCTGAATAAATTGGCGGTACTTGTTCGATTTCACCTAAAAATTCATTCATATGACTTTGAATATCATCGGAAGTAAAAGCTTGAGTTAGCTTAGTCTTTTTTAAAACTGTACCTGTTGAATCATAACTATCTGTAGCATACCCAAATAAACCACTACCAATATATTCTTTAGGTCTAGTATGCATAAGTTCAATTAACTTAGTTGCTTGTCCGATTGCGATAGGCAATACTCCGGTTACTTCGGGATCAAGTGTACCAGCGTGTCCAATTTTTCGAATATACAAAGCTTTTCGCAAATGATATACTACATCAGCACTAGTCATCCCTTTGTCTTTATCAATAACTAAAATTCCATTTAACATAAATAATCCTTCTTTAATTCAAACGAAAAAAGCGCCTAAACGGCGCTTTTTTTATTTACTTGCCCGTTCAGCATCTTGCTTTTTAACTTCTGCAATTAAACGGTCAATTTTACTACCATATTTTACCGAATTGTCTCGTTTAAAAATTAATTCAGGGACCTTATAAACGGTTAAAGTTTGTCCTAGCAAATGACGCATCATTCCTTTAGCCTTTTCAAGTCCTTCTTGAACTTCTTTTTCTTTATTAGCATCTTCAGTTAAAAGACTGTAGTAGACAGTTGCATATGAAAGATCATTCACGCATTCCACCGCAGTAATAGTTACCTCACTCAAACGGGGATCACGAATATTCTTTTGTAAAATTTTGGTTAACTCGCGAAGAATTTCTCCTTCTACACGACCAATTCTATGCTTCATGTTTGCCTCCTAAAAATAATTACTTAGGTTCAACTTGCTGCATTTCGTAAACTTCGAATTCGTCGCCAACTTTAATATCGTTGTAGTCCTTAATAGTTAAACCACAATCGTTACCTTGCTTAACTTCTTTGACGTCATCCTTAAATCTCTTAAGTGAAGCAATTTCACCATCGTATTTAACAATACCATCACGAATAATTCGAATCTTGGCATCATTCTTAACCAATCCCTTATCAACAAAGGAACCAGCAATGGTACCAACCTTAGATACCTTCCAAGTTTCACGAACAGTAAGGTTACCAATAACCTTTTCTTCGTAAGTTGGTTCAAGCATACCCTTCATGGCTGCAGTAACATCATCAATTGCCTTGTAGATGATACTGTACAAGCGAATGTCTACGCCTTCGGTTTCAGCTTGGCTCTTAGCAGTTGCAGTTGGACGAACATTAAATCCAATGATAAACGCGTTAGAAGCACCAGCCAAAGTTACATCTGATTCATTAATAGCACCTACGCCAGAGTGAATAATGTTTACACGAACACCTTCAACTTCAATCTTTTCAAGAGATTGTTGCAAAGCTTCAACGGAACCTTGAACATCTGCCTTTAAGACGATGTCAACTTCCTTCATGTTTTCCTTCTTCATAGTATCAAAGAGGTTATCAAGAGTAACATGTTGAACATTTTCACGAGATTTTTGCAAAGCTTGTTGTGCTCTAGCTTCACCAACTGAACGTGCTGTCTTTTCATCCTTAAATTCAACTAACTTATCAGCTGATTCAGGAACATCATTTAAACCAGTAATTTCAACTGGTTCAGATGGAGTAGCCTTCTTAACTTGACGGCCACGATCGTTAGTCATAGTACGTACACGACCAAAGGTATCACCAACAACAATTGGATCACCAATATTTAATGTACCTTGTTGGATTAAAACGTCGGCTACAGGTCCACGACCACGTGACAAACGAGCTTCAATTACAGTACCAATTGCCATTTCAGTTGGGTTAGCCTTAAGTTCCATCATATCAGCTTGAAGCAAAATCATTTGCAATAAATCATCGACGTTTTGACCAGTCCTAGCTGAAATATTTACAAAGATAGTGTCACCACCGTAATCTTCAGGAATTAAATTATACTTCATTAATTCTTCAGTTACGTGTTGTGGGTTAGCACCTGGCTTATCCATCTTGTTAATAGCAACAATAATTGGAACATTAGCGCTTTTAGCGTGGTCAATAGCTTCAACAGTCTGTGGCATAACACCATCATCAGCTGCAACAACCAATACAACAATATCGGTAATTTCAGCACCACGTGCACGCATATTGGAGAATGCGGCATGTCCTGGAGTATCCAAGAAAGTAATCAAACGATCATCAAGACGAACTTGGTAAGCACCAATCTTCTGTGTAATACCACCAGCTTCATGAGCTGAAACATGGGTATGACGCAAACGGTCAAGCAAAGTAGTCTTACCATGGTCAACGTGACCCATAATAGTAACTACAGGTGGACGCTTAACTTGGTTCTTAGACTTCTTAGAAGCTTCCATTCTCTTATTGTAAAGAGTGTCAATATCAGAAATATCTTCATGAACTTTTTGTTTAGCATTAATACCATATTCAGCAGCTAAAAGTTCAATCGTATCTTTATCCAATGATTGGTTTTGATTGGTCATAACTCCAAGCATGAACAGCTTTTTAACAATTTCAGCTGGTTCACGGTGGATCAACTTACCAATATCTTGAGCATTCATACCTTTTTCATATACTAAAGTTTCTGGTAATGGACGTTCCTTACGCTTAGTAATTTGCTTCTTTGGCTTTTGTTCTTGTTTACGCTTCTTATTCTTGTTCTTGCGACGTTTTCTTTCTGAACGATCTGAATGTTCACTATGATTATTAAAGAATTGGTTCTTCCCTTTATGTCCTGGCTTTCCCATATTCTTACCACGACCATTATTGCGTTTTTCCTCTTTAGGAGGTTCAGGGATTGAAACCTTAACTGCTGGCCTTTCATTTGTTGAAGGTTGATTCTTATTCAAACGTGCAGGAGATGGCTTCAAAATTTTAGGACCAATAACTTTTTTCTCTACTTCTTCTGATTTCTTATTGTTGCTTTCTTTGTTAGTTTTCTTTTTATTATTAACTGGCTGTTCTTTTTTCGGATATTTTAATTGTTCATGATATTCTTTTTTAGCTTTTTGTGCTTGTCGGTTAAGTTGACCTTCCTCTGCACGTTGTTTTTGCTTAAATTGTTGCAATAAAGCTGCAGCTTTTGGTTTACCTGAACCTGAATTTGCACTATGATCACGATCATTTCTATTCTTATGATTGCGATCATTATTTTGACGACGTTTGTTATTACGTCTTCTAGGTTTCTTGGAACCTGCATTATCTTCTTGTTTCTTTTCATTCTTACGAATTGAAGAAACAGATATCTTGATTTTATTGTTCTTCTCAGCGGGGGCTGAGTTTTGGAAACTACCTTTTAATTTTGCAACTTGTGCATCATCTATTGACGACATATGATTCTTTACATCGAAGCCCAATTCCTTTGCTTTTTGGACTACAACTTTATTATCGACGCCTACTTCTTTTGCGACTTCATAAATTCTTTTCTTTGCCATCCAATCACACTCCTTCATTTATTTTTTTAATCAATGCCTTGGTAAAACCGACATCGGTTAATCCTAAAACTTTGCGTTTTTTACTGATAGCATGTGACAGCTCATCAGCTGTAAACAAGTTTATTATAGGAACATTAACTTTTCTGGCAGCACGATCAACCTTTTCTGCTGTATTAGATTGTATATCAGAAGCCATGATGACCGCTTGAATTTTTCCTTTATTAAGCTCAGTGATTACAGTCTCTGTACCGGTAATTAATTTACCTGCCCGCTGTGCTAAACCTAACAAATTAATTGCTTTTTGACTATTTTGCAAATTTATTTATCACCAAATAATTCTTTTCTTGCTTTTTGATGATCAACGTATGAGTAAAGCTCATCGTAAAAACTATCTGGAACTTTAGCTCCTAAGCTACGATCCAAAATATGCTTTTCCTTAGCAGCTTCAATCTTAGTTGGATCAAGTGAAACATATGCGCCACGTCCTGGTTTTTTACCAGTAGGATCAACAGCAATATTCTTTTCTTTATCGATTACAATACGTACTAACTCTTTTTTAGGTTGCATTGTATCGGTTAATAAATCCTTCCGCATTGGGATTTTTCTTTTTTTCAAAAAAATCACCTATCCTTCAGTATTATCTTCGCTTGACTTTTCTTCTGCTTGAACAGTTGTATCTTCATCTGCTGTGTCTATATCTGCTGAACTATCTTCTTCAGCTGTAGTTTCAGTAGATTTTGCTTAATCATCTGACTTTTCGTCAACAAATTCTACTTCAGATTCTGGACGAATATCAATCTTATAGCCTGTTAAACGAGCAGCAAGACGTACATTTTGTCCCTTCTTACCAATTGCAAGTGATAATTGATAATCTGGCACAATTACTAATGCACTCTTTTCTTCTTCATCATCGCCAAATTGAACAGCAATTACTTCTGCAGGATTCAATGCATTAGCAATAAAGTCAGAAGGATCTTCTTCGTATTTAACGACATCGATATTTTCGCCGCCAAGTTCATTAACAACGTTTTGAACACGGGCACCTTTTTGACCTACACAAGTACCAACTGGATCAATATTAGGATCATTTGATTTAACAGCCATCTTAGTACGATCGCCAGCTTCACGGGCAATTGATACGATTTCAACAGTTCCATCATAAATTTCAGGAACTTCTTGTTCAAATAATCGCTTAACTACATCTGGTGCAGTTCTTGAAACGACAATTTGAGCACCCTTAGAGTCTGATCCAACATGAGTTACAAGTACACGAATTTGATCTTGTGGATTGTAAACTTCGTTTGGCATTTGATCACATTGAGGCATTATAGCTTCAACATTGCCGATTTTAACATATACGAAGCGATTATCGCGTCTTTCAACAGGACCTGTGACTAACTCATCTTCATATTGAGAGTATTCATCAATAATATGACTTCTTTCTGCTTCACGAAGACGTTGCATAATAACTTGCTTAGCAGTTTGAGCAGCAATTCGACCAAAGTTCTTTGGAGTAACTTCAAATCGAATTTCATCCCCAACTTCATATCCACGGTTAATTGCCAAAGCATCTTTTAGGCTTACTTCAAGACGATCATCTTGTACTTCATCAACAACTGTCTTAACAGCCATTACCTTAAAGTTGCCTCTTCTTTCGTCAAAGTCCACTTCAACATTTTGTGCTTGATTATAATTTTTCTTGTATGCAGCTACCAAAGCGGCCTTAATTGCATCAACAATAACATCTTGTTTAATGCCCTTGGTCTTTTCCAAGGTAGCAAACGCTTCTAGCATTTCTTTAGACATAAATTTTTGATCAACCTTTCTAAAATTCAATTGCAAAACGAATCTTTGCAATTAACTTACGAGGGATAGTTAATTTCTTTCGTCTTGTTTTATCCTTTACTTCTAATACAATCTCATCATTATTATAGTATTTAAGTGTACCTTCATACACTTTTTTGTCATCAATCTTTTGATAAAGACCAATATGAACATAATCATTCAGCGCTCTCTTCCAATCGGCCTCAGTCGTAATAGGACGTTCTGCCCCTGGAGAGGATAGCTCTAAAACATATGGATCAGGAAGTGGATCAGGATCAATCGTATCAAGTTTTTCAGAAACTAATTCACTTAAAGCCGCAATTTCATCAATATCGATACCATTGGGTTGACGATCAACATAAATTCGTAAATAGTTTTGCCCCTTTTCCTTAACGTATTCCATATCAACTAACATGTCACCATGCTCATCAATAATTGTTTCGATAACTGGTCGAACAAGATCTACAACTTTAGACAAAAAATTTCCTCCGTAATAAAAAGAGTGAGCAGTACTGCTCACTCGAATTTACCTATTCGAACTTCTCTATTAGTATAACATGTTTTGCAAAACAATGTAATAATAACTCCTAGAAAAGTGATAATTGGTTTTCATCTGGCATGCCTTCTAGTACACCATTATCTTCAAAATAATTCATGATTGTTTGAGAAACTTTGCCACGTTTTGCTAAATCTTCCTTAGATAAGAATTTCTTTTCAGCACGAGCGGCCACAATTTGCTTAGCTGCATTATCACCTAAGCCAGGTACGGCATTAAATGGTGCCAAAATAGTGTGTTTATCTAAGATCTTGAAGTCCGTAGCTTCAGATTGGTCAATATCAACCATTTTAATCTTGATGCCACGTTCAAGGCATTCATTAGCAATTTCTAAGACTGTTAGCAAACTCTTATCTTTTGCTGAAGCATCGTTTCCCTTATCTTGAATCTCTTTCATTGCCGCCTTCACGGTGTTTTTACCATGACTCATTGCAACTAAATCAAATAAATCAGCGCGCACTGAGAAGTAAGCAGTGTAATAAATTTCAGGATAATATACTTTAAACCAAGCAATACGCAAAGCCATTAAAATATACGCAGTAGCGTGAGCCTTAGGGAACATATACTTGATCTTCAAACATGAAGGAATATACCAATCAGGAATATTTTTATTTTTCTTTAAAATAGCCATATTTTCATCACTGATACCACGGCCGTGACGAACAGATTCCATAGTTGAAAAGGCAACTTCAGGCTTAACTCCCCAGTGAATCAAGTCCATCATGATGTTATCACGACAACCAATAACATCCTTCAATTTGCAAGTACCATTATTGACTAAATCTTCAGCATTGCCTAACCATACGTCAGTACCATGTGACAAACCCGAAATCTGCAGTAATTCCGCAAATGTTGTTGGCTTAGTTTCTTCAAGCATCCCTCTAACAAAACGAGTACCAAATTCAGGCACACCTAAAGTACCGGTTTCTGACTGAATTTGTTCAGGTGTAACCCCTAAAATCTTAGGACTTGAAAATAGAGACATAACACCTGGATCGTCTGGAGGAATGGTCAATGGATCAATTCCCGAAAGATCCTGTAAGTGACGAATCATAGTCGGATCATCGTGACCCAGGATATCAAATTTCAAAATGTTATCGTGAATGGAGTGGAAGTCATAGTGCGTAATCAACCATGCTGCATTAACATCGTCGGCTGGATAAGATACTGGCGTAAAGTCATAAATATCCATATCATCAGGAACTACAACAATACCAGCCGGGTGTTGACCAGTAGTTCTTTTTACACCACGAATACCGCTAGCTAATCGATCTAATTCCGCATTTCTTGCCTTCAAATCACGCTCTTCATCAAAGTGTTTTGCGTAACCATATGCAGTTTTATCTGCAACAGTGGCAATTGTACCGGCACGATAAGAATTATCTGGACCAAACATTACCCGAATAAAGTTATGGGCTACAGGTTGATAGTCTCCTGAGAAATTCAAATCGATATCAGGAACCTTATCCCCATGGAATCCTAGGAAAGTTGCAAATGGAATATCTTGACCATCTTTAACCAATTGAGTGCCGCATTTAGGACAAGCCTTGTCTGGCAAGTCAAACCCGGAACCATATTCACCATTTTCAAAGAATTGCGAGTATTTACACTTAGGACATCGATAATGTGGCGCAAGTGGATTAACCTCAGTAATTCCTGACATAGTAGCTACTAAACTAGATCCTACGGAACCACGTGAACCTACCAAATAGCCATCCTTATTAGACTTAGCTACCAAACGCTGAGAAATTAAATAAATAACCGCGTATCCATTTGAAATAATTGAATTTAGTTCTAGATCAATTCGATCCTTAACAATCTTAGGTAACGGCTTACCGTAAAGCTCATAAGCCTTATCATAAGTTAATTTCTTCATTTCTTCATCAGCATGAGCAATATGCGGTGGATACAATCCATCTTTAATTGGCTGAATCTCAGAAATTTCATCAGCAATCTTATTGGTATTGTCTATAACAATTTCTTTAGCTATGTCTTCACCTAAAAAACTAAACGCATCAAGCATTTCTTGCGTTGAATAAAAATGCAAGTCAGGTTGCGGCTTATTTCTATTTGGATTAGAACGTTGAGCTGAAATTAAAATAGTTCGATAAATAGCATCATGAGGTTCAACATAGTGTGCATCCCCGGTTGCTACAACAGGCTTATTTAATTCTTTACCCAGCTTATAAATATTTCTAATAATATCTTCAAGCTGCGCCTCGTCTTTAATTAAACCATCTTCGATTAATTGAGAATAATTTGCAGGTGGTTGAACTTCCAAAAAATCATAAAACTTAGCCTTTTCTCTAGCTTCGTCATAACCCTTTTGTATCATTGCTATGAAAACATCGCCTTGCCAACAACCTGAACCATAAAACAGCCCTTCATGCAAACGAGCTAAATCAGATTTAGGTGTACGCGGAATTCGATAAAAGTTCTTGGTACTTGCGATTGAAACCAGCTTATAAAGATTCTTTAATCCTTTCTGATCTTTAGCTAAAACGGTCATATGAGATGGACGAGCACGTTTATAAACTTCACCATGTGCGGCATAGCCATTCAAATTATTTAAATTGTCTTCATTGTACTTTTTCTTAAAAGCATCTAACAGTTTATACATTAAATAACCAGTTGCTTCCGCATCTTGATTAGCTCTATGGTGATGCTCCAAAGAAACATTATATTTCTTTGCCAATGAATCCAGAGTATGACGGTTCTGCTCTGGGTGAAGCAAACGAGAAACCTCTAGCGTATCAACAACTGGCTGAGTAATTTCACTAAGGCCCGCTCTTCTTAATGCTGCATTAACAAAACCAACATCAAATTGAACATTGTGTCCACATAGAGGACGATCACCATAGAAATCTTGGAATTGCTTAATAACTACATCTTCATCATCAGCGGCACTAACCATCTCGTCGGTAATTGAAGTTAAGTTAATAGTTTGTTCACTCAAAGGATGGTGCGGATTAATAAATTTATCAAACCTTTCAATAACTTCACCATTCTTCATCTTAACCGCACCAATTTCAATGATAGTGTCATAAACTGATGATAAACCGGTAGTTTCAACGTCGAAGATAACAAACTCACGATCTTCATATGTCATTGGAGCAGGATTAATAACCAATAATGCATGGTCATCAATCATATTTGCTTCAACACCATATAAAATCTTAGTACCAGTAGCTTTACCTGTACTATAAGCTTCAGGGAAAGATTGCACATCACCATGATCTGTTATCGCAATGGCTTTTTGACCAAACTTCTTAGCAGTTTTAATAAAATCACTTGGGGCGTTAGTTGCATCCAATTGACTCATATTGGTGTGCAAATGAAGTTCTACCCTCTTTTGCTCACCTTCATACTTTTCCGTTCGACCAATATGTTCTACTGTTTCAAAACTACTAATATTGAATACTACATCATGAACCCATTGATCATCCATGGCTGATCCCTGCATTTTAGCCCAGGTACCAGGCTTAATAGCAGCCATTTGTTCAATTTGTTCCTTATTTGAAGCAAACATTTTAAAAGCGATCGAATCAGTATAGTCAGTAATTTCACCTGTAAAAATTACTGAACCATTTTTCAACTCTCTGCTTTCAATATTAAAAATGTTACCTTTGATTACAACATTTCTTGTACCGTCTTCAACATCTTGAATTTGTGTAATCGGAGCTTTTTCATCTAATTTCCGACTGCCATGACTAGTACGCTTGGTTTGGTATTGCTGTTTTGGTTTCGGCTTCGGTTTTTCTGGAGTATTATTAAAAGCTTCTTGCATGCTCTTTTCATGTTCCTGCTGAAGTTCCTGCAGACTCTCTAAACTATTTTGCAAATTAGTCTGATCCACTTCAGTTATAAATTTCAAATTAAAGAAACCAAAGTCACGCATTTCCTCAGCTAGATCATCTAAAGTCTTCTGTTCAATTAATCCATCAATTACATTATTATCGACTGGAATGACCCAACGACCATTCTCTTTTTTAGGCTTTTGTCCAGCTAAAAATTCTCTTGCAACTGGGGATAAAATATTCGAATTTTGTACTGCATAATGCCAGTAATCAGGCAAATATTTATCAGACCCATCACCTGTACCAACAAAAAATCTTACATTTACAAATGCAGAAAAAGTTTCTTCTATTGCTTTTCTTAATGCTACATACGTGTCATATTTCAAAGGAGTATCAAAAAAAACATGGATATCCCACCTATGTTCTTTAGCGTAAACATCCACGTTTTCAACCTTTCCCTTTTGAAGAAGATCATTATCTTCAAAACTATTTGGGAAATGAACTTGTTTTAGCAATTTTAAGAAAAGATCATTTTTATTTGCCACAAAAATTATCCTAACTCTTGATTTACAAACTTATCTAATTCATCAATTGACATTTCGGTTGCCTTGTCATCAATAGGTCTCTTAACCTCAACGATACCATCAGCAGCCTTTTTACCAACCGTAATTCTAATAGGTGCACCTACTAAATCTGCATCAGCAAATTTAACACCAGCACGTTCCTTACGATCATCGTATAAAACATCATACTTTTCACTGAACTTCTTTTCAAGTTTTTCAGCTAATTCAGTTTGATCTTCTTTGTTCATCTTCATTTGAACAATATGAATTGCAAACGGAGCGATTTCCTTTGGCCAAGCAACACCATGTTCAGTCAAGTGTTGTTCTACAGCTGCTGAAAGCATTCTAGTAACACCAATACCATATGAACCCATGATAACTGGCTTAGCCTTACCATTTTGATCTAAGAAATCGGCACCCATGGTCTTAGTGTAATAAGTTCCAAGCTTGAAAATGTGACCAACTTCGATTGATGTTGTGAATTTAAGTGGTAAATGATCTACAGGATCTGGTTCACCTTCATTTGCTGTTCTAATATCAACAAATTCATCAACCTTAAAGTCACGATCTAAGTTAGCATTTTCAAATTGGTAATCTGTTTCACCAGCACCAACAACTACGTTGTAAAGATCCTTAACAGTTTCATCAGCAATAATCTTATCAGCCCAATCAGCATTAACTGGACCAACGCCGCCCTTTTCACTGCCAGTAATTTCTTTCAAATCAGCTGTATCTGCTTCATGAACTTCATCAGCATCAAGAACGTGACCAAGTTTTACTTCATTAATTTGCTTATCGCCACGAATTAAAACTAAAACTTTTTGATCATCAGCAATGTAAAGAATGCTCTTAACAATTCTAGTTGCTGGAACGTTCAAGAACTTAGCTAATTTTTCAATTGTATCGCAGCCTGGAGTTGCAACCTTAGTAAGTTCTTTAGCATCTTCTGGTTCTTGCTTAAAGGTATCAATACTCTTAGCCATTTCAAGGTTAGCAGCATATGTACCCTTTTCATTAGTAGCAATGGTGTCTTCACCGATAGCAGCAGGAGCTTGGAATTCAGTTGAATTCTTACCACCCATTGTACCTGAATCAGCAATTACAGGGTGCACAGTTACACCAGCACGCTTAAAGATACGCTTGTATGCACTCTTTTGATCATCAAATTGTTCATCCAATTGGTCACGAGTTGCAGCAAAACTGTAACCATCAAGCATTACAAATTCACGACCACGAAGCAAACCAAAACGAGGACGGTTTTCGTCGCGGAACTTAGTTTGAATTTGGTATAAAGCTAATGGCATTTGCTTGTAACTCTTAAGATTCTTAGCAATGATTTCTGTAAAAGTCTCTTCATGAGTAGGTCCAAGCAAACTTTCACGACCATGGCGGTCCTTTAACTTGAACATTTCAGCACCGTATTTTTTGTAACGGCCTGATTCTTGCCATAAAGTAGCTGGCAACAAGTGAGGCATAATCATTTCAGGAACATTGATTTTTTCCATTTCATCTTCAATAATTCCTTCAGCCTTACGCAATACTCGATAACCTAATGGAAGATAAGCATAAACGCCGGCTGTAACCTGACGAATATATCCCCCTCTAATCATTAGCTTATGACTTTCTGCCACAGCATCTGATGGAGCTTCCTTTAAAGTTGGCATAAAAAATTTCGATTGACGCATTACTTTCTCCTAAAGTAAAAACAAAACTATATTAATTAATTATTATTTTATGAAATAGCGATAAATATCATTGCCTGTAACTGCAATAATCAATACTAACAATAAACCAAAGCCAATTAATTCAACAATTGCTTCATGTTCTTCTGAAATTGGTTTACCGCGAACTAATTCAATTAAGTTCAATAAAAGTTTACCACCATCTAAGCCTGGAATTGGAATTAAATTAACAATTCCTAAATTAATTGAAATCATTGCTAAAAAGGCTAACACATACGTAAAGCCCATTTGTGAAACCTGCGAAGTTTGAGAATAAATTCCTACTGGTCCAGATAACTTGTTAAGACTGAAATGTCTAAACAAATTTCCTACTGTGTTAAAAATCAAACCCGTCGTGGAAACTGCTGTATCCCAACCTCTTTTTAATTTCACACCAGCATTTTCGTTGCTTTTAGCAACAATACCAATTTGATAAACTTTTTGTTTTTGAACAAGGTGAGCCTTCGGTTTAATCACTACAGTTCTAGTAGAACCATCTTTACTTAATTCAAACTTAAGACTTTTGCCTTTACTTTGGTTAACTTTTTCAGTTACTTGTTCAAAATTATTAATCTTTTGACCATTAATCACTACAATTCGATCACCTGACTTAATTTTAGCAATTTGGGCAGGTGAACCATTAGTAGTAGATTGAATAGTAGTTGTTGCAGGGCCTGGTACTGTAAATGTCCAAATTAAGAACACCACAAAGCCCAGCAAAATATTCATGAAAGGGCCAGCAAAATTAGTTGCTAATTTTTGCCAAACCTTTGCTTCATTAAATTGAGTATCACGAGGCGCAATAATTAGCTCTGTACCATTTTTTTCAATGATGGTTGCATCATGGTTAACATGGTAAGTTACTGGCTTGTTTTCATCGCCATTCTCATATCCCTCAATTATTAAGTCATCTACTAAATCTGCTTTAGTAACTTGTACAGGAATACCTTCAATTGGCATATCAGACTCAGAAGCATCTATTCTAACGACTTCATCCTGATCATTTAACTGTAAAATCACAGTCATGCCTGGATCTAGTTTACTTTCATCATCAGAACCTGCTAATCGAACATAGCCACCAAGTGGTAACCATCTAATCGTATAAATAGTAGGATTCCTTCTAATCTGAAATAACTTAGGTCCCATACCAATTGAAAACTCTTGAACAAGTATACCGGATTTTTTGGCTACAATAAAATGTCCAAATTCATGAACAAAAACCAATAGACCAAAAACAATTAAAAAGATTAGTATACCTTTCAATAAATTTCTCCTAGTGAACAATACCTAAGATAGCTGCTACTACAGGTAAAACAAATAACATACTATCAAATCGGTCTAAAATACCACCATGTCCTGGTAAGATCTTACCAGAGTCTTTGACACCGTAGAAACGCTTATATGCTGACTCAACTAAGTCTCCCATTTGGCCTACGATTGAAAGGAAGAATGCCAAAATTACCATAGTTAATTCGGAAACTCCAAAGACAATGTTAAAGTGACTCAAAATAGCTAAGTAAATTGCACTACAAATTAATGCACAAATAACTGCACCAATGGATCCTTCCCAAGTTTTATTAGGACTAATTACTGGCCACAACTTATGTTTACCAATTTTGCGACCAATCATATAAGCACCAATATCAGTTGACCAAACAACTACAAATACATATCCCAATAAAGCCAAACCATTTTGTGGGTAAGCTCTAATAGCTGCCATGTAGTGGAAGCCAATTCCAATGTAAAGGGATGCTAAGATATAAACACCAACATCATCAAAAGTGGTCTTATTTTTAGAAAGTACTCTCCAAGTTAAAAACAGCATAATAATTCCAAAGAATACTCCAAACTTAGTTATGTTAGGTGGAAATGCCTTAAAAAATGAATCAGGCACGGTCCAAGTCAATGTTGCAAGCAATGCTAACAAGAAATCAAATGAGACCAATATTTGCTTTTTCATTAAAAAGATTTCACTAATGCCAACTGCAGCAAATAATACAGTCAACCAATCCATCCAAAGGCCACCTGCAAGCACAATTGGAATAAATAAAATCAAGGCAATAACTGCCGTAATTACACGTTGTTTCATATTAACTATCCGATTCGTCTACCTTACCAAAGCGCCGATTACGGTGCTTATAATCATCTACAAATTTTCTTAAATCATCTTCATCAAAATCTGGCCAATTTTTATCACTAAAAGCTAATTCTGAATATGCTAACTGCCATAATAAAAAATTAGATATTCTTTGTTCGCCTGATGTTCTAATTAATAAATCAGGATCTTGATATTTACCAAAATTCTTAGTCATCAAATATTGTGAGATCATTTTTTCAGTAATATCTTCGCTTTTTAATGCACCAGCTTCAATCATGCCACCTAATTCTTGCATTGCAGTAGTTATTTCTCTTCTAGAACCATAATTAAAAGCAAAATTAAGGATTAAGCCAGTGTTATTAGCAGTTTCTGACATTGCTCGTTGTACTATTTGATAAGTTTTTTCTGGCAGCTCATCTAAGTACCCCATAATGTTAACTTTAACGTTATTTTCCATTAAAGTAGGCATGTATTTATCAAAGAAACGCACAGGAAGATTCATTAGATATGCAACTTCCTCTTTAGGTCTGGCCCAATTTTCAGTAGAAAAAGCATATAAAGTTAAGACTTTAATTCCTAACTTATCTGCAGCTAATGTGATTCGCTCAACATTATCCATGCCCTCACGATGTCCTACAAAGCGAGGCTTATGTCTTTTCTTGGCCCAGCGTCCATTGCCGTCCATGATAATAGCTAAATGATTTAATTCATTATCTGTCTTGCTCATGCTTAACCTTGAATAATTTCCTTACGCTTTTCATCAGCAAGTTGATCGATCTTCTTGGTAGAATCATCAGTTATTTTTTGAACTTGCTTTTCTAAATTGCGTTGTTCATCTTCGGTAATGTTGCCGTCTTTTTGTTCTTTCTTCAAAGCATCCATAGCTTCACGACGAACATTTCTGACAGCAATTTTAGCATCTTCAGCATACTTTCCTACTTCTTTGGCGATTTCTTCTCTTCTTTCACCAGTAAGTTGTGGAATAACCAATCTAATTACTTTACCATCGTTAGCTGGAGTTAAGCCTAAATTTGAAGCCAAAAGTGCGTGTTCGATATCATCCAAACTATTTTGATCATATGGAGTAATGAGTAAAACACGTGGTTCAGGAATAGTAATACTTGACATTTGAGTTAATGGGGTTGGAGCACCATAATATTCAACTTGAACATTGTCAAGAAGAGCTGCGTTAGCTACACCTGCACGAATTGAAGCTAATCTCTTTTGATAAACCTTAATAGATTTATCCATATTATCTTGAGCTTTTTTAATTGTTTCGTTATTCATTATTTGTCACCTCTAATAACAGTACCAATATTTTCACCCATAACAACCTTCTTAATGTTGCCTGGTGTATTTACATTAAATACAATTAATGGGATTTCAGTATCCATTGAAAGTGAACTTGCGGTTCTATCCATAACCTTCAAGTTCTTTGAAATTAAATCAAGTTGAGTTAATTCAGTGAACTTAGTAGCTGTTGGATCAGTCTTAGGATCAGCTGAATAAACACCATCTACGCCATTTTTGGCCATCAAAATTACATCAGCACCAATTTCAGCAGCACGAAGAGCTGCAGTAGTATCAGTTGAGAAGTATGGGTTACCTGTACCACCACCAAAAATAACTACGCGACCCTTTTCAAGATGACGAAGTGCTCTTCTTCTAATGTAAGGTTCAGCAATTTGTCTCATTTCAATTGAAGTTTGCATTCTGGTAGGAACACCAACTTTTTCAAGACCATCTTGTAATGCTAATCCATTCATAATAGTAGCAAGCATGCCCATGTAATCAGCTTGTGCACGTTCCATACCTAACTTAGCGCCAGTTTCACCACGCCACATATTACCGCCACCACATACGATGCCGATTCCAACGCATAAATCATAAACAGACTTAATTTCCTTAGCTAAGTGACCAATTACAGTTGGATTAATTCCATTTCCTTTATCACCTGCTAAAGCTTCACCTGATATTTTTAAAATGATACGTTTATATTTAACTTGACTCATAGTGACCTCCTCTAATAGCTTTAATTATTCTACCATATCTAACTCAATAATGTCTTGATAGTAAAAGCAAACAAAAGAAAAAATAAAAAGGAGAAGCACTTACTGTACTCCTCCTTTCTACATATTTTGTAATTAAAATTACTTCATTTGTTCGCGAACTTCAGCAGCAAAGTCTTCTTGCTTCTTTTCGATACCTTCACCAACTTCGAAACGTTGGAAAGCAACTAACTTAGCTCCCTTTTCCTTCAAGAATTCGCCAACAGTCTTGCTATCATCCATAATGTAGTCTTGTGATAAAACTGCAAAATGCTTATCTACTTGAGTGTTGTCATCGATAAAGCGTTGCATCTTACCAGGGATAATTCTGTCCCAGATCTTTTCTGGCTTACCTTCTTCTTTAAGTTCAGCCTTGATGTCTTCCTTAGCCTTAGCTAAAACGTCATCAGTTAATTGCTTTTCTGAACCATAAACAAGGTGTGGTAATGGCTTCTTGTGTACCAATGCACGACTTTCATTGTCTTGGTCGATCTTGTGGTTCATTACAGCTAATTGATCAGTAATAAATTGATCATCTAATTCTTCAGGTGAAATAACCTTTGGCTTCATAGCTGCAATGTGCATTGCCAAGTGCTTAGCAGTAGCTGCATCGGCACCTTCTAAAACAGTAATAACACCGATTTGGCCACCATTGTGTTGGTAAGCACCAAATTCTTGGTCATCATTCTTCTTTTCCAAAGCAAAACGACGTAAAACAATCTTTTCACCAATGGTAGCAGTTGCATTAACAAATGCTTGATCTAAAGTTGAACCATCGTCCATCTTTAATTTCTTAGCTGCTTCCATATCAGCAGGTTGACCTTCAGCAATGGTCTTAGTTGCATCCTTTACTAAGTTAACAAACTTATCATTTGAAGAAACAAAGTCAGTTTCTGAGTTAACTTCAGTAATAGCTGCAACATTACCATTAACGTAAACACCAGTCAAACCTTCAGCTGCAACACGGTCAGCCTTCTTAGCAGCTTTAGCCATACCCTTATCACGAAGATATTGGATAGCTTTGTCCATGTCACCGTCAACTTCTACCAATGCCTTCTTAGCGTCCATAACGCCAGCACCAGTACGTTCACGTAATTCTTTAACTAATTTTGCAGTAATTTGTGCCATTAATAGATCCTCCTACGGAACTAACAGTAAAAACTAGTCTTCTGGGTTTTCTTCAGCGCTAACGATTTCTTCTGAACCATCAGCATTTTTCTTAAAGTCAACCTCAACAGATTCGTCATCTTGACCTTGCTTACCTTCTACGATAGCGTCAGCCATAGCACCAGCAATTAAGCGGATAGCACGGATAGCGTCATCGTTTGATGGAATAACTACGTCAATTGGATCTGGATCAGTGTTAGTGTCCACCATAGCTACAACTGGGATACCCAAAATGTTAGCTTCGTGAACAGCGATCTTTTCCTTCTTAGGGTCTACTACGAACAATACATCTGGGATTCTTGGCATATCTTCAATACCACCTAAGAATCTTTCAAGCTTGTCCATTTCCTTAGTTAAAAGTGCAACTTCCTTCTTTGGAAGAACATCAAAGGTACCGTCTTGTGACATTTCCTTTAATTGCTTTAATCTCTTAACACGGCTTTGGATAGTAGTCCAATTAGTCAAGGTACCACCTAACCAACGTTGGTTTACGTAGTATTGACCTGCACGAGTTGCTTCTTCAGCAATTGAGTCTTGAGCTTGCTTCTTAGTACCTACAAATAAGAATACGCCACCGTCTTCGGCAACAGTCTTCATAAAGTTGTAAGCATCATCTAACATCTTGATAGTCTTTTGCAAGTCAATGATGTAGATACCATTTCTTTGAGTGAAAATGTAAGGAGCCATCTTTGGGTTCCATCTTCTAGTTTGGTGACCGAAGTGGACACCAGCTTCAAGCAATTGCTTCATTGTAACAACGTCTGCCATATTTATATTCCTCCTATGGTTTTATATCCTCTCAAGCGTTCATTTCATCATCAAACCACTACCTAGGGCACCACGATGATGATCGCTCTTGATGTGTTTTAAAATTATATGCTCACACAGCATACTCGCATATTTTACAAAAAATCTTTTTATATTTCAAGCTAAAAATCAATATTATGTTCTCTTAAGAATTTTTCTTTCCAAGAACGGGAATGATGCTTAAACCAATACTCTCTCTTCAAAGCTAAACGCTTATTATCGAATTGTTCATGATATATCATGCGAACTGGTCGTCTTGACTTGGTATATTTAGCCCCTTTACCAGAATTATGCATTTTTAATCGATGGTCTAAATCATTAGTAAAACCACCGTAAAAACTGCCATCATTGCAAAGCAAAACATAAAAATAATACTTGCCGTACGCGTCATGTTTAGCCTTATCTTCAGGAGTTTCTCGAACAATTCTCTGAATCAATGGTTTAAACTCATCATTTTTATAATGAACTTCAATTGCATCCCTAAGTTCCGTTCCATCGGTCCCAGTATGCTTGACAGCTTCCACAATAATCAAATTTGCATCATCTCCGCGGTGAGACACAAATGGCTGCACTAACTTTACACTTAGATCATGTTTCATGCAGTAGTAACAGATCTCGCCTAATCGTTCAGGACGATGCACCATGAACATCTTCCCTTTCATTTTTAATAATCCACTGGCAACTTCAATAATCTGCTCTAAATTAATTAGTAATTCATGACGGGCAATTGCCTTTTTTCTATCAGGATTAACTTCATGTCCCTCAGGTACCTTAAAATATGGTGGATTAACAGTGACTACATCATAGCTATCTTTACGCAAAAATTTTGCGGCATTCAACACGTTATCCTTATGCACTGCTATGCGATTTTCCATTCGGTTGAGTTCAATAGAACGTTTAGCTTGAGAATATATCTCATCTTGAATCTCAATTGCATCATAATGTGCTCGATTAAAATAAGCCATATAAATAGTAGCAGCACAATTTCCTGCACATAAGTCTGCAACTTTGTCTCGATCATGAATTTGATTCTTAGCCCAATAAGCTAAAAGCAACGTATCCATAGAAAAGCTAAAGGCAGTTTTATCTTGGATAATCCGCAAATCATCACTATACATATAATCAATTCGTTCATTATCTTTAAGTTCTACCATAAAAATATTTGCCTTTCTTGTCTATCTATTTTTATAATATTACAACAATTGGAGGAACAAAAAAGATGTTTTATAAAATAATCCGTCCGATTGCCCGCTTTATTGTATGGGTATTAAATGGACATTTACACATTCATCATAAGAATCGTTTGCCTAAAGGCAGCTATATCTTAGTTGCACCTCACCGTACTTGGTGGGAACCTATTTTATTTGCTTTAGGTGCCAGTCCAATGGAATTTATGTCCATGGCGAAAATAGAACTGTTTAAAAATCCGGTTTTACGTTTTATTTTAGATCATGTCCATGCCTTCCCTGTTGACCGAAAAAAACCTGGTCCATCTGCATTGAAGATTCCAGTTAAAGGGTTAAGAAAAGGTGAACTATCACTCATCATTTTTCCATCTGGCACAAGACATTCAGCTGAATTAAAAGGTGGTGCGCTTTTAATTTCTAAAATGTCACAAAAGCCAATGGTTCCGGTGGTTTATCAAGGGCCTTTATCCTTCAAGGGTTTATTAAAACGAAAAGGATTAGAGGTTAATTTTGGTGATCCAATCACTATTGATCGCAAAACTAAATTAACCCATGAAAATGAAAAAATCATTTATCAGCAATTAGAAGACGCTTGGAAGAAATTAGATGATGAACTTGATCCTAATTTTCACTATGTTGCCAAGTAAAAATTTTAGTGTTAAAATACGTAATTAGGTTTAATAATTAGTGGAGGAATTGCATTGTTAGAAAAAGCCTTTTACAAAATGATGCTCAGTAAGTCCTTCCCTTTTCCCGTTAAAGTAACTTATTGGGACGGTAAAAGCGAAGTATATGGTAACGGTACCCCAGAAATTGAAATAGTTTTCAATGAAAAAATTCCAATGGGCGACATTACAAGAAATGCATCCCTAGCACTTGGTGAAGCATACATGGACAAGAAAATTGAAATCCATGGCAGCATTCAAAAATTAATTGACGGCGTATACGAAAGTGCCGACAGTTTCATGCGTTCATCCAAATTCCGTAAATTCTTGCCTAAAACTAAACATACTGAAAAGCAAAGTGAAGAGGACGTTCAAAGTCACTATGATATCGGTAATGATTTCTACGAACAATGGCTTGACCCAACCTTGACTTATTCATGTGCTTACTTTACGGACGATAATAAAGATGATCTTGAACAAGCTCAGATCGCCAAAGTACATCACATTTTAAACAAGTTACACCCACAAAAAGGAAAGACTTTACTTGATATTGGTTGTGGCTGGGGTACTTTGATGCTCACTGCAGCTAAAGAATATGGTCTTAAAGTTACCGGTGTTACTTTGAGTGAAGAACAATACAAGTTAGTTCAAAAGAAGATTTATGCCGAAAACTTGCAAGATGTTGCCGAAGTTAAACTTGCAGATTATCGTAAATTAGGTGATCAACAATGGGATTACGTCACTTCAGTTGGTATGTTTGAACACGTTGGTTCTGAAAACTTGGGTGAATACTTCAATGATGTAGCTAAATACTTAAAGACCGATGGTGTAGCATTAATCCATGGTATTACTCGTCAACAAGGCGGTGCCACCAATGCTTGGATTAATAAATACATCTTCCCAGGTGGTTACATTCCAGGTTTAGTTGAAATTATTTCTAGAATTGAAGAAGCTCACTTGCAAATTAGTGACGTTGAAATGCTCCGTCGTCACTACCAAAGGACTTTGGAAATTTGGGACAAGAACTTTAACAATGCTCGTCCTGAAATTGAAAAGAAGATGGGCGAAAGATTCTGCAGAATGTGGGATATGTACCTTCAAGCATGTGCTGCCAGCTTTGAATCAGGCAACATTGATGTTGTACAATATCTTTTAACTAAGGGCCTATCTGGTAAGAACTTGCCAATGACCCGTGATTACATGCTTAATAATAAATAAGTGCAAACCAAAAATGACTACTGGAAAAATCCAGTAGTCATTTTTATTTTGTCTAAATTACCAAATAGTAATTCTATCTTCAGGATCAAGCCACATGCCATCATCAGGCTTAACATCAAATGCAGTGTAGAAATCGTCTTGACATTGAACTGGGATATTTACACGAGTTGGTTGTGGTGCATGAACGTCAACTTGCACTTCAGTTTTAATTGCTTCTGGACGTTGCTTTTGCATCCAGCTTCTTGCATAATTTTCAAACAAGTCTTTCAAATCAACATTGTCGTTCTTACCAGCTTGAACAGCACAAGCAAGCCCTGCCAAGTCAGCAATATTTTCTCCTACTACTTGCTTACCGTTAATCTTAGCTGGACCGTATTGCAAGCCATCAAAAATATCAACCATTTGGCCAACCCGCTTATTGAATTCAGCGAAGTCTTCATCAGTCCACCAGTTATTCATATTTCCGTGTTCATCAAATTTAGCACCACTATTATCAAAGGCATGAGAAACTTCATGACCAATAGTTGCACCGATACCACCGTAATTTGCACCACGGGATTGATGAATATCATAAAATGGCGCTTGCAAAATACCAGCTGGGAAAGTTAAATCATTTCTTTGTGGATCATAACAAGCATTGTTCAAGTTTCCTGGCATGAGCCATACTGAGCGATCTACTGGCTGAGTTAATTTATCGAGCATATACTTGGTGCGTACCGTTGCCATTTGAGCTTCATTTTCATAAAGACTCCTTTCTGGGTCAATTTGCAAAAGATCATAAATCTTTTCGATTTTTTCTGGATAACCAATCTTAAGTACTAAAGCTCTTAATTTAATAATTGCCTTTTTCTTAGTATCTTCAGATAACCAATTATTATCATTGATTCTTTGCTCATATACTTTAAGCATATTGTGAATCATATCTTCGACATCGTGTTTAGCTTCTTCACCAAAGTATTTCTTACCATAAAAAATACCAACAACTTCATCAAAAGCACCATTAGCTAAACGATAGGCTTGCTTAATTTGAGAAGGCAATTCTGGCGTACCTGAAATTGCTTGGTTAAATGGAAATGCAGCGGCACGGAAATCTTGTGACAAGTACTTAGCTACGCTATTAATATATTTAACCAGCATCCAGCCTTTAATTTCATCAAAGTTTGCCGGATTAATTAATTCATCAGCATGGTCAAGGAAACGTGGTTCCATTACAATTACTCGTTCAACTTTTTCAGGCAAAATTGTCTTTAAAAAGTCAGCCATATCAAATGACTTAAACTTAGCTAAGAATTCAGTCAAAGAAACCGGATTATAGATTGCAGCATAATCTGACCATTCTTCAGTAGACTTGACGACCTTGGATAATTTTTGATCAAAGGCTAAAGCATTTTGAACATAAACACGTGCTTCTTCTTTACCAATACCTGCCATCTCTAACAAGTTGATACTTTGTTTTTCTAAAATATCAAGTAATTTTTTGGCTTCAGGTGTCTTATAAGTAGTTGTATCTGGTAAAAATGTGCTTGGACCACCAAAATGCAAGACATTAAAATCTGTATTTTTCATGTCAGCATCTACATCAAATACAAAAGGCAAGGCATATGGACCCATGAAGAGCTCTGTTGCATTATCCTTAAATTTATCAAAGTTAATTAAATCAAGGATCTTTTGTAAATCATTTTGAATTGGGTTTGCCTTTTCAGCATCCCTTTTATCAAAATTCTTCGCAATCTTATACAAGGCAATCGCCTTATCGAAGTCACGAATATCTGGCATCTTTTCCTTACCAGACGCAATATCCGCAAAATCTTTCATCATGCGTTTTTCAATTTTAATATCTAATTCAGTATTTACTCCGGCAGAAGTTTGATCTGCAGGAATTTCTGCTTTAGACAACCATTCGGAATTGACGGCTAAATATAAATTATCTTGTGGCTTAGCGTTTAAATCAGGTTCAGCAACATCCCCTGCACCGCCACGTACAGCTAAATATCTTCTCATATTTGCTCCTTATAGAAATATTCATAACTATTTAATAATTTAAATTCATTATAGCAAAAAGAACGTCTGAGGATTAGCCAAACGTTCTTCCGCATTAATTTTCGCCTTCATTTTTTTGCAAGGTATATAAATTGTAATAATAGCCTTTCTTGGCAAGCAGTTCTTTGTGATTACCTCTTTCAACAATTCGAACTTGATCAAGCACAATAATTTGATCAGCATCTGCGATGTCGAAAGCCAGTGTGCAATTGCCAAAGTCGTACGACCTTTACGGAGTCTCTTTAACCCTTCCTGAATTAAAGTTTCCGTTTCTGTATCGACATTTGCGGTTGCCTCATCTAAAACTAAAATCTTAGGATCTGTTACCAAAGTTCTAGCAAAAGAGATCAATTGCTTTTGACCTTGACTTAATTCTGCACCGCCTTCAATTATCTTGGCGTGATATTTACCAGGCATCTTTTCAATAAATTGATCTGCTTGAACAGTCTGAGCTGCCTTTTTAATCTGATCATCTGTAATTTCTTGATTATACAAACGAATATTAGATGCAATATCACCATAAAACATGAATGGTTCTTGTAAGACCAGGCCTAATTTTTTACGCAATTCTTCTTTAGGATATTTTCTAATATCAACATCATCAATTAATACTTGCCCTTTTCCAAATTCGTAAAAACGCATCATTACATTAATGATTGAGCTTTTGCCTGAACCGGTGTGCCCCACGATTCCAAGAGTCTCACCCGGATTAACTACAAATGATACATCATGCAAAATCTCATGCTTGCTATCATAAGAAAAGCTAACATGCTTAAATTCAATTTTTCCTCGATTGATAGTTAAACCTGCTTGAGCATCTTGCTGTGGTTCATATTGTTCATCATCTAAAATTCTTTTACCTGCGATAATCCCATCTTGGAAAAAGGTCATCTGATCCATCATAGTAGAAATAGTATTAAATAATTGTGAGATATATTGTGAAAATGCATAAACAACACCTGCAGGTACAAAAACTTCTCTTAAAGGAAAGCAAAAATACATTAATGAAACAGCTAATGCAAGCGAATAAAGCAAACTTGTTAAAGGTGAAAGCAATAATGAATTTACCCGGATCATATTAAACCGCGTCTGCATTAAACCACCATTTTCACCTTCAAAATGGTTAGTCATTCGCTTTTCTTGATTAAACTGCTGAATGATTGATACGCCTTCGATTGATTCATTCAGATTCGCATTAATTCTACTTAAACGTTCTCGATAATTACGATAAAGACGGGAACTTTTTTGTGAATAAAGCCAGATCACAAATAGCAAAATAGGTACAAAGACCAATACAATCCAACCCGCAACCACATTAGTAGTAAACATGGCCACTAGCGCAGTTACAACTGAAAATAGACCAATTACTACTGTTGATAAAACAGTTAAGAAATTACTGAGAGTCATCGTATCATTGGTAACTCTAGAAACGATTGAACCAGCTGGTGTTTGATCAAAATAACGCATTCCCAATTGATGCAATTTTCTGTATAAAGCTCGACGTACACTCTCCAATGTTTTTTCCGAACCTAACGCAAAGAGATACTGATATGTAAATTGAATTATTGCTTTAAGAAGCGAACCTATCGCATACAGTAAACCTGCAAATAAAATAATTTGAACTGAGGTACTTTGATGAAGCAAAAAATGATCTAAAAAATACTGCAAACCTCTAGGCAATAAGATATTGATGACACTTACTAAAAATGCACCACATAGAGCAATAATCATTTCAGTTTTGAATTGCTTAACAAACTTCATCAAGCGTTTAAAAATGGTCACTTGTTCTTTAAATGGGACTGCCTTAGCCCAGATTGACTCTTGTTGTTCATCATTCATTTATATCTTCACCTCCATTTTCTTGTCTGCGCCACATTTCTGCATACCAACCGTTTTCAGCTAAAAGCTGTTGGTGATTGCCTCGTTCAACAATTTGCCCATTTTTCAATACTAGAATCAAATCCGCATCCATAACTGAAGTCAAACGATGAGCTGCAATCATAGTCGTCTTATTTTCTCTTTCTTTTCTCAATGCTGACAAAATTTCCGTTTCAGTTTTTGCATCTACAGCTGATAAAGCATCATCTAAAATCAAAATATGAGTGTCTTTTAATACGGCACGAGCAATTGACATTCTTTGTCGTTGTCCACCAGACAATGATAGTCCATTTTCTCCTACTAGAGTTTGATAGCCCTTAGGCATCTTTAAAACATCTTCATGCAAATCACTCTTTTGTGCTGCCAAAGCAATATCTTCTTGATCCGCATCCTCTGAAGAAAATGCAATGTTTCTTCCAATACTAGTAGAAAATAGGAAATTATTCTGTGGTACATACGAGATTTGACTAAGCAACAATTTTAACGGAATTGTTCGAATATCTTTACCATTCAATGTAATTTGACCATCATACTGATCAAATTCTCTTAACAGCAATTCAATAATTGTTGTCTTTCCTGCGCCGACTCGGCCAACTAAGCCAAGTGTTTGTCCTGGTCTCAATTTAAAATCAATATTCTTCAAAACAGGAATATCTTTTTCATCTGGATATGCAAAGGACTTTATTTGGTAATCCAAGTCTCCCTGTAAATCTTCCGCGGAAAGCGTGTTATCTGCATGTGCATCCGTAATCAATGGCTTTTCTTGCAAAAGCTTTTTTACACGATCATAACTAGCACTACCACGCTCTAAAATATTGAACAAATAGCCAATGGCAAACATCGGCCAAACCATATTAGAAATATAAGCAATGAATGATACCAATTGTCCAATTGATAAAACATGGTGATTTACTAGTAATCCACCA
>NZ_GG700757.1:118424-119255 GCF_000160855.1 Lactobacillus helveticus DSM 20075 = CGMCC 1.1877
TAATTGTGATTGCATAAGTAGCTCCAATAATTGCCGTACCTAAGGGATCAAATAATGAATCCCACACAAAAACTTTTTTATTGATTTTAATCGTATCATCGACCATTTTATCGAAAGCAGCTGTATCTTCTTTGCCTTGACCAAATGTCTTTAATACTTTAATCCCAGTAATTGATTCTTGAGTTTTATTATTTAACCGTGAGAATGCTGCTTGTGATTTATCAAATGCATCGTGTAAATGATCACCTAATTTCCAGGCACCAAGAGCCAAAAATGGCAAAGGCAACAATGCAACGATCGTTAATCGCCAATCCACAAAAATAATCATGGCAACCATTGTCGATAAACCTATGACTAATGAGTCAACTAGAGTCAACACGCCATCACCAGCTACATTTTGAATGGCACTCACATCATTGGTGGCATGAGCCATCAAGTCTC
The DNA here is from genome assembly GCF_000160855.1 of Lactobacillus helveticus DSM 20075 = CGMCC 1.1877. GTDB lineage: Bacteria > Bacillota > Bacilli > Lactobacillales > Lactobacillaceae > Lactobacillus > Lactobacillus helveticus. The sequence goes on from NZ_GG700757.1 coordinate 118,866, forward strand.
CAGTTCGGTGTCTCTGATAAAAAGTTCGATCCATGATCATGAAATGATCAAACAGTTTTGAGCGCATTTGACGTTCAAGCTCAGCAGCCCCACCCCAAATTTGCTTTCGCCAAAAGTAACTCAAAATATAAAGAGTAAAAGCAGCCGCTAAAACGGCAATAATTAATGCAGCATATTCGCTCCAGGAAACGTGACCCTTGTCTAATTGGTATGCCATTAAGCCTAAAACTCTCGGAGGAATTAAGTTAGCTAGTGAAGTCAACGCTAAAAAAGTAATCCCAATAATATAGCGCTTCTTTTCCTGTTTAAAAAACCATCCTAATTTGCTAAAAATACCCACTTTTTCACCTAATTTTCCTAAAAAAGTATAAAAAAGAGTAAAGGAAAAAC
>NZ_GG700757.1:121459-133204 GCF_000160855.1 Lactobacillus helveticus DSM 20075 = CGMCC 1.1877
CGGAAAAACCTTTACCCTTCAATCCAACAAGAAATCAAATTATTTTTGTTGGTGTTTCATCATGTTCATTACTTGGTGAACCTTCTTGTTAGAAGGCTTTTGTCCCATTTGAGACATCATAGCAACAATCATGTCTTCACTAATTGGAGGATTTTCCTTAAAATAATTCTTCATGTATGCTCTTGCACCATAAAAACCTGCAACAGCGCCGACCAAAAGTGCAATAATAATCAAAAAAATTGCTAAACCTAAATTCATATTAATCCTCCATAACTAACAATAATATCTTACATAAATTTTCATCTTTTTTAAAGACTTAATTAGTCTTTTCTAAGACCTTTTTTGCGTTGTGCACGCTTGGCTCTTTCGGAAGTTACTTCCTTGCCATTCTTATCAATAATTACCATATTTTCAACATCTTGCTTAAAGGTAGCTCTGAAGTTGGCAAGGAATTTTTTGTGAAGTTCTTTACGTTCTTGTTCCTCTTCAGGAGTCAAACCTTCCTTTTCTTTCTTATGGTAAAGTTCGTTAATTCGATCTGTTACCTTTTTTTCCTCTTCTTTACTCATTGCATCTTTATTCATATATATTCACCTCGCATTAACAATCTTTAGTCTACCGTATTTTATACAATAAAAAAAGATACTTTTCATAGAACGTTCGTTTGAGACTATGCTATTTTTTTGTTAAAATAAGTATAAATAAAATCTTTTTTTACAATAACGGAGAAAAATTATGTCTAAGAAAAACAGTGATACCAAACAACTAGAAATTTTACGCTATATTTATGATACTGTCGACCATCGTGGCTTTCCACCAACAGTTCGGGAGATTTGTGCTGCAGTTAAGCTATCTTCTACGTCTACCGTTCACGGGCATTTAGCTCGATTAGAACGCAAAGGCCTTTTAATCAAAGATGCAACTAAACCCCGTGCACTCGAAATTACCGATGAGGGTAAAAAAGAATTAGGCATCAAGCCAAAGAGAATTCCAGTTGTTGGCGTTGTTGCTGCTGGACACCCAATTTTAGCAGTTCAAGACATAGATGAATACTTCCCACTTCCACCAGATCTTGAAAATGATGCTGGTGAACTCTTTATGTTAAAAATTCACGGTGAAAGCATGATCAATGCCGGCATTTTGAACGGTGATAACGTTATCGTCAAAAAACAAAACACCGCTAATAATGGCGAAATCGTAGTAGCTATGACTGACGAAAATGAAGCCACTGTTAAACGTTTTTATAAAGAAAAAGATCATTACCGTTTGCAACCAGAAAATGATACGATGGCTCCAATTATCTTACCTGAGGTAACTATTTTAGGTAAAGTAGTTGGTCTTTACAGAAACAATATCGATTAGTAAGCAAACCTAAGCTAATGGCTTGGGTTTATTTTTTTTGCCAAAATTTTAGTTAATTCATCTTCAAAAACTGGCAGCCATTTTTCTAAATATCCTGCTCGCGTTGGATGAATTTCATCAGCCATGTAAAGAGCTGGTTGGTCTTTAAAATCAGGATTATTATATAAAACCAAGACTTCAATATTCCATTTTTGAGCCAATTGATGTGCTGCTTTTACCATTTGTTCATATAACTTGTTTTCAAAATATGGATTAGTATAAATCATAATTGGACAATGCCATGTAGCTTGAGCTTGACTGATGATATACTCCATCGCACCGATGATTGTTTGCGTATCAAAATGGTCATCATCACTAACTTTGCCTAATTTCTGGTTGGTACGTGCATCATTAGTAGAAAGCTGTAAAACCAACATATCAATTGGAGTTTTAAGATTTTCCTTGAAACGAGCAACACAGGAATCACCATGATAACTAGTCTCTTGATCTACTAATGTAGTTCCGTTTTCCGCATCTTTAATGGCCGCAATGCCATCTTTTTTCCATAAATAATCAACGAACGATTCACCTAAAGCCCCGAAGCCAAAAGTTACAGATGAGCCCAAAAATAGAATCTTTTTATTTCTAAGTGGGCTATCAATCGTTTTGACATTATTTAGGCTATATTTGCGACTGTTACCTGTTAAATAGGCTAATTCTGTATAGGCTCTTTGATGCAAGGGATGCTCATCTAAGTCCATACGTAATTCATTAAGAGCGATATCGGATAGATCATTATTTTGTCTAATTGGAATTAAAAAAGTTTCGTTACTCATTGCTTTCCCTTTCTTTATCGATATAAGGTTTTATTACTTCCCAATCTTTTAAAATATCATCGCTTAATTTACGATTATAAAAAACTGCTGCAGGGTGATATTCCGGAATGACCGTGTACTTCTTTTTTGACCAAACATAGCCATCTTTAGCTGTATTAAGTTCAAGGATTGGTATGTTGTCAATAACTTTGCCATGTTCAGCCGAAATTTTGTGACCTGGACCAAGTAAGCGTTCTAAGCCAGTGTTTCCTAAAGCAACAATAATCTGAGGATCCGCATAAGATATTTCATAATCAAGAAATGGTGCATGCGCGAGTACTTCTTTTTTAGTTGGTTTACGATTAGGTCTTTTAATTACCTCTTTATTTTCTCATTTGCTGAAAACTTTTTTCACGCTAAATGGACGGCTACGAACCGCACTAGTGATATAAACCTGATCTCGTGATAAACCAATTTGCTTCAAGGATTTATCCAATTCCTTGCCGGCATCACCACTAAATGGGATATTGTTAACAATCTCATTACGTCCTGGTGCTTCACCGACAATCATTAACAAGGGATGCTTTGGTCCACTACCTGAATTTATTCCTTCCAAGCGCATGCCTTTAGACCGTTCTTTTACTTCCTCTAATAATTTCTTAGGATAATCCATCATCTCACCTGATTTCTTTTTTAATATATTTATTATAATATTAATCAAAAATATTTTACATTTAAAAGAAACATAGTATAATATAATCAATTTAATATAAATTAAAAGCCGCCATTGTGGATAAATGGCGGCTTTCGCTTTAATTCCACACTTAGCATCTATCTTTGTGAAATTTACTTCACAATTGCATTTTATTTATATAATGGTCTTTTTAGTTCATTTAGTCAGACATTGTGATATATTTTTAATGTTACACAGTAGTTTCACTTAGATTTTTTCACAATTTATAACTATGATAATAGTTGCATAATATTAATATATGAAATGCTTGTAAAAACAAAAAAGCTAGTTCCAAATGGAACTAGCTTCTTCATATCGACGTTATGATTAACGACGTGCTTCAGCAATTCTTGCTGACTTACCGTGACGTTCACGTAAGTAGTAAAGTTTAGCACGACGTACACGACCATGACGCTTAACTTCAACCTTAGCAACACGTGGGTCGTTAACTGGGAAGGTTCTTTCAACACCAACACCTGAAGCAATCTTACGAACAGTGTAAGTAGCACCGATGCCAGTACCCTTCTTCTTAATTACAACACCTTCGAACAACTGAATACGTTCGTGAGTACCTTCAACAACACGTACGTGAACAGTAACAGTATCACCTGCACGGAAAGCAGGAATATCGTCACGAATTTGTTCTTTAGTCAATTCTTGAATTAATGGATCCATAATATATTTTTCTCCCTCTTCGGCATTCATTCACGCACCAGCGCCAGCGGAACACCCATAACTTTATTTAATGGCATTTGCCACGAAGAATAGTTTAACAAATCAAGCCAGCTTAATCAAGCTCTGACTTAATTTCTTCAAGCATTTTCTTTTCTTCATTAGTAAGCTGTCGATCTTCTAGCATGTCTGGACGGTGAAGATAAGTAGCCTTAAGTGCTTCTTTATGACGCCACTCGGCTATCTTTTGATGATTTCCACTAGTTAATACTTCAGGTACTTTCTGCCCTTCAAAATCAGCTGGGCGTGTATATTGCGGATATTCTAATAAGCCATGTGAGAAACTCTCTTCAACTGGGCTGGCAGCATTACCTAAAATGCCAGGCAAAAGACGTACAGTAGCATCAATCATGCTCATGGTTGGAAGCTCTCCACCAGTTAACACATAATCACCAATTGAAACAGTCTCATCAGCTAAGTCGTAGACTCTTTGATCAAAGCCTTCATAGTGACCACAAATAAAAGTTAATTCATCTTCTTTGGCCCAATCTTGAGCCATTTGTTCATTAAAAGTCTTTCCCTGAGGGGCAGTGATGATTACCTTGCCAGTAGAAGGTAAAGAATCCAAAGCCTTTTTTATTGGCATAATTTGAAGCACCATGCCAGCACCACCACCATAAGGAGTATCATCAACATGGTGATGTACATCTGTTGTGAAATCACGGAAATTCACTAAATTTAGATCCCACTTGCCATCTTCTAGACCACGCCCCAACATTGAGACCTGCAAAGGCGTAAACATATCTGGGAAAAGTGTTAATACATTAATCTTCATCCCGTAACCCCTCCATTAACTCTACGTAAACCTTTTTGGCAGCTACATCAACTTTTTTAACGACATCGGCAATATTGGGAATCCAATATTCTTTACCGTCATCTTCACGCACAAGCCAAATATCATTTGCACCAGGAGATTGGATATCAACAATTTTACCGATTCTTTTACCAGTTTCTTCATCAATTACATCGCAATCAAAAATGTCTTTATAATAATAAACGCCATCAGGCAATTCGCCGCGATCTTCTTCACTTACTACTAAAATCTGGCCACGCAATTTTTCTGCCTGATCAATATCGGTAATCTCTTTAAATTGAATCAACCAAAATTGTTTAAAAGGGCGACTTTTTTCAACCGTTAATGTGCGGTTAGTGTCACTTCTGAGTGATAGGTGCATCCCTTCAGCAAAACGCTCTTCAGGAAAGTCTGTAATCACATTAACCTTAACTTCTCCATTTAGCCCATGAGTCGTCAAAATTCGCGCGACATCAAAATATTCCATATATTTCTCCTTTTTAAGTAAGAAAAAAAGCTTGAGCACTTAGCATCAAGCTTTTAATCATCACAAGATTACTTGTTGTATTTTGCGTCGTGCAACTTAGTCATCAAGCCTGCACCTGAAAGAAGTGATCTTACAGTATCTGAAGGTTGTGCACCCTTTTGTAACCAATCAAAGATCTTGTCTTCATCAAGCTTCAATTCCTTTGGTTGTGAAACTGGGTTGTAGTAACCAACTTGTTCGATGAAACGACCATCACGTGGCATACGTGAGTCTGCAACAACGATTCTGTAGAATGGCTTTCTCTTGGCACCAGCGCGGTGCATACGAATTTTAACTGACATAAATTAATTTCCTCCTAAAACTTAACAATTAATAATATACCACCAAAGCAAATAGGTGTAAAGTGTTTTTCCTTAACACCCTTTATTTTTTTATGAATGGAATCTCTTAATCTTACGCATACGCTTCTTTTTGTTCTTCTTAAAGTTCTTATTCAGGCGTCTCATAGCCATCTTAGCCATTGGTGAATCCATACCTGGCAAGTTGCTTAACCCCTTCATGTTTCCTTTAGTCATCTTGCTCATCATATCGCGCATTTGCTTAAATTGCTTAATCATGCGGTTAACTTCTACAACGGGGCGACCAGAACCAGCAGCAATTCTTCTTCTACGACTTGGATTCAAAAGATCAGGATCTTCTCGCTCTGCTTCAGTCATTGAATAAACAATGGCAATAGTATGGTCGATTTGTTTTTGATCAACATTAAGATTCTTTAATTGAGGATTATTTGCCATTCCAGGAATCATCTTCATAATTTGATCAAGTGGACCCATTTTTTGCACTTGCTTCATTTGATCAACAAAGTCATTGAAGTCAAATGTATTTTCACGCATCTTTTCAGCGACTTTTTCAGCTTCCTTGGCATCGTAATCTTGTTGTGCCTTTTCAATTAAGGAAAGCATGTCACCCATACCAAGAATTCTAGAAGCCATTCTATCTGGGTGGAAGATATCTAAATCACTTAATTTTTCACCTTGACCAGTAAACAGAATTGGCTTACCAGTAACTGCACGAATTGAAAGTGCAGCACCACCACGAGTATCACCATCTAACTTGGTCAAAATTACGCCAGTAACGTCAAGACGCTCATCAAAGCCTTTAGCAACATCTGTAGCTGCCTGACCAGTCATTGCATCAACTACCAAAAGAATGTTGTCTGGTTGTGCAACCTTCTTAACACGCTCCAATTCTTCCATCAATGGTTCATCAATTTCCAAACGACCGGCGGTATCGATTAAGACATAGTCATTCTTGTTTTTATCAGCTTCAGCTAAACCATCTTGAACAATTTTAGCAACGTCTTTTTCGCCATCTTCACTAAAAACAGGCACCTTTAATTGTTCACCAATTTGCTTTAACTGATCAACAGCAGCAGGACGATAAATATCTCCGGCAATTAAAAGTGGACGAGCTTTTTGCGTCTTTTGTAAATGATATGCTAATTTACCAACGGTAGTAGTCTTACCAGTACCTTGCAAACCAACCATCATAATAATAGTTGGAATATGCTTAGACTTATTTAAAGGAACTGCCTCTTCACCCATCATCTTCGTCAATTCTTCATTAACGATCTTAATTACTTGTTGACCTGGGTTTAAGCTTTCTTGAACCTCTTTGCCGAGAGCTTCCTTCTTAATAGTCTTAATAAAGTCCTTAACAACTTTAAAGTTAACATCGGCCTCGAGCAATGCTAGTCGAATTTCACGACTTGCCTTATTAATGTCTTCTTCTGAAACTTTACCTTTACCAGTTAAATTTTTTAATGCTTTTTGAATTCTTTCACTTAAATTTTCAAAAGCCATGGGTTTACTCTCCCCTCAATTGATTTAATAAATTGGTTATTTCTTTTTTAGCAGTTTTACTATCATTATTATCTATCGACAAAAGTGCATCCGCCAGCACATCCTCAATATGATTATTATCGCGCCGCATATGCAATTTTGCTTCATAATTTTGCAAAATCTTGCTCGAGCGCTTTAAATTATCATAAATAGCTTGTCGAGACACATCATGATTGACCGCAATCTCACCTAATGATAGATCATTATAATAATAATCTTCAAAATAAGATTGCTGTCCCTTAGTTAATAAAGAACCATAATAGGCATATAAGTCGCCTAATTCTTCATTTTTCGTTAATTCATCCATTAATCTTCACCAGTCTTTAGTATATCAAAAAAATGATACTACCAAAAATGTTAATTGCTATTTATGCTATATAAAGGAAATTCCTGAATTGTCAATTTAAGTGCAACAGTTAGGTTATGAAGAGATATATTGCTTGAAGAGTTCTTCTGCTGTGTGATATTGGTGGATTCGGCGATGTTTGTGGTTAATGGCATTAGCTGCCTGTTGAACATATGCAGCTGTCTTATCTTTCATGCTTTTGCCTTTAGGGAAAAATTGACGCAGAAGACCGTTGCAGTTTTCATTTGTGCCTCTTTCCCAAGGTGAATATGGATGAGCAAAGTAGATCTGACAGTTCTTGATTTTAGCCATATCTGCAAACTCAGAACCATTATCAAAAGTAATAGTCTTGAACCAATCAGGATGCTGGTCTATTTCTTTTTGAAGCAGTCTTTGACAAGTACTTGCTCGATAATCTGGTATTTTGATGACAACTTCAAAACCAGTAGTTCTTTCTGTCAGAGTCATCAAAGCAGGTTGATTTTTACGTCTAACGCTTTTAACCAAATCTCCTTCCCAGTGAAGAGGAGTTGCTCTGTCTTCAACTTCTTTAGGCCGCTGCTCAATTGAATTGCCAAGATTCTTTTTGTGTAAAGCATGCCCATCATGACTATGATGCCGTTTGTTTCTGCGTATTTTAAACTTCATTGGCAGATCAATATTGCTTATATCTAGCAAACCGCGATCAACGATAGACGTGCTGGGGCAGGGATAGCCTGGCATCGTCTGCTTGAACTCACCCACAAACTCATCAATGCTGGTAGCATCAAATTTAGCTTTAAACCGCTTAGACAGCATTCTCAGAAAAACAGCATAATGTTTTAACGGATCACGCTTATAGCAGTTCTTGCGTCGCTTATTATGATAGATCTGCGCAGTATCGGCATAGTAATGCTCATAGAGCAGATAGTTATGATCTCTTTGCAGGACGCTACCACGTCTGATTTCACGGCTAATTGTCGATTTGTGACAGCCAACTTCTCGAGCAATAGCGGAACAGGAAGTTATGCCTGAATCAAGCAGAGCTTGTATTTGTCCTCGTTGTTCACTATTTAATTGATTTAAAACACAAAATTTTAACTACTTTCGGTTGATTTTTTAACGTATTTTTAATTATAATTAAGTAATCTTATTTTAAACATAAAGGGAGTTGTATTGTGAATCTTTGGCAACGAATGAACAAAAAAGAAGATCCACGTGTTTATGAAAATAAAGATGGACACTTGGTTCGATCATTAAAGGTTAAAGATTTCTTAGCCTTAGGGGTTGGGACTATCGTCTCTGCCTCAATCTTTACCTTGCCTGGTGAAGTTGCTGCCCTACACACCGGACCAGCGGTTGCAATTTCATTCATTTTGGCTGCAATTGCTGCCGGTTTGGTAGCTTTTGCTTACGCTGAAATGGCCGCTGCCATGCCATTTGCAGGATCCGCTTATTCATGGATTAACGTGGTATTTGGAGAATTCTGGGGCTGGATAGCCGGATGGGCTCTTTTAGCTGAATACTTTATTGCTTCGGCGTTTGTTGGATCTGGTCTTTCCGCCAACTTTAGAGCATTGATTGCGCCTATGGGATTAAAGCTACCAGCTTCTTTATCCAATGCTTTTGGTACCAATGGTGGAATTATTGATGCAATTTCACTTATTTCTATCCTATTAGTAGCACTCTTAATTAGTCATGGGGTATCAAGAGCTGCTCGTGTAGAAAATGGATTAGTTGTTCTTAAAGTTTTAGCTATCTTGCTCTTTATTGTAGTTGGTTTAACTGCATTAAAGGGTGCTAATTTTACACCATTTATTCCTAAATATCGTCCTACTGCCCATGGACCATTTGGTGGTTGGCAAGGAATCTATGCTGGTGTATCAATGATTTTCTTGTCTTACATCGGCTTTGACTCTATTGCAGCTAATTCTGCAGAAGCTATTAATCCGCAAAAAACAATGCCTCGTGGTATTTTAGGTTCATTGGCTATTGCTGTTGCGCTTTTTGTAGGCGTAAGTTTAGTATTGATCGGTATGATGCCATACAAGATGTATGCTAACTCTGCAGAACCTGTTGGTTTGGCTTTGCGTTATGCTGGTCACCCAATTGTTGCTGTAGTTGTTCAAACTATCGCGGTTTTGGGAATGTTCACTGCATTGATCGGAATGGGTATGGCAGGTTCAAGATTAATCTATTCATTTGGTCGCGACGGGATGTTACCTAAATGGTTAGGTAAGTTAAATTCTGACCGTCGTCCTAATAATGCACTTTGGACTTTGACCATTGGCGGTATTTTGCTTAGTGCTTTCTTCCCATTCTCCATGCTGTCTCAATTAGTTTCAGCAGGTACTTTAATTGCTTTCATGTTTGTATCATTGGGCATCTACAGATTACGTCCACGTGAAGGCAAGGATATTGATGATCCATCATTTAAGATGCCATTTTACCCAATATTGCCCGCTTTAGGATTCTTAGCTGCATTAATCGTCTTCTTAGGTTTAGACTATCAAGCTAAACTTTACGCCGGCATTTGGTTCATATTAGGTTTAATTATTTACTTCTGCTATGGCATTCATCATTCAGTTTTAGATAAGAAAAAATAATTTCTAATAAAAATAAAAAAGATCAACTGTTTGTATGGTGAAATACAACCATTGATCTTTTTTTGCTTAATTTTCTTCTTTTTCTAGCATTTTCTTTAAAACATTAACCAAACCCATAGTCTCATCATTGCTAAGCATTTGTAGTTTGATCGGGGTTTCTACACGATGTTTTTCCACCTTTTTGCAGAGTTCTTTGCCACTTTCAGTAGAAATCACGGTACCATTATCATCGGTAACTAAATCTTTAGCAACTAGATTCTTTACTAATTCTTCTACTTTGTCTTTTGTTACATGAAGTTCTCTAGCCAACTTTTCATATGTTTTACCATGTTTATGGTGTTCCAACTCAATCAAAATTTCTAGTTCATTGCAGTAATGTTAAAACTCTTTAAATCAGAGTCCATTTATTTTTCTACGTCGTTACTAAGTCTAGTAAAAAATGAGCCAATCGTACTTTCTGTCATCGTCTCAGGTCCTTTCAATTCAATAACTTAATTATACTAGTCTAAGAAAAAACAGCTCAACAAAGTTGAACTGTTTTTTGAATTTCAAATTAAAGATTTTCGTCCATATTGAAAGTTAACTTAGACATGTTAATGGAATCAATCATCATTTGACCCCAAAGCTTTTCAGTTTCCTTACGAGTATGAGCAACTGTCTTTTGGTTTTCCTTAGTCAAGTAATCAGTCAATTCTTCACCTGACTTGCCATCAGCACCCTTAATAATTTCTTCAACACGACCTCTGAAGTAACGGTTAAGTTCAGTCAAGTAAGTTGTATCAAGTTGAACAAATTGTGGGTAATGACTTTCAACAAGTGCAGCAAATGACTTGTAGTACCACCATGCATCATTCATATTGTAATCCATTGAAGTATTGTTGTATGAAGGATCGGTATCGTTCATATTAGTAAAGAATGGTACAAATGGAGTAAAGGTTGGACCACCAATACATAACCACATAATAGCAGCACGATCAGCTGGCACATCACTTCTAATTTGCAAGATATGAGCATTTTGAGTACGGTTTAAACCAATCGGACGATAACGGTGCTTTTCTTCTTCAGTACCCTTGCCAAATGGATCATATGGAGTGTCTTGGTAGTGTGAACCCAATGCAAATTGGATGTCTTCCTTAGTGATCTTCTTAGCAGCTTTACGGATAAATGGAATATCACCATCTTGTGGATCTTGTTCAATTTCTGGATTAAACAACTTTTGAATGTACCATTGACGGTTAGTATTATAGTGACGATCTTGTTCAGTATAAGTACCGAAGATGTGGCGGAAATTCCAACCTTCGTGATCAGGGTTCAAGTGATGTTCTTCTACAAATTCTTGAATTCCTTCACTCCACATAAAGTAGTCAGGATTGTCAAAATCAACTTGTTCAATAGCTACACGGTTACCAGTTGCAGCATAGCAATCATCAGGAATTCGTTCAGCAACCCAGTGGTGACCAGTAACAATTTCCATGTACCAAATTTCATCTTTATCACTGAAAAGAACTGAGTTACCAGCTGGTGAACCATACTTAGCAATTAATTTACCCAAGTATCTAACACCATCTCTAGCTGAGTGAATGTATGGCAAAACTGAAGTTTGCATACAGTCTTCATCCAAACCATCCTTAACAAGTGGATCGAATGCTAAAGTACGTTCATTGCCATATGTTGATTCAGTACATGACATAGCAACGTTTTCTTCATTAATACCACTTTCATCGTAGTAACCACGATGCTTGTAATCTACATTTGGTACTGCAGGAACACGTTGTGCATCTTCTGGCAAATCCATTTCGAATTCATTAAGCCATGATTTAATGTGTTTCTTTTCACCATGACGAGCTGGTTCAATAATAAATTTTTGTGGGGTAATTGGACGGAATGTATCATCATTACGCGCAATCATTGTAGTACCATCAATTGAAGCATTTTTACCTACTAGAATGGTAGTACATGCACTATATTCTTTCATAAAATTCTCCTTATAACTATATATTATATAACTATAT
>NZ_GG700757.1:134061-189375 GCF_000160855.1 Lactobacillus helveticus DSM 20075 = CGMCC 1.1877
TAATTTTACTTTATCACTAGACTAAGCCATGGAAAAGACCAATTGCATAATTTGCGGCATCAAAGTCTGCTAAATCTTCTGCTTTTTCGCCTAATCCTACTAGCTTAACTGGTAAGTTCATTTCATTACGGATAGCCAAAACTACCCCACCTTTAGATGAACCATCTAATTTAGTTAAAACAAGACCTGTCAATTTAGTTGTCTTATCAAAATCTTTAGCTTGAAGCAAAGCATTTTGCCCAGTTGAACCATCAAGAACCAATAATGTTTCAGTTGGTTGATCCGGCAAAAGTTTCTTAATTATTCTTTGAATCTTTTCCAGCTCAGCCATCAGGTTCTTCTTGTTTTGCAAACGACCAGCAGTATCAACTAACAGATAATCAGCATTTTCCTTAATCGCACGTTCAGTTGCATCATACACAACAGAAGCAGGATCAGCTTTTTCTTTACCAGTTACTACAGGAACGTCAACACGTTTGCCCCATTCAACTAGTTGTTCAACGGCACCGGCTCTAAAGGTATCGGCTGCAGCCATAATAACTGACTTACCCTCATCCTTGAAGCGCTTAGCAAGTTTACCAATGGTAGTTGTTTTACCAGCGCCATTAACGCCAACAAACAGATAAACATTTGGTTTATCTTCGGGATGATAAATCAGCTTTTCATCTTCGCTGTTGCCATCCTTGTCATATAGGTCCACCAGTTTTTCAACGATAACCTTTTTCAGATCATCACGAGATTTAGCATTTTGCAATTTTGCCTCTTCACGTAATTCATCGGTTAGTTGCTCTGCGGTTTCATAACCTACATCAGATTCAATTAATAAATCTTCCAAGTCATCGAAGAAATCTTCATCAACAGTTCTAAATTTAGCAAAGAAAGCATTGAGGCGGGCACCAAAACCTTTATTGGTTTTTTCTAGTCCCTTTTCATAAAGTTCTTCTTGCGAAAAATCCTCATCTTCTTCTACTTCTTCATTTTCTTCCTCTTCAGTAGTTTCAGATTCTTGAGGTTCTGTTTCTGCATCCTGTTTTTCTTCAATTTCAGTAGTTTCTTCAGATTCTGGCTCTTCCTCATCCTCTGCTACTTCTTCTGAAGCTTCAGACTCGTCATCCTCTTTAATAGGTTCTGTTTCTTCCTCTTGCTCAGCAAATTCAGCATTTTCTTCAGGTTGTTCTTCCTGATTAGTTGCCTCACTATCTTCTTGTTCTTGCTCTACTTTATCTTGCTTTTCTTGTTCTTCTTTTTTCTCTTCTTCGTCATCTTTTTTACCAAAAAGCGACTTCTTAATTCGATCAAATAATCCCAATTATTTCACCCCATTTTTATTTTTCATTTCTTTTAATGATACTGATAATACTTGAGATACACCAGATTCTTGCATTACTACACCGTATAATTGATCTGCTTGTTTCATTGTCCCTCGTCTGTGAGTAATTACAATAAACTGCGTCTTCAAATCATACTTAAGTAAAAATTGAGCAAATCGAGTTACGTTTGCATCATCAAGTGCGGCTTCAACCTCATCAAGCAAACAGAATGGTACTGGATTTACCTGCAACATTGCAAATAATAAGGTTATCGCGGTTAATGCACGCTCACCACCGGAAAGTAAACTTAAGCGTTGCAATTTCTTACCAGGTGGTTGGGCAATAATTTCAATTCCTGTTTCTAACAAATTATTTGGTTCGGTTAATTCTAATTTGGCTTTTCCTCCACCAAAAACAAGTGGAAAAATCTTTTTGAAGCTTTCAGCTACAGCTTCAAAGGTTGCCTTAAAGCGACTATTAACTTCTTCATCTAATTCATTCATAGATTTTTCGAGATCATCGCGAGCTTTAAGCAAGTCATTTTGTTGACCATTCAAGAAATCATATCGCTTTTTAACGTCTTCATATTCTTGAATAGAATCCAAATTAACTGGACCAATATCTTCAATTGACATCCGATGCAACTTAACACTTTTGGCCAATTTATCTCGAGTTTCTTGATCATTTTTACCTTCAGCTTGAGCAATAGCTGCCTCAAAGGTCAAAGCATAATCATCTCGAAGAGTTTCTAAACGTTGGTCAATTAAACTATTAAACTTTGCAATTTTAACAGAATAATCTTCCTGTTCAATGGCCGCATCTTTACGCAAATCATAATTTCTACTAGCTACCTGGTCCAATTGATTAATTTGTGCATCAAGTTGTCCTAATTGTGAACTAAGTTCATTCAATCTGTTTTGCAATTCTTCATGCTTTTGCTTAATTTCGGTCTTTTGATTCTTTAAATCGGCATTCTTTTTAGCAGAAAGCTCTCCGTTTTGATTAAGACTGGCCAACTTTTCCTTTAAATCAGCAGCTTGTTTTTGATTATTATCAATTTGATTTCGCATATCTTTTTCTTGAACGGCCAAGTTTTCTAACTTATTAGCAAAAACTGCAATTTGTGGATCTAACTTAGATAATTCACTTTGTACACGTTGACTTAAATTATTAAAGTTCTTAATCCGGGACTGCAATTCATTCATCCGACTCTTCTTCTCTTTGCCCTGCTTAGATAAAAGAGTCTGTTTATCATTTGCATCTGCAATCTGTTTTTGCAATTCAACTATATGATCATTACGCTCCTTTACACGTGATTCGTATAAAGTATTGGCATCTTGTAGCCGCTTAACTTCTTTTTCCTGATTTTGGAAAGAAATAGCTGTTTCATTAATCGTTTGATTAATTTCTTGCAAAGAATCATGCAATTCTTGCAATTTTTTGTCTACTTCAACGCTTTGATCGACTAAAGCTTTTAATTGTGCCTGGTCCTCCTTAAAGGAGCTGGTCAAACTTTTAATTTGTTGTTCTAGTTGATTGATTTCGGTTGCCGTTTGCAAAGGAGAGTTATTACGCAGGTTCTTTTGTCCACCAGTCATAGAACCACCCGGTGAGACTACATCCCCGTCTAAAGTAACTATTCGATAACGGCCGATCCGTTGAGAAATTGCCATCGCATTTTCGATCGAATCTACAATCACAACGCTGCCTAACAAATAATTAATTGCTGCAGTAATATTATGATCTGTCTTGCTTTCTACCAAATCACTGGCAATTCCCTTAAATCCATTGAAGGACTTCAAGATCGTTACTGTCGATTGGGGAATTGTATATTGACGTAAGCCGTCTAATGGCAAAAAAGTAGCACGACCAGCTCTGCTGCGCTTCAATTGATTAATTGCATTCTTAGCACTGTTGCGGCTATCTGTAATCAAATCTTGAACGCCACCACCAAGTGCTGTAGTCATCGCTGCTTCCAGTTCAGCTGGGAAAGTAAGCAATTCCCCTACAACACCAATTACGCCAGGAAAATCACTTAAGTGATTTAAGACATTACGAACACCGTAGTAATAACCCTCGTGACGTTTTTGAATGTTAATTAAAGCTTCATGACGTGCTTCAATTTTTTCCAATTTATTACGTTCATCATTAACTGTTTCTTGCAGACGTCTGATTTGTTCATTCAATTCCTTGCTTTGATCATTAATCTCAGCAAAAGCAGTATTTTTATCCTTACGCTTAGCAGTTAAATTCTTGCCTTCAGTTCGCAGCTTTTCCAATTCTGCTTTGGCTTCAGTCAACTGCTTAGCCACATCATTGCTTTGATAAGTGGTGTCAGCCTTGCTACGTTTTAATTCAGTATTTAAATTAATAACTTGATTATTAACTGCAGCTTGGTCTTGCAATAATTGAATATAGTCGTTACGACAATCTTCTAGTTTTTTATTTAATTCTTCTGGATTTTCGCTTAATTCTCCGGTCAGCTTATCTCGCTTTTTTTGTAAGACTGCTTGTTGTTTTTTTAGACTAGCTTGATCTTTTTGCAAATTATCTAATTGAGCATTTAGTTCAACTAAACTCTTCTTCAAGGTTTCAACTTGATTTTGATATTCAATCTTAGTAGCATCATCAAACTGACGTGATTGTTCTGCCATTTGCAAATTGGCATTCAGATCAGACAATTGCTGCCCTAGCTTCAACAATTCATTTTGAACTTTTTCTCGTTCATCACGAATTTCTTGATATTCTGCACGCTTCTTAGAAACGGCATCTTGAGATTCCTTTACTTCAGCGTCTAATTTTGATAATAAGATTTTATTTTTATCAGCTGATTTTTGTACATCCTCTTTTTGCTTATTGATATCTTCAATTTCAAATGCTAATAAGCTTTTTAATTCTTTATCCAAACCAGCCTTTTGAAACTTGTATTCTTTAGCTAATGAACTTTGTTCATGAAGTGGCTCTAACCGGCCCTCAAGTTCCTTTACTAAGTCATTGATTCGAATCAAGTTATCCTGCGTCTTTTTAAGCTGGCCCTGTGCAGCTTCTTTTTGTTGTTTAAAGTGAAGTACGCCTGCAGCTTCTTCAAAGATCACACGGCGTTGTTCTGGACGAGAATTTAGAATTTGATCAACTCGTCCCTGTGAGATAATCGCCAAACTATTTTGTGATATACCCGAATCAAGAAAAAGAGTTCGTACATCCCGCATTCGCACTTGCTGTCCATTAATCAAAAACTCACTATCACCAGAACGCAAAATCTTTCTAGTAATTGAAACTTCATCCGCATCAAATGCTAATTCACGTTTTTGATTGTCAAAAATTAAGGTAACTTCAGCTTTATTTAGTGGTTTACGATACTGACTTCCAGCAAAAATGACGTCCTTCATGTTCATTCCACGAAGAGACTTAGCACTGGCTTCACCCATTACCCAACGAATAGCTTCAGTAATATTACTCTTACCACTACCATTAGGACCAACAATACCAGTTATTCCATCATTAAAATGAATGGTTGTTCTGTCAGCAAATGATTTAAAACCATCGAGCACTAATTCTGTTAATGGCACCTTTTAAAAATCCCCTTACTCTAATTTTTGTAAAGCTGCTTTAGCGGCTTGTTGTTCTGCAGCTTTCTTATTATGACCTTCACCTTGTGTTTGAACTTGATCATTGATCTTTAGCTCAACCACAAAGTGTGGTGGCAATTGTGATTCGCTAATGACTGAATATTCAATATTGACAGGTCCGTTTTGTTGCAACAATTCCTGCAAATCAGTCTTATAATCACGTGAGTCATCAAATTCACCCTTATCAATTAATGGATAAACGGTTAAATGTAAGAAATGTTGGACCGCTGGCATCCCTTGATCTAGGAATAATGCACCATTAAATGCTTCAAAAACATCTTCCAATAAAGTTTTACGCTTACGTGCACCAGCTTTTTCTTCACCATTTCCTAAGTGAATTTCATTTTGAAAACCACATTCAATCGCAAATTCAGAGAACCCTTCAGTTCTAACAATGTTAGATCTTAATCGGGTTAATTCGCCTTCATTCAATTTAGGATAATGACGGTACAAATAATCAGAAACAGCTAATTCAAGAACAGCATCACCTAAGAATTCCAATTTTTCATAATCACGAATCCCATCATTAGGATGTTCATTCGAATATGAAGAATGTGTAAATGCTTCTTCTAATAGTTTTTCATTATTAAATTCAATACTATATTCGTCTTTTAATTTTTTTAAAAATTTTGTACTTACCATAAAATTACCCCTTTTATACCTTTAAATTATACCAGTTTTAGTACTATATTTTGAATGCAAAAAAGCCGCTTCTAAAATTAGAAGTGACTTTTCATCTTTAAGCCTACTTTTACTTAGTGTAAGCAACGTTGTACCAGTTAGGGAAGCCATTACCCATAGAAGCTGATGGCTTAAGTGAGTAACCTGAAAGCTTCTTGTTAACTACAGTAATTTCATAATTATTAGATACTGGAAGTACGTATGCTTCATCGTCCATGTACTTTTGCCATTCATGGAAATTGTCAATACGGTACTTGTGATTGAAGGCTTTTTGCGAATCCATTTCATCAAGAAGCTGTGTATTCTTCTTAGTTACGAAACGTGAATAGTTCATTGGTGACTTTTCACCGTAAAGGTCGTTTGGTGAAGGTTCACTTGAAAGTGACCATGCACCGATAAACATATCTACTGATGGATCATCATTTTTGATCTTATCGTAGAATGAATTAAATTCGATTAACCGACCACCAGTCAACTTAACGTTCAAGCCCATCTTCTTCCATTGTTGAATGTAGTTTTGAATGATTGGTTCTTGATTTGAACTACCAGTCATAGCTGCAAGACGGATAGTTAAAGGCTTGCCGTTAGGTTGTACGCGGTACTTGCCCTTCTTCTTAAATCCTGCCTTATCCAAAATTTCGTTACCCTTCTTAAGATTGTAAGTGTAACCCTTAACATTCTTATCGAAGTAATCACCAAATTGCTTAGGAATTAAAGTAGGAACTCTAAAGCTTAAGCCGTATGAGTAACGCTTGGCAACTTGGTTGACATTCATACCATAACCAATTGCTTGACGAAGAGCTTTGTGGTTCATCTTGGCATGTGGATTCATGACGTTTCTGCCATTTTCCCACTTACCAACCTTAAAGCCAAGGTAACTGTATGAAAGTGGAACTTGGGCAATAAAGTTTACGCCTTTAGTATTCTTAATGTTTGTCCATTGTGAGTTGATAACCTTGATAACATCAAACTTGTTTGACTTAATACTTTGGGCAACTGAGTTAGGATTAATTACACTAGCAACAATCTTGTTAAGCTTTGGTTTACCCTTGTAATAGTATTCGTTTGGAACCCAAGTAGTTAATTGACCACGAACAAGTTTTTGCAACTTGTATGGGCCATAGAACATAGGTCTCTTACGGATCTTATCACTGGACATTAAATATTTGAATTTAACATCTTTTAAGTAATGGTATGGAGCAGCTGCTTCCCAAATATAACCGTTATTACTGGTATTCATACCTGGTCTCATAGTCTTGAAGTGAAGAACAGCCTTACGACCATTTTCACCATCTGGCATTTCAAAACCTGAAATAGTATCTGCCTTACCCTCGTGGTATTCTTCCAAGCCTTCAAGATCAGCTAAACTTGAAGTATAACGTTGTGATTTAGATTCTTTATTAGCAATAATTTCATAGGCATATTCATAATCTTTGGCAGTTACTTGCTTACCATCAGACCACTTAACGCCCCTCTTGATTTCAACAGTGCCAGTCTTAGCCCTTTGATCAACCTTGATGGTAGCTGCACCCTTGTTGTTGAATACATAGTGATCATCAGTACCAAAAAGACTTTCTGCACCATATTGCATTACTTCAGTATCAGTTGCTGAAGTTGAAAGTTCATCATTAAAAATACTAGTAAATGGTGTATCAGTTTCAATCGCAACCTTTACTGTACCACCATTTTTAGTAGCTTTGGTTGAAACAGCTTGACTAAATTTAGCAGCGCTAGAAGCTTCATTGGCATTAGAACCTAATTTACCACAGGCTGCTAATGTAAGTGCTGCACCTGAAAGCAGCGTAATCCCAGCAAAAAGTTTTGCCTTTTTTATTAGTAAAAATCCTCCATAACTTGAGGCAAGTTGACCTCCTCATATTAGCACTATTACAAAAAAGTTACAATGGAATTAAAAAACAGGTATCCCATTTTGAGATACCTGTTTCCTTGTGTTAGTTATTAGATTTTAATATGAAAGTCTAGATAAAGAATTATTTATGTTTAGAGTTTGGAGAATAGTTTTACTAATGATTAAAATAATGGTCTTACTTAGCGTAACCAACCTTGTACCATAATGAGTTACCATCTGAAGGTTTAAGTGAGTAACCTGTGATCTTGCTGTTAACTGCCGTAATTGCGTAACTGTTAGTAGTAGGAACAACGTAAGCTTCGTCATTCATGTACTTTTGCCATTCATGGAACTTGTCAACACGGTACTTGTGATTGAAGGCTTTTTGTGAGTCCATTTCAGCAAGAAGCTGTGTATTCTTCTTGGTTACGAAACGAGTAAAGTTGAATGGTGCCTTTTCGTTGTAAAGGTCGTTTGGTGAAGGTTCACTTGAAAGTGACCATGCAGCCATGAAGACATCAACATCCTTAGCATCGTTTTGAATCTTGTCATAGAATGAGTTGAATTCGATTAAACGACCAGTAGTTAACTTAACGTTCAAACCAATCTTCTTCCATTGTTGGATGTAGTTTCTGGTGATTGGTTCTAGGGTTGAGTTACCAGCCATAGCTGCAAGATTGATAGTTAATGGTTTGCCGTTAGGTTGTACACGGTAAGTACCCTTCTTCTTGTAACCAGCCTTGTCAAGCAATTGGTTAGCCTTCTTAAGGTTGTAGCTATAGCCCTTAACATTCTTGTTAAAGTAGTCACCAAATTGTTCAGGAATTAAAGTTGGTACTCTGAAGGATAAGCCATGAGTATAACGCTTAGTAACAGCATCAATATTCATTGCATAAGCCATAGCTTGACGTAATGACTTGTTGTTCATCTTGGCCTTAGGATCCATGACATTTCTGCCATCCTTCCACTTACCAACCTTAAAGCCCATGTAACTGTATGCTAGAGGAACTTTAGCAACGAAGTTTACACCTTTAGTATTCTTAACTTGGTCCCATTGTGAGTTAACTACGTCAGCAATGTCAAACTTGTGACTCTTAATAGCTTGTGAAGCTGAGTTAGGGTTAACAACACTAATTGTAATCTTATCAAGCTTTGGAGTACCTCTCCAGTAGTACTTGTTAGGAACCCAAGTTACTGATTGACCACGAACAATCTTACTAATCTTGTATGGACCAAAGAAGATAGGATTCTTACGTACAGCATCTGAAGATTGCAACTTATCAAATGGGATGTTCTTCAATTGGTGATATGGACTAGCTGATTCAAGGAAGTAACCGTTACCTGATTGAAGCATACCAGGTTTCATTTCCTTAAAATGAATTACAACTTTACGACCATTTTCACCGTCTGGCATTTCAATACCGGAAATAGTCTTAGACTTACCATCATGGTAATCAGTTAAACCAACAATGTCTTGAAGTGAAGCAGTATAACGTTGTGACTTACTGCCTTTGTTAGCCATGATTTCGTATTCGTATTCAACGTCTTTAGCAGTTACTTGCTTACCGTCTGACCACTTAACGCCCTTCTTAACTTCAATAGTGACAGTCTTAGCTTTACGGTCAAGCTTAAAAGTTGCAGGACCCTTGTTATTAATCTTATAGCTATCATCAGTATCAAATAATGATTCGTTACCGAATTGAGCTACAGTACTATCAATTGCACTATTGGCTAATTCGTTGTTAAAGATACCAGTAAATGGGGTATCAGTTTCAAGTGCGTAAGATAAAGTACCACCCTTTTTAACAGCCTTCTTTGGTGTTTGTTGTGGGAACTTCTTAGCGTCGTTAGCGCCCGCATTATCATTACTCTTTTGACCACAGGCTGCTAAAGTTAAAACAGCACCTGTAACCAATCCGATTGATCCTAAAAGTTGTGTTTTCTTCATACTTATATGCCTCCATATTCAGCTTATTATTTCTGTTTTGGGAATCAAGTTGCTAATTAAATAATACCATGTTTTATTAATTTTTCAATATTTTTATGAAAATAATTTTAATTTTGAGTTAATCGCATAACTTTATTATTATGGAATTAAAACAAAACAGCTCTATCAAGCGACAGAGCTGTTTTTAATGATTTTATTAATTTATTAATTTTCACGTTGTCTTGCGTCACCTGCACGTTGTAAGGCACGACCAACATAGTTAATACTTAAGGAAATAACCAAAAGCAAGATAGTAGCTGGAAGCCACAACCATGGACGGCTAATAACGTTAACTGGGTCATCCGCAAATCCAATCAAAGTACCAAGTGATGGAGTTGTAGTAGGCAAACCATAGCCCAAGAAGGACAAACTAGTTTCGATACCAATGTTACCAGCAATAGTTAAAACAACGTCAATGATAATCATTGAAGTAATGTTAGGCAAAACTTCACGGAACATAATTTGTAGATTAGATGAACCTGAAGTCTTAGAAGCCAAAACATAATCACGGTCACGCTGTGACAGGATGAAGGAACGGTAATAACGCGCCGTCGTTGTCCATCCAAACATCGCAATCAAGAATACTAAAGTTACGGCATTGTAGTTACGAATAACAGTAGTCAAAACAATGATAATTGGCAATTGTGGCAAAATTTGAACAAAGTCAACTATTCTCATGATAACTGAGTCAATTGCACCACCGTAGTAACCTGAAACCAAACCGACAATCAAACCGACAATTTCAGTGATTAAGGTAACTGAGATACCAATCATGATTGAGTTACGTCCACCCATCATAAGGAGCTTCATGATATCACGACCACCATCGTCAGTACCGAGTAAGTGACCAGCTTCACCCCAACCATAGTAGGCATCAGCAATGTTCATTTCGGTAACTTGTGCTCTGTTTAAGAACAATGATCCACCAAAAGTGAACAATAAAATTAAAATAATGATGATTAAAGCTGTACAAGCAGACTTAGAACGTAAGATTTCACGTACCGCCACCTTGAATCCAGAAGGTGGAAGAGTAGCCTTTTGCTTAGCGTCTTTCTTATTTGCTTTCTTTGTAGCAGTTTCTTTCTTTTCAGCCATTTCTTCTCTCCCTCCTATTGAATTCTAATACGTGGGTCAATAATACTCATGATAATATCTGAAAGCAAGTTACCAATTAAGGTCAAAATACCAAAGATAAGAATCAAGGCAGTTAAAGTAGTGTAGTCACGTTGACTAATTGAATCAAGGAACAACTTACCCATACCAGGGTAACTAAATACACTTTCAATGATCATTGAACCACTAAGAAGACCGGTAATCGTGTTACCTAAGAAGGCAGCGATTGGCAATAATGAGTTTCTTAAAATATGCTTATGGAAAACAACATTTTCAGGAACACCCTTACTACGTGCAGTTCTTACGTAATCTTCAACCTTGTTATCAACGATACCAGTTCTTAAGTACTGAACTGTTCCAGTAGTCGCAATTAAGGCATACAGAATAGCAGGGAAGATCATGTGATCTAATCGACTAAGAAGAACTCCCCAGAATCCGGATGCACTGGCTGATACGGAACCTGAGATTGGGAACCAACCTAAGGTAAATCCGAATAACCACAAACCTAAGATATAGAATACGAAACCTGGTGTAGCTAAAGTAATGTAGTTAAAGATTTGTACACCATTATCTTGCCATTGGTCTTGGTGACGACCAGCGGTAATACCAAGAGGAATCGCAATACTATAACTTAAAATAGTTGTCAAAAGTGATAACCAGAAAGTATTACTTGCACGATCAGCAATTAATGATGTTACAGGTACGTGCTGGATATAACTTGTACCAAGATCGCCATGGAACAAGTTTCCTACCCATCTAAAGTATTGAACGTACCATGGATCATAAAGTCCAGCAGCTCTTCTTAAAGCTTCGATTTGTTTAGGGTCGGTGTTAGGGTTAATTGATCCACTAAATGGGTCACCTGGCATCATCTTAGCAAGCAAGAAGACCAACAGACTCAAGATAATCAATTGTGGGATCATGATTAACAAACGCCGTAAGATTGTTTTCCACATGCTTAATCACTCTACTTTTCTTCTCGTTCTTCGAGTTTAGCTTTTTGAGCCATGTCTTCAGACAATGCTACCCAGTGCTTAGGTGCTACCTGTTGCAATGGATATACACGGCCATTCTTGTCATACCATTTGCTTTGGTTTTCCTCGAATTCTCTTTCTACTTGTTCACGACGCTTCTTGTGTTCTTCACGATGTTCAACATCAACTTGAGGAATAGCAGAAAGAAGTCGCTTAGTATAAATGTGAATTGGGTGCTTGTAAATTTCTTCACGACTACCTAATTCAACCAAACGACCACGGTGCATAATAGCCAAGTTTTCTGACATGTGCTTAATAACACCTAAGTCGTGAGAAATGAAGAGATATGCAATGTTGTATTGTTGTTGAATATGCTTCATGAAGTTCAAAACCTGAGCTTGAACTGATAAGTCCAAAGCTGAAGTAGGTTCGTCAGCAACAATTAATTTAGGATTAGTAGCAACGGCACGAGCAACACCAATTCTTTGACGCTGACCACCAGAGAATTCATGTGGGTACTTGTAAATTGCATCACTAGGCATCCCTACGATGTCAAGCAAGTCTTGTACACGATCACGTTCTTGATCGGTAGTCAAATTTTCAAAGTTTCTAATTGGTTCAGCAATGATGTCTTCAATTCTCTTACGTGGATTCAAGCTTGACATTGAATCCTGGAAAATCATTTGAACATCTTTGTTATAATCAAGCTTCTTACGATTGCTTGCCTTAGTGACGTCCAAACCTTTATACATAATTTGGCCGCCAGTAACTTTTTCAACCCCAACAATTGCTTTACCGGTAGTTGACTTACCAGAACCAGATTCACCAATCAAACCGTAGGTTTCACCTTCGTTAATTGAGAAGTTTACACCATCAACGGCACGAACATAATCTGTAATTCTGTTCCAAAAGCCGGAGCGAATTGGGTAATAGACTTTTAAATCTTTTATTTGGATAATTTCTTTTGTCATAAATTACTCCCCGCTTGCTGCTGTTGCTTTTTGCGTACTATCTTCATTCTCAAAGTGGAATGTCTTCCAGCAGGTACATCTTACCCAGTGGCCAGGTGCTACTTCATGAACACGTGGTTCTTCTTCATGGGCACTTGCAGGAATCCAAGGAATTCTTGCAGCAAATCGATCACCAGTACGTGGCATATTCTTAAGTGATGGTACAGTACCCTTAATAACATGAAGGTCTTCATCAGTATCATCAGATTGAGGCATGGAATTAAGAAGTGATCTTGTGTATGGATGAAGTGGATTTTCAAAAATTGTCTTTACATCTGATTTTTCAACAATTTGTCCAGCATACATAACTGCAACTTCATCAGCAGTTTCTGCCACAACGCCCAAGTCGTGGGTAATTAAAATAATACCGGAATGTGACTGTCTTTGAATATCTTCAAGCAAATCCAAAATTTGAGCCTGAATAGTTACATCCAAAGCAGTAGTTGGTTCATCAGCAATAATTACTTCTGGCTTACATGCAATAGCCATCGCAATAACTACACGCTGACGCAAACCACCTGATAATTCGTGTGGGTACATTTCGTACATTTCTTCAGGTCTAGGCATTCCTACTTGATTAAACAACTCAATAACGCGTGCATGACGTGCCTTTTCATCCATATCAGTATGGTAATAAAGAGTTTCGGCAACTTGGTCACCTACACGCATTAATGGGTTCAAACTAGCAAGTGGATCCTGGAAGATCATCCCGATCTTATCTCCACGAATCTTGTTGAACAATGATTCATTCAAACCAACAAGGTTCAATTCATTATAAAGAATGTCCCCTGTAACTTTAGTATTCTTATGGTCGTACAATCCAATAATACTTGAGGCGATAGTACTTTTACCACAACCAGATTCACCAACAATGGCTAAAATCTCGTCGCGTTTTAAAGTTAAATTAATATCGTCCGCAGCATCATAGAACTTCCCTTGCAAACGGTACGCCGTATGCAGGTGCTGTATATCTAGTAATAGATCACTCTGCTTTTCCAAAGGTCATTCCTCCATTTATAGCTTTTTTATTAAAAGCTGTTTAATCTTTTTTATTTATTTTCTAATTATAAACACAAAGCTGGTCGTATGCAAATAACTACACGAATTTTTTTCAGAAAATTAACCTTGATGTGACTTAATATATGATACAGCGTCACCAACAGTCTTAATTTTCTCAGCTTCGTCATCAGGAATTTCTGAGCCAAATTCATCTTCAAGTTGCAAGATAAACTCAACTAAGTCGATAGAATCAGCATCTAGGTCATTTGTAAAATTAGTATTTTCAGTAATTTTATCTTGATCCACATTAAAGTTATCGGCAATTAGGGTTTTGATTTTATTGAAAATTTCTTCTTCTGTCATACAAATTCTCCTTTTTAATAAACTATTGTACTATTTTGTAGCGAATTCGTCTTTAAAATCTTGCACCAAATTTTCTTTAATCATTTTATCAACTTGTTTTAAAGTGAAATAAATTGGACTTTCATTTGAACGACCATGAGTTTTAACAACCGGTGCATTAACGCCAAGCAAAATTGCGCCGCCATATTTAGCCGTATCAAACTTGGATTTGAGACTTGATAAAGAGCCATTTACCATTAAAGCACCTAATTTAGTCATAACTCCGCCATTTAACAGGCTATCCTTTAAAAGATGCAAAATAAAGCTAGAAGTTCCCTCAATATTTTTAAGAACGGCATTGCCAGTAAAGCCATCAGTTACTACCACATCTGCTTTGCCTAATAATAATTCATTGCCTTCGATATTGCCTTGGAAGTTAAGATCGCTGTCTTTTAATAGTTCATAAGCAGCTTGGTGAACATCATCACCCTTGTCGCTTTCAGAACCGTTATTTAACAGCATGATGCGTGGATTTTGAATACCACGAATCTTTTCAGCATAATAAGATGCCATTTCTGCCCATTGAAGCAAAAATTCGGGCTTGCTTTTAGCATTGGCACCTACATCAACCATGTTAAAGCCATCATCACTATTTTGAACTGGCAAAGTTGGCATTAAACCTGGACGAGCAATTCCTTTAATACGGCCAATGATAAAAATACCACAAGCAAGAAGTGCCCCAGTATTTCCTAAAGAAAGAAGGGCATCTGCTTTTCCTTCTTTAACAAAATTGGCCGCTACAACCATTGAAGAATCTTTTTTTCTTCTAATTGCCTTAACTGGTTCATCTTCATCTGCAATGATTTCGGTAGTTGCAACTACGCCCAATTGATCATTAATTTGATCCGAAGGAATTAACTTTCGCAGTTGTTCCTTATCACCGAATAGCAAAAACTTAGTGTCAGGCATTTCAGCTTTTGCTTTTAAAACAGCTTCAACGATTGCTTCAGGCGCATTATCTCCGCCCATAGCATCAATAGCAATTGTTCTCAATATAAATCACCACAATCTTTTTAAATTCTATTTTGTTCTAATTGTTTATATTCTAGCACTTGTTTAAGCGTTGGATAATCAGCTAATTTAGGATCTTGTTGAACTAGATCTCGGGCTACTTTTTGTGCAACCACCAAGGTATTGTAGTTATTAACTACATCCCCCACGCGAAATTCCGGCAATCCGGATTGAGCTTTACCAAAAAGATCACCCTCACCACGCATTTTAAGATCTTCTTCTGCTAATTTAAAGCCATCATTAGTGGCGGCAATTATTTTCATTCTTGCCTTACCAGAATCAGTTTTAGGGTCGGCTACAAATACGCAGTAACTTTGCGTCTTGCCACGACCAATTCTACCGCGAAGCTGGTGCAGCTGGCTTAATCCAAAACGATCTGCATTATAAATGACCATCATATTGGCATTAGCTACATCGACTCCAACTTCAATTACACTGGTTGTCACTAAGATATTGATCTCTCCACTTGCAAAAGCAATCATAATCTCATCTTTTTTAGGCCCTGGCATTTGCCCATGAAGCAAAACCACCTTTTGATCTGGAAAATCATGACTTAATTTAGCATGCAATTCTTCAGCATTCTTTAAATCTAATGTTTCAGATTCAGTAATCAGCGGCGTAACAGCATAAATTTGAAAGCCTTGATCAAGTTGATCCTGCATTTTTTGATAAACATCTTTCATCTGAGTGCTAGTTTTCCAAGATGAAATAATAGGTTTTCTACCAGCGGGCATGTGATGAATTTCAGAAACAGTCATGTCCCCATATACTGTTAAAGCAAGCGTACGTGGAATTGGCGTAGCTGTCATTGCTAAAATATCAGGTTGATCGCCTTTATTGATTAAAGCTTGTCTTTGTCCAACGCCAAAACGGTGCTGCTCATCAATAATTACCAAACCCAGCTTCTTAAAAATGACATTTTCTTGAATTAAAGCATGTGTACCAATCATCACATTAATCGTACCATCCATCAATTCGCGATAAATTTCTCTGCGCTCTAATGTTTTGGTATTACCTGTTAACAAAGCCACTCTTACACCCAATGGGCGAAGCAATTCATCAATTTTTTTAAAATGCTGCGTAGCCAAAATTTCGGTTGGCACCATCAAGGCAACTTGATAGCCTGCAGTAATTGCTGCAAAGATAGCATAAACAGCTACAACCGTTTTACCTGATCCTACATCCCCCTGCAACAAGCGACGCATCTGACCAGATGAGTGCATATCCGCAAATATTTCATTAACAACTTCTTTTTGATCATCTGATAATTCAAATGGCAAAGAAGACGTCAATTGAGCTATTTCCTTTAAATCATAATTCTTAGGATAGCCTGCTTGTTTGCCATCATGATTAGCCAAAAGTGCCAGCTGTAATTCAAAAATGAAAAATTCTCGAAAAATAGCACTTCTTTTAGCTAAATTTGCTTCAGTACTATTTTTAGGATGATGCATTTTTTGAATAATCTCTTGATCAGTTAATAAGCGATATTTTTCTCTGATATTTTCAGGAACAATATCACGAACTTGATCTAAAAAAACATCTATTGCTAAGTTAATTAAACTAACTAGCTTTTTTTGTTTAACATGCCGATTAACCGGATAAATTGGCGCCATGCCACTGTCATTTTCTTTGGCTGCAATAAACTTAAAAGCCGAAAGACTTTGCCGAGCAACATTATATTTGCCATAAATGGCTACTTCTTCGCCAATTTCAATCTTGCTCTTAAGCCATGGCTGATTAAAGAAATTGACCATGATTACATCATGGTCAATTCTCATCTTGAAACTTAGGCGGCTCTTTTTATAGCCAAAACGACTAACAAATGGTTCAGTTGCTACAAATCCCTTTAGCACTACCTTTTGACCATCCATGATTTGATCTAAAGGCAACGTCTGCAATTCGTCATAGCGAAAAGGAAAATAAAAGAGCAAATCATAAATACTATAAATGCCTAAGCTACCTAAATCAGCCGCAGTTTTTGTCCCTACACCTTTTAAATCTGTTACAGGAGCAAATAATGCGTTTTCTATCATTTTATTCAACTGATACTAAGAAGTAATATACAGGTTGCCCACCGTCATGAATTTCAAATTCAAGATCATCATGATTAGCTTCAAGAGCTTCAACAACTTGTTGTGCTTCATCTTCGCTGGCATCACGACCATACATAATGGTGATGATTTCTGAATCGTCATCAAGCATCTTTTCGATCATTTCAGTAGTGGTCTTAATTAAGTCAGCGTTATCTACCTTAATGCTGCCATCGACG
Organism: Lactobacillus helveticus DSM 20075 = CGMCC 1.1877; assembly: GCF_000160855.1. Taxonomy (GTDB): domain Bacteria; phylum Bacillota; class Bacilli; order Lactobacillales; family Lactobacillaceae; genus Lactobacillus; species Lactobacillus helveticus. The sequence goes on from NZ_GG700757.1 coordinate 151,296, forward strand.
ATACCAAGATAATCGTCTTTATGAATTTCAACATTATCAATTTCAGTATCACGAGTAGCTTGAGTAACTTCACCTGAAACCACAGTATCAAGTTCATCTGACATTGCTTCTACATTTTCATCTACAGATGCAACTGGATCAAATGAAAGCATAGCAGTTAAACCTTGTGAAATAGTCTTGGTTGGTACAACGCCTACTGGGATATCACTAACCTCGGCAGCTTGTTTAGCAGCCATAATAATGTTGCCGTTATTTGGTAAAAGAAGGGCCTTCTTAGCACCAGACTTCTTAATTGCATCAATAAAATCTTGAGTGGATGGATTCATTGTTTGACCACCAGAAATGATGCGGTTAACGCCTTCGCTTTCGAACAACTTACGAATACCATTACCTGAGGCAACAGCAATAACTGCGAAATCAACTGCTTCTTGTTGTTCTTTATCTTGATCAACAATACTTTCGTGTTGAATTCTCATGTTATCAATCTTAATCTTGCCCAATTGACCAAATTGACTACCGTATTGAAAAACATCACCAGGATGTTCAGTATGTACGTGAACTTTAGCAATTTCACCATCTGAAACAGCCAAAAGTGAATCACCTAAACCAGATAAGTGCTTTCTGAATTCTTCAAGATCAAACTTCTTCTTATTTGGCACATCAGCATTAAGATCTACCATAATTTCAGTACAGTAGCCATTCTTAATGTCTTGAGTTGCCAATTGACTTTGAACTGAAGATTGGTGGTGCATTGCATTGATCATTTCATCCATTTCATTTTCATCTGGTTGATATTGATCTGCAAAGTTTTCACCAAGAATTCCTTCAAGGAAACCTTCATAAATAAAGAGCAAGCCTTGACCGCCTGAGTCAACTACGCCAACTTGCTTTAAAACTGGAAGCAAATCTGGAGTAGACTTAAGTGCCTTCTTAGCACCTTCAACTACAGCTTGCATTACTTCAGTAACATCATCAGTGTCATTAGCTTTATTGGCACCTTCTTGAGCAGCAACACGAGCTACAGTTAAAATAGTTCCTTCAACAGGCTTCATTACAGCTTTATAAGCTGTAGCAACACCGTTTGAAAAAGCATTGGCTAATTCTTGGGCTGTCAAAGTTTTCATCCCTTGCGTAGCCTTATAAAAGCCTCGGAATAATTGTGAAGTAATAACCCCACTGTTACCACGAGCACCCATTAACATTCCTTTAGCCAAGCTTTCTGTCAAATCCCCTACACTAGTGCTAGGATTCTCAGAAACTGCTTTTGCACCACTTTCAATGGTCAAATTCATATTAGTACCAGTATCACCATCAGGAACTGGGAAAACATTTAATGAATTAACAAATTCAGCATTTTTACCAATTCTGTGAGTGGCAACTCGTACCATATCTCTAAATTGCTTACTACCTATCTCATTTAAAACCACTATTCATAACCTCCGCTTGCGTTATTCGTCAAGTACCTTTACACTTTGAACGATTACATTAACGGCTTTAGTGTTAATTCCTAATTGATTAGAAAGATTAAATTTAACACTATCTTGAACATTCTTACTTACTTCAGAAATCTTAAGCCCATAGCCTACGATAATGTACACATCAACAGTGATCTCGTTATCTTCTGACTTGACAACAACACCGCGCTTATAATTGGCACGATTAAGAATTCCATCGAATCCATCACGAATGGCATTTTTTGAAGCCATTCCCACAACGCCATAATTAGATGTAGCTGCGCCACCAACAACAGTTGCGATTACACCGTTTGAAATATCAATCAAACCATCTTTTGTCTTGATCTTAACAGCCATGTTCTTCCTCCGTCTTATTATCTACATATACGATTATTATTTTATCATAGTGCTGCCACAATCAATAAATAAAATACGTCCTAAAAAAGTTGAATTGCGGCAAAACATATGATAACCTAATTAAGTATGACACCATAATAAAGGAGGTTTAGCAAATGGCTAAAGATTACGTAACAGGTAAGAAGACCACATTCGGTAACAAACGTTCACACGCAATGAACTCAGTTCGTCGTGCTTGGAAGCCAAACCTTCAAAAAGTTCGCATTCTTGTTGACGGTAAGCCAAAGCGCGTATGGGTTTCAACCAAGGCTTTAAAGTCTGGTAAAGTTACTCGTGCCTAATAACCAGCCTTGCAGATTTATCTGTGAGGTTTTTTGTTTGCAAAAAATAATGTGCACCATTCATGTACCAAAAAAGGACAGCTGTTTTTAAGTTGTCCTTTTTAATTTATTTCATAATATTATAATTTTTATCATCATCTGAAATTTCATCAGCCATTCTTTCCTTGATTGGAGTATAGGCATATTCAGTAATCAATTCGCCTAACTTAGTTGGCAAGCCTAAGTCTTGGTAAGTAACATTTCTGGCAAGACCATTAATAGTTGCTGCTTCCTTCTTCTTTTTCTTATCAAAAACGTGAACATGGTTCTTGTGCATGTAATTTTCTAAATTTTGTTTTGCACGATCAAGTCTTGCTTCATAGCGGCCATCTTCAAAGCCAGCTACGTTCTTTTCAAAATCAATATATTTCATAACTATTCTTCGATTCTTTTTTCTTTATTTTAAACCTATTTTTAAAGATTATGAAAGCGATTAACGTCTTTTGAATAAATTGCGGCAATCATTCCCTTTTTAAAATTAATTTCAAATTGGGAAGTATTGGGCAAAAATTCATTCGAAGAAAATACTCGTGGATAATCTCCGAAATAATGATGCAATTCATACTTTGCACGCAAAATATTAAAATCTTTAATCGCTGCCAAACTAGCAAAACCAATATAAGGATAATCTGCTATTTTTTCTATCAGATGAAGCCCAGGATTGAAAAAGATTACTTTGTTTTGCTTATCTACTATTGAAACTTGTTCCGCAAACTTTCGCAAAGATGGATTGAGCAGCATTAATAGATTAATCAAAAAATGATCTATTCTGCCTCCCGTTGCACCATAAATATTCAGACTATTGATTCGATAATCTTCAAAAACGGTATGCAGCATCAATTCAGAATCAGTTAAGTCTTTGACTGGATTAGAATAGCGGATATCTTTTACATTGCTTTCAATCTTAGCCAAATCAGCCTTTTTTAAAGAATCAAAATCACCTAGTGCTAAATCAGGAGTTATTCCCAATTCTTCTAAATATAAAGACCCACGATCTACTCCAACAATGAGATCTCCCGCTTTTTTTGCATTCAAAAATTTTCCTTTAATATCAGCCGGCCACAAATCTGTTGGTCCACCTAATAATGCATATACCTTCATTATTTAATAATTTTTTCTAATTTACGTACTTGATTAGTAATATTGCCGTTTTTATATAAATATGAACCTACCACAAAAACATCGGCACCAGCGTCTTTAGCGATTTTAATTGTGCGATCGTTAATACCGCCATCAACTTCAATAGGCATATTTGGACCCACAATTTCTCTAACTTGCTTGATTTTCTCTGCAGAATCGGCAATAAAACTTTGACCACCAAAACCTGGGTTAACGGTCATTACCAAAACTTGCTTAATTTTAGGCAAAAACTTTTCGATAACATCAGCTTGAACATCTGGTTTAATTGCCAAAACAGTCTCGACACCATTAGAAGCCAAATAATCAAGCCAATAATTCAACTTAGATTCACTCATAGCACCATAATGCAGCTCCATGATATCTGCTCCTGCAGCCACAAAAGCAGGAATAAGATCATCAGGATTGTTACTCATAAAGTGAATCTCGGCATCTATCATAGGAAATTCACGCTTAAAATCACTAATCAGTTGTGGCCCAAAAGATAAATTGGGCACAAAATGTCCATCCATGATATCGATATGGAAACGATCAATTCCCACTGCAACAGCTTCTTTAATATTTTCTTTTAAGTTCAAATTATCTGCGTTCAAAATTGACGGCGCAATAATCATTTTTTTCTCCTATTATTTCAAATATTCAGGTAATCGGCTTTCACTAATTTCTGTTCTCATTGCCAAATAATCATCATAACGATGTTGCATTATTTGGCCTTCTTCAAGCAGCTTTTTGACTTCACAGCCAGGCTCTTTTAAATGCTGGCATCCTCTAAATTTACATTTGCTGCTAGCACGTTTAAACTCAACAAAATAGTTGCATAATTCGTTTAACTTAATTGGCGTTAAATCAATCGAAGAAAAACCAGGCGTATCGGCTAAAAATCCTTCGCCCAACTTAAATAATTCGACTTTCCTAGTAGTGTGCTTACCACGATTTAAACTAGCAGAAATTGCTCCTGTCACTTGATTAGCATCCTTCTTCAAATGATTAAGCAGAGTTGATTTGCCCGCACCGGATTGCCCAGCTAGCGTCCAAATTTGTCCTTCTTTAATCATTTGTGGAATCTTGACCTCTACATCATGGTAATCAGTAAACACAGGATAACCAATTTTTTGGTAATATGCTAAATCTTCTTTAATTTTAGCTAACTTATCGCCTTTTAATAAATCAGTTTTGGATAAATAGATAGTGACCTTTACTTTTTGCCAAGAGAAGAAAGTTAAAAAACGATCTAGTAATTCTAAAGAAAAATCAGGTTCAACTGCAGAAATCACTAATAATATATGACTAACGTTTGCTACAGCTGGTCGGCCTATTCTATTAAGCCGCGGTAAAATCTTTACCAAATAACTCATGCCTTGATCATCTATTTTAATTTCTACACGATCACCTACTGCAGGTTTTTGCTTTTTTTGACGAAAAACGCCGCGAGCACGCGTTCTAACGATACCCGCAGCAGTTTCCACGTCATAATAACCAGCAATTAACCCTACAACGGTTCCTTCTGCTAGTTTCATTTATTTTGTCACCTTTTCATTTAAAACAGTTTCTCTATTACGAACTACTCGTAATTGACCATTCCCATTCTTAAGAGAAAATGGAATTGAAAAACTCATATCACGTTTAATATACAAGTCACGATAGATATTACTTAACGAGTGATCATCATCTTTGATATAAATCTGAACATGATCACCTTTGCTGCTGTCTTCTTTATTAGAAGCATCCCAACTCTTGCTATCGGATTTATCATCATTATTGAGATCGGTGCCTATATAATTAACAGTAAATGTCTTAGTAATAGTAGTATCTTTTTCTTCCTTTGGACCGCGTGAAACCTTAATTGTTACGGTAGATCCACGTTCCACCTTGGTACCAGCCTCTGGTTGCATTGAGATAACCAGGCCTTTTTCAACTTCATCAGAATATTCTTGATTAATCTGTAAAGTCAAACCATGTTCTTTAGCGTAGTCCTGTGCACTCTTCAATGAATAATTGTGCAGATCCTTCAAGGTTACAGTGTTTATCTTCGGCTTTACTTTTTTGCCACGAGAGACCACTAAAGTAATAGTTGTCTGCGTTGGTTTTACTTCTACCCCAGCAGCAATACTTTGAGAAATAATATTATCTCTAGCTACTTTATTTGAATACTGGTCTTCTCTAACTACATCAAAGCCTTGATTTTCCAGCTTTTCTGCAGCTTCATCATAATTATCCCCAACTACATTAGGAACTTTTACCATGCTTGAACCACTAGATACGATCAAAATAATAGCTTTTCCTTGATCCATGCTATTACCTGCAGCTGGTTTAGTACCGATGACATGTCCTTTTTTAATATCATCAGATTGTCGCTTAACCACCTTGCCTATTTGCAAGCCAGCAGCTTCTAATTTCTTTTCGGCACTTTTTTCAGTTATATTGGTCACATCTGGAATATGCACTTGATGTGGTTTATTATTACTTCCACTTAGTGCAAAGATCATAATAAAGATAATTAATCCTGTAGCAATGATTGAAAAGATCCACCACCATTTATGGCTCTTTACATTCTGCCAAAAATCTTTTTTCTTTTCTTTTTTATCAGGTTTAGTTTCTTCATCAGATTCTGTCGGCTGCTCTTTTTCTGGAGCTTTAAAGCCAGGCAAAACGATTGTTTTATCATTATTATTTCCATGATTAGGTACAAAAACCGGCTCGTCTGCCCGTTCTGGATCTAAACTGCTATCTAAATCAGCCTGCATTGCTTGAGCTGTAGCATAACGATCTCGCGGATCTTTAGCAGTAGCCCTTAAAACAACATTTTCTAAGGCTTGCGGAACACTATGATCCTTCTTTCGAATAGAAGGTATCGGTTCCTGCGCGTGTTTTAAGGCAATCGAAACAGGAGTATCACCATTAAATGGCACGGTTCCTGTAATCAATTCATACAAAATAATTCCTAAAGAATAAATGTCTGACTGCTTAGTAACCAACCCGCCTCTAGTCTGTTCGGGCGACATATAATGAACTGATCCCATAACAGAATTAGTCTGTGTAACAGAGCTCTGATTCAAGGCAACCGCAATTCCGAAATCAGCAATCTTAATATTGCCTCTCTTATCCATCAGGATGTTTTGCGGCTTGAGATCACGGTGAATCACATTATGTTTATGGGCCAGAGCAACAGCGCTCAGGATTTTGTCCATGATGCGAATTACTTCATGCAAATCTAAAGGAGCATTTTGGTGAATATATTCTTTTAAATCAGGACCATCAACATATTCCATTACCATATAATGCAATCCATGATCAGTGCCTACATCAAGAACAGAAACAATATTAGGATGACTTAATTCACTCGTGGCTAAAGCTTCTCTTTTAAAACGAGCTTGAGTTTGAGGTTCATTTTGTAAATCTAACCGCAGGATTTTAACCGCAACTTTGCGTTGCAGAATAATATCTTCGGCTAGATAGACATTAGCCATACCGCCTTCGCCTAAAGTATCAATAATGCGATAGCGTTCACCAAGCAGATAACCTTTATCGATCACTGCTCTCGTCCTCCTTATTCCAAGTTAGGCAAACGGTAATATTATCACCACCACCTAATCGATTGGATTCACTAATTAATTTATTGCATCGCTCTTTTAAGCTTAATTCTTTTGTAGCTAAAATTTGCTGTATTTGGGGATCACTAAGTGAATTAGTTAATCCATCCGTACAAAGCAAAATAATATCATTTTCGTCGAGCTTAATTTCCTTAATTTCAGGGTCAATTGTGCTAGATACGCCCAAGGCTTGAGTAATAATATTTTTTTGAGGATGGTGCTTAGCTTGTTCCTTAGTAATTTGCCCCATTTTGACTAATTCATTAACCAAAGAGTGATCCTCAGTCAATTGAACAAATTTTCCTTCAGAATAACTATAAGCACGTGAATCACCTAAATGAGCGATCAACGCATTATCCTTAAACGCAAAGGCTAAGACAATTGTGGTCCCCATTCCGTTTAAATCAGGAAATTTATCAGCTGTTTTTAAAATTATTTCATTTTCTGAATTTAATTGTACATCTAACCATTTTCGAGCAATATTGGCATCGGTAAAGTCCGTCATGCCAAAATTATGTCCTAAATGAGTTACGGCCATTGTGGAGGCAACATCGCCGCCTTGATGACCGCCCATACCATCACAAACAATCGCTAAGGTAACACCCTCACGATTCTCAAAAACTTGTACAAAATCTTGATTGCTTTTTCGTACCTTGCCGATACTTGAAGCGTATGCTGTTTCTATCAAAAATCTAACCTCGTAATCTAAATTTTGCAATGAAAAATCCATCATTGCCATCTTGATCAGGCATTATTTTTAACATTCCTGTCTTGGACTCAAGCTTGCTTAATGAAAATGGTTTTAATTCAAAACCAGGATGAATTCGCAAGAATCGCTTAACTACTTCTTCATTTTCTTCCATTGAAATTGAACAGGTTGAGTATACTAACTCTCCCTCTGCTTTTAACAATTTGCTAATAGAATCTAAAATCGTTAACTGAATTTTTTGTAAGTTTCTTAAATCTTGCAAACTTTTAGTATAACGAATCTCAGGTTTACGTCTTAATAACCCTAGTCCTGAGCATGGAGCATCAACTAAAATTTTAGTAAATTCGCCTGCTTTAAATATTTCATGTGCTTTTCTAGCATCACATGCCTTAGTTGTTACCTTATCTAAAACATGCATCCGCCGTGCATTTTCTTTTACTAAACGCAACTTCTTTTCATGAATATCTAATGCAGTAACATCACCGTGGATATTTTCGGCAATCTGTACGGTTTTACCGCCAGGTGCACTACATGCATCTAAAACATGTTCAGTTTGATTTTGATCAAAATCAAAAGCTTCTACCACTAAGCTAGCGGCTTCATCTTGAATTATCAACTTTCCCTGCTCAAACAAATCACTCTCACTAATACCACCATGACTTAAGACGGCATCATTAAGAGATAAATTGGACCATTCTGGCTGATATCCTTCTTTTTTTAATTGATCAAAAACTTTGTTTCTATCTGCTAATGATGAAATTCGTACACTATTTTTAGCCGGGTCATTAATACTGCTCAAAACCGACTGAGCTTTTTGCATGCCCCAATTATCAATTAAATATTTAACTAGCCATTCAGGAACACTTTCCTTAATACTTAAATATTTAATAGTATCTTTTTCATCAGGCAAAATCACGCCGCGTCTAATAAATGCACGCAAGATTCCGTTCACTACTCTATAGCCTGACGAATGATGTTTGCCAAACTGCTTAGCTAACTTGTTTGCTTCGTCTAGCACAGCACGATTAGGAACCTTATCCAAAAATATTATCTGATAAAGAGACATTAATAAAAGTGGCTTCAAATATTTTTCAGTAATTTTTGTTTTTAGCAATCCCGTCAATTGATATTCCAAAAAAAGACGATACTGAATCGTACCATAGACAATTCTAGTCGCTAAATTTTGATCTGCAATTGATAAGTCAGAATGCTTCAAACTATTATTCAAACTAATATTTGAATATGAGCCATTTTGTAAAACTTTAATTAAAGTCTCTAAGCTAATTGCACGGGCACTTTTATTTGTCGACAATTTCTTCTCCTGGGGCAAACTTGCTGCCTTGACCATTTAAAAAGTTCTTAATATCCATCTTCTTCTTGCCACTTGGTTGTACCTCAAGCAAGTTCAAAACAGTACCATCTGCAAAACTAATTGCAAAGCGGCCCTTATTAGCCACTACACAACCCGGCTTTAAATCAGTACTATCCTTAGCTACTTCTGCTTTCCAAACTTTAAAACGCTTGCCTTCAAGCATCATGTAAGCACCTGGATCTGGATTAAGAGCACGAATCATGTTATTAGCCTCAGTAGCTGTCATAGTAGGACCGATTCTTTCTTGCTCTTTAGTAATGTTAGGTGAAAAGACTACCTTATCTGGATCTTGTGGGATCTTCTTAATGCTGCCATCAATAATCGAAGGCAAAGTTTCTAATAACAAGTCTCTACCTACAATTGATAATTTGCTAAACAAAGTACCAGCATTATCATCTGGTTCAATCTTAATTGCCTTTTGAGAATAGATATCACCAGCATCCATCTTCTTCACCATTTCCATAATGGTAATACCAGTTTCTGCATCCCCATTAATAAGTGAGTATTGAATTGGCGCACCACCACGATATTTTGGCAAAAGTGAACCATGAACGTTAACAGCTGCAATTTTTACTGATTTTAAAAACTTAGTTGGCAAAAATTGACCATAAGCAGCAGTAACGATTAAGTCGGCATGCATATCAATCACTTGTTGCATTTCTTCTGAGCCAGATAATTTTACTGGTTGAAAGACTGGCAAACCATGCTTTTCTGCAGCAATTTTAGCTGGAGTCTTAGTAATTTTTTGCTTACGGCCTACTTTTTTATCAGGCTGAGTTACAACAGCCTTAATTTCATAATTATTTTTAATTAAACCTTCTAATACTGGAACAGAAAATTCTGGTGTTCCCATAAATATTACTGATGTCACCAAAGCATCTCCCTTACATTATTCTTTCTGGTTCATTATCGATAAAAATACTTAATCCATATTTTTTAGCTTCTTGAGCAGAATCTTGAACATGGTGTAACAGTTTATTCAAATTTGGCTCTTTTTTATATTTTACCAGTATTTGGTAATAATATTGATTTTTTACTCTAGAAATTGCACTTGGGGATGGTCCTAAGATTATCACTTGATTATTCAAATGTTGCAATAAATATCGTTTAATCTTAAATGCTTCTCTAGCCGCATTTTGCTCTTTTTTAGCAGCAACTGATATTAATACTGTATAAAAATATGGTGGGTAATTACCAGCATGACGCATATGCATTTCATAACCATAAAATCTTTCATAATCCTGCGTTTGTGCCAATTGAATGGCATAGTGCTCTGGATTATAAGTTTGAATTAAAACTTCGCCTTCCTTGTCGGCTCGGCCCGCACGGCCTGCAACTTGCGTTAATAATTCAAAAGTTTTTTCCGATGCATTATAATCAGATAACCATAATCCCGTATCCGCGTTAATTACGCCAACTAAAGTTACATTTGGAAAGTCCAATCCTTTAGCAATCATTTGAGTTCCTAGCAAAATATCCGCTTCATGATTACCAAATGAATCTAGGATGCGTTTATAACTACCTTTTCTTCTGGTGGTATCAACATCCATTCTTAAAATTCTAACTCCTGGCAAAAGTTCGTCAAGTTCTTCTTGAACTTTTTGGGTTCCCGTTCCTACGAAACGAATCTTTGAACTCTGACAATTAGGACAACGAGTAGGTATTGGCTCTGTATGCCCACAATAGTGACATTGCATGCTATTAGTATCTTTATGCAAGTTAAGCGAGATATCACAATTAGGACATTTCAAAACAAAACCACATTCCCGACAGAACATAAAATTAGCAAAGCCACGCCGGTTAAGCATTAAGATAACCTGCTCTTTTTTCTCTAGTCTTTTCTTAATGGCGTCAACCAATTCAACGGATAGATCAAATTGACCACCCGCAAATTGAACATGTTTAAGATCAATCAAATTAACTTTCGGTAATTTCTTGTGATTTGCGCGTTTGGTTAACCGCAATAAATGATAGACATCTTTTTGAGCGCGAGCACGACTTCCAAGCGATGGAGTGGCACTCCCTAGTACTAGTGGGCAATGATGATACTTGCTGCGCCAAATTGCCACATTTTTGGCATTGTAGCGCGGATTGGTCTCTTGCTTATATGATGATTCATGTTCCTCATCAATTACGATTAAGCCAATATTATCCAGCGGTACAAAAACTGCACTTCTTGCTCCAACTACTACTTGAATTTCGCCGCGGCGAATTCTGCGCCATTCATCATATTTTTCACCTTCAGATAAAGCACTGTGCAAAACAGCCACCTTATCACCAAAACGTGCTTTCACTTGTTTAACCATTTGAGGAGTCAACGAAATTTCTGGCACTAGCATCAAAGCAGTTCTTCCTTGAGCTAAAGCTTGCCCAATTGCATGTAAATATACTTCAGTTTTTCCGCTGCCAGTAATTCCCTCAAGCAAAAAAGTTTCTGCTTTATGCTGATCTATAGCTTTATTAATTTGATTTAATGCAGTTTGCTGTTCATCGTTTAAAGTTACCGGAACCGGCTTTTCTTCATCTTCAAAGCCAGCTAAAGGATTACGATAAACTTCAACAGCCTTTCTTTTTAACCACCCTTTTTCAACGGCAGAATTCAAACTAGCTGTAGACAAACCCAATCCCTTTATTAAACTACTTTGACTTTTAGGATAATCATCCTTGTTTTCAATGATATCCATAATCAATTGCTTTTGCTTAACTGCATTTTGGCGCAAAGTATTATAAATTTTAGTATATTCCGCAGAATCAAGCGTCAATTCATATTGGTTTTCTTTTTTCTCTTTAGCCCTATTTTCAACAACATATTCTATTTTGGCATCATCACTTTTTAACAATTGATGAGCCTTTTTTATTTGCTTCAGATCCGTCATTTTGGATAAATCAACTGGATCACCTTGAAAAAAGGGTATCTGCTTTGCTTTTTCATTTGCAGGCACTAATAGTTTGCGATAACCTGCTCGCATTACCCATGGCAGCATAGCCTGCAAAATAGTTATTCTATATGAAAAAATATTTTGTGCTAAATTTTCAGATAATTTGATTAATTCCGGCGTAAGTGGTGGCATTTCATCTACTGTGACTAGTAAATCCTTCAGTTTGCCTTTAAATTGACTTTTTTCTTCTATACCAACCACAAAGCCTTGTACTTTTCTCCGACCAAATGGCACTATTACCCTTGAACCGATTTTTACATCTTTTTCTAATTCAGCCGGAATGTGATATTCGAAAATACGATCCGTTTGCTTAGCTGCAACATCAACAATAACCTGAGCAATCATCTAATCACCTGTAAAAAAGACCTCCACCCCAAAGGATGAAGGTCAGTAAATTAGTCTTCAAGGTTAACCTCGGCATGAGCTGGGTCAACCGTTACTTTACCAGCGGCAATTTCTTCAAGTGCCTTACCCACTGCCTTATCACACTTGAAATGATCTAAAGTTGGTGGATCACCAGCTTCAAGTTCATGTGCTCTCTTAGCAGCAAGAACAGATAATGAATAACGTGAATCAACACGTGACAACAATTTATCAATTGATGGATAAGTAATTCTCATGATTAATCCTCCTTGACCATCTTGCGATAGTCATCAATTACACGTTTAACACTGACATGCTCTGCATCAACAATTGCCTTGATATGGTCTACTGCATTAGCAACTGTATCATTTACAACTGCATAATCATACTCTCCCATTTCCAAGATTTCATTTCGAACTTGCTTAATTCTACCACGAATTACATCTTCTGACTCGGTACCACGATGTTCTAATCGTAAATGCAATGTATGCAAATCTGGTGGAGTTAAAAAGATGAACACGCCATCTGGCATTTTTTCACGGACCTTAGCGGCACCGTTAACGTCAATCTCCAATAAAACGTCCTTGCCATCATGCAACATCTTTTTTACGGGAGCTAATGGCGTACCATAATAATGTCCAACGTAATTGTTATATTCTAATAACTCACCATTTTTAATAGCTTCTTGAAAACGTTCTTCACTTACAAAGAAATAATCTTTACCATCGACTTCTCCAGGTCGAGGCTTACGAGTAGTCATCGAAACTGAATACTCAAACGGAAAGACTTTGTTTTCAACAATAACACTTTTCACAGTTCCCTTACCAACACCTGAAGGACCAGAAAGTACTAATAACAAACCTTTATCTGCCATGTTGAACTCCTCTTAGTAACTATTAATATATCTAGTTTGCACTAAAATCATTAGTTTTTCAAGTTTTCTCTTTTTGTAGTTCAACCGTAGACGTCCCAAGGTATTAGAAAAAGCAGGCTAATCACCTGCTTTTTGCTTTAATCTACCTTTTCGAAAGTTTCGCAAACTACTTCAGTATTTTCAGTAAAAGTAGTATCCAAATCTTCTTCACATTCCTGTGCGAAAAATTTTTCATGAACTTTCCGCCAATACTCATATGAGCGATCTCCTTCGCCCTCTAAATATGCATGTTCAGCTGAAACGTTCTTAAACGGCATAATTTCAACGGTTTTGTTTTGAATTACACACACCGGTTCATTTTTACCATTTAAAACAATTGCATATTTTCCTACAACGGGCATGGCTCCATCAAGATCATATACGCTTGTAGTAGCAAGTTTTTATACCTCGATTGACCAAATCACTCAAGACATCGGCATCATGACTATTTCTACCAAAGGCAAAAACTTCTTCCAATTCTTCTGGATCAACATGATGTTTTTGACAAAAATCTATACAAAAATCATTAATTTTATTCATCTTTAATACTCTTAATTAAATCAGCAGCATTCTTTTTAGCTGCATCTGTTACATCTTGTCCTGCCATCATCTGAGCAATTGCAGTGATGGTCTCTTCTTTACTCAACGGTCCTATTTGCGTAAAAGTAGAACCATCTTTTACTTGCTTAGCAACTAAGTAGCTTTGATCACCAGCCGCTGCAACTTGCGGAGAGTGAGTGATGGCAATTACTTGCTTGTCTCGACCAATTGAATGCATCTTTTTACCAATTGCCGCAGAAACTCGTCCAGACACACCCGTATCAATTTCGTCAAAAATCATTGTTCCCACTGGCTCAACACGGCTAAAGATAGCTTTCAATGCCAGAATCAATCTAGACTGTTCACCGCCAGAGACAATTTTTACCAGTGGCATTAAATCTTCACCTGGGTTAGGTGCGATTAAAAATACAATTGCATCTGTTCCTTTGGCTGTAAAAGTCTTGGTTTCTTCAAAATTAATGGAGAAACGTGCCTTTTCCATATAAAGGTCCGCTAATTCTTGCTTAATCTGCTCTTCTAGTGAATGGGCAACTTTTTCTCGAATCAAATGCAACTGTCTAGCTTCTTTAGTCATTTTTTCTTCGACTTGAGCCACTTCTGCTTGCAGCTTTTCTTCATCTAGACCACCAGTTTCAAACTGACTAAGTTCTTTTTGCACTTTAGCATAAAAAGAAAAGACATCTGCCAAAGTTGGACCATACTTTTTCTTCAATGAGTTCAATGTATCAATGCGATTAGTCACATATTGGTAACGTTCTTCATCAAAATCCATTTGATCCATCAAATTAGACAATTCGCTACGCGCATCGTTTAAAGCATAAACTCCATCATCAACGGTTTTGGCAAAATCCTTAAATTTTGAACCAAATTCTGTCAAATCTGTTGCTGCATTTTGTGCATCCCCAAGCAATGTCGCAATTCCATGCTCGTCATCATCATACAGCTGCATAAAATAGTTGGCAGTATCTGCAATTTTTTGATAATTATTTAGCTCATTATATTCTTCTTCTAGCTTTTCATCTTCATCAGGATCTTCCAAATTGGCAGACTCTAATTCATCATTTTGAAATTGAAGAATATCTTGCTTTTGAGCTAATTCCTGTGCATCTTGACGCAAATGACGCAGTTGATTGGTTAATTTTTGCCAATGACGGTAGTCCTCTTGATATGCCGATAACTCTTCTTTAAAAGAATCAGGTGCGTAATCATCAACCAAATCAATTTGACGATCTTGGTCCATCAATATTTGCTGATCATGCTGACCATGAATATCGACTAAATAATTACCAATTTCACGCAAAACATTGATGGTTGTCAATTGACCATTAATACGTACTATATTTCTACCCTTGATGGCCAATTCCCGGCTAATTACCAATTGATCATCATCATGAGGCAAGCCATATTTTTCACATAGCTCTGCAATTTTTTCTTTTTGATTATCAAGTACAAATAGACCTGTAATTACAGCTTTTTGTTCTCCAGAACGGATCATCTCTTTTTGACTGCGGCTCCCCATTAATAATGAAACCGCATCAATGATAATAGATTTACCAGCACCAGTTTCACCGATAATCACGGTCATTTTTTCTTGAAAGCGAACTTTTAAGTTTTTAATAATCGCAAAATTTTTAATATCTAGTTCAACTAGCATTTTTCCACTCCTAGAGACTATTTACAGCACGTTCGACTACTTCTGCTGACGTACTTGACCACAAATTACAACCGCCATTAGCTTCATCTTTTTGTAAATGAATCAAAAATTCGATATTGCCTTTACCACCCTTGATTGGTGAATAATCGACATCTAAAACATTAAAGCCAATTTCCATTGCTTTTTGCATAGTATGTTCAATTACATTTTTGTGTACTTCATGATCATGGACAATACCATGTTTTCCAACGTTTTCTGGACCTGCTTCAAATTGAGGCTTAATTAAACAAACGGCATCACATTGATCTTTGAGAATTTCATACATTGGAGGCATGATCAAATCAAGAGAAATAAATGAAACATCTGTCATGGCAAAATCAGGCAAGCCCTGATCAAAATCAGCAGGCTTAGAATAGCGGAAATTCTGCTTTTCCATTACTACCACGCGAGGATCATCTCTTAATTGCCAAGCCAATTGGTTATAGCCTACATCTAAGGCATATACCATTTTGGCACCATTTTGCAAAGCAACATCGGTAAATCCACCAGTAGAAGCACCAATATCCAAACAAATTTTATCTTTTAAATCAATATCAAAAACTTTTAATGCTTTTTCAAGCTTAAATCCGCCTCGAGAAACATATTTTTTGCCATCATCTTTGACATAAAACTTCTCGCCTTCAGGGAATTTAGTCCCACTCTTATCAATTCTTTGATGATTATGATCGGAAACCAAACCTGCCATAATTGCTCTTTGTGCAGCAGAACGAGAATGAAAAATTCCTTGTTCGGCTAATAAAACATCTGCTCTTTGTTTTGCCATTTACAACACCTTTTGATATAGATCCAAAAAACCAGCTAATACTTCCCCATTCAAGCCCTGCAAATCATCTTTAGCTTGATCAATCAATTCCTTTAATTTTTTGCGGCTTTGATCAATTCCTAATAAAGTCAAAGTATTATTTTTACCCTCTTCTTTATCCTTATGAGTTGCCTTGCCGGCCTCTTCGCTTGTCTCAACGACATCAACCAAATCATCATAAATTTGATATGAACGACCAAAGGCCTTAGCAAAATCAATTAATTTTACTTGTTCAATATCACTAGCCTTGGCATAAACAGCTGCCATTTCCACGCTAGCTTGAATTAAACAGCCTGTTTTTAGCCATTCCATTTGATTGATAAATTTGGCATCGCCAGCAACACTTGCATTATTAGTTGAATCAATATCAAGATACTGACCACCTACCATGCCATTAGGCCCTACTGCTTGCGTAATAATATTGACCAATTGAGCAGATTGGCTGCCTTCCGCTATCCATTGAATGCCTAATGGTAAGAGTGCATCCCCAGCTAAAATAGCTTCAGCTTCGCCCCATTTTTTATGGCTAGTCAACTTACCGCGACGATAATCATCATTATCCATCGCAGGCAAATCATCATGAATTAATGAATATGTGTGAATCAATTCAATACCACAGACGATTCTGATTTCAGGCTCATCTATTTTGCGCCCTAATGTATTCAATGTTGCTAAAAATAAAAGTGGTCTTAATCTTTTACCACCAGCCATAACTGAATAAGCCATGATCTGACTAATTTTTTGATTATCTACTTCTGAAGCTAAATGCTTCGCTAGATAATCATCAATTACTGGCGTCCAATCTTCTTTAAAACACTTAAATGCTGTCATAATTAATCCTCTGGAGCTGCTGCATTATTTGGATCTAATTTATGTTCAGTGCCATCGCTATCAATTAACTTAGCCACAGTTTCTTCTGCGCTAGTCAACTTTTTATCCAATTCACGACTAATCTTTACACCTTCTTGAAATTCCTTCAAGGCATCCTCAAGTGGCACATTACCATTTTCAAGATTAGTGACAATTTTTTCTAAGCTATTTAATTGTTCTTCAAAATTATTTTTCTTTGTTGGCATCTTTATTTCCTTACCTCTGTAACTGTTGCTGTAACTTCTCCATCTTTAAAATGAAGATTTAAATGATCATCTTTTTTAATCTGATCAACTGAGCTAACGGTTTCGCCCTCTTCATTAGTAGTATAAACAAAACCACGCTCTAAAGTCTTAAGTGGACTATAATCATCAAGTTGTTGTACTATTTTACTAAAATCGCTACGCTTGTTCTTTAAATAGTGCTTCATATTATCATTCAACTGCTTTGCCAAGAATTTTTCTTGTTGCTTCATCCCTGCAATTTGTTTATCTGGACTGACACTAAGCAAACGTTGTTTCAATAAACGATAATTTTGCAATGAATTATTTACTTTATTCTGAATACTATTTTGCAAACGCTGCTTCAATAAATCAACTTGTTGAATTTGTTGATCATAAAGTCTGGTAGGTTCTCTCATAATCACAGAATTCTTAATTCGATTCAAGCGATCTCGCTTTTGGTTAATATTATTTTGCATCCCTGCAATTAACCGACTCTGTAACTGATGAATTCCTGCCAACTCATCTGCCAAATTAGGCGTCGCATATTCAGCCGCTGCCGTTGGCGTAGCTGCACGTGCATCAGCGACTAAATCACATAAAGTGGTATCGGTTTCGTGTCCTACTGAAGAAATAACCGGCATTGGCATAGCATAGACTTGCCGCACAACTTCTTCTTCATTAAATGACCACAGATCTTCTAGCGAACCACCACCACGGCCAATGATCATGACATCATACTCGTCACCTTGTGCAGCAATTTGTCGCATCGCTTTTACTAATGAATCAGCTGCAGTATCACCTTGCACTTGTGCTGGGAACAAATCGATTTCGGCATGCGGAAAACGGCGATTGGCTGTAACCATAATATCATGAATAACAGCTCCCGAAGCACTGGTTACGACTGCGATCTTATCAGGAAAACGTGGCAACTTCCTCTTATGCTCCGGATTAAACAGACCTTCTTTGGCCAATTTAGCTTGAAGCTGCTTTAATTGTTCATAAAGCGCACCAAGTCCAGCTGGCTCCATATTTTCGGCATAAAACTGATATGATCCTTGTGGTCCATAAACGCTAACATAACCAACAACATATACTTTCATTCCTTCTTCAGGCTTGAATTTTACCTTATCAAAGTAAGAACGAAACATGACTACGTTAATCTTAGATTTTTCATCTTTTAATGAAAAATACTGGTGTGAATTACGGCGATAGCGAAAGTTGGATAATTCACCTTGCAAAAATACCTTATGCAAGTAAGGATCATTTTTAAACTTTTGCGTAATATAATAATTTAAATCTGTAACCGTTAAATATTTATTATCGGTCATTTTGTCTCCTAGTTAATTTAACTACTGCTTCCATCAAAAATTGTACGGTTAAGGGACCTACACCACCTGGAACAGGGGTAATATAACTGGCTTTTTCTTTGACATTATCAAAATCTACATCACCAACTAATTTACCATCAACATGATTCATACCAACATCAACAACAACTGCGCCATCTTTAACCATATCTGCTTTAACTAAAAATGCTTGACCAGTTGCAGATACCAAGACATCTGCCTTTTTAGTGATTTCGCCCAAATTCTTAGTTCTTGAGTGCGCAATGGTAACTGTAGCATTTTGTTCTAACATTAAAGCTGCTAAAGGCTTGCCTACGATATTGCTGCGGCCAATGATCACTACGTTTTTGCCTTCTAGCGGAATTTCATAATGCTTAAGCAAGGCAATAATTCCTTCAGCTGTAGCGGGTTCAACAAAATGCTTGTCCATCCAAAGATGACCAATATTCGCAGGAGTCAATCCATCTGCATCTTTATTAGGATCAATTCTTTCTATTAAGGCATCCGTATCGATTTGTTTAGGAGCTGGCAATTGCACCATTAAACCATTGATTGCTGGATCCGCATTTAATTTATCAATTAAAGCTATAGCCTCTTCTTGCTTAGTATCAGCTGGCATTTGATAAATGTCTTGAATAATACCCATTTTTTCAGCTCGACGCTTTTTAGTTCGAACATAAATTTTGCTTGCAGGATTGTCCCCAATATTTATTACGCAAAAATGTGGCGTTATTCCCTCATCTTTTAATTTCTTAACCTTTTCTTTAAGATTTTGACCTAATAAATTTGCAAATGTCTTACCATCAAGAACTTTTCCCATTATTTTTCTCCTTATTACTAAAAAATAGCCGATAAAGCTGCCGGCTATTCAATTGTTATTAAACAAAGTTTGCTAACATACCATTAATAAATGGTTTTTCTTTTGGCTCAGCAAATTCGTCACATAAATTTAAAGCTTCATTAACTGCTGCTTTAGGATCAATTTCATCACTATTCTTAATTTCAAAAAGTGCAACTTCCATAATAGCAACAACTATTTGACTTACACGTTCAAGACGCCAGCTTTTTTTCAAATGATTAGTTAATTCAGACTGTAAATCTTCACGATTTTCAAGTACGCCTTCAATTAGTTTCTTTGAATAGGCAGAAAGCTGTTTTAAATTAAGTGTTGCGACGACTTTTGTTTCCACATCTTCAGCAGATAAATCTGGTTCTTGATTAGCCAAATATACTGCTTGCATAGCAACTTTTCGACTTTCGTGTTGGTTCATTATCTCTCTATTCATCCTCCGGAAACAGCTCTGAGGCAGTTTCTTCAGCTTCTTTTTCATCTTCTGGGAAAGCTAAACCTACCACGTGAACATTGATTGACTTAAGTTCAAGGTCAGTCATTTGTAACAATTGAGCCTTTAATTCCTTTTGAATTTCCATCCCTACTTTAGGAACATTTACGCCACTTTCAAGGTAGACATAAACATCAGCAATTAATTTGTTGTCTTCGTCAACTTTTACATTAACGCCTTTGCCATGATCTTCACGACCAAGAACCCAATTAATGCCTGACTTTAAGCTACCGCGCATTCCAGCAACGCCATCAATTTTTTCAGCAGCAATACCCAAAATAACTTCTAGAACACTTGGATCAATTTTAATTTGTTCGCTGTTTTCTTCACCACTTAAGCGAATTTTTGAACTATCTGCCATTTTGTTACCTCAAAAAACTACTTATTTGCACGTGATACGTATTTACCATCAGAAGTGTTGATAGTTAATACGTCACCTTCGTTAATAAAGAATGGTACGTTAACTACCAAGCCAGTTTCCATAGTAGCTGGCTTACCACCACCTGATGAAGTATCACCCTTGATGTTTGGTTCAGTCTTAGCTACCTTCAAATCAACAGTATTAGGCAATTGAATACCTAAAGTTTCACCATCGTGCATGATTACGTTAACTACCATGTTTTCTAACAAGTAGTTAGCTTCATCCTTGATTTGTTCATTTGGAATAGCTAATTGATCGTAAGTTGAAGTATCCATGAATACGTAACTTGAACCATCATTGTACAAGTATTGCATTGACTTAGTTTGAATATCTGCAGTTTCAACCTTTGCAGTTGAACGGAAAGTATATTCTTGAACAGCGCCAGTTCTCAAGCTCTTAAGCTTTGAACGTACAAATGCACCACCCTTACCTGGTTTTACGTGTTGGAATTCAACAATACGCCATAAATCGTTATTGTATTGAATAGTTAAGCCATTCTTGAATTCGTTTACTGAAATCATTGTCATAATATAAGTCCCTCATTTCTACAATTATTATCTTACCAATCTTAGACCGTTTTGGCTATAACTTCGGCCTATTAAAATATTAACTATAATGAAATTAACTCATCTTTTGGCAAAGTAGATAAAGTTTCTGGCGTCTGATCATGAATTAAAATATCATCTTCAATTCTAACGCCGCCTTTATCAGGCAAATAAATTCCCGGTTCAACGGTATGAACCATATTATTGACTAATTTGGTTGTTTTAAATGGCAAAGCAGGTTGACATAATTCATGGATCTCAAGGCCGATGCCATGACCAATTCCATGACCAAAATATTTACCATAACCTTGCTGAGTTATGTAATCACGTGCTGCCTTGTCAACATCATAACCGGTATTACCGACAACAGCTGCCTCAATTCCGCGACGCTGTGCTTCATGCACAATATCATAAATTTTGTGCATTTCTTCATCAACTTCGCCTAAAGCAATCGTCCTAGTAATATCAGCAGCATAGCCATGATAAAAACTACCAAAATCGATGACAATCATGTCGCCTTCTTCAAGTTCTTTATCACTAGCTACGCCGTGCGCCCAAGCTGATCGAACTCCTGAAGCAACAATCGTTTCAAAGTCGGGGCCGTCTCCACCATTCACTTTAAAAAGATAATCCAACTTAGCACCGATTGCGCGTTCTTTTACGCCAGGCTTGATCATTGGCAAAATACCTTTGAAGCTTTCCATCGATATGTCAATAGCTTTGCGCAAGGCCGCAATTTCAAGTTCATCTTTTACATTGCGCACACGTTCAACTAATTCTTCAACCATTTCAAAATCAATATCTGGATTTAATTCTTTTAATTTTGAAAATTCACTAGCTGAAACGAATTCACCTTCTACTAAGACTTTCTTGACATTCATCTTTTTAAGGGCATTAGTCAATTCTTCATAGTCGCTTGAATGTTTCATTACTACATCCATCTCGCCTGGAACTTGTGCTTTAATTTGACCTGCAAAACGCGAATCTGATAAAAGCGTTCTTTCACCATTAGCAGTCAATATTAATTGTGCTTCTTCACCGGTAAAATTAGTAAGATAACGATAATTAGCCTGATTAAAGATAATCATAGCATCTGCATTATGTTCCTTAATCAGAGCAGTAACCTGATTAATACGATTATTAATTAATGTTAGTAATTCTTGTTTATTTTCCATTATCAAAGACCTTCTTTGCGTGTGTTTTATTAATTATACTAAATCTCCTATGGAAAATACCATAAAAAAGACGGGTAGCTAGTGCTACCCGCCTTATTTTATATCTGAATTACTTAGCTTCTTCAGCTGGGTATACAGAAACTTGCTTCTTGTACTTGCCAAGACGTTCAAACTTAACAACGCCGTTAACAAGTGCAAATAAAGTGTCGTCTCCACCTTGACCTACGTTCTTGCCTGGGTGAATCTTAGTACCACGTTGACGGTAAATGATAGTACCTGCGTGGATAGTTTGACCGTCACCAGCCTTAGCGCCTAAACGACGACCAGCTGAGTTACGACCGTTGGCACTAGAACCGCCACCCTTGTGGTGGGCAAATAATTTCATACCTAAAATATTCATAATCATTTCACCTCTGAATTAAGCTTCAATCTTTTCAACTGTAACCTTAGTGTAAGGTTGACGGTGACCATACTTGCTGTGTGAGTGCTTCTTAGGCTTGTACTTGAAAGTTACAACCTTCTTTTCCTTGCCTTGCTTTTCAACTTTAGCAGTTACCTTAGCACCATCTACTAATGGAGTACCAACCTTAACGTCGTCACCATTAGCAACAAGGATAACTTCGTCAAAAGTTACTGAGCTGCCTTCTTCAGCATCAAGCTTTTCTACAAATACACTGTCGCCTTCTGCAACTTTGTATTGCTTACCACCGGTCTTAATAATTGCGTACATTTGTACACCTCCGAAAAAATACTTAGACTCGCCGAACTGAGGTGCTTCTTACTCAAGAAGACTTCTAACCCCGAGCCGTGCGGTTGCAGATGTGGAGGTCTCCACAAATACAACTCTTATAGTTTACTACCTAAAAAAGAATTTATCAATAAAAACAAGACAGATATTAATCATCTTTTGCTTCTTTATATTCAATTGTCTGCGTACCTTCATAAGCTGGCAATTTATTTTATGCACGATACAGTGCTCGTTCAAATGATCTATAGCCTTTTGATGAAGAAACTGCAAATTTCACGCCATACTTTGAAGCAAATTCTTGAATGTTCCAAGTGGCATCGTGTGCAGCATATGCCGTCATCAAAATCACAATATCAAGATCTTTAATCTGTCGCTCCATAACTTTCTTTTTGCCTTCAAAAGCATTGATTGGAATAGGAATGCCGTTATAGCGATTTACGATACCTTCCAAAATTCCTTCGTTTTGATTATCGCCAATCGCAATACCCACTCGCTGGTAATGCAAATTCATATCCAGTTTAGTTAATTCTTCTGCAGCTTTGTCTTTATTCTTGTCTTTCTTTTTATAGGAAAGATCTGATTGTTTTGGTGGATCTACTTGATAAATCCAGCGAATTTGTACAGCATCAGCAGGATTTTTCTTAATGCGGACATCCCCTGTATACCAAGCCAAGTCAACAATTGAGCCATCTTCTAAATGAATGTTTTCGCCCTGATAATAACTTGAATCTGCTGGAATTGTGATTGCTTTGCCACGAATACGCAATTTTTCACCCTTGATATTACGCGTAATTGCTAGTTGACCAGTTCTGCCTTGCACAACGGCATAACGAAATTCTTCGATTGGATCATAATCACGCGTACGCAATTTACGATAACCAACCACACGCAAAATTTCTGCTTCATAGTTAGGATTATCCCGATCTTCTAAAGCCTCAACAATATCACCGCTTTTCAAATTAAGTGAATGAATTTGCGATTCTTTAATGCGATAAACAATTTGACCATCATCATTAATTAAATTACAGCCAGAAAGTGCACGAATAACCGTGTATCGTTTTCCTTTACGATAATCACGCTTAGGTTGTTCTTTGGGTTTCATCGCATCTTCAAAAATCTTCTTGTTGACTGCTTCTTTAGTTGTTTTCGATTTCTGGATTGCTTGATCAAGCTTTCCCAAAACATTGCCATACCGCTTACCTACTCCAGGAACAAAGGTTAATTTATGCAATGCTTCCAGTGATGTCTTCTTAGCTTTTTCATCCCCTGGTGTTTCAATCAAGCTAGTTAATCCTATTAGCAACTGCTTAAATTGTTTTAAATCTGCATTACGCTGGGCCATTGACTGCGTATTGGCTTGTTTTTCTGGAGCAGTTTTATCTTTAGGCTTATCTGCACTTCCACCATCAGCCATAGCGATAATTGCTTTAATAGCATTCAAGCTGTTAGCTAGACTCTTATCGTCTGCTTCAGTTTTATTTAAAATTACTTTGATATTATTACGATAATCGTACATACTTTCACCACTTTTTTAATTTAGCTATACTGTTCTATTTTTTACTTACTTTTAATATATATCAAATCTTTTGCTTTTTAACTTAAATCCCACTATAATTTAACAAAAATGATACTGAGAAAACGAGGAGGAAGAAACATGGCTAAAACTCATCCTGAAGACTTAGACTGGAATAAACTTGGATTTAAATACCACGATTTGCCCTATCGCTGGGTTGATGAATTTAAAGATGGCAAATGGCAAGGCGGCCACTTAACTCAAGATTCATCTATCACCTTTAACGAAGCAGCTGAGGAATTGCACTACGGACAAGAAGTTTTTGAAGGGCTAAAAGCTTATCGCAGAAAAGACGGCGGCATTAATTTATTTAGACCGGAGCAAAACGCCAAAAGAATGGCTAATTCTGCTAAACGACTTTTAATGGAGCCTTATCCAGAAGAAGAATTTGTTAAAGCTGTTAAGGAGGTTGTTAAGGCAAATCAAGACTTTGTCCCTCCTTATGGTTCTGGTGGTACGCTATATCTTCGTCCATTCATGATGGGGATGCAGCCAATCGTTGGCGTTTCACCATCTGAGACATATCAATTTAGAATCTATGCCACTCCAGTTGGTGCTTATATTAAAGGCCTTAAGCCAATGCCTTATGAGGTTAGCGACTACGATAGAGCAGCTCCTGCCGGTACTGGACAAGCAAAGACTGCTGGTAATTATGCCAGCAGCTTGATGCCATCATTAATTGCCAAAAAGAACGGCTTCGCTGATGCCCTTTATTTAGACCCAAAGGAGCACAAATATATTGATGAATTTGGTGGTGCAAACTTCTTCGGCATTACAAAAGACGGTCAGTTTCAGACACCAAAATCAGATTCCATTTTGCCATCTATTACTAAGCGTTCAATTTTAAAGATTGCCAAAGATCTTGGTCTTGATCCTATTGAAACCAAAATTCCAATTGATGATGTTGATCGTTTCGTTGAAGCAGGTGCTATGGGAACTGCTGCGGTTATTTCACCTGTTGGATCACTTACTTACAAGGGTAAAAAGCATGTCTTTGGTGATGAAACCAAAGTAGGCCCAATTACCCAAAAACTCTATGATACTTTATTTGGCATTCAAGTTGGTGATCTAGACGACAAATATAATTGGACAGTTAGACTAAGTTAACAAAAACTAAGCTTTATGAAAATAAGGACTTATTTCGGTGTTGTCATCGAAGTAAGCCCTTATTTTTAACTGATTTTTCATATAAAGGCAACAGGTCTACAATCGCATTTGTAATAAAGTCTTCCATATTAACATCATGTTGTTGATCTCTGAAGACAAACTTGCCCACCAAAAATGTAGCATCTGACAACTCTGATTTAAATTGTTTTTGTATATCAGTTTGCTTTAAATAATCACTTAATTTTGTATGATCATCAAATTCAGAAGACATTTCACCATTCCAAATATACCAATTTTGCAAATCAATTTGTTTACTCCAACTAGGAATGTCAGCCAATAATTCGTTATATTGTTCAGGCGTAATTTTTCTGTTTTCACTCCGATAATGCTGGAACATTAAATATACTTGCAATTGCTTTTTATCTAGCATTACCCCAACACACGGATTGGCATCTGCTAAATCTTGCAAACGATATGATGCCCAGTAATGATCGCGCAAATTCCAGCCATTAGTCCAGCTCTCTACATGAACTTTAGCAAATTTTCCTGTCGGCAAGTTTTGTGCAACAGCCTGATTAACAGCCTTCCACGTTTGCCAAACGCCTTTAAATTCATCCTTTAATTCTGCTACCTCTGCTTCAGAATGTTGCATCTTAATTTTCTTAAAAGAGAATTCTGGTTGATCAAAAATCTGAAACATTTCTTCAGTTAATTGCGTCATATTTATCCCCTAATCCTAGAATAAAAAATAATCTTTTGCCAACGCAAAAGATTATCGCTAAACTATTAAGCTCTCCATTCGCCGCCTTGGCCGTATGAATGCTTGCCTAATTCATTAATGATCACATGGATATGTTCCTTAGGTGCACCAGTATTCTTATGTACAGCTTCAGTAACATCCTTCATTAAGTTAGTAATTTGTTCGTCAGAACGACCTTTAATTAATTCAATATGTACAAATGGCATAGTTTATCCTTCTTTCTTTTTTATTAATTATACAAGTTTTTCTGTTTTTTGTTTTAAAATTCTCAGCTGGTTAAAAAGCACCGCCGCCGCTTCCGCCACCCACACCACCGGAGGAGCCGCCTGAAAAGCCACCGCTACCACCTGATGCAGAAGAGGAGCCATAAGATACTCCTTCAGAAAAACAGCTGGTAAAGTTTCTTTCAAATCCATCACTGCCTGTGCTATAGAAAGAACTCCCCACAATAAATCCTGTCGCATCTAATTCATCTTGAGTAAATTCAAGTTTCAATTGCTTCAAAACCTTTTTTGACAAGCCGAAGGCAACGGCATATGGCATAATATCTTCCCACAAAATCAGATCGCCGACATCCTTCATCTTGAATCTACCAATATCATCAAGCATCTTTTCAAATCCACGAACTTGATCAGTTTCTAATGCACCTTTTTGAGTATACAAGCTAATTTTATGATTACCGACAAAGAAGGCAATGAATTCTATGACAATTAATAAAATTCCACCAATCACAACGCTAGCCATAGATGGCCCAAGTTGAAAAATTGCAATAATCCAGGCAGCAATACTAATCATAATTCCTACAATAGCTAAAGTACGGTAATGGATTCTAGCTATTTCTAATTCATGATCTAAAAAGCCAGCTTGTTCAGTCTGCTTGTATTTTCTCTTGCACCAATTATCAAATTTCTTACCTAATTTTCTGGAAGTGTAATTTCTTAATTCCTTGGTTGTAAAAGACTTTCTATCACCAACTTGATTGAATAAGAAATACAGCAAATCATCCTGCAAAATACTTTTATCTACCAGAGAAATGCGATAATTTGTTTTCTTTAAATGCTTAGTTTTGAATTCTTCAATTTTGATTTTCTTTTTAGCAGCAAGTTGCATCAAATATGCTGTAAGTGCCTTGGTATCTGGCCAAGCAGCATTATCTAAAATTTGAGCAGTCACTGGATCTACATTAGGAATTTCATAATTATGGGCAAGTTCTCCTTGTTTCTTAGGTTTAAAGCCCATTTTCTTACCAAAGAATCCTTTAACAATAACCACTAAGCCAGTAATCAAAGATACAAAAGCTAAGCCCCAGCCAAAGTATGATTTTCTTTTTCTTCTCTCATTAGCTTCTCTAGCTAATTGGGCCTCTTGTTTTTCAATTGCTTCTTTTTTATTTTGATCAACATAATTTTTATTTGCGGCCGTGACAGCTGTAGGGAAAATCGCATGTACTTCGATGCCAACATCACCAGCCATATCGTCTGCCTTCATAATAATTTTGCCTTTGTGCAGTAAAACCTGGGTATAACCATCTAAAGAACCATGTGCCCAAGCTTTTAATCCTTCTACTGATTCAGGAAAAACAACCGTAGCTTGCGCATGATCAATATCAGTATCCCAACCATTACCTATAATTTTAAAATTCAATTCAGCAGTATCTTTATAATTAGTAATTAAATCTAAAATTTTGTAGGAATATTCAACTTTAATCCGATTATCTTCAGAAATTCGATGAAAAACCTTAAAACGATAAGAATTATTTTCTTTAGTTAGCTGATAAGTGTTATTTTTCTTATTATTTGCGGCAATAACTGGTTGATCATTTACTTTTACTTGAATATCCTTAATTTTTTGTTTTCGCGTCAAATTTTGCCGATAGTATACACCGCGCGCATCACTATCAAAATCATAATAAATCTTCCGGTGAATCATTACTGAACCATTACGATTAACTTTTGCGGTAACATTCATGTCAGTAATATCATAATCAACATTGGCTTTTACAGGTTGAGCCCACATTGCAAAAATACTTATTAAACTAAATATCCCAATTAAACTTAAAAGTTTCCTTTTCATTGTTACCCTCCTTACTTTTCCAAGTTATTTGAAATAATCATATCTTAATAATGCAAAAAAGCGCAAGCAAATTCTGCTAAACGAATTCACTTACGCTTTTTAATTAGTTTTAATATCTATTTTTAAAAATTACCACATTTAACGTACATGTTCTTGCCAATACGGTAATAGCTCTTGCCATTGATATGGGATCTTGAGCCATATGTCTTAATTGGAGTGCCTTTTCTTAACACACGCCAGTTAGCACGAGAATAACCATTATTCTTGTAAACATATGCATTATGCTTCAAGACACGAGAGTTACCTAAAACATTGCTTGCCATAATGTAACGATCTTCGCCAACTTTAAGTGCAGTCTTACCATTGTCAAGCTTAGTTGCTCCACCATAATAATTGATATTGGTGTAAGAAGCATAAGAACTACTGATACGTTCGCCCTTTTTATTGTAAACATATGACTTCTTCATAACGTAGCCACTAGTAGCTGGTTCATTGTTAGCTGGTTCATTGTTAGTTGGTTCATTGTTAGTTTGCTTTGAACTAGTAGCTGGCTTACTTGGTGTACTGCTTGGAGCTTGTGAAATAGCACCATCATTTGAAGTTGTATTTCCATCAATTGATAAAGGAAGAACTGCAACGTTACCATCAACATTTAAGCCACGCCAATTATCAGTAAATTGCCAAATTGATACACCTTCCATTGATGGGAAGTAATTGAAATTAGGATTATCAATTCTGCCTGAGATAGCATATGATGCTACCCACAATGAGTTAGGATACTTAACAATTACGCTATTAGTATCAATGTTGTTTCTCAAAACTGATGAACTTGCATAAAGAAGTGGCTTGTAGCCAGCTGCTTTAATTTGGTCCATAAATGCAATAATAGCATTAGCTGTTGGTGTCTTACCGCCATAAATATTATTGCCTTGACCAGTTTCGTAGTCACAAGCAATGTATGAATCCTTAGGCAAACCAAATGTTTGAGCTGCCTTAATAGCATAATTTGCTTCATCAACTGCTGCACTACTATTTGAACTAAATGTAGCGAAATGGTATGCCATTGGCATCATATTATTAGAAATAGCCGTTGAAATTTGGCTAGATGCCTTAGGATTGCGGTAAGTAGTCCCTTCACTTACCTTAACAATGGCAAATTGTGAACCAGCTTGAGCGTGACTTGATAAGTCAGCGCTTTGGTAACTAGCAACATCCACGCCAAGAGCGCGAGCAGCTACAGAAGTAGTTGCAGCATTAACAGTAATTTGTGGTCTATTTACTTGAGTTAATGCTACTCCTGCTGTACCAAGAGCGGTTGCACATGCCAATTTCATAATAATCTTTTTGGTAGTCGTCAATCTTATTTCCCCCGTTATGCGAAAATAACATAAATTCACACTTATTGTTTTTTAAGAAATCAAATTTAGAATAATATCGTTAACAAATTTAGTCAACAGATTAAGCTTCAATGTAAGAGTAACTTAATTATTGTCACGAATTTGTATTATACAATATTTTTTGGTGGGCAAATGGTGGGCAGCCTAATTTAAGCACAAAAAAAGCAATACACACAGTATTGCTTTCATCAGTGATCCGGGTGAGATTCGAACTCACGACCCACAGTTTAGAAGACTGTTGCTCTATCCAGCTGAGCTACCAGACCATTTCGTATGTTTGCATGTCCTCAACAGAACATAAGTTATTATAGGGAATATCTTTAAAAAATGCAAGCATATTTTTCAAAAAATTATTTTTTATTTTAGATTTGGGTATAATTAATTGTGAAAGCGTTTGTTTTTAGAAAAGAGATTAAAATATGGAACTTACAGAAAAAATAAAGAATTTCCTCAATGAATATCGTAGTGGCTGCAAGAGAAGTGACGATCATCGTGATAGTGATCTTCCTCATGACATCCCAGAAGTTGAAAGAATCGACAATTTACCTTATGGTCCAGACGAAAAATGGCACACATTAGATGTTTATCTTCCTAAAAAAGAAAGTGAACCCTTCCCTGTCATTATTAATATCCACGGTGGTGGCTGGGTTTACGGTACAAAAGAAACTTACCAATATTATGGCATGGGTTTAGCTAAACGTGGTTTTGCCTTCATCAATCCTAATTACCGTTTAGCCCCAGAACATGCAGAATTTCCAGATGAATTAGATGATGTCGATCGCTACATGCATTGGGTTGATGATCACGCTGAAGAATACCGTTTAGATAGAAATAATGTCTTTATTATTGGCGACAATGCTGGTGGTCAAATGGCAGAACAATACGTTACCATTTTAACCAATCCAGACTATGCCAAATTATTCTCATATAAGCCGCTTAACTTAAAATTTAGAGCAGTTGGATTAAACTGTGCTGTCTCCTTCGTCTTAACTCCAGACAGCCTTGCAGGAGTAGAAAGTCTTTACTTTACTAAGAATGCCGTTAACAAATATCATGAACAATTAGATGTAGAAAAATATATTGATCATAACTTCTTGCCTACATTTTTGATTACTGCTAATAATGACTTCTTGCATGATATACAATTCACCCTCTTTGGCTTTTTGCTTGGTCGCGGGGTTCATGCTATTTGTAAATCTTATGGTGATGAAGATAATCCTCGCGGTCACATCTCTTTCGTTAACCAAAAAGACAGAATCGCTGATATCGCTAACGACGAAGAAATCGATTTTTTCAGACAACACATGAATAAATGAGGTAAAGTATGATTAAATTCTATGGTTATAAAAGATGCTCAACTTCTAGAAAAGCACGCAAATGGATGGACGACCATCATGTTCAATATGAATTTCAAGATTTAGTTGAAGAGCCACCTAAAAAAGAAGATCTGATTAAATGGATGACTAAGTATCAAGATCGCGGTTTGAAATATTTCTTTAATACACACGGTCAACGCTATCGTGCAAACAATTTAAAAGAAAAAATACCAACGATGACGATTAAAGAAGCAGCAGAAATGATGTCACAAGATGGTAAGTTAATTAAACGCCCACTTGTCGTAGATGACCAGCATTTAACCTGCGGCTTTAAAGAAGATATATTTGAAAATACTTGGCTGTAAAAAATAACCCCTACAAGACTCTGAAAAATCTTGTAGGGGGTTTTCTTTACATTAGATCAATTTTACGCATTTACTATGTTTATTCTTCATTTTGGCCAACTATTGAAAAATAATGCTCCAAAACCAAGAACCATCAAAATGCCTAAGAAAATAATTGCATTAGTGGAATTAGCTACAACTAATTCATGTGCAGCGTTGAAATCTGCTGCTTCATTCATTTGAATAATCAGTCCTGAAAACAACATGGCCAAGCCGTTTAAGGTTAGCAAGCCACACAAGACTGTTAGGATTTTTACTTTAATAAACTTCATAAAACCATGTCCTTTCTTAAATATAATTAGACAAATATTATACACGCTCTAAATTTATAATTAAGAAAGAGACATTATTTAATGCTATATTTTCAAAATTTACTTTTTCTTAGCTTGAAATTCTTCTTCTGTTAAAATTCCTTGATCAAGCAATTCTTTCAACTGCTTAACCTGCTCAAGCAGCTTAAGCGTTCAATTTATTATTGCAATTTACGTCTTTTGTTTTTTACCAAATAAATCAAAAAGTCCCATAAAAATATCCTTAATAAATAAAATCTAATTACTTATATTATGGACTATTTTTATCTTACTTAAAATATTTCTTTATTGATTTCATTTTTATTGGTTCTCTCTCTTTAAACGGGTAAAATATAAGGTAATAATACTGACAAAGGAGAAAAATATGAAATATAACCAATATGCTTACGTTGAAACCGACTTTCAACAACAAGTTAAAGAATTAATCGATATCAACTTCTTACCTAAAAATTATCAAGTCTGGGACTTCAGCAGTCTTTTAGCTAAATTAGTTAAAAATGCAATCGCTGAGGCTAAAACAGATGCCGCTAAAAATGCCAAACTTGCGGAATTTGCAGTTTCTGATCACCAGACCTTGGCTGATTTTCTTAAGGAAAAGCCAACAGAAATTGGTACCAAACAATTCTACAACGTAGCTCTGCAACTTCTTGGCTACCACGTCCACTACGACTATGATTTTGCTGATCCAACCGGTTTCATGCAAAGAAATGCTTTGCCATTTGTGCAAGACATCAGCGACAATCAAAAATTAATCTCTGCCTTTTACCGCTTGCTCAATACCCGTGCTAAAAACGGACAAATCTTGCTCGATGTGATGGCAGGCAAAGGCTACTTTACTCAATTCTGGGGTCAAAACAAGTTCAAGTTCTTCAATGGTAAATCTATCCCTGTTTTTGACACAAATAAGGTCATTCGTGAAGTCGTTTATGTCGAAACTGATCTTGATACTGACCATGATGGCAAGAGTGATTTAATTCAAGTTACTGTTTTCCGTCCTGAAGAAACTAATAAGGGCCTTAAAGTACCTGCACTCTACACTGCATCCCCATACTTTGGCGGAATCATCGCCAACGAAAAACGCAACCATAACGTTGACGAAAATCTCTCTGACTCTACCGAATGGAATGATCCACAATACGTTCACTCTCCAATCGTTAAGGCTGAAAAGCCAGATGGTTCAAGCCGTCCAGCTACAGAGGAGGCAGTGCACAAGTCCTCTTACCCATTAAACGAATACATGCTAGCTCGCGGTTTTGCTAGCGTCTTTGCTGGTGCAATTGGTACTCGCGGCAGCGATGGTGTCCGCATCACTGGTGCTCCAGAAGAAACTGAATCAGCTGCTGCAGTTATCGAATGGCTGCATGGTGATCGTGTTGCCTACACTGATAGAACCAGAACCGTTCAAACTACAGCTGATTGGTGCAACGGCAACATCGGTATGACCGGTCGTTCATATCTTGGTACTTTGCAAATCGCCATTGCCACAACTGGCGTTAAGGGTCTTAAGACTGTCGTTTCTGAAGCCGCAATTTCATCATGGTACGACTACTACCGTGAACATGGTTTGGTTATTGCTCCTGAAGCTTGCCAAGGTGAAGACCTTGATTTGCTCGCTGAAACCTGTCAATCAAACTTATGGGATGCCGGTTCATACCTTAAGATCAAGCCTGAATACGACAAAATGCAAAAGCAGTTGCGTGAAAAAGAAGACCGTAATACTGGTCAATACTCTGACTTCTGGGAAGCTAGAAACTACCGTCACCACGCTGATGGTATCAAGTGCTCCTGGATTTCCGTTCATGGTTTAAATGACTGGAATGTTAAGCCAAAGAACGTTTACAAAATCTGGCAACTAGTTAAAAAGATGCCAATGAAGCATCACCTCTTCTTGCACCAAGGTCCGCACTACAATATGAACAACTTAGTTTCCATCGACTTTACAGACTTAATGAACCTCTGGTTTGTTCATGAACTTTTAGGCATTGAAAATAATGCTTACAATCAATGGCCAACGGTTATGATTCAAGATAACTTGCAAGCTGACAAGTGGCATGAAGAACCTGACTGGAGCAATGATTTAGGCCAAGAAAAGATCTACTACCCTACTGATGAAGGCGAACTTTTCCAAGATGGCAACGGCAAAGCACAAAAGTCCTTTACCGATGTTGGCGGTATTGAATTCAAGAAAGCTGGTATTTCAGAAAGCGATTGGCAATACAAGTTCATTTGCGGTGATGAAAAATGGGCTAAGCCAAGTTTACGTTTTGAAACTGATGAATTTATCCACCCTACTACCATCGTGGGTCGTCCAGAAGTTAAAGTTAGAGTTTCTGCTAGTCTGCCAAAGGGTGAGATTTCCGTTGCCTTAGTTGAACTGGGCGAAAGACAACGACTTACTGCTACTCCTAAATTCTTAATGCATGGCGGACAAGAATTAGGCTACCGTTTTGGCACTGACACTTTACAAGAATTTGTCCCAGACAAGAAGACTAAGGCTAAATTGATTACCAAGGCGCACATGAACTTACAAAACTACAAAGATATGAAGAATCCTGAAGCAATCGACGCCGATAAGTTCTACGACTTGGACTTCTTGCTTCAACCTACTTATTACACCATCCCATCTGGCAGCAAGCTTGCTTTGATCATTTATTCAACTGACCAAGGCATGACTAAGCGTCCGCTTGAAGATGAAACTTACACAATTGATTTAGCTAATACTGAAATCAAGTTTTATGAAAAATAATTAATCCTAACGAAAAGACAGGCATTCAAATCGAATGCCTGTCTTTTTTTGCTATTCAAATAACTTTTTATACTCGCCATAACCCGTTTGATCAAGCTTATCATATGGAATAAATTTCAAAGCAGCCGAATTAATGCAATAACGCAAGCCGCCTTTGTCTACTGGTCCATCAGTAAATACATGACCCAAATGTGAATCAGCTTCGGGACTTTTCACCTCAGTACGTTCCATTCCATGAGATTGATCACGATGGTAGGTCAACTTCTTTATTGGTTTAGTAAAACTAGGCCAGCCGCATCCCGCATCATACTTATCCTGACTAGAAAAAAGCGGTTCACCTGATACCACATCAACATAGATACCTTTTTCATAGAAATCATCATATTTTCCAGTAAAAGGATATTCAGTTGCGGCTTTCTGTGTAACGTTGTATTCTTCTTCGCTTAACTTCTTCAGAGCTTCTTCTTTATTAAACATGTTCGGTTCCTCCTGGGAAGAAATTATCGATTTTCTTTTCATAGATATCAAAACGATATTTGGTCAAAAATTCATTGGCTGGATCATAAATTCTTACCTGCAGCATCTCATTTTTGTCGTTCATATGCATTTCTTTATGAGGCATATCCAAAAATGGTTTAAAGGCAGCAATCACATTTTGGTATGAACTGTAAACATGCACATTTTGTTCAATTACTTCACCATTTTTAGCATATCGCTGTGCACAGATCACATATACAACGTTGTCATTCATAAAAAAGGCTCCTAACTTTAACTCTTTTTCTTCTTTCTTATATTTTAATGCATTTGCCTATTAAACAGATAAAAAAAGCAACAGATATCTAAATTAGACATCTGTTGCCAATTTTCTAAAATACTGAAGTTAAAACAGCACCGGCTACAATCAATACCAAACCAATTGCAGTATAGATGTATCCCTTCTTAGTCTTTTGTTCATGTAAGAAGATGCTACCACCAAGAGTTGAAATAACCACGCAAAGTTGTGACATAACGAAGGCTAAGTTAACACCGTTCATCTTTACTGAAACAATGTATGCAAGTGCTGCCACGGCATAAATCAAACCTGCAGGAATAACTTGATAACTTTCCTTTTCCTTAACAACGCCAATTTTCTTAGTTGCAAGGAGGTAAATTACTGTAGCAATCAACATACCGATGGTTTCACCAAAGAAAATCATGGTGTTGTCACCCTTCAAAGCCTTAGGAATTGAACTTGAAGTGATGTAACCCAAAGTGGTCAAAACCAAAACGATCATAGTTGTTGTTTGATTCTTCTTGCCGCCTTCGGCAGTACCCTTATCAGTCAATGAAGCACATGCAACACCGATAATCAATACCAAGATACCTAAGAAACCAAAGATCTTAGCTTGTGTACTTGCCCATTCGCCAAAGATTAATACTCCGACAAGTGGCACACCGATTAATTGCAAACCGGTTGAAATTGGCATTGTTTCAGAAACACCAACTTTAGAATAACTGTAGTACTGTCCGACCTGACCTATTACCCAGGCAGCTCCGGCAAGCATTGCCAACATAAAAGTTGTACCATCAAAAGTTGGACGTTTAATCAAAGTCATTACCACACCAAAGATAAATGCACCAAGTACAGTACCTAAAATTTGGTGGTAAATGTTACTCTTCTTGACCCCAGCAACGAACATCGGCATAAGTCCCCAACCGATTGCTGGAATGAATAGAAATAAATAATTCATTAATTTATTCTCCCCTATGATTTGTAAAAAAGTTACAAAAAGCATTGTATAAATGAAAGCGGATACGTTGCAAACAAAAAATAAGTAAAATTTAAAACGCTTTACATGAAGATACAAAAAAGGATTAAGCATCCCCAATCCTATGATCTAATGCTTAATCCTTTAATTATTGCTTAGTTTTTCTTCTTACGATTCAAACCAAAGATTGAAAGCAAGCTTGCAAATGAAAGTGCAATTAATCCCATTACTGAATTATTGCTATCCTTTTCACCAGTTTGTGGCAAAGTATTAGTTTTATCTTCAGTTACTGAAGATGAATTACTCATTTCTTCACTCTTAGGCATGTTATTAGCTTGCCATTGACCGTGATTAGATTGCCACTCGCCACGTGCAGCATGATTTTCATTCCATTCGTTGTGAGGAGCATGATTCTTGTTCCAGTCTTCACTATGTGGAGCACTATTTGGACTCTTGTCAACAGTCTTCTTGATTGCCTTGATACTCTTCTTAGTTGATTTTTCAGAAGCAACCTTGGTTTCTGACTTGTCGCTCTTCTTAGAAGTCTTGTGTTGTTTCTTCTTTGGAGTCTTCTTAGTTTCTTCTGGCTTCTTCTCTTCTTTTTGCTTGCCAGGAACTTTATGCTCTTCTGGGTTCTTGGTTTCTTCCGACTTCCCTGGCTTTTTTCTGGTTTCTTATCTAGATTTGGAGTTTTATCTTCATCCTTAGGTGGTTGTTGTTCTTTACCACCATTATCGCCACCAGTAGAGCCACCGCCATCTGGAACTACAGCAGTATAAGTAACCACAATTAGACCAAGATCAGTCTTATCAGAATCTGGATTTACCGAAATACCAGCAACCTTAGCCTTATCAACCTTGTCATAGCCAACTTCACTTGGCTTCTTTGAAGGAGCTTCGTCCATTTCTGGCTTGTCTGAAGTCCAATCAGTATATCTTACTACCTTCTTAGTTACACTATCGATAATTGCCTTACGAGTAAAGGTTACGCTTTGTTTGTATACGTGAGTACTGTCTGGTGAACCATTTACATCTTGGTAAGTCTTACCTTCATCTCTAGTGCCACGGTAGATAATAGTTCTAATAAAGGTCTTCTTTAATTCTTTCACATCAATATCAAAGCCTGGCTTATCAGTAGTTACATCTTCTTGATCGTGGAAGTAGTAAACATTTACATCTGCACCATCCTTAGTTGGATCAGAGTCTTTATGATCTACTACCTTACCACCATCATTGTCGTCTTCGGTACGGCTATCAAGCGCACGCACTTTCTTGTAACCATATTTAGTTAAATCAGGTGAGCCTTGTTCTGGGTATTCGGTGTGCTCACCAGTTGGAACCCAAGAAGCTTTGTCATCCTTAGTAGCAATGATTGGTTGTCCATTAGCATCTTTCTTGATTTCAGGCTTACCGTCTTTATCTAACTTATCAAAGCCATTTGGATCTACATAAAGTGCAGCAATGCCTAAGAAGTTGCCGTTGATTAGCAGTCTCTAGATTTAAGTTATGTTTTCTTCTCATTATTAAATTTCCCTTTTTAAGACATATATGTATATCAGACCATTTTCTGTATTTACAGGTACACCCCATAAAAGCACAAAAGAAGCTCGGTCCTGTGGACCTGAGCTTCTTACATAGGTCTCATTATACTATTAATTAAGTCTAATATTTAATATAAGATTC
>NZ_GG700757.1:190284-200827 GCF_000160855.1 Lactobacillus helveticus DSM 20075 = CGMCC 1.1877
GATTCTTATATTGCATCCCACAATGCAATGTTATTTAATAAAAATAAATAGCATTAGTAATTTTTTCTAAAAAATAAGGCTCCTGTTTTCACAGAAGCCTTTTCCAGTACGCTATTTCTATTTTAATGCATCAGTAGCAAATGATCTGTTTTCTAGGGACTTGAGTAATGCGTCCGCAGTATCTAAAGCTGTTAATAAAGGAACATTTTGCTGAATCGCCATTTGTCTAATAATAAACCCATCCGAATTCTTTTCAATATCATGCCCCATCGTATTGATTACTAAATCGATCTTTCCATCGCGTAATTCGTTCAAGATGTTATCGTATGCTTGCTCATCTTCATGTACTTTTGTCACGAGTTCTACGTGCAGGTCGTTCTTTTTAAGGAAGTTGGCTGTACCCTTAGTTGCGAAGATTCTGTAACCGATCCGAGCAAATCTCTTTGCAATCGGCAAAATCTTTTCCTTATCTCTATCTTCAATAGTAAGAAGGACATTACCATTT
This sequence comes from Lactobacillus helveticus DSM 20075 = CGMCC 1.1877, assembly GCF_000160855.1. Classification (GTDB taxonomy): domain Bacteria; phylum Bacillota; class Bacilli; order Lactobacillales; family Lactobacillaceae; genus Lactobacillus; species Lactobacillus helveticus. The sequence goes on from NZ_GG700757.1 coordinate 190,790, forward strand.
TCAGGTAGCTGCATCTTTGCACCTGCAAAAGCCTTGTAGAGTGCCTTAGCAAATGTATGATCACTACCCATTACTTCACCAGTCGATTTCATTTCTGGTCCAAGGTAAGAATCAACATCAGCTAATTTACTAAAGCTAAAGACCGGTGCCTTAACACTAATCATTTCTGGTTCTGGAGCTAAACCACCTGCATAACCTTGCTGCTCAAGACTTTCTCCCATGATCACCGAGTTGCAACTTGCGCCATTTCAATACCGGTAATCTTACTCAAGAATGGCACCGTTCGACTTGCACGTGGATTTACCTCAATTACATAGACATCCCCATCGCGCACAATAAACTGAATGTTCATGATTCCCTTACAGTTCAAAGCTAAAGCTAATTTCTTAGTCACATCCGTAATCTTTTCTTCAACTTCATCACTAAAGGTTTGTGGCGGATAGACTGCCATAGAATCACCTGAGTGAACGCCCGCATGTTCAATGTGCTCCATAATTCCTGGAAGCAGTACTGTCTTGCCATCAGAAATTGCATCAACATCACATTCACGTCCATCAAGATAATCATCGACCAAGATAGGATGATCTTCTGCAATATCGGCGTGATCATGCAAATATTCTTCTAATTCATCCTTTGAATAAACGATCTCCATTGCCTTGCCGCCTAAAACATAAGATGGTCGAACCAGCACTGGATAACCTAGTTGATCAGCTGCCTTCATTACTCCTTCATGCGTCGTTGCAGTCAAACCTTGTGGTTGATGCAAATGCAAGCTCTTAATAATCTGATCGAATTCTTCTCTATCTTCTGCTCGATCAAGATCCTTAACCGTTGTTCCTAAAATTTTAACGCCATGTCTTTCAAGACCGGCCGCCAAGTTAATTGAGGTTTGACCACCGAATTGCACGATCACGCCTTCAGGCTGTTCCAAGTCGCAAACATTCAAAACATCTTCTAAAGTCAGTGGTTCAAAGTAAAGCTTATCTGAAACCGAGAAGTCTGTTGAAACAGTTTCGGGATTAGAGTTAATGACAATGGCTTCATAGCCCATCTTTTGCAAAGCCTTAACCGAGTGAACTGTTGCATAGTCAAATTCTACCCCTTGACCGATGCGGATCGGGCCTGAGCCAATAACGATCACTGATTTCTTACCAGATTTTCTACTTTCATTTTCACCATCATAAGTGGAGTAAAAGTATGGCGTGGTTGATTCAAATTCAGCGGCACAAGTATCAACCATCTTATAAACTGGCACAATGCCATTAGCTTTTCTCAAATCTCTTACTTGATCAGGATATTCATGCCATAGTTTTGCGATCGTTTGATCACTAAAGCCATATTTTTTAGCTAGACGCAAAACGTCTAAGTCATCTGGATTTGCCTCAATTTCTTTTTCCATCTCAACCATGTGCTTTACAACATCTAAGAAATAGAAGTTAATCTTAGTTAATTCATGAACATCTTCAAGTGAGTAGCCGCGTCTAAATGCTTCAGCGAGATAAAATAATCTATCATCTTGCGGTCTAACCAATTTTTGTTCAATTTCGTCATCGCTTGCCTTGTGTGCCTTAGCTGAGTACAAATCTTTTTCATCAATTTCAAGCGACTGCACAGCCTTTTGCATTGCTTCTTCAGCTGTACGACCAATTGCCATAACTTCACCAGTTGCCTTCATCTGCGTTCCTAACACGCGGTCAGCTTTAGAGAATTTATCAAATGGAAAGCGTGGAATCTTGCAGACCACATAGTCAAGTGCTGGTTCAAATTCGGCATAAGTAGTACCAGTTACTGGGTTCTTGATTTCATCTAAAGTCATGCCGATCGCAATCTTAGCAGCCATCTTGGCAATTGGATAACCTGTTGCTTTAGAAGCCAAAGCACTTGAGCGAGAAACTCTTGGGTTGACTTCGATTACATCATAATCCAAACTATTAGGATCAAGTGCTAACTGAACATTACAACCACCTTCGATTTTTAATGCTCTAATCAGTTTTAAAGAACAATCTCTAAGCATTTGGTATTCTTTATCAGACAAGGTTTGGCTTGGTGAAAAGACAATTGAATCACCAGTATGAATACCTACCGGATCGAAGTTTTCCATACAGCAGACGATCATCGCATTGTCACTTGAATCGCGCATTACTTCGAATTCGATTTCCTTGTAACCTGCAATTGATTTTTCAATTAAACATTCCGTTACAGGAGACAATTCCAAACCGTTTTTAGCAATCTCGGCTAATTCATCATGATTGTGACAAATACCACCACCGGTACCGCCCATAGTAAAGGCTGGGCGCACAATGATTGGATAACCGATTTCATCCCCAAATGCTAAGGCATCTTCGACTGTCTTGACTGTCTTAGATGGTGGAACGGGCTCGCCCAATTTTTGACAAAGTTCTTTAAATTTTTCACGGTCTTCTGCTTGTTCAATTGAAGCCAGTTTGGTACCTAAAAGCTCAATATGGAGTTCATCCAAAATACCGGTTTTTGCCAGCGCTAAAGCCATGTTTAATCCCACTTGTCCGCCGAGTGTTGGCAAAATCGCATCTGGATATTCCTGACGGATAATTCTAGAAACTGAATCTACTGTTAAAGGTTCAATATAAACCTTGTCAGCGATTGTAGTGTCAGTCATGATTGTTGCCGGATTAGAATTGACTAAAACAACTTCATAGCCTTCGTCGCGCAAAGCCAAGCATGCCTGAGTACCAGAATAATCAAATTCTGCGGCTTGGCCGATAATAATTGGGCCTGAACCAATCACCATAATCTTATGAATATCTGTTCTTTTAGGCATGACGCTCTTCTTCCTTTCTTTGATCAATCATTGACATAAAATCATCAAATAGCGAATCTTCATCGTGTGGACCTGGCGTTGCATCTGGGTGAAACTGAACTGAGAAAGCAGGATACTTTTTATGTCTAAGTCCTTCCACAGTACCATCGTTAACTTCTTCATGAGTAATCATTAAATTATCTTTATCAATTGATTTGGCATCAACTGCATAACCATGATTTTGAGAAGTAAAACCGATGTGTCCGGTCGCAATCTCGCGGACTGGATGGTTAAAGCCGCGGTGGCCGAACTTCATCTTGTAGGTTTTAGCACCATTCGCTAAGGCAAAAACTTGGTGACCCATGCAAATTCCGAAGAGCGGTACATGCTTTTCTACCTCTTGTACCATCTTGGTTGCTTCGATCATTTCTTCGGGATCACCTGGTCCGTTTGAAAGAAGAACACCGTCGGTATGCAAGTTTAATACTTCTTCTGCAGTTGCGGTATATGGCAAAACAATGCAGTTGCAGTCGCGCTCAGCCAATTCACGCAAGATGCTGTGTTTAATACCGAAGTCAATAACCACGATGTTGCACTTTGAACCTGGAACTGGGTAGGCGCTCTTAGTAGAAACGCGGCTAATCACGCCTTGAGTAACATTTTTTTGTTTTAATTCCTGAACTATTTTTTTTGCGTTTTCTTTAGAATTAGCAATCTTGCCGCGCAATGTACCATGTACACGCAATTTTTTAACTAATTCTCGTGTATCAATACCTTGAATGCCTGGAATATGCAATTGCTTCAAAAATTCTGGCAAAGTAGTTTGCATCCGCCAATTATCAGGATGGCGGGCAATTTGGTGGCAGATTACGCCTTTGATCTGTGGCTGCAGTGATTCATAATCGGCTAAGGTAATGCCGTAATTGCCAATTAATGGATTAGTGAAAACCAAGATTTGGTCGGCATAAGATTGGTCAGTAATTGCCTCTTGGTAGCCGGTCATCCCCGTCGTAAAAACAACCTCACCAGTAGTTTCTCGATCGCTGCCAAATCCTTCACCAGCATAAATGCTGCCATCTTCTAAAATTAAATAGCGCATTATTTTTCTCCTCTTTGATATACAACTTCACCATCAACCATTGTCATTACCGTTGCTCCATAAATCTTTTGTCCAGTAAATGGGGTGTTGATGCCTTTTGATTGGTAATTTTTTTCTTTTAATTCTGTTTCATGTTCTAAGTCAAAAATCGCAACATCTGCTGGGCATCCGGGTTCCAGCACTCCTGCCTTTTTTAAGCCAAATACTTTAGCCGGTTGATCACTCAGCCAAGATAACAATTGCTCTAATGTAAAGACCTTATCTTCTTTAACAAATTTGGTATAAAGCGTGCTAAAGGCTGTCTCACTACCGGTAATTCCGAAGGCCGCATTTTGCATTCCACCTTGCTTTTCCTGCTTGGCATGCGGAGCATGATCAGTTGCAATTAAATCGATCGTGCCGTCCAGCAAGCCTACTAATAAAGCTGCTTGATCTTCTTTACTTCTCAAAGGTGGATTCATCTTGTAATAGCCATTGTCCTTAGGAATATCATCTTCGGTTAAAAGCAAGTGGTGTGGTGCGGCTTCGCAAGTAACATTGATTCCGCACGCTTTTGCCATTCTGACTAATTCAACGCTAGTCTTAGTTGAAACATGGCAAATGTGATAATGGACACCAGTTTTTTCAGCTAGTAAAAGATCTCTAGCAATCTGAGTTGTTTCAGCTAATTCAGTTACTGGTGGTAAATTCAGTTCTTTTGCCTTTTCTCCTTCATTAACGATACCGTGATTAAAAAGTGAATCATCTTGCGCATGTGCTGCTACGATTAGATCATTTTTCTTTGCTTCTTGCATGGCCAGATACATCGTTTGAGCCGTTTGCACGCCATGACCATCGTTACTGAGAGCAAAGGCACCAGCTTTTTTCAATGCGGCATAATCAGGCAATTCATCTGTTGTTTCATTTTTAGTAATTGGACCATATTGAAAAATATGCACGATGCCTTTTTGTTTATTTTCTTGGACCATCTTTTTCATTAAATCAGGCGTATCTGGAACCGGCGTCACATTTGGCATCGCACCGACTGTAGTAAAGCCGCCATGGGCTGCAGCCTTACTTCCAGTTTCGATATCTTCCTTATATGTTTGTCCAGGATCGCGGTAATGAACATGGACATCAACCAGTCCTGGGCTAACCAACTTGCCAGTTGCATCGATGACCTTGTCGCCAGTTAAATCAGTACCAATCGCCTTGATTTTTTGATCTTCAATTAGCACATCAGCATGAATCAAACGTCCATTTTGATAAACTGTTCCGTTCTTAATTACTGTTTGCATTATTCAAGCCCTCCGAGTTTTCTGCCACGCAAAACTGCTTCCAACATAGCCATTCTCATAAAGACGCCGTTTTCCATTTGGCGAACAAACATGCACTTGTCACTTTCTACCAGGTCGCCACTTAATTCGACATCGTGATTAATTGGACCCGGGTGCATGATGATCGCATCTTTTTTCATTGCTTCATATCGTTTGTGATTAATACCGTATTTTTCATGATAACGATGTGCATCAAACTTCTTTTCATTAGGATCACCGCTATGACGTTCGTGTTGCACCCGTAGCAACATCATGACATCCATTTTAGGGAATCAATTTATCAAGTTCTTCATGCTTCCCATATTGATCGAATTCTTCAGAGTACCAACATTCAGGGCCGGAGAAGTAAACTTCAGCACCGAGTTTGGTTAAAAGTTCCATGTCACTTTTAGCTACGCGAGAATTAGTGATGTCACCTACGATTGCCACTTTCAAACCTTTAAAATGGCCAAAGTGTTCATGAATAGTCATCATATCAAGCATGCATTGACTGGGATGCTGACCTGAGCCATCTCCTGCATTAATCACACCGATGTTTAATTTTTGATGCTGCTTTAAATTAATCAAATCCTCGTAATATTCATTTTGCGAGTGGCGAATTACTTCAAGGTCGATGCCAAGTGCATTCATCACTAGTGAAGTGTCGTATAAGGTCTCACCCTTGTTGACAGATGAATGAACTGGATCAAATGGAATCACAGCCAAGCCTAACTTTCTTTCTGCCATTTCAAAACTTGTGTGAGTTCTACTGGAATCTTCAAAAAACATGTTAGTGACATAGACCGGACTAGTTAACCTAGCTACAGCTCCACCTTTTTTGAAATATTCCGCACGCTTAATCAGAGCCTTTACTTCATCATTTTTCAAATTTTCAACACTAACAAAATGTGGTAAAGCGACAAGATTTAAATTTTTCATATTCTGTTCTTTCTATCAAAAGAAGCCTGAAGCATTTAATTGCTCCAGGCTTCTTCTCCGTATTTTTGTATACGAAAAACTAAGCAACCCTTCTGGCCCTCTCTGGAGTCAATTAAATGGTTGATTATTTATCTGTTATTCTTTTTACTTAGGCAAAGCCTTCAGTTCAACTGAATCTTTGCCATCTTTTTCAACTACATTAACTGCAACTTGTTCATCTGCAGAAGTTGGAATATTTTTACCAACAAAGTCTGCTCGAATTGGCAATTCACGGTGGCCGCGATCTACTAAAACTGCAACCTTAATCAAGCTTGGTCGACCAACGTGCATCAACGCATCCATCGCTGCTCTAATTGTCCGGCCTGTGTAGATTACATCATCGATTAAAACTACTCGCTTATTGTTGATGTCTACACCAACGTTGTCTGAATTAACCACTGGATCTTGCTTTAGTGAAGCATCATGGCGATCATCACGGTAAAGTGTAATGTCTAATTCACCAACAGGCACATCTACGCCTTCCAATTTTTGAATTCGATCATGAATTCTATTAGCTAGATGAACGCCACGTGTCTTGATCCCGACTAAAACTAAATCATCGGTTCCCTTGTTTTGCTCAATGATTTCATAGGTAATTCGCGTTAATGCACGCTTAATTGCCAATGCATCCCATATTTCTTTTGCCATAAAATTCTCCTAACTCTGCCCATGAAAAAAGCTCCCAGCCTACATTGAGACTGGGAGCTTTTAGTAAAGTAAAACTATTTAAGCCTGCCTTGCTAGCCTCACGGGACTAATTTTAAAGGACATTCATTGCTTTAAAGTTACTGTAATTGAATATGTTTGTCAAGAGTTAATTAAATTTAACTTGTCCAACCAAATCATTGATGTCTTCTACGCCTAATTTTTCTAATTCAGCTGGTAATTCTTCGACGATATGCTTAGCTGCTAATTCATCTTCAAAATGAGCGCTGCCAACGGCTACGGCATTGGCACCAGCCAGTATAAATTCGATGACATCTTGTGCAGTACTAATTCCGCCCATACCGATAATTGGCAATTGCGTTACTTGACGAACTTGGCTAATCATACGAATAGCAATTGGTTTGACCGCTTCACCAGATAAGCCGCCCATGTTGTGACCTAAAAGGGGCTTTCTAGTTTTAATATCGATCCGCATTCCTAACAGAGTATTAATCATCGAAATCCCATCGGCACCACCGGATTCGGCTGCTTTAGCAATCTCAACAATATCAGTCACATTAGGAGTTAATTTGACATAAATTGGCAAAGCAACTGCCATCTTAATCTTTTTGGTTAACTCTTCAACAACACCGGCATGAACGCCAAAACTCATGCCGCCTTGTGCCACGTTAGGACACGACACATTAATTTCCAACGCATTAACTAAGCCAGAAGCAGACAACTTTTTAGCGACTTCGACGTAATCATCTTCGCTGTCTCCGCCTACGCTGGCCATAATCGGTAAGTCAAGATATTGATGACGTAACTTAGTCAATTTTTCACTAATTACCTGATCAACCCCGGGATTAGTTAATCCTACAGAATTTAAAACGCCATCTTCTAAGATCGCAATTTGTGGCTGCGGATTACCAGTCGTAGCGTGCGGCGTCGTTGTTTTAATCACCATTGCACCTAAGTCGTTTAAATCAAATTTTTGTGCGGCTGGCACATCGCCAAAACCAAAGGTGCCACTAGCCGGCATCACTGGATTCTTCAAATCTAGACCTGGTAAATTTACATGAGTATTAACCATAATTTTCCTCCAAAATGAATGCTCTCTGTCATTCGCTTATTTTTTAAGAATTGATTCTACACGCCTTTTATTTTTTTGCAAGGTCAAAAATTTTCTGTTGTATTTTCTAATCAGGGGTGTTAAACTTCATCTTGATCAAACTTTAAACGGTACAGAGAGACCGCAAGTTCAAAATATTGGCTTAAATTTATCTAGGGAAAGTCTATACCTGGTATCTCTCTGCACTGGTATAGACTTTTTTGTATGGAGGCAAAATGAAACCTGTAATTGTTGCTATAGACGTTGATAATCAAGAACAATTAACAAAAATCTTATCCAACTTAGGGCAGCCACAATATGTTTTCATCAAGATCGGCATGGAACTCTTATATCACGCTGGTCCTGATTTGGTCAAAAAATTAGCAAAACAAGGCTACCAAATCTTTTTAGATTTAAAACTGCATGATATCCCCAACACTGTTTATCAAGCAACAAAACAACTTGCACAACTCGGCATCACCTACACCACCGTTCATGCATTAGGTGGCAGCCAAATGATTCAAGCTGCCAAAGACGGTCTAATTGCGGGTACGCCTGCAGGACATACAGTACCAAAACTACTTGCAGTTACTGAATTAACTTCTATTTCAGACGAAGTTCTGCGCTTTGAGCAAAATTGTGCTTTATCAATGAGTGAGCAAGTAATGAGCCTTGCTAAAACGGCTAAAAAGTCAGGAGCCGATGGCGTAATTTGTTCACCACTTGAAGTCAAAGAATTACATCAAAAAATCGGCGATGACTTTTTATATGTCACTCCCGGTATTCGGCCAAAAGGAAGTGCCAAAGATGATCAATCCCGTGTGGCCACACCTGCTCAAGCAAGCGAATGGGGATCAACTGCAATCGTGGTTGGTCGTCCAATTACCCTAGCAACCGACCCACATGCAGCTTACGAAGCAATTAAAAAGGAGTTTAACTAACATGCATCAAGATCAAATTATTAGTCAACTTATTCAAGAAAAAATCATTTCTATTTCACCTGACAAGCCATTTACTTATGCTAGTGGGATGCTTTCACCAATCTACACCGATCTGCGCTTAATGGTTTCTTACCCGGACTTGCGCGATATGATTGCTAGTGATTTAGCAAATTTAATCGCTAAAGAATTTCCTGAAGCAACTATCATCGGCGGTGTAGCTACAGCTGGTATCCCTCACGCAGCACTTGTTGCTGAAAAATTGCACCTGCCAATGATCTATGTTCGTCCTAAGCCAAAGGACCACGGTAAAGGTCGCCAAATTGAAGGTCGTTTTTCTTCAAGCGACAAAATTGTTTTAATTGATGACCTAATCACTACTGGCGGTTCCGTTTTAAATGCAGTTAAGGCAACTGAAAAAGATGGCGGCAATGTCATTGGTGTTTCTTCAATCTTTACTTATTACTTGCCTGATGCAAAAGAAAACTTTGCCAAAGCAAACGTTAAATATGCACCGCTTCTTTCTTATCCAGAACTACTGAAAAAGGAAAATGAGTCTGGTCATATTACACGGGAACAATACCAAACATTAAAGACCTGGCATGAAGATCCATGGGCTTGGAAGTAACAAAAAAGGATCAACTTTTCAAAAGTTGGTCCTTTTTTGTTATTCAGACAAAGAGCTTTTTCCTAGACACTTAATATCTTTTTCTTTTCAAATCATCATGATCACCAGTATCAATTAAGATAAGAATCAAATCACCGGTTTCTTTATCAAAATCATATTCTAATAATCAATTCCTTTAATATGTAGCTCATAATAATTGGTCAACTTATGAGCATGATGTTGTTTCAATTTCTTATGTAATTATGTGTATCATCAGGAGAATACAGATCCTTTCGGAATTCTTCTAATGAATTGTACTCTCCTGCATACTGATGATGTTTTGCTTCATATACAGCCTGATCTAATTCCGATCTACCTGTACTTGGAGCGAATGGAAGTTTGCCATGTTGATTAATATAAATATAATACATTTTTGTGGCCGTAGTCATATCTATTCCCATCTTTTTCAGATTAGCTCTAGTCTCAGCTTTCAATTTATCATCTATTCCAAGTGTTAGAGACATAATAATCATACCTACTTTTGCTTTATACTTAAATTATACGTTAAATATACTTAATCATAAGT
>NZ_GG700757.1:201144-205495 GCF_000160855.1 Lactobacillus helveticus DSM 20075 = CGMCC 1.1877
TAAACAATTTATTGTGCAAAGAACTCCAGCAAGCAGTTAATGACTTGTTAGAAGCTGAACTGACTGCGTTTTTAGGCTATGATCCTTATGTTGTTATGCTGGAATTTCTGCTAAGAAGAATATCATCCTTTCTATGCTTCTCTCTGGTGGTTTTGCAGGAATCGGTGGTGTGGTACAAGGATTGGGAACTTACCAAAACTACTTTACTCAAACTAGCAGTATTAATATCGGTTGGGATGGACTTTCAGTAGCTTTATTAGGAAACAGTACAGCAATTGGGATTTTAATTGCTTCCCTTTTATTCTCTATTCTTAAAATTGGTGGCCTTGGTATGCAAACTGTAGCTGGCGTACCTTATGAAATTGTTTCAATTGTAATTGCCGCTATTATTTTCTTCATTGCAATCAAATATGTCTTTGATTTACTTTTTGCAGTAAAGAAAGGTACAGAAATTGGTCCTAACAATGGTGTTGATGGACCAAACATCAAATTACAAAAAGAAGGACCAGTACTATGAATCTTACATCTCTTCTAGCATTAATCGTTTCCTCAACCTTAGTGTATTCCGCTCCATTAATTCTTGCATCCTTAGGCGGCGTATACATTGAAAATTCCTGTGTTGTCAATATTGGCCTTGAAGACATCATGAGTGTTGGTGCTTTCACTTCCATTATCTTCAACCTTACCTTTGCCCAAGATTTTGGGGCCGCTACTCCATGGTTAGGTGCATTAGTTGGTGCAATCTTCGGCTTAATTTTTTTCTATTACATGCATTTGCTACAATCAGCCTTCATGCGGATCATATCATCAGTGGTACTGTGTTAAACTTATTAGCTCCACCTTTAGGCATATTTTTAATAAAGGCCATTTATGAAAAAGGACAAACTCCTAACATTACTGCCAACTTTGGTTACACCAATATTCCGAGATTAGCAGACATTCCTGTTATTGGTAAAATCTTTTTTACTAATACTTCCGCTCCTGCATGGCTTGCAATTATCATCACAGTTTTGCTTTGGTGGATCCTTTACAAAACCAGAATTGGTCTTCGCCTCCGTTCAACCGGTGAAAATCCGCAAGCTGCTGATACTCTTGGCGTAAATGTTTACAAAATGCGCTACATTGGGGTTCTTATTTCCGGCTTTATGGCTGGTTTAGGTGGCGCAGTCTTTGCTCAATCAATTTCTGGCAACTTCTCTATTTCAACCATCGTTGGTCAAGGTTTTATGGCTTTAGCTGCCGTAATTTTTGGTAAATGGAATCCAATTGGTGCAATGCTTTCATCCCTTTTCTTTGGTTTTGCTCAAAGTTTAAGCATCATCGGTAACCAACTTCCAGGCTTTGAAAAAATCCCAACGGTTTATATGCAAATCACTCCATATGTCATCACAATCGTTGTCTTAGTTATTTTCCTTGGAAAATCTGTTGCTCCTGCAGCTGCTGGCATAAATTACATCAAATCAAAATAATTAACGAACCAGTTGAAAAAAAGATACATGTATGATATAAATTTAGTATACATATAGGGAGTAACCGACAAATAATTGTACTCATGGCGTCAAGTCACGAAAGCAATTTCCGCTGTGAGTTTAAATGGTGAGACTATTACATAAACGCTCTTAAGTTTATGCAGTAGTCTCTTTTTTGTTTGGGATTTACTGAAGTTTAATGGAGGGTCTTATATTGAAACAATATTATTTACAGACCAAAGCTAAAGTCTTAGAAGAATTAAAGACGTCTAGCGGTGGTTTATCATCTCAGCAGGCTAAGGACAACTTAGCTAAGTATGGCAAGAACGCCTTAATTGAAGGCAAAAAGAAGACGACATTGCAGGTCTTTTTAGAACAATTTAAAGACTTAATGGTAATTATCTTAATTATCGCCGCTGTCATTTCTGCCTTTACTGGCGAACTTGAAAGTACTTTGGTAATTATCGCAGTCTTAATCCTGAATGCAATTTTAGGTACTGTGCAGCACATCAAGGCTGAAAAATCGCTTGAATCATTAAAGTCGCTGTCCTCGCCTAGCGCCAAGGTCTTGCGTGATGGCAAAAAGATTGAAATTGATTCAAAAGATGTTGTACCCGGCGATATTATGCTCTTAGAAGCCGGTGACATGGTCACAGCCGACGGCCGTATTTTGGACAACTTCTCACTGCAAGTTAATGAAAGTTCTTTAACTGGTGAATCAACCAACATTGATAAGGCAGATGTAGAATTTGATCACGAAATGCCGCTTGGCGATCGCATTAACATGGTTTACTCGAGTTCTTTAGTAACTTATGGTCGTGCTAATGTGGTAGTTACCGCCACAGGGATGAACACAGAAATCGGTAAGATCGCTTCCTTGATGAATGAAACCAAGGAACGTCGTACCCCATTGCAAATTTCACTGGATAAGTTCTCGTCTAAACTAGCTACAGCAATTTTAATCATCTGTGCTATCGTGCTTGGTTTGCAAATCTGGCGTGGTCAGCCAATTATGGATGCCCTGCTCTTTGCAGTAGCATTGGCTGTAGCCGCAATTCCTGAAGCTTTAAGTTCAATCGTAACCATCGTGCAAGCTATGGGTACGCAAAAAATGGCTAAGGAAAATGCCATTATTAAAAACTTGGCTGCCGTTGAATCACTTGGTTCAGTATCAGTTATTTGTTCTGACAAGACCGGTACTTTAACTCAAAACAAGATGACAGTCCAAGATATCTATATCGGTGGCAAAACCCTTAAGCCAAATCAACTTAATCTAGACAATCAATTGCACCGTTACTTACTATATGATGCAGTGTTAAACAACGATTCTAGCTTAGTTGATGGTAAGGGAATCGGTGACCCAACTGAATACGCATTATTAGAAATGTACCGCCAAGTACCTGGTATCGACTTAGGTGATAAAGGTTTAGGCATATCAGAAGAAGATTTAAGAGGACTGTTAACTCGTAAGCAAGAAGTTCCTTTTGACTCTGACAGAAAATTGATGAGTACTAAGCACCTGATTCATACAGTTCCTACTATCTTCGTTAAGGGTGCAATCGATGTCTTGCTTGATCGCTGCGTCAACATCAGATTAGATGATGAAGTTCGCCCAATCACTGAAGAAGATAAGAAGCAAATCTTAGCTCAAAACCAACACTTCTCAGAAAATGGTTTGCGTGTTTTGACCTTCGCTTATAAAGAAAGCGATGAAGATTTAACCCCTGAAACAGAAAACGGCTTTACTTTCATTGGTTTGGTATCTGAAATGGACCCACCTCGTGAAGAAAGTATTGAAGCTGTTGCCAGAGCTAAAAAGGCTGGTATCCGCACTGTAATGATTACTGGTGACCACAAGGTTACTGCAGTTGCTATTGCTAAAAAGATCGGCATCTTCAATGATGGCGACATGGCTGTTACTGGTCTTGAACTTGATAAGATGAGTGATGAAGAGCTTGAGCAAAAGATTGAAAAAATCGCCGTTTATGCTCGTGTATCTCCTGAAAACAAGATCAGGATCGTTAACGCATGGCAAAAGAAAGATCACATTGTTTCTATGACTGGTGACGGTGTTAACGATGCCCCTGCTTTGAAAAAAGCCGACATTGGTGTTGCTATGGGTATCACAGGTACAGAAGTATCTAAAGATGCTGCCAGCATGATCTTGGCTGATGATAACTTCGCAACTATCATTAAGGCTGTTGCAATTGGTAGAACTGTTTTTGAAAACATTAAAAATGCTATTATGTACCTACTTTCAGGTAACTTGTCAGCCATCATCACAGTATTATTTGCCTCAATCGGTGGCTTCTCTGTACCGTTCATTGCAGTTCAACTGCTTTTCATCAACCTGGTGACTGACTCTTTGCCAGCTTTAGCAATTGGAATGGAACCTGGTTCGCCAGATGTGTTGAGCAGAAAACCACGTGATCCTAAGGTTGGTGTCTTGAATAAGTCATTAGTTAACAAGGTAGGACTTCAAGGTTTGATCATTGCAGTCGGCGTAATTACCGCCTTCATGATTGGTCGTCAAACTAGTCCAGCTGTTGCATGTACGATGGCCTTCTCTACTTTGACATTTGCTAGATTGCTTCACGGTTTCAACTGCCGTTCACAACACAGCATTTTCAAGATTGGCTTCAAGAAGAACTGGTACAGCTTAGCTGCATTTGCCGTAGGTACTTTGCTTTTAGCATTAATCTTATTTGTACCTGCATTGCACGGGTTGTTTGCAGTAACTCCTTTAACTGGCAATCAACTTCTTTGGATTATTGGTCTTGCAGTAATACCAACTGTAATCATTCAAATTGTTAAGGTAGTTAACGAAAATAGATAATAATTTTAAACATGCAAATAAGCTTCGTTTCTTAATGAGACGAAGC
>NZ_GG700756.1:0-3658 GCF_000160855.1 Lactobacillus helveticus DSM 20075 = CGMCC 1.1877
ATTTCTTCGGCAATTAATCAATAAATGACATAGACGAACCACACAGAACTAGAAACAATTTGCTATGTAGAAAATTACGATCAATGTATTTTTGCAATAATGAGCTAAAACCAGGATAAGACTCTGCTAAATAAGGATATTCATCAATTACAAAAACGACTTGCTGCTTTTGCGCAATTTTGCCAATTTCATCTAGTAAATCGTCAAAACTAGCAAAGCTAGCACTGCCTGAAAAATCAGGATTTTCGAATTTAAGCACTACCTCAATAATCTTCGTAAGCATAATTTTTAATATTTTTAGGCACAAAAGAGCTAGGTGAAATTCACCTAGCTCTTTTTGCTAATAATTTTTAGAAAGACGTAATTTTAAATGTGATTAGTCGATAACACGCTTAGCTGATGATGGGAAGAATGATGCTAAGGTTTGTGTCTTAACATTTTGACCAGGAGCCGGAGCGTGAACGAACTTGCCACTGCCAATGTAGATACCTACGTGGTAGTTACCCCAGAATAACAAGTCACCCTTCTTAAGCTTCTTAGTTGAAACTGAAACAGTCTTACCAAGAGTGATTTGACCGTAAGTAGTTCTTGGCAAAGTCTTGTTAGCAGCGTTCTTGTAAACGTATGAAATTAAACCTGAGCAGTCAAATGCTGAAGGACCTGAAGCACCGTAAACGTAAGGTTTACCAATTTGATCCTTAGCAAGCTTAACGATTGCGTTACGCTTCTTAGTAACAGCTGAAGTCTTCTTAACAGTAGTTGCTGCTGGAGTTGAAGTTTCGATGTCTGACATTGAGTTATCATTATTTACAGTGCTAGTTGAAACTTCGTCAGCGTGAACAGTAGCTGGAACATTAATAGCTGAGATACCTGTAAAGAAAATTGATAAAGCTGCAGTGTATTTAACTAAAGTACGTTTAAAATTCAAAATTAATAGTCTCCCTTAAATTATAGATTTCTTTTATTTAATATTTGTTTCGTTTTTGACTGATTTCTTAAATCAGCTGACGGTTAATATAATACCTTCTGAATGTTACATAATTGTTTCAAAAGAACTACCATCACGTTAAGAAACATTGCATATTTAAAAAATCTTGTAAATTTAAGGGCTTTCAAATCACTTTTTAAGCCTTGATACGATTGAATCCAGCTTACTCTTAGTTTCTGATAGATTATCATTAACTAATATGTGAGCGTATTCTTTCAAGTCTTTCGGCAATAAGTTTAATTCAATGCCGCTGAGTCGCTCTTTGATTTTTTCGGGATCGTCTCCCCGCTTTAAAAGGCGCTCTTTTAGCTCTTCCTTCGTCGAAGTTGTCACATAAAGGAAATAAACTTTATTACCTAATTGTTTTAGATAAGTGTAAACACCTTTAATATCGACAATTAAAGAAACGAGATCACTCTTTTTCCAAGCGAGGTTTAAGGCTTCACGACTTGAACCATATTGATAAGACCCATATCTAATATGTTCAAAAAAGTGCAGTGTCTTGAAGCTTTCATCCGTTTCAAAATGATAGGAGAAATTCTGCTTTTCCCCTGGTCTCATTGGACGCGTCGTATGTGTCAAGACACGCGGTATACCATATTTTTCATTTAAATAATCAGAAATCGTTGTCTTTCCGGCACCGCTCGGGCCCGCGATTAAAATTATTTTCTTCAAAAGAAAGTCCCCCACTTGAAAATGTTGCTCATCTATATTAACATTCCAATGTTACAAAAGACCAAGATTTTTTATCAAGAGAGGAGATAACTCCATGAAAAAAGCAGATGTAAAAGTTGGCGCAATCGTTGATGCCAAGTCAGAAGAAGAAATTAAGAAGCCATTCCAAGGTAAGGTAGAAAAAATTTATGAAAATTCTGCTCTCTTAGCCATCGCTTCATACGATCCAGTTGATGCCACTGCAATCAGTGACTTGAACAACAAGATCGTAGTCAACTTCAAGAACTTAAAGGCTGCTAGTGCCGCTAAAAATAGTAAGACTGCTTCAACTAACGAAGTTAAAGTTGAAAAGATTGCTAAAACTAAAAAGGCCGACAAGGACAGCAAAAAGTAAAACAAATTCAAAAAGATCCTGGGTAATATTTACGCAGGATCTTTTTTTGCCTAAAATTAATACAATATCGATCTAATTTAGGGAGATTTTTTATGAAAGAGAAAACTCGAACCGTTTTATTTTGGTTCATCCTTATTCAGCCATTTTTGGACCTTTATTGGTTTTATCACGGCAAATTGGCTGACGTTTTGCCATTTACTTTGCCTACGATCATCAGAATTTTGGCTGTCTTTGTCATCTTTTGCATGTTTTTCAGCCAAAAACAGAATTGGCAAAAATTGGGTAAAAACAAGTGGCTGCTATTTTACCTAGCTTTATTAATTATTTACTCAGCATTGCACTTGTTACACGTGAAACATTTCAATAGTGTGAATCCAAATGATTACAACTATTCTACTGTCAGTGAGATCTTCTACCTCATTAGAATGATTTTGCCGCTGCTGGTAATTTTCTTTACTACCGAATTGGATTTCACCCGTGACCAATTCAGGCATGTAATTGAAGGAATCAGCGGACTATTTTCATTCACTATTGTAATCAGTAATCTCTTCGTGATTTCACTTAGAAGTTACGAAACGGGGCCAATCAGTGCCAACATTTTTGAATGGTTCTTCAATCCTAATATCGGCTATTCTCACATGGCATCCAAGGGATTCTTCAACTTCGCTAATATGGTTTCGGCCGTCCTATTCATGTTAGTACCGCTAATGCTCTACTTCATGTTTAGCCATTTTAATTGGAAAACCGTTACTTTGAATACCGTGCAAGCTCTTGCCATGATTGAGCTTGGAACCAAAGTTGCCCTGATCGGTTTAATCGGCGGCATTATCATCGGCATTTTGCTTTACGTTTTTCACTTGTTCATCGTCAAAGATGTCACCAAGAATGGCAAGGCAATCTTAGTCGCATTGCTAATCGAAATCGGCGCGATGGCGATCATCCCCTTTGGCCCAGCAATCCAGCGTTACAATTACGAAAAGTTTTTAGCACAACAATCAGATAATAGTTTAACTGTTGCTAAAAAAGAATTGACCGCTGGTCTCAAAAAATACCCAAGTGGCAAGAAGCGCAAGCAATTTTTAACTGAATTTATCGAAGAGCATTATCAAGATTATGCCCTAAGCAAAAAGTTCGTCACTAAGAGCTACCCTTATAAATATGATCCGAAGTTTTGGCTTAAGATCATGAATGAGCCGGGAACTGCGCGAATGCAAAACCGTCACGTTGAAAAGGCTATGCTAGATCAAGTGGTTAAGACTAACAATAATAAGTTAGACATGTTCTTAGGTATCTCATACACACGTGAAACCAACATTTTTAACCTAGAACGTGACTTCACCAGCCAAATTTATTCATTAGGCTGGATCGGGATGCTGCTGTTTGTTGGACCATATGTAGCAATCATGCTGTACGCTTTTGTTAAATGGCTAATGAATAAGAAGAAGCGCACCTACCTGATCAGTTCGATGCTGCTTTCAATTGCCTTTATGCTGTTTGCGGCATTTTCATCAGGCAATGTCATGGACTTCCTAACTGCTAGCTTCATCTTGGCCTTCGTTGAAGGTGGATTATTAGTTGAAATTAAGGCTAAAAATTAAAGA
>NZ_GG700756.1:4717-7178 GCF_000160855.1 Lactobacillus helveticus DSM 20075 = CGMCC 1.1877
TCCTCATTCGTCTTTGAATGGGGATTTTTTTTACTTATTTTCCTTGCTTGATAAAACTGTGATCTGGCACCCGGATCAAGTAGTAACGCGTTGCCAAATGCCCCGCGTGCATTCCAATACCGTTTTGCCAGTTCTTCTTATATGTGGCCGTATAAATGGCTACATAAGCACGTTGATATTTCTTATCCATCTTCTTGAGCGTCTTTTTAACATATGGAATCTTTTCCGCATTAACATCTAATGCCGTATCACCATATGCAATCGATGCATAATCGCTAGACGCTGTAATTTTGCTTCCTGCCTTATAAAATGTATATGATTGAGAACTGTATCTCTTCTTAGCCGAATTAATCGTGACATAGCTTGAATTGCCAACCCCTGTCTTCATTATCAGCGGTTCATATTTAACGCTTGAAGTAATTCGACTCGCATCTTCCAAATCTGGATTATCCATAAAGGTCTGATTAAACATCCAGCCAGCTGCCACTAACAAAACGACAACTTCAACTACAGTCAAGATAAAGTTAGGCCAACTAAAGTGCTTATGCTGTTTGATAATCATTTTAATTCGTCTGCTACGAATATTTTGGATAATAAATACTAAATAAAGTATGATGGCAACCCAGATTAAGATACCAATAATATTCCAGCTAAACATGTCTCGTCCTCCTTGCTCTACATTATAGGGGAAATTTTTCAAAATTTGAATAGTATACGTATTGAATACTTTGGATTTAGGTGAGATGATAGTTACTGAGTACATTAGATTTATTAGGGAAAAATATGGTAGCAATAGCATTTTATTCAATAAATGGGCAAACTAAACGTTTTATTGATAAAATGCAATTAGAAGCCCATCAAATCAGCGATGCTAAACCCAAATTTGATATGGGTCAAAAATATATTTTGATCGTTCCTGCATATCAGGATTTCATGCTGGACTCAGTCGTTGACTTTTTAACGTATAAAGACAATAAAAAGAATATTATCGGAATTATCGGTTGTGGTAATCGTAACTTCAACGACCTTTTTGCTCAAACCGCGAAGAAGATCGCAGCTACGCTAAAAGTGCCGATTCTTTATTTGTTGGAATTTAGTGGCACAAGTGAAGATGTCAAAAACGTTCGCAAGATTGTTCATGATTTTTCTACTGGTGAAAGCACCAAGAAAATCCAAAAACCTAAAGAATTACGTGGAAATATTAGCTTTTTGAGTGATTTTAGAGATTGAGTATGACTGAGAAATATTACGAAGCAATTAACTGGAATGACATGGAGGATCGTGTCGACAAATCCGCTTGGGCGAGACTAAACGACATTATTTGGGGAACCTCGCAACGTTTAAGCTAAAAAAGAATTTTTAAAATTAGAAAAGCCGGGCAAGTACGAAAATCTTGTCGCCTTTCTTGATTGATGGGTTAGTAGGTGCAACTTCTGAAACACCAAGCTTTGGAGCAGTGAAGCTAGCAGCTTCGCTGACTGAAGCACCGACACCCATCATACTAATTGAAGCAACTACAACTGAAACAACTTTAACAATTTTCTTTGAGTCTAACATAATGAATACCTCTATTTTCTAAATCACTTAACTTGGTGGAACTTTTTGTTCCCTCAGTCCTTGCATCTTTATTATATAACACATGTTATATAATGTAAGGGCAAATAAAACTCTTTTTGAAAAGAAAATAGATGGCGCAAATGCTTGCTATAATAACATTTATGCAAAGTTTTGACTAGAAAAATCGCAAAAATAAAAAACAAAAATTTTTGTTATCATTACAAAAAAGACCCGAATCACTTAGATTCGAGTCGAAAAAATCATCAAACTACTTTTTCTTAGTTTCTTTTTTAGTAGTTTTGCTTTTCTTGGTTTCTTTCTTTTTAGCCGTTGCCTTTTCTGGAACCTGGTATTCGCGCACAACTTTCAATTTTTCAATAATTGCCTCTACTAGTTGATCTACAACCTTATCAGTATCTTTTTCAACTTCTTCTTCAGTTGCCAATTGATCAATTCTAAAGTGCGAAACATTGACATAATCAGACCGCGTTTCAAAATAAACATTAAGCGGATATTCTTGTCCTTCCTCAAAAAAGTTGGCAATCTTCTTATAATTGCTGTAAGGCAAGTTAATAATGTTAGTCTCTAAAGCAAAGGTAACTGGTCGCTGGCCTGTTACCGCTAATTGAGTTTGCACTAATGAATCGTGCTTAAACGCAGCAGCAACCTCCTTAACCATCTTCTCTGCATAGGGCTTAATTTTGCTCTTAGACTTGCTGATATCGCCATATTTTACTGTTTCAAGATCTTGAATGTAATCTTGATTTTCAATTTTATCATTTAAATCTTCTAAATTAATCTTCAAAATAAACTTTCCTTTTTATTAATTCTACTCACTAACATACTACAAAAAATTTTTTTGTCATCCATTTTTAGAATTCATAATAAGATTTTGCTAGAATAG
>NZ_GG700756.1:8559-13311 GCF_000160855.1 Lactobacillus helveticus DSM 20075 = CGMCC 1.1877
TAATTTCACCTCCTTAGCTGTATTCATTAAATATTATATCATAACCTAAATAGTGAATTATCAATAGAAAGAAAAAGGGACTGAAAGCGCAATTACTCCCCGCATTAAAATGCGGGGTATCCTTGCTTAATCAGTCCCAAAGTTTATCAATAAATTAAGCAAAACAAAAAGGACAAGCTCATGTAAAGCTTGTCCTTTTTAACTCAAGGCACATGCATAAGCATATGTGGACATGCAAACTGTTCACATCAGTGTGTCCAACATCAGCACTTCCCGTGCTTGCCACTTAAGGCGGATGTCCTCTATCTCATAAATATACGCATCTCGCGTTAACTAATCGACTCGTCAGCTACGTATTGTACTATCTTTTACGTTTCATGTACAGCATTATCTTCTTTAAGTGCAGATATTTTATCCTATAGAATGCTTCAATGCACATTGTAGAAAATAGAAATCCTAACCCAATTGCGGCCGTGACGATCGCCACCCGCAAAATGAGTTCTTGACCCAGCGTATAATTACCGGCTACAAGGGCACGAACGGCCTGATATGCTGGCATCCCCGGCACCAGCGGCACCAATGCAGGAATGTTAAAGACCGTTGCAGGACACTTTTTTCTCCTAGCAAAAAACAGTCCCAAAATTCCGATCAAAAAGGCCCCAGTCAGGTTAGAAACCATTCTACCCATGCCTAAATGAAAACAAAACCAATAAGCCATCCAGCCAACGGCACCACTAATCCCCAATGAATTAAGGGCACGATGCGGAACATTAATCATGATGGCAAAAACCACAGAAGCAATATAAGAAAAAGCTACATTTATTACTATCTCTAACCAAAAAGGCATACCTAGACCCCCATGAACTTCAAGACAATGGCGACACCGCCACCTAAAGCTAGTGCACTTAAAACGGCCTCACACATTCTTACGATGCCAGACAGCAGATCCCCCATGAACAAATCGCGCAAAGCGTTTGTCAAAGCCAGTCCTGGGACCAAAGTCATCAGCGCTCCAACCAAAATGTTGTCCACAATCATCTGTGAATCCAGCCAATTCAGTCCTCTGGCTAAAAAGCCCATCACCATTGCCGCAATTAGTTCTGATAAAAAGCGGACCTTAGTATACTTTTTAAACTCGCAATATGCCCAAAAACCGAGGCCCCCAACTATGGCTGCACCTGGGAAATCAACCCAGTCATAATTGTCCATAAACAAAACCATCAAGGTTGCACTAAGGACTGCCGCACCGATGATTTGCATCCACATTGGAAAGAACGGCGCATCGGCTACTTTGGCTATCTTTTCTTTCAACTGAGGCAAATCAATTTGCTTAACTGCAAATTGACGTGACAATGCATTAACACGATCTACTAGCTCCAAATCAATGTTGCGATCGCGCACTTGCTTCATTTGAGAGAGATTGCCATGATTCAAGCTCATAAACACACAGGTAGGCGTGGCAAAAACACGAGGATCTTCTGCCCCTGCATTGCGAGCAATTCTTAGCATTGTATCCTCCACCCGATACATTTCACTGCCGCCTTCAATCATCAAACGTCCAGCGGTTAAACAAATATCCAATATTTCCTGATAAAATTGACCATCGTGCTTATCGGACATAGTTTTATCCTCAATTCATTGTTTCAATATCTATTGTTTTATCTACCCAATCACCACGGAAGAAGTCGCGTTCGTGACTAACAATAATTACTCCACCTGGGAAATTGACAATGGCTTTTCTTAACGCATCCTTAGTATCGTTATCTAGGTGGTTAGTCGGTTCATCAAGGAAAAGCAAATTAGCAGGTTCAAACTGCATTTTGGCTGATTTTGCCTTTTCCTGTTCCCCACCAGATAATTCTTTTAATGGACTCATGGCTTGCTGTGCAGTCAAGCCCATCCGTGCGAGCGCTTGTCGTAATTCCTTTGGCTTTTTGCGTTCAAATTCTTCCTGCAAATATTGTAGCGGCGTCATATTGTTGTTAGGCCAAGCTAAGTCCTGCTTAAAGTAAGCCAGTTTTGCCGTTACAGATAATTCATATGAGCCATAAATTGGCTCCAATTGGCCCAATAAAGTCTTAAGCAACGTGGTCTTACCAATTCCGTTAAAACCAGTGATCGCTACTTTTTCATCCCTACCAACGGAGAAATTAAAGGCGGACTTAACTAACGCATGATCATAACCAATAACCAAGTCTTGCGTTTGCAAAAGCAAGTTAGAAGCCGTAGCTACATATGGGAATTCAAACTTAGCCCGACGGTTGTTCTTAGGTGGTGTTAAAACGTCTATTCTTGCTAATTGTTTTTCACGAGATTTAGCACTCTTAGCACGAGTACCCGCCTTATTCTTGCGGATATATGCCTCAGTCTTAGCAATCTTGCGTTGCTGGTTAGCATAAGCCTTAAGGTAGGTTTCACGGTTAGCCGCTTTTTGACGTAACGCTTGCTTCAGTGTACCGGTATAACGCGTAATCGTACCAAAATCGATGTCAATAATGCAATTGGTAATACGACCTAAAAAGTCGTAGTCGTGACTAACTACGATAAAGGCGCCAGAGAAGTTGTTCAGATAATCAACCAGCCAGTCAATATGCGATACATCCAGGTAGTTAGTTGGTTCGTCTAGTACTAAAACATCAGGGCTTTGCAAAAGAAGCTTAGCTAAAATGATCTTAGAACGTTGCCAACCTGAAAGCTTAGAAACATCGTGATCATAACCTAGATCTGCTAGCCCCAATCCGGCTGCGACTTGCTCGATCTCGGTATCAATGTCATAAAAGTGATTTTCTTCCAAGTATGTTTGAATCTTGCCCGCTTTTTCTAGCAGCTTATCGTCGCTATTTTCAGCATACTTGGTATACAGCTCGTTTAATTCTTGTTCTTTCTTAAAAAGATCATCAAAAGCGGTCCGCAAAAAGCCGCGGATAGTTACACCAGGTGCAAGCTTGGCATACTGGTCTAAATAGCCAACATCAATCTTGTTTTGCCACTTAACTTGACCTTCATCTGGGATAATCTCACCCGTCAAGATCTTAATCAAGGTAGATTTACCTACCCCATTTTGACCAGTAACCCCCATGTGGTCTTCCTTATTCAACACAAAATTGGCATCTTCGTACAAAGTCTTGTCGATAAAACTTTGACTTAAGTCTTTAACAGTTAATAAACTCATTTTTCCCTCTAACTATTATTTGTAGATTCTTGTTCTTTTTCATACTTTTGCAGCGCATCAAGCACGCGAGGCCAGTAACGCTTAGGCAGAATCAGTTGCAAGCGATCATGATAAATTGGAAAGTCGCTTGGCTTCATCCCCGTAATATTAGCCACTTCTTGATTCGTTAACTTATATTTATAAACGATGCGCTTGATTTCAACTGAAGCATGTCCTCTAAAATAAGACAAACCAAAAAAGAAAATTGCAAAAATACCTGCCAGTATAATCGCTAATTGCAAATTCAATCTAAAAGTGTGCAGGCAGATAAAAAATACGGCAATAAAAGCAATTATTGCGGAAATTATGCCATAAATGACTGGAAATATTGATTCTTTTTTTTGCATAATTTTCTCCTTTCAACGCAAAAGCAGTAACTTTTACGAACTTAGCAAAATTTAGCCAACTTTACAATGACTTTTGAATATGAATTAAGTATACTTGCAATAACTCAATTTGTATTTAGAAAGGGACGATAAAATGAAAAAAAATGTCCATTACTATTTTTCTTTAATCCACTTCCAAATCGATGACTTAGGCATCCATTTAGTGTTGCCGCAAACCTGGCAGGCAATTGATCTTTATCAAGCGATCGCGCATGACCGAGAAAGCATGGGTAAATGGCTGCCTTGGGCTTATAACATGAAATCTTCAGCTGACGAAGCCAAATTTATCAAAACCATCCAAGCCGACATGGTCAAAGAGCGCATGATCGTATTAACCATTCTTGTTAATGGTGAACCATGCGGCATGATCGATTTGCATAATTTAATCACCAACCAAAAAGGCGAAATCGGCTATTGGCTGTCTAGCAAATACCAAGGCCGCGGTATTATGACTAAAAGCGTTCTTGAAGTATGCAAGTATGCCTTCAGCGAGTTAAATCTTAAATACGTTGATTTAATCGTCGCGGTTGAAAATGGTAAAAGTGAACGGGTTGCCAAAAATGCCGACTTTAAATTAATGGGAATAAAACAACATTTGATCCATCATCACACTA
This sequence comes from Lactobacillus helveticus DSM 20075 = CGMCC 1.1877, assembly GCF_000160855.1. Taxonomy (GTDB): domain Bacteria; phylum Bacillota; class Bacilli; order Lactobacillales; family Lactobacillaceae; genus Lactobacillus; species Lactobacillus helveticus. Next base: position 12,771 of record NZ_GG700756.1, read on the forward strand.
TGGCTACCAAAATTTTTAGAAAAATCAATCCCAATTAAAATAGACCTGTTACATCTTTAATAATGAAAAAGATGATTGGTATAAGTAGTGATGGTAAAAAGTTCAGCGTTTTAACATCACGAATTTTTAACAGGACTAACCCTGAACAGGCAATTAAGAAGCCGCCCACAATGGAAATCTCTGTTACTAGTGGACCGGTAAAAAAGCTTGCCGATAAAAATTTGGCAACGAGATAAATGCTGCCTTGCCAGCAGAATAGAACGGGAGCAACAACCAGCATCCCCTAGCCGAAGCTTGCGCCAAAAACCATCGACGTTACAAAATCCAGCGTAGCATTAGTGAACAGCATGGTGTGGTCGCCTTTTACAGCCGCAATAACAGGGCCTACAATAGAGAGCGCCCCGATACAGCAAAGCAAGATTTCAGTTGCAAGGCCTTTACCTAAATTTGATTTTCCCGCTTTTGCAACCAACCGATCAAAACGCCCAGAAATGTCCAGAGCGGTCCCACATACGCCGCCTAGAGCTAGGCTGACAATGAA
>NZ_GG700756.1:14371-15948 GCF_000160855.1 Lactobacillus helveticus DSM 20075 = CGMCC 1.1877
GCAATAAAACGGGATAGTGGCTCTTAGGCATGGTGTTGGTCACGTTTTCCCAGCCAATACCTAGAGCGGCTAGCCCCATTGTGATAAACAGAACGTCTTCGTAACGCTTGTTAATCCCCTTTTTCACTAAACAACCAATGGACGTTCCTACTAATAACGCTAATGTATTTACAATTGTGCCAATCATATTCCTCACCTCTCAGTTTATTTTACATCAGCAAAAAACAGCATCCCATATCAGGATGCTGTTAATTTTTACCATTGAAACTTCCAGCCGCCACTACTTGATGATGAACTAGAACTACTACTGCTTGACGACGAAGCATCAGGATTCTTACCATAACCAGAGCTAGAGCCACTTGCAGGCTTATCTGAATTCTGATCATAGATCCGATAATTAGTAAATGCTTGCGGATCGTCCCACTTGATATGACTATTTTGGTCATTCAAATCATTTTGCCGTATCTCTTCATTATCTAAAGTTTCAGTTTCTAAACCTAAATTCTTGCGAATTCTATTTGAAATCTTTTGTAATTCTTTAGTTGAAGCAACCTGAATCGAAGAGCCATCAATCCAAGCATCATGCCCTTGAATATAACCACTCTTCAAGTTCTTTGCACAGCCACGATAATTCAAAACCAGGCTAAGCATATCGTTAAAGGTTAAATTAGTCTTCACATATTTATTGAAAATATCAATAAGCTTACGGTAATTGCTGATAGTATTAACTGACCTAGCCTTGGTCATAATTGCTTCAATTACCTGACGCTGGCGAAGCTGACGGCCGTAGTCACCACGTGGGTCTTCTTTTCTCATACGGACATAAGCCACGGCATGACGACCATTCAAGTGCTGCTTTCCTTTATGGAAATCACACCAGTCATATGAAAAGTCAAATGGCACATTAACATCTACGCCGCCTACCGCATTAACCAAACTACGCAGCGCCTTCATATTTACTTCTAGGTAATAATCAATTGGTACATTTAACATGCTCGAAACGGTCTTCATGCTTGCTTGACTGCCACCAATTTCATAGGCAGAATTCACCCTAAACATGAAGTACTTGTCTCCTGGATCGCCTTTAATATCAGCCAAGGTATCACGCGGAATCGAGGTCATCGTTGCAGAATTTTTTTGCGGATTAGCTGTAGCTAAAATCATAGTATCTGAATTACCACGATCATGACGCCCTTCAATACCTTGATCCACACCTAAAACTAAAACAGAAATCGGTTGTCTATTGGCAATCTTAGCTGAAGCTGGCACACTGCTATCGCTTTTACCATCAACTGCACTATGGATGGTGAAATACATGTGCGCAGCCCAAGCTACCCCAAAGCAAATAACCACTAATGCGACTACGCCAATAAAGCGTGCAAACATATTGCCACTTTTATATACGGTACTTTCTGCAGCAAAAGCACGATTGCGGTGGAGATTAAGCGAGGAATGTCTTGTTCGGTATTCTTCTCTTCGTTTTGGATTTTGGTCCATTATCTGTATCTCTTCCCTTCAAAATTAATACATGTTCATTTGTATCACTTTTAATCGCTAGATGAAATAAAATTACTTAT
>NZ_GG700756.1:17135-19979 GCF_000160855.1 Lactobacillus helveticus DSM 20075 = CGMCC 1.1877
TTAATAATAACTTATTTTTTGTGTTTCATTGTACATTGAATTATGATGTATACAAAATGTAATTAATGGAGGAAAATTTATGGCGATTCCAACAAGAAGCGAAGTCCCAGAAGATTTGAAGTGGGATTTAACCCGCATCTTTAAAACAGACCAAGACTGGGAAAATGCCTTTGACAAGGCAAAAGATGACGTGGCTAAGCTAAGTGAATTAAAGGGAAGCTTGGCTAAATCAGGCAAAGATTTGTATGAAGGCTTGACCAAGATTTTGGCAGTTAAACGTGATGTAGAAAATATTTACGTTTATGCCACTATGTCTAGCGATGTTGATACTTCTAACTCACATTATTTGGGCTACGTTAGCCGCGTGCAAAGCTTGTCCAATCAATTTGAAGCAACAACCAGTTTTATTAATCCTGAAATTTTGAGTATCCCTGCCGAAAAGTTTGAACAATTCAAAAAAGACGAGCCAAGATTAGCTGATTACGCCCACTATTTGGAAATGATCACTAACAAGCGTCCTCATACTTTGCCAGCAGAAGAAGAAAAAATTATCGCTGACGCAGGGGATGCTATGAGCGTGTCAGAGAATACCTTTAACGTTTTAACCAACTCTGACATGGAATATGGTTATGTGCAAGATGAAGACGGCAACATGGAGCAATTATCCAATGGCTTGTATTCATTATTGATTCAGTCCCAAAATCGTGACGTGCGTAAAGGTGCTTTTAATACTCTCTATGCCAGCTATGGTCAATTCCAAAACTCGCTTGCCTCTACTCTCTCCGGCGTTGTGAAAAAACATAACTACAACGCACGCATGCACAAGTATGATTCAGCTCGTGAAGCCGCATTAGCTGATAACGGCGTACCTGTTGAAGTTTACGACACATTAATTAAAGAAGTTGATTCACACCTTGACTTGCTTCACCGTTATGTCGCATTGCGCAAGAAAATTTTAGGTCTTAAAGACTTACAAATGTGGGACATGTACGTGCCGCTAACTGGTAAGCCTGCTTTGTCTTACAACTTTGAAGAGGCTAAAAAGGTAGCTAAAGAAGCCATGAAGCCACTTGGCGAAGACTACTTAAAGCATGTTGATTATATTTTTAACAACCGTGTGATTGATCCTGTTGAATCTAAGGGCAAGGTTACTGGTGCTTACTCTGGTGGTGCTTACGATACCGATCCATATGAACTTTTGAACTGGGAAGACAATATCGATTCACTCTATACTTTAGTTCATGAAACTGGACACTCAGTTCACTCTTGGTACACCCGCCACAGTCAGCCTTATATCTATGGTAATTACCCAATCTTCGTGGCTGAAATTGCTTCAACCACTAATGAAAATATTTTGACTGAATATTTCTTGGACCATATCACTGATCCTAAGACGCGCGCATTCATCTTGAACCACTACCTTGATTCATTCAAGGGTACATTGTTCCGCCAAACTCAATTTGCGGTATTTGAACAATTTATCCACGAAGCAGATGCTAAGGGCGAACCATTGACTGCCGATATTTTGGATGATGTTTATGGTCAAATTAACCAGCATTACTACGGCGACAGTGTTGAACCTGGTGGCGATATTGCGCTTGAATGGTCACGAATTCCGCACTTCTACTACAACTTCTACGTTTATCAATATGCGACTGGATTTGCGGCTGCAACGGCTTTGGCTAACAAGGTTGTGCATGGTAGTCAGGCTGATAGGGATGCATACCTGGGCTACCTTAAGTCAGGTTCTAGTGACTATCCTACTGAGATCATGAAGCGTGCCGGCGTTGACATGACTAAGCCCGATTATTTGAAAGATGCTTTCAAGACTTTTGAAAAGAGATTGAACGAATTCGAGAGTTTGATTGGTAAGTAATTCATGCAGGCTTATTCTCCAGATTATATTAGAGATGCTTTAGTCCGTTTTGCCTAGCACTCAAATGCAATTTAAGGTAATTCATTATCGCTCGGGCAAACGGAAGCCATTGTTTTATACGACAGAGTAACTTTTGTGAATAATAAAGGCGTTAAGCTACGTGATATTTACGAAGCCAGTAATCAAAAAGATGCATTCTATCTAATGCTCAATATGGCTAACAATAATGCGGAATTAACCATTGATAATATTTTGAAATTACAATAATTTGAATTAACTAAAAATACCATTAGTACTGCAGGTAAATTCAAACAAAATGAAAATATGATCTTAGGTGCTGATTTCCAAACTTCTTCCGTAGCTGAGACTCCTATTGCTGTCAAACAATGGGCAGAAAATACCAATTATCGTCTAGAAAACAGTCAAACTAAAGATGAATTCCTCCAAAATCTGATGGCTGCACATATTAATTTTGAACGAATTCATCCCTTTGAAGACGGAAATGGCAGAACTGGTCGAGAGCTAATTAACTTAGAACTTGCTAAAAATGAAATGCCCTTTTTAATCATCGAAAAAGACGATAAAGCGCAATACATTACTTACGAGGCTGATCAAGATGTTGTTAGTCTTACCGAATATGCCAAACAGAAACTGCCACTGAACAAAAACGTTACGAAATATTTGAACGTAATTTTAAAGCTCAGGAAGAATTTGATAAGAATCATCAAGAATAAATAAAATGATACCAAACTCTCATTTTTTTGGTATCATTTCATAATTATCGGTATCATTTCAGCGTATTTGATACCGATAAGTTTTTAATGACACTGACTTGAAAAAGATACCCATACAAAAAGCTGACAACTCACTTTCACGTGAATTATCAGCTTTTTGCTTTTAAATGGAACCTTTCAAGCCAGCTCCCGTCCACTTATTTGGATTTTCCTCTAGCATAATTTTTAATTTAG
>NZ_GG700756.1:21123-22639 GCF_000160855.1 Lactobacillus helveticus DSM 20075 = CGMCC 1.1877
TAATTTAGTTAACGTTGATGGTAACTTGAAATCATGCATCAACGAATAATTATCAATTTCCTGATTTAACTTAAAAATAACCTTATTTAGATCAATATCTTGTTCTATTTCACTTAAAGCATGATCAATTATTGTCATTGCTTCAACATCACCAGTAATATCTGGCTGTGTTTTCATACTAAGCAGAACAGATTTTAATTTTTCATCCATTACCTGCAACTAAACCAACTACATACAAGAAGACGCAACAAATCACGAGATACAGACTGCCCCACTTGACAGTTTCCTTCAAGATCTCGCTTTCATCACCTTCACGATTAATCGCACAGGTTGCTACGGCAATATTCTGTGGTGACAGCATCCCTGCCGTTGCACCCGTCATGTTCGACGCTACAATCCAGTACTTGCTTACACCTAAGTCCGTTGCAGCTGACAGTTGCAAGTTACCAAAGAGCACGTTAGCTGAAGTAGCGGAGCCTGTTAAGAATGTTCCAAGAGCTCCAATTAACGGTGCAAACAATGGATAAACAGGTCCAAGCAAGTCCTACAATGGCACAAACCGTAATCGTGGTCTTCCACACGCTCTTAATGCATTGTCCTAAAATCTGCATCATTTTCTTAAAGCTAACGCCTTGAATGGTTCCCCCCAATTAATGTGGAAATCAAAAGCAATGTTCCTGGAGAAATAGCCAAGGTATTAGGATTCTTGCCAGTGTAAATAACCAAGTTAGTTGTAGCCTTGCTGAGCAAATTATTCACTGGCGCTACCAATGATGAGGCAAAAATGACGAAGATAAAGACCAAGATAAATGGTGAACATGCCTTAAGCATTTCCTTCATACTTGGGCGCTCCACATCAGGTTCTTTCTCCTCTTCATGCCATCTGGTAAACAAAACCGTAATAGCGATTGAGCAAAGTGAACCTACAATTGCAGGTAATTCTGCACCAACAAATTTAGCGGCTATTACCTGGGGAATAGCCATGCCAAGTCCTGACATCAAGGTAATCAAGCCAACGCCTTTAACAGCCTTAATGCTGCCTTCCGTCAAAATTACCAAAATAAATGGCACTAGCAATACCAAAACGAATAATTGCAAAGTTACAATGAAGGATAAATTTTCTTGCTTCAAGTTAGTTACTTCAGCTAATGTCAAAATTGGCAAACCAATTGCACCAAATGCTGTTGCAGTGGTGTTGGCAATCAAACTAATTACTGACGCTCTAATTGGATCTAACCCAAAAGCAATCAAAATACTTGCCGCAATTGCGACCGCTGTACCAAAACCGGCAATTGATTCAAGAAAGCCGCCAAAGCCTCAAGCAATAATTAGCACGATAATGCGCTTATCAGTTGAAATCGTAGCCAGCATGTTCTGAATGATTTTCATTCCGCCCGATTCAGTAGTTACATTGTACGCAAATAACGCCAGCACGATTACGAACATGATTGGCCAAATACCCATGATGATCCCTTCTAGGGCTCCTGTCATAGTATCTAAAACCGGCAATTTAAAA
>NZ_GG700756.1:23114-30632 GCF_000160855.1 Lactobacillus helveticus DSM 20075 = CGMCC 1.1877
AAGTAGTTACAGAAAGCATTAATACCAGCACTACTTTAGAGAATTCATATAACCTGATGCAAAGCTTTATTCAAGCCGTTGAAACTGGCAAGATCAAATTGGAACTTTAATGCACAAAACACTATTAACCTTTAAGCATAATCTAACAGCTGTGCTTAACGGAGCAGCTCTACCTTATTCTAACGGCTGTCTTGAAGGCTTCAATCGCAAAATCAAACAAATCTAACGAACGGCTTTTGGCTATTCCAATTTTACCAATCTCTTAACCAGAATTCGTTTGGAAGAAGATCTGTACAAAGAAAAAGAACCAAACAGCCTTTTAATGGTTGCTTGATTCTCTTCATTTACTCATTATCAACAGGAGTTGACAAAGAGCCAATAAAAGATTAAAAAATCGATCTACGAGAAAAATCTATTTACACAAACTATTTGACAGTGTTTAAAAGTTAAAATCAAATACGTAAACTTTATCAATTATTACAAATTTCAAAATTTAATATTAAATATTCAGTAAAAGACATAAACAATCTAGGACTTTTTAGTCATGAAACTTAGATTTATTATTCATAATCCATAATTTGAGCAGTACTATTTAATTTTTTAAAATCTAATTCACCTAATCTTTTGGCAGTAATTACCCCTGCAAGCATTGAATCATTAACATTTAATGCCGTTCTAGCCATATCTACAATTGGATCAATCGCAATTAAAATTCCTAGCACTGAAACGGGTAAATTTAAGGCACCTAAAACCATTAAAGTAGTAAAAGTTGATCCTCCACCAACACCGGCAACGCCAAAACTTGAAATCACATCAATTAATACCAAGGTCAATATGAATTGCCATGAAAAAATATTTACACCTACAACAGACGCAGTGATTGCGGCAACCATTGATGGATAAATTCCAGCACATCCATTTTGACCCATGGATAAACCAAAGCTAGCACTAAAATCAGCAATTGTATCACTCACACCCAACTGATTTTTTTGTGTTCTAACATTTAAGGGAAGACTTCCTCCACTAGTTCTAGAAGTAAAAGCAAAAACCAATACTGGCCAAACTTTTTTAAAATAAGTAATCGGATTAATTCCATTAATCATCAATAAAACTGCGTGTACTAGGAACATTACCCCAACTGCAAAGTATGCAGCAATAATGAATATTAATAATTTACCCATTGTCGTAAAACTATTAGTAGCGGCGGCACGAGCAATCAAAGCAAAAATTCCATAAGGCGTTAACTCTAAGACCATTTTTACTATTTTCATAATAATAGCTCTCAAAGCTTGAATACCACGTGCAAAGGTCTCTGCTAATTTTGTTTCTTCTTTTTTAAGACTTAAGAATGCTACCCCGACAAATGATGAAAAAATTACCACTGCAATAGTACTTGATGCTCGCATACCTGCAAAATCTGCAAATATATTTTTGGGAAAGAATGAAACGATTTGTTGTGCTAAAGTTACATTCTTAAGCGATTCTTGATGGTCTCTAATTGAAGTTAACGCCTGCGAAGTAGCAGTTAACCCACGTGCAAAATTGGCACCTTGTAAATGAAATAAAACCACACTAATGAAACCGATAAATGATGCTACAACCGTTGTTCCTAATAAAACTACTAAGACGTTTCCTGCAATCTTATGAATTTTTTCTGTAACCTTTAATTGAGTAAAAGCACCTACTAAAGAAACAAAAATCAATGGAATAACTAACATTTGAAGAAGCGAAATATAACCATCCCCAACTATAGAAAGCCAATCCATACTTTGACTAATTACTAAACTTTTTGCTCCAAATATCAGTTGCAAACCAATACCATATACAATTCCAACAACTAATGATAAAAATACTAATTTATTAAATCCCCACTTTTTATGATGAAGATAGATCATTCCAGCTAATAAAGCCATCGCTACTATAAGCGCTACAAATGTTTGCATAAAATCCCCCTTGCATTACTTTGAACAAACAAAAGGAATCATTGACACATACTGTCAAAGACTCCTTGGATAATCTTTGTAACAGATGGAAAGCTCCTATTTATGATAGAAAACAGAAAATCCTTGCGCGAGAAAATGACTGTACGCCAAATAAATTGTCAATTTTTTGACAAATGCAACAACAAGAATTTTCTTGACGTACAAACATTTAACTCACTCCTTTCTTACTTTTTACAAGTAATAATATAGAATTACTTACTTAAAGTCAATAAAAAATTAAAATTTTTGCTTGCAAGTTTGTCCAACAAACTATATAACAATTAATGGAAAGTAAAATTTCTCACATCATTTAAGAACTACTCCTCGGAATGGAGTAGTTCTTTTTCTTTTCCAATGAAAAAACAGGTTGAGATTCAACCTGCTTCTTATTTTTATTAGCGATGTTTAACTACATGGATGCCATAAGCAACTAGGTAAATCACTACCTCAATCGTTGCAATAAAGAATGTGACAGGCCAATTAGTAATAAAGCCTAAATATAGACCTGCCCAGACACCTACTAGAGCGAAGAAGACTGACCAGGCAATCATTGCTGGAATCGTTCGGCCGATATGACGGGCAGTTGAAGATGGCAATGTTAGCAAGATAAATACTAGCAATGAACCAACAATTTGTGCACCAATAGCAACTGACATAGCTAAAGAAATGAGGAAAACAATTCCTACGAAGCCAGTATGAATGCCGTGCGCAATAGCACCGATATGGTCAAATGAATCGAAATTCAAGTTTCTTTGAACCAGCAAGATCATCAGCAAAACAATGACTGATAAAACAACCAGTTGGATCACGCCTTGTTTGTCTACACCGATGATACTACCGAACAAAATATTCGTTGCATAGCGGCTATTAGACCCTGAGATGGCAAGAAATAAAACACCTAGTCCAATGAACAATGCAGAAATTGCACTAATTGAAGACTCTTTTTGATCACTGTGCAAGGACAATTCACCAACACCAATTGAACCTAATAGCGTAAAGAGCAACATCCCCCATAACGGTGCAATACCGATGAACACGGCAAAGGCTGCTCCCGCAAAACCGATTTCTGACAAGGTATGTGCTAAAAAGGCATAGCTGCGTGCTACAACGTAGACTCCGACAATCCCACAGGTAATCGCAATAAATGTACTTGCTAAGAAGGCATAACGCATAAATTCATATTGAAACATTATTCGAAATCCTCCTTAAACTCACTCATCTTTCCCTGTCTGATTGAACCCTTATTAAGATAGAGATAATCAGTCATATATTTTTTAGCTAATGGAATATCATGAGTGACGAACAAAACCGTAATCTTGTGTTCCTGATTAAGGTGTTTGATCAGCCCCATCAATTCTTCCTTAGCTGCCGGATCAAGGCTCGCTGTGGCTTCATCCAGAATAATCATATTAGGATTATCCAGCAATGCTTGTGCCAAATATGCACGCTGCTTTTGCCCTCCTGAAGCTTCACCCATTCGAGTATCCTTAATTGGATCTAAGTGAGTTTCAGCCAATTTATGATCGATCTGATCCTTCACCTTTTTGGTTTTAAAAAGTGGTGCATTCAAACCAACAAACGCACGAATTGAAAGTGGATATTCTGAATCAATATTTCTAAATTGTGGCACATATCCTAGCTTAACATCTGATGAAAAATTATAGCTACCATCAGTTGGTGTAAGCATCCCCATCAAAATCTTAATTAAGGTTGTCTTTCCTGTCCCATTTGGCCCCAGTAGAGCAGTCATCGATCCTTTTTCAAGATGAAAATTTATATCTTGAAAAACGGTCTTTGTATCAAATCTCATCGAAAGATCATTCACATCTAAAATCAATTTAGCATCCCCTTTACTTGCTAAATTCTATCTATTTTTTGCTAATATTAGCTAAATTTTGGTAATTTTCTCTCATCCAATCTAAGTAAGTCATATGATTTGGAATTGTTTCGCGCACATTGAGCACTGGTAGACTGTTTTCCTTAGCAAGCTCAACGAAAGTCGTCACAGTTGAACTACTTGCTTGAGTGTTATTAACAAAGAATGCGATCTTCTTGTCCTTAATTTCATTAGTCATCTTGTTGATGATCTTAGGACTTGGATCAGTACCATTTTCGATAGCTTCTTCAAATTCCTTGTCACCAATCTTGTAGCCAGCCTCTTCTAAACCATAATCAAAAACAGGTTCACTAACAAAGACGGGCTTATTGTTCTTCTTATCAGCTGACTTGGCAATTTGCTTAACCTTAGCAATCTTAGCTAAGTACTTGTCACCATTTTCCTTAAAGTAAGCTGCGTGCTTTTTGTCTAACTTAGATAAACGCTTAACTAAGTAGTTAACATACTTGGTTGGCATATCTAAATCATACCAGATATGAGGGTTGTCGACCTTCTTGAGCCCCATTAAGTCTTCACCTACTAAGACAGGCTTCTTGCTTACTGAGCTAGCTAACTTGTTCATCCAGCTATCGTAGCCTAAGCCATTGGCAACAATAATATTGGCATTAGTTAACTTCTTAGCATCGGCAGTAGTTGGTTCAAAATCGTGCGGATCGGTTGCACTATTTTTAATAATTGCTTGAACACTGCCGTACTTACCCGCAACGTTCTTGGCAATATCTGCATAAACATTAGTCGTAGTGACAATAGAAACTTTATCTGACTTAGTTTTAGCTTGGTCTTTATTTGAGCACGCAGAAGCTAGAAGCATAATCATGCCCATTAATCCCATAATAAAAAGTGACTTAGTAATTCTAGATTTAATTTTTTTCAATACATGTTCCTCCATACAAAAAAAGCATTTAAATCAGAAGATTATTCAGCAATTCTTTTCTGACTTAAAGTTAGAATAAGCTAGTTTGATAACCGTGTCAATATTTTTAAGCGTACCCAAATAGCACCAGAGTCGCTTAGACCTGATGCTATCAATAAAAACTTATAAATTATAAGAAATACTTAAAATGTAAAATTTGCTGAACTTTATTTAAATGCTTTTGTTCTAGAATGACATCATTATATAAACATATTTTTATATACTTGTCAAACTCAAACTATTCTTTGACGTGCTGACGCAAAACATCCAAGATTTTAATAATATGGTTATCAGCTAAACTATAGTATTTTTCTTGCTTAACCCGTTCACTTTTAACCAGCTTAGCTTCCTCTAAGATTCTAAGATGACGTGAAATAGCTGGCTGGCTAACATCGAATTGTTTAACTAAATTATTTACGCTGCTTTTTTGATGATCATTTAAATAATAAAGAATTTGAATACGGATTGGATGATTGAGAGCCCTAGTGATCCGGATAATTTGATCATTCAACTTTTTCACCTACTTACTAGTTTTAGCTTATTTTATCCCTTTAATTTTCTCACAAAAAAATGCTACCCGAAGGTAGCGCAAAACATAACAGAGTATCTTGATTTAAGTAGAGATCATCAAGGTATTTATATTATAATACGTTTTTTACATAATGTAGCATTTTTTGATTAATAACTTAAATTATTTTACTCAATTACGCTTTTTTATTCGTTAGGATCGTCTTTAACGTTCTTCTTCCAGAAACTCATAACCAAACCAGCTACAACAGAACCGATAATAGTTGCCAAGAAGTAGAACAAAATGTGACTTGGTCCACCAATGTTACCAGCAAGTGGTGATACCCAAAGACCACCGTGAGGAGCTGGAACACCAACGTGCCATAAACCAACTAACGCACCACCGACAGCTGAACCAATGATACATGAAGGAATTACACGACCTGGGTCAGCAGCTGCAAATGGAATAGCACCTTCAGTAATGAATGAGAATCCTAATACCCAGTTTGAAACACCTGCACGACGTTCTTCCAAAGTGTACTTATTCTTGAAGAATGTAGTACCGATAGCTGTAGCAAATGGAGGAACCATACCACCAACCATAACTGCAGCCATCAAAATAGCAGCAGTAGCTGAGTGTGGATCGTTAGCAAAGGCACCTGAAGCAAATACGTAAGCAGCCTTGTTGAAAGGACCACCCATATCGATTGACATCATACCTGCCAAGATAGTGGTAAGAAGTACCAAGTTACCAGTACCCATACCGTTTAAGAAGTGGGTAATAGCAAAGTTAATACCACTAAAGATTGGGTTAATGATGTAGAACATAATAGCTGCAATTAACAGCAAGCCCAAGATTGGGTAGAACAGCATTGGCTTCATACCTTCAACTGAGTGAGGTAATTTAGCAAATAGCTTCTTCAAGCCAACCATTAAGTAACCTGCAATGAAACCAGCAGCGATACCACCTAAGAATCCAGCTGGTGAAGTTGTGTGTGCTTGAACGTTAACTTGGAATTGACCGTTAACAATCGCAGCCATGTAACCACCAACGAAACCTGGCATAAGGGCTGGTAAATCACCAATTGATTCGGCAATGTAAGCAGCAAGAACTGGAACCATGAAGGCAAAGGCCAAGTTACCGGCATTGTTTAAGAATACGAATGCTGGTGTCTTAGGACCACCCATGTAGTTTTCTACGATGAATGATACGGCCATTAAGATACCACCACCAATAACGAATGGAAGCATGTGGCTGATACCGTTCATCAAGTTCTTGTAAATGCCTGCCCATAAGCCTGGCTTTTCAGTGCTTGATGATTCAGCTGATTTATCAGCTGCACTTGCGTGGTAAACATCTGCCTTGTCATCCATAATGTCATCGATCAATTCGCCTGGCTTGTTGATACCATCAACAACTGGACGGTTAACTAAGTGCTTGCGGTCAAAACGTGGCATATCAACCTTCTTGTCAGAAGCGATAATAACACCCTTAGCGCGCTTAATTTCATCAGGGGTTAACTTATCCTTAACACCTTCAGAACCGTTAGTTTCGATTCTAACTTCGATACCGCGCTTCTTACCTTCCTTGATCAAAGCTTCTTGAGCCATGTAAGTGTGGGCAATACCGTTGATACATGCAGTAACACCAACGATTAAAGGCTTGTTATCATCATCTGAACTACCTTGAGCCTTAGCAGCTTCTTTAGCCTTTTTAGCTTCAGCAGCTTTCTTGTCTTCTTCGTCCTTCTTAGTTTCAGCCTTTTCAAAAAGGTCGATAACTTCTTCTGGAGTCTTAGCAGCCTTAAGTTTTTCAACTAATTCTGGATCAATTAATGAACCAGAAAGCTTAGCTAAAGCTTGAAGGTGAATATTATCAGCACCAGCTGGTGCAGTAATCATGAAGAATAAGTGAACTGGTTGACCATCAAGTGAGTTGTAGTCAATGCCTTCCTTACTCTTAGCAAACAATACACGAGCCTTGTTAATTGACTTGTTACGTGCGTGAGGCATTGCGATTCCACCACCAATACCGGTAGTAGATTCATTTTCACGGTCCCAGATAGACTTGATGAATGCATCTTCATCATTAACGATGCCGGTTGCAACTTCAAGGTCAGCCATTTCCTTAATGGCATCTTCTTTATTCTTAGCCTTGAGTTCCATAATCATGGACTCAGGACTTAATATGTCCTTAATTCTCATATATCCTTTCTCCC
>NZ_GG700756.1:31613-35296 GCF_000160855.1 Lactobacillus helveticus DSM 20075 = CGMCC 1.1877
TTTGTTCAACCTTAATTTGTGGTAATACTGCATCGATTTGACTCTTTACAGCAATATCCTTGGTAAATGCAGTAGCAGCACCACAAGCCATACCAATTCTGAAGCCTTCCTTAGGATCTTGGGTCTTGTAGTAAGTACCAACGAAACCAGCGACCATTGAGTCACCAGCACCAACTGAGTTAACGGCAGTACCAACAGCACCCTTAGCGTGGTATACGTGATCCTTGGTCAAAAGGAAACCACCTTCACCAGCCATTGAAACCATTACGTTTTGTGCACCCATATCAAGCAACTTTTGTGCATATTCAAGCATAACGTCGCTAAAATCAAAGGTTACGCCAAAGAGGTCAGCCAATTCATGGTGGTTAGGCTTAATTACTAATGGCTTGTATTCCAAAGTATCAAGAAGAGCTTGACCAGTAGTATCAACTACGAATTCTGCACCAGCTTCCTTAATAGTTGGAAGAAGTGATTGATAGAAATCAGTTGGCAAACTTGGAGTAAGTGAACCACTCATGACAACAATGTCGCCCTCCTTCAAGTCGTTCAAACGATCCTTGAAAGCAGTGATTTCTTGGTCAGTAATATTAGGACCAGCTGCGTTAATTTCAGTTTCCTTTTCTGCGTGAATCTTAACGTTCACACGAGTGTTGTCTGAAATAATAACAAAGTCGCTTTCAATTCTCTTTTGGTTCAATTGACGAACCAATTCCTTGCCAGTGAAGCCACCAACAAAGCCCCAAGCAGTGTTATCAACACTTAATTGGTTAAGAATTTGAGAAACGTTAATTCCTTTCCCACCTGCTAAAAATGCATCATTATTAGTTCTGTTAACTTCCCCGCTGTTAACTTTTTCTAATTGAAGAACATAGTCAAGCGCTGGGTTAACAGTTACTGTATATATCATTATTTTGCCTCCTCTAGGTTGATATCGGCAGGTAATGCCGCTTTTTGACTGGTTTTAAGTTGATCTGTTACCACGTAAACGTCCTTAGTGTTGGCGAAAACCGCAAAGTTGCGTTCACCAATCTTGGATGAATCAGCTAAAACATAAGCATGTCTAGCCTGTTTGATTTCGGCAGCCTTAATTGCAGCTTCTTCGGGATCTGGCGTTGTAAGATTACCATTTTTTCGATTCCGTTGGCTCCAACAAAGCTAACTGAAAAATTCATCCCTCTAATTTGAGCAAGTGCGGTTTGACCAATCACCGCATGAGTGTCGTCTTTGACCTCGCCACCAATTAAAATGGTCTTGATGCCGTGATTCAAGCTGCATAACGCCGTTTCAACGCCATTAGTAATGATCTTCACCTTAGGAATATCGGCCAAAAATGGAACTAATTTATATGTGGTCGTTCCCGCATCGATAAAGACATTATCACCAGGTTGAACGAAGTTGCGAGCTGCATATTTAGCAATCGCGATCTTAACGTCGTGATTCAAATTAAAGCGGACGTTTTGGGAAACATCACGAGAGAAATTCTTTACTGATTGAGCACCGCCATGCACGCGCTTAAGCATACCGTTCTTCTCCATCTGAATAAGATCACGACGGATAGTAGATTTGGATGTATCGGTTAAGTCGCATAACTCACTAACGCGGCACACTTCGTGCTGATTAACGTAGTTTTCAATTAAGCTTTGGCGTTCCTGTGTCAGCATTCTTTTTTTCACCTCGATCATTATTGTATCCGCTTTCTCTTTCAAAATCAATCATATTTATTCAAGAATAATTATTTTCAGCAATTTTTCTTCAATAAAATTCATTTTTATGCAGTTTTTTACGCAAAAAACAGATCATGCGTGTTTACATGATCTGTTTTCTTAGTCACTCATAATTATTCTTAGTCATTTTACCCTACTTTGACGAAGAATCCGCAAAAATGACGAAGAAAAACCAACAAGATTATTTCTTGCTGGTTTGATGAATATTTGAAAACTTATTCCTTTGAAATCCAATATAAAGTAACACAAAAGTATGACGTATGTGATTAAGAAATCTATTATTTTTGACATTAATTCTTCCCTTTACCAATTTTAAACGGTAACTGCCCAGTTAAAACAAATTGGCTATACAACATTTTAACCGCATCATCTATGGCTAAATTATTTTCTTTTAGAATTGCTTTTGCCGTATTAACGATGTCCTTGTCCAATTGAATATTAATCGTTTTTTTCTTCATTCAGCCACTCTTTCAACTGTTGTAAATTCTTTAACTCAGGAATATTTCCCCAGCTCGTTGTTAATGCACTTAATTTAGCAGCCAATATTGCTTTTTCCTCTTCTTCATTAGTAAGCTTGCTAAAAGGTAATTTTTTATTATTAGCTATATTAGTCAAAAGGCCTATTAAAAAATCACTTTGATCTAATCCTAGCATTTCTAATTTTTCTTGGACATCCTTAGCTAAATCTTCATCAACGGAAATGCTTAGTTGTGTTTTTTGCATCGAAGTTTGATCTTTGTAATCCATAATCTATCACCCATTAATTAAGCAAACCGCGCTTAAAGTTTTGCCATGGACCTAAATCATCGGTTTGTAAAATCAATTTTGGATAGGTACGTCTGATCCACATGAACTACACCGGCACTGAAGTGCCGGTGTAGTTCATTAGTCATAGAATTCCCCTATTCAAGCCTTCTTGTATTCGCTTTCAATTTTAACATAATAGTGCTGCAGATTAACTCAAAACAGGGAATCCGAAACTTTTTCCAGCAAAAAAACCGCCTTGCGGCGGCTTCGTTAATTGAAAATATCTGACATTTTAGTCGGAATATTATTATTTTTAACAAAATATTTTTTGAAAGTAGTAAGATCTTGGTCTTCTCGATCGCGGTGTACGTACATATCATGCACTGCCCAAAATGCAGTGATTGCTAAATTAACACCTAAAACAATCAACAAACCAATCAAAATATATAGTAAGTACATCATCATACGTACACCTCCTAAATCGCTACATGCCCCAGCGTGATATC
This sequence comes from Lactobacillus helveticus DSM 20075 = CGMCC 1.1877, assembly GCF_000160855.1. Taxonomy (GTDB): domain Bacteria; phylum Bacillota; class Bacilli; order Lactobacillales; family Lactobacillaceae; genus Lactobacillus; species Lactobacillus helveticus. Next base: position 34,591 of record NZ_GG700756.1, read on the forward strand.
TTCAATAAAATATCTCACAAAGGCATCTCCAAAGCTCATGCCTTGTCCATTGTAGACATGCCATTCTTCACGCTTTGCTCAAATTGTTCTAGCCATACTGACTAAAAAACAAACGGCTAAATAACCTAAAACTATAATTGCACTTATTGTAATGACCATGTCTACACGTCCTTCTGTATCGTACCACTTAACTAATACACTAATATCTATTGATGGACTTGTCAATATCTAATTCAAAATTTCACTAACGGATTTTACTTGTCATGCCTCCTACCGATATATAAAAAGCCATAAATCGCTGGCCCTATTACGATTGCACCGGCAACAGAAACAACTAGCACTATGGTAAAACGTGGCATGGCGAAAAAGTCTGCACTGAAGCCTTTACTAGCCCAGGCTCCTACAAATACTATTGCCCAGGCAATCAGCATCGAGATAAATAACTTTAAAGCTGAAAATTCATTTTTATTTTTCATCTTTTTTGCCTTCATCATCTGGAACATACTTGAGCAGATCACCGGGTTGGCAATCTAATTCCTCACAAATTTTGCTAAGCGTATCAAAACGAACACCATGTGCCTTACCTGTTTTCAAAATAGATAAATTGGCTGGTGTAATGCCAATTGCCTTAGCCAAATCTTTTGATTTCATCTTTCTTTTTAACAACATAAAATCAACGGTTACTTCAATCATATTTTTAGCCTCA
>NZ_GG700756.1:36886-57998 GCF_000160855.1 Lactobacillus helveticus DSM 20075 = CGMCC 1.1877
TATCTTTATATTATTATTGTATTGCAATGATTAAATGCTGTAAACATATAATTTAGTATTAATACGCAAAAAAAATAAGCTATCAAACTAATCTAGTCTGATAGCTAATTTTTTTATATTTAATTTTTGTTTTATCTTCTACCAATATCAGAAAAGGCTAAGCCCAAAGCTGCACCGCCAAGTGCTCCCGCTTGATGAGAAACAGGACGAGCACCGTTTGCAATCTCATAGTGAAACTTAGTTACACCTTTAGATAGCTTACTCTGCCAGCTTAACGGATCAAGTCCTACACGAATCAAGTTGCAAACATAGTTAGCTGATTCGCCAGTTTCGAGTTGATGCTTAGCATTGAGCAAAACTTTGCGTTCTTCTGGCTTAGTATTTTTGTCTACTAATAAGTCAGTAATATTATTCAAAAGCCAAATGACAAAAATCGTCGCAATTCTGCCTTCATATAGAGCAGATATTCCCCAGGGAATATAATAATCTTCTTTAACAATTGTGTTCCAGACATCTATTAGATCATTCATAATTACATCTCAGAAAATGATATTAAGTGACAGTTAACCTTTTTGGCAAGTTTCTTACATTCATCAGTGAAACCTACCTCGGAGAAAAGATAGTAGTATTTCTTTGGATAAGTAAATAGCGAACTACGGTAAATCAAAGTTTCTAGAATTGATTTACTGATGAGTTCATTCTTCCACTTACATTCACCAAAAAAGCCAGCTAAATTATCTATTGAAATACCGACTATATCCATTTCTACCTGCTTTTTAGCTTTTTTATCGGTGCCCCACCAATAACCTAATCTTCTAAAATACTCAGGCACTATTTCTTTATCCATCATGTGCTGCCACAAATATTCTTGACTAAGTTGCTCAAAGGAGGGGCCTAAGAAGTTTGATAGTCCCTGTTCAATTTGCTTAGCCACAAGATCTGCATATCCTGCCTCAATTAGGCTAATATTTTTACCGACAAATGTATACCAGAAACGAAACATCCCGTCGCTAATGACATAAATCGTCTTCTTACTTTTGGGTTTATCCATCTCAGTCACGGGGACTTTTTTGGAGACGATACCTAAATCAATCAAATTTTTTAAGTACGTAGATACCGCACCTGAAGCCACTTTAGCTGTAGTAGCAATTTGATTCATCTTAGAGGCACCATTTGCAATAGCATTGATGATCGAATTGTAAGTAGATGGATCGCGCAATTCTTGTTTCAACAAATTGTTGGGTTCTTCAAAGAGCAGAGAATCCGAGTTGAGAAAGGCTGCTTTAATATTCTCGATAACAGGAACCTGATCAGAAATCATGTTGAGGTATTTAGGAAAGGAATACCACCAACAATAGAATTAATGTCAAAGGCTTCTTTTTTACTATAATGGGGCAACATTTCTTGTGCTTCTTTTAATGTAAATGGCTTGAGCTTATATTGCACGGTTCGCCTGCCATATAAGGGACTCTTGTAGCCAAGAACTTGCTATTCCATAAAGGACATTGATGAACCACAGAGAATTAAAAACATATTTGTATTCGAATACTCTTGATCGATATAAGACTGCAGCATTGAGCTAACAGCGGGATAAGCTTGAGCTAGATATGGATACTCATCAATGACTAAAATTACTCGCTCTTTTTTTAGCCAGTTCAGCTATTTGACGAAAGGCAGCTTCAAAGGACGAAAATGACGATTCACTTATGATATCAGGGTCCATGAAATGATTAATAGCAGCAGAAAATCTTCGCAAATTATCTTCTTTATTTTCTTCAATGGCAGTAAAGTAGATTGCTTTCTTGTCTTTTAAAAATTCATTGATCAAGGCAGTTTTACCGATTCGGCGCCGACCGTAAATAACTGCAAATTAAAATTTATTCGTCTCATAATGTTGATATAAGCTGGCTAATTCTTTTTTTCTTCCAACAAACTTCATTCTTAGCCTCCCTTTCATTTACAATATTACGATATACAACATTACGATATTGTAAATTAAGCGAAAACAAAATACCGAACCAGCTTAATACTGATTCGGTATTTTTTACTTATACATATATTTCTTACATGCTTCTTCAGGATCCATCCCGTGACGAATCTTAAGCGCAACCTCAATTGATACGTCAGCAATAATTGATTGCGGATCAATCACGTTATAAGGATGATCTGGCGCCTTTTCTTGAGCTAAAGATAATTCAGTACAGCCAAGCAAAATAACGTTACAGCCATACTTATCATGCATTGTTTTCAGAATCTTGTGATACAAGTCATGATCAACAATGCCTTTTTCTTTAATATCAGAATAAATCAATTCATTGACCATCGGTTGAATCTCAGGACCACCTAATTCTACCGTTCTGCCAACCTTTTGAATTTCATCAGCATATAAATGATCATAAATTGACCCTTCTGTAGCAATTAAGCCAATCTTCTTTTCATCAGGATAATTATCAATAAAATTATGCACTGCAATCCGCATCATATGCAAAAATGGCTTATCGGTAAGTGCAGCCAAATCATCATAGAAATAGTGCGCAGTATTACATGGCATAACAAAATAGTCTGTCCCTAGCTTATCCTGGCCTTCTACATCATCTTTTAAGTCATAAAAGAAGTTAGGCTTAGAATGATCCTTAATATAAGCAGTTCTATCAGGAACTTGAGCATCATTAACCAAAATATAGTTTAAATAATCTTGGTCTCGCGCAATTTTTACTCTATGGTTAATTAAGCGAACATAACTTTCAGTGGCAATGGTTCCCATTCCGCCAATAATACTAAAGAAATGTTTCATCTTATCTTTTACTTTCTAAAATGCTCTTTTTGACCTTCTAATTCATTGATCACTTCTTGAGCAACTACGATATCTGATGGGTATGGAGTATTCACACCGCGAATCTTTTGGAATGCATCTGCACCCTTACCGCAGATTAAAACTACATCATCTGGGCCAGCCATAGCAATCGCATCATGAATTGCCTTCTTACGGTCTAATTCAATCGTAACGTCACATTTAGAGTGATCGATACCCGAATCTATTTCCTCGGCAATACTCTTAGGATCTTCAAATCCTGGATCGTCAGTAGTTAAGAATGCCTTATCTGCATATGCACTCAAGCTTTCGCTAAAGCCTGGACGACGAGATACGCCTTTGTCCCCAGGTGCACCGACAACCACAATAATCTTAGGATTATTGAATTCACTTTGCATAAAGTTCATCAAAGCCATCATTGAAGCCTTATTGTGGGCATAATCAACTACAACCATACCGTGATTCTTAGTTCTTTCAGTCTGCATACGGCCTGGAATAGTTACATCACGAATACCCTTAGCACATTGATCATGGTTAAGACCAGCAAGGCCAGCACCAATAATTGCGGCAGTACCGTTGGATTCGTTAAAGTCACCAAGCATCTTCAAAGTATAGTCACCGTTGATTGGCAACTTACGTGCTTTATCACTAGCGCAGAATAGCTTGAAGCGAGTCTCCTTCATATCCAATTCTTGAGAAGCAAATCTAAAGTCAATTGGCACCTTTAAATCTGGATTTTCAAAATCTTCTCTAGCAAATAAGTAAATGCTATCAGGATTAGTAGTGGTGGTGGCTGCAGCGTAAACTTCATTGAAGTGAGCTGTTTCTGCATTGATAATACACTTACGTGAATTTACCAACAATTGCAACTTGCAGTGTAAGTAATCTGCAAAGTTAGGGTGTTCATTCGGTCCAATATGATCTGGACTAATATTCAAGAAGAAACCTAAATCATAAGTTAAACCAAAGACACGATTCTTCTTATACGCTTGACTTGAAACTTCCATTACCAAATGAGTCATTCCGTTATCAACAGCAGTACGCATATCACGGAACAAGTCCAAACTTTCTGGAGTAGTCAAACTAGACTTAAAGCTGTCTTCTGGCTTTGGTCCAATAACATCATTAACTGATGAAATTAAAGCAGTCTTGCCACCATTAGCTTGATCAAGCATCCCCTTCAAGAAGTATGCAGAAGTAGTCTTACCCTTAGTTCCAGTGAATGCTACGACATACAAATCATCTTGTGGGAAACGGAAGAATGCAGCTGAAAGTAGTGCCATTGCCTTTGACACATCACGCACGATCAAAGCGTGCATCCCTTTACCTTCTGGATAAGGTTGTTCAGCGACGTAACAGATTGCCCCGTTATCCTTAGCCATTGATAAATATGTTGGTCTAAAACCTGCACCCTTACAGAAGAATAAAGTATTAGTTTGGATATCACGTGAATCATATGACACGTATTCCATCTTGGTTGCAACAGTATCTTGTACTGCACTCGACTTAAGTAAATGATGCTCTTTTAAAATTAAAATACAGGTATTTAAAGAAATACTCATTAACTTTCTCCTCGTTGTATTAAAACATTTCAGTCAAAATTATAACACAACTAGCCCTTGCTGTTTGTCTTCTTAGGATTAAGTGGCAGACGAATAATAAAACTTGTCCAATTCTTATCCGATTCGCATCTGATAGTACCATGATGCAAATCGACCACACCCTCGGTGATAGAAAGCCCCAATCCTGTACCACCAGTTTTAGTATTGCGCGACGTTTCTACGCGGTAAAAACGGTCAAATATCTTTTTCAATGATTTCTTTGGAATAGGTTCACCATTATTTTCTACACGTAATTCAACTTCTCGCTTGTTTACTAGATTGGCTACCAATTTAATTTGCGTAGCACCAATGCCGTATTTAAGGGCATTAGAAATCAAATTGTTATAGACCCTAACTAATTTTTCTGCATCTGCCCTGATAGTTAAATCTTTAGGACGAGCCTCAATTTTAATTTCTATGCCCTTTTTCTCCGCTTCCAGTTCGAATCCAGCGGCAACTTGTTCTAGCATTGAATAAATATGCAGACTAGTCAAATTCAACTTAGTGGACTTCAGCGTAGTATATTCAAATAAATCATTGGCCAGCGACTTCATTTGCTCCGCCTTGGTATAAGCAATATCGACATATTTTTGTTGATCTTCTGGCGAAGCCACTCCACTTTTCAACAATCCTAAATAACCAATAATTGAAGTTAACGGCGTTCTAATATCATGCGAAACGTTGGTAATCAGTTCATCTTTTGATTGCTCAATTGCACGTTCCTCATTGATGGAATGAACTGTACTATCAACCAATGAATTAATTGAATCAACCACTCGTTGCAAATCTGGGCGTACCCGGAAGTTAATGCGATGATCAAAATGACCACTTGCGATATAGTGCAACTCCAAAATAACGTGGCGCAGCTGCATCTGATGGTAGCGTCTGATTAAGCGCCAGTATAAAACGACAATATCGCCAACACCCATCAAAATAATAAACGTATTTTGCCAAGACCAAAGATGATATCCACCTGCAAAGGTCATTGTCTTTTTTAAGAAATAAATGCCGTTGACCAAGCTTTCATCTTGCAAAATAGCCAGGTGAATCAAAATAATGATTGATAGATTTAACAAAAGCAGAAGGACAATCGTGACAATTCCTTCTGCAAACAATTCACTCTTCTCAGCGCCAGTCAACTTGACGCGTTCTTTTTTCATTAACTATGCCTCGACTTTATATCCTACGCCCCAAACAGTTTGAATAACGTCTTCACCGCCGGTAGCTTTTTGAATCTTATCACGCAAGTGGGAAACGTGAACCATTACAGTTTTAGCTGAAATGATAGATTCTTGTTTCCATACACGTTCAAAGATTTCATCTGCTGAAAATACTCGGTTAGGGTGACTAGCAAGAAGATATAAAATGCCGAATTCAAGAGCAGTTAATTGAATTGCCTTGCCATCAATAGTTTTAACTTCGTGTGAATCACGATTAATAACTAGTGGGCCTACCTCTAAAACATCAGGTTCATCATCTTTAACTTGTTTTTGACTACGACGAAGAAGTGAGCGAACTCTAGCCATTACTTCAAGTGGATTAAATGGCTTAGATACGTAGTCGTCAGCACCAGTGATTAACCCCTGGATCTTGTCCATATCACCAGTTTTGGCTGAAACAATAATAATTGGAATATCTGAATCTTTTCTAACTTCTTTAATTACTTCAATTCCTGACATATTTGGCATCATTATGTCCAAAATCATCAGAGCAATATCTGGTGTTGTGGTTAATTTAGTAATTGCTTCTTTACCGCTATATGCCGCAATTGGTTCATAACCTTCATTTTTAAGATAGATGCTTAATAATTCTACGATTTCCTTGTCATCATCAACAACTAAGATTTTCATAAAGAAAACCCCCTCTCTTTATTTTGCTAATTGGTTATAGTCTATCTAAATTTATCTATTATAAGTGTAGCAGATCCTATGGTCTATATTTTACTATTTTTCTCTAAAAGGCTGAAAATTAAAGCTATTTTTTAGAAAAATGCAAAAAAATAGAGCAACTTGTGCTCTATTTTGCTTTTATTGAATTTCTTTCTTACCAGTGTAGAGTTCGTAGTAATAACCCTTTTGCTTCAAGAGTTCTTCATGGTTACCAGATTCAATAATATGACCATGATCAAGAACCAAGATCAAATCAGAGTTAACAATAGTTGACAAACGGTGGGCAATAACGAAACTAGTTCGTCCAGCAAGCAAGTTGTCCATCCCCGCTTGAACCATCTTTTCGGTCTTGGTATCGATACTTGAAGTTGCTTCGTCCAAAATCATTACGGGCTCATCGGCAATCATCGCTCTAGCGATACTGAGCAGCTGCATTTGTCCTTGTGACAAGTCTCCGCCGTCCCCATCAATCACAGTATCATAACCATGATCAAGGTCGTGAATAAATTCATCGGCGTGTGATAATTTAGCTGCTTGGTAAACATCATCATCACTGGCTTCAGGATTACCGAAACGAATGTTGTCCATGATAGTACCAGTAAACAAGTGTGTTTCCTGCAAAACAATTGAAAGTGATCTACGCAAATCATCCTTCTTAATCTGCTTAATTGGGATACCATCATATGTAATTTTACCTGAATCAATATCGTAGAAACGGTTCCACATATTCGAGATAGTGGTCTTCCCAGCACCAGTTTCACCAACTAAAGCAACCTTCATGCCCGGCTTGGCATTGATTGAAATATCATGCAAGATTGGGTGTTCTGGAACATAACTAAAGTTAACATGATCAAAAATAATGTGTCCACGAACTGGCACTTTCTTAACAGAGCCATCTTTTTCAGGGACATTCCAATTCCACATGCTGCCAACTTCAGCGCCTCGTGAAATTGTAACATCGCCATTGTCAACTTCTGAAGCTTGATCTTCCAAGTTAAAGATTCTTTCAGCACCGGCCAAAGCCATTACAATTGAGTTCAACTGTTGTGAAATCTGGGCAATTGGCATACTAAATTGTTTTGATAATTGCAAGAATGAACCAATAGCACCAAGAGAAAGCGGAGCCCAAGCGTTAATAGCGGTGGCACCACCAACAAAGGCAATTAAAACGTAAAGCAAGTTACCCATGTTACCCATAATTGGGAAAAGAATAGTGGCATAGGTGTTAGCCTTACCTGAGGCTTGACGCAATTCTTCGTTATATTTATCAAAACCAGCCTTAGATTCTGGCTCATGGCTAAAGACTTTAATAACCTTCAAACCATTAAGCATTTCTTCGTTATAACCATTAATTTGTCCCAACTTCTTCTGTTGAACTTGGAAGTAGTGACTTGATCTTAAGGTCAAGAAACGTACGATAACAAATGACATGGCAAAAATGATAAATGAGAAGCCCGTCAATTGCCAACTAAGTGAGAACATCGCTACGACAACGAAGGTCAAACTCAAAGCTGAGTTAGTAAATTGCGGAATTGACTGTGAAATCATCTGCATCAAGGTATCAATATCGTTAGTATAACGACTCATGATATCGCCAAATTCATTTTGATCAAAATATGAAATTGGCAAGCTTTCCATGTGGGTAAACATTTCGTTACGAACACGGAATTGCACCTTCTGGGCTAACACACCCATTAACATATTGAATAAATAGTTGGACAAAAAACCAATGGTATAAATACCAAACATTACCGCAATAGCAGTTGCAAGCGGGCCATAATTTGGCACCTTTTCCTTAGTCAACGGAATAATGTAGTCATTGATTAAGCGTTCAATAAATAGTGAACCAATAACATTACTTGCCGCTGCCAAAACGATTGTAATCATGGAAATGATGAGCATCCATGGACTTGTGCTATTTACCAACTTAAGCAAACGCATCAAAATTTTAATTCGGCTGCCCGTAGTTTGTTTTTTATTATCTATTGCTTGATCCAAAACGCTCACCTACTTTCCTTGTTCTTCTTGGAACTTAGCAATTGAACTATAAAGCTCGTTAGTCTTCATTAATTCTTCATGCGTTCCAATATCTTGAATTTTACCGTGATCCATAACGATGATACGGTCAGCATCCTTAATTGAAACAATTCTTTGTGAAATGATGATCTTCGTTGTATCAGGCATGTCTTTAGCCAAAGAAGTTCTAATTTCACGTTCAGTACTGGTATCAACAGCTGAGGTAGAATCATCCAAAATTAAAATCTTAGGATTCTTAAGCAAAGCTCTCGCAATAGTAATTCTTTGCTTTTGACCACCAGATACGTTGTTACCACCTTGTTCAATCATGGTATCGTAACCATCTGGCATTTCACGGATAAAGCCATCAGCATGCGCAATTTTAGCTGCAGCTACGACTTGTTCATCAGTAGCATTCTCGTTACCCCACTTGAGGTTATCCTTTACCGTACCAGTGAACAAAACGTTGTTTTGTAAAACCATCGCAACGTTATCACGCAAAGTCTTTAAATCGTATGACTTAACGTTATGACTCGCCACACGAACGGCACCTGCCGTTACATCATACAAACGCGGAATCATAGAAACCAAAGTTGACTTAGAAGAACCAGTTTCACCGATAATTCCTAAAGTTTCACCTGATCTGATATGCAAATTGATATCATGTAACGCATCGGTTTTATCAGCTAATTCATATTTGAAACTAACATGATCAAAAATAATTTCACCGTTAGTCAAACGCTTAAGTGGCTTCTTAGGATTTTCAATGGTTGGCTTTTCAGTAATTACGGCAGCAATACGAGGACCACTAGCACCTGAAACAATCAATTGTGTAGTAATCATAGCTAAAATATTCAAACTGAACAAAACAGAGTTTGAATATGTGAACATTGAGATAAGTTGACCAGTTTGCAAAGTGCCGCCAACAATTTCTTTAGCCCCAAACCAGCAGATAGCTAAATTAGAAATGTTCAAAACGGCAGCTACAACTAGTGCACTCAAAGACATGATCTTTTGCGCTGTAGCGAACAACTTATAAATAAAGCCTGATGCCTTTTCGAATTCCTTAATCTGATCTTTTTCCTGAACATAAGTCTTTACTTCGCGAATACCCCGAACATTTTCACGAACGACTTGGTTCATGCGGTCATATCCTCTAAAAATCTTAGGGAAATATGGATATGCAGATTTAATAATTAATCCTAATAGAATCGCAAAAATTGGGCCTATAACTAAGAAAATCAAAGATAATCTTGGACTAATTATTACAGACATCACAATTGAAGCCAAGAACATCATTGGTGCTCTAACTGCAATTCTGATAATAATTTGATATGCCATTTGCACGTTATTAACATCAGTAGTCAAACGCGTAACCAAACTAGCACTTGAAAAGCGATCGATATTTTCAAAAGAATAGTCCTGCATATGGTAGAACATATCCTTACGCAAGTTAGCCGCAAAACCCGCTGCAGCATGTGCTGAAACATAACTCGCACTAGCACCTAATATCAATGAAACGATAGTTATTATCAGCAATAACAACCCCATTTTACTGATATAGGACATATTCCCCTTCATAATTCCATTATCGATCAAAATTCCGACCAAATATGGAATCAGCATTTCGATAATTACTTCGCCAATAATAAATAATGGTGAAAGCAATGACAATTTTTTATATTGTCTAATCGATTTGCTTAATGTTTTGACCATATAGGCCCACCTTTCCATACACTTCATAAATAAAAAGATAAATAGGCTGTTACCTATTTGTCTTTTTTTGACATTATTAAATTAAGTATGTACTTTTTCTTAAAAAGAAGCAAATTATTTGCGTCGTACATTTGGTGCAAATGGTGAACCTGTAATCTTGTAATATCTTCTGAACAAGTAGCGAGCACCAAATGCAATTGCAGCGATAATAATATCAACTTCACCTGGTAATACTGGGTTAATTGGCTTCAATGCTGGAAGAGATAATAACCAAATCCATACGAATAATACAACGACAACTGCGATCATGCCTAAGATAATCTTAGCCCATGATTGACGCTTGCCATTTTTAGGCATAATCCAGTCATTATACTTAACCATACCGATACCCATTACGATACCTACACTGGCTAAAGTCAAAATACCCATTTGAGAGTTTGCGGGTTGCTTCTTAGTTTCAAATAAAGCAACGATTCCAAACAAACCGACAAAAATTGCAAGATACATCAAGGCACCATCAATAGCTAATTGCCAAAATGGAGTTGCAACTGGCTTCTTGTCTGGATGAAGCATTTGTTCTGCCTTGATTTTTGGAGAAGCTAAATATAAACCGTTGGCTGGTTGACCATGGCGTTGAGCCATTATAATTTCGCCTAATAATTTATCAGTCATCTCTACTGCTTCAGCACGAGAAATTGAACCTTGCAATTGTAATTCTTTTTCCAAACGGAAAACGTAATCTTGATTTTTATTACTCAACTTATTACGTAATTCCTTAGGATCCATTTGCTTAATTTCTTCGTCTTGATTATCAGCTTCAGTTTGACGCTTCAGTTTTGCTTGCTTTTCACTATCAATATTTGAAGCTGTTTGTTCTTTTTTTGTCTCTTCAGCCATTCTTACTCCTAGACATTAAATCTAAATTCGATAATATCACCGTCTTGAACTTCGTAGTCCTTACCTTCAAGACGCAATTTACCTGCTTCCTTAACCTTTTGCATAGTTTCAAGTTTGTCCAAATCGTCAAAGGAAACAACTTCAGCACGAATGAAGCCACGTTCAAAGTCTGAGTGAATAACACCGGCAACTTGTGGAGCCTTCATACCCTTGTGGAAAGTCCAAGCACGAGTTTCAGGACCACCAGCAGTAAAGAAGGTTCTAAGACCTAAAATGTGGTAAGCAGCACGAATCAAACGGTCCAAACCAGATTCTTCAACGCCTTCCATTTCAAGAAATTCCTTCTTTTCATCGTCATCCATACCAGCAATTTCTTCTTCAGTTGCGGCAGAAATACCTAAGCATTCAGCACCTTCGCTTTCAGCATGTTTCTTAACGATTTGGTAGTACTTGTCGCTTTCGGGGTCAGCCATTGAATCTTCAGCGATATTAGCTACGTAAATAACTGGCTTAGAAGTCAAAAGGAATAATCCCTTAACAATCTTTTGTTCATCTTCATTGAAGTCGATTGAACGAGCAGCGTTACCTTCTTCAAGAACTGGTTGCAACTTATTAAGAACAGCCATTTCAGCTTTAGCTTCCTTGTCGCCTTGTTGAGCAACTTTCTTCACCTTGTTGATGCGGCGGTTAACAGCATCAAGGTCGGCAATTGCAAGCTCTAAGTTAATAGTATTAATGTCTTCTTCTGGATCAACCTTACCTGTAACTGAAGTAATGTTGTCATCATCAAAAGCACGAACTACGTGAACAATAGCATCAGTTTGGCGAATGTTTTCGAGGAATTTGTTACCAAGACCTTCACCCTTTGAAGCACCCTTTACCAAACCGGCAATATCAGTAAATTCAAAAGTAGTGTGCACAATCTTCTTAGCAGGAATCAATTCTTGAATTCTTGCTAAACGCTTGTCAGGAACTTCAACCATTCCGACATTTGGTTCAATGGTGGCAAATGGGTAGTTAGCCATTTCTGCACCAGCCTTAGTAATCGCATTAAACAAAGTTGACTTACCAACGTTTGGTAAACCAACGATACCAGCAGTTAATGACATTTGTTGTCCTCTTTTTCTAAAAAATCTATTTTTATCTTACTTGTCTATTTTATCTAAAATTTGGGCGAACGATACGATCTTTTGGCACATATTGCTCTTTTTTTGCATTAACCGGATCATTAGCCTTAGTTAAAACCTTTTTCAGCTTCCGGTTAAATTTGCTACGTGGCATCATAACCATGTGACCGCATCCCATACACTTCAGCTTAATATCAGCACCCATACGCAAAATTTCCCAGTCATTTACTTGGCATGCATGGGGCTTTTTCATTTGAACTGTATCAGCTAAATTATAAGCGATATCTTTAGTCATCTAAATCAACACCTAACATATCAAGAATTCTATTCAACTCTTCAGCAGAAGTAAAATCAATTGATAGGTGACCCTTACCTTTTTTGGTTTCTGAAATATTAACGCTTGCGCCAAACTTATTAGAAAGTTGGTTTTCACTTGCTCTAATAAAGGCTGACTTCTTAATAGCCTTATTTTGAGGCTTTTTGGCATTCATTTTATTGACCAAGGCTTCAACTTTACGAACAGGTATCCCTTCCTGGGCCACCTTTTTAGCTAAGCCATCAATCTTGTCTTTATCTTTTAAAGCTAAAAGAGTTCTAGCTTGACCCATTGATAATTCGCCATGTTGCAATAAACGCTTAGTTTTGCTTGGTAAAGTCAATAAACGTAAATAGTTGGCAATATATGGACGAGACTTACCCATTCTCTTAGAAATTTCTTCTTGAGTCAAGCTAAGATTTTTTTGTAGCATTTCATAAGCTTGAGCTTCTTCAAGTGGGGTCAAATCTTCACGTTGCAAGTTTTCTAGTACTGCAACTTCCATCATTTGACTCTCGTCAAACTTACGAACAATTGCAGGAATAATCTTTTTCTTAGCTAACTTCGATGCACGATAACGGCGTTCACCGGCAATAATTTCATAGCCATTGACGGACTTGCGCACGACAATAGGTTGAAAAACGCCATTTTCCTTAATAGAATCAGATAATTCCTTCAGGCTCTTATCGTCAAATCGTTTTCTAGGTTGGTATGGATTAGGCCGAATCTCACTTAAATTGAGTTCTTGAACTTCTTCAGTCTCTTCAATTTGTGGTTCATCTTCAAATAAGGCTTCAATACCACGGCCTAAGCCGCCTTTTTTTCTAGTTTCTTTACTTTTGGAGTCTCTTACCATGAGCTTTTAACACCTCTTTTGCTAAATCATCATATACCTTAGCACCACGAGATCTTGGAGCATATTCGGTAATCGGCTGACCATAACTTGGAGCCTCTGCTAATTTAGTAATTCTTGGGATAATTGTCTTATAAACTTTTTTACTAAAGTATGATTGTACTTCCTTAACTACTTCAGCACCCAAATTAGTTCTAGCATCCAGCATAGTTAAAAGCACGCCTTCAACGCCTAAGTCCTTATTGAAGTGCTTTTGTACTAAACGAATAGTATTTAAAAGCTGACTTAAACCTTCCATAGCGTAGTACTCACTTTGAACTGGGATCAAAATTGAATCGGATGCAGTAAAGGCATTAATTGAAAGCTGCCCCAATGAAGGAGGACAATCCATAAAGACAAAATCATATTGATCACTAATTGCATCTAAAGATGACTTCAGTCTCGTTTCACGTGCCATCATGCTAATTAACTCAGTTTCAGCTCCAGATAAATTAATAGTTGCTGGAACCATGTCTAACTTAGCTGTTGACGTATGATGAATCGTATCTTGGATTGGAATTTCGTCAATCAAAACATTGTAAATGTCCTGGTCAATCTCTGATTTTTCAATTCCTAAACCAGAGGTGGCATTTCCTTGTGGGTCAATATCCACAATTAAAACACGGTAACCACGGTCGGCAATTGAGGCTGCTAGATTAATAGTAGTAGTGGTTTTACCCACGCCACCTTTTTGGTTAGCAACCGAAATTACATTTACCATATTTTCCCATCCTTTCTACTTTCTTTTTAATTCAATGGTGATTTTATAATCATCAGGATTTTTATCTTCTTTAATTTTAACCTTAATTCCTGAATCTTTTGCCAATTTGACAGCCTTCTTGATGGTATTAATTTGAACTTTAAAATCCTTAGGGATGCGGTTAACAACACGCTTTTGTTCTGCTTTTTCTTTCTTCTTAGGTTGAGGATTAAAGTAGGCATCAACATCTTTAGCAATTTCTTCAGTTTGCTTTACATTCAAGCCTTTAGCTTCAACCTCAGCTAAAACTCGTTTTTGATCTGCAACATCTAAATTTAAAAGAGCACGACCATGACGAGCAGTAATCTTGCCTTCAACTAAAGCAGTTTGCACATCATCATCTAATTTGAGCAAGCGCAACTTGTTTGCAACATAAGATTGAGATTTGCCCATGTCTTTAGCCAAAGCAGTCTGAGTTAAATCATTTAATTTCATTAAATTAGTATAAGCTTTAGCTTCATCAATGGGGTTCAAGTCTTCTCTTTGCAAGTTTTCAATTAAAGCAAGAGAAGCTGCTTGATCATCGTTCATATTCTTGACGATTGCTGGAATAGTCTCCCAGCCTAAACTCTTAGCAGCACGATAGCGACGTTCACCTGCAATAATCTCATAGTGATCATCACCATCTTCACGTACTACGATTGGTTGAAGCAATCCATCTTGATCAAGAGTATCAGCCAATTCCTTAATTGAGTCATCAGAAAATTGACGTCGTGGTTGATATTGATTAGGAACAATCTTATCTAACTCAAGATCTTGAATTTGCTTATTCTTAGGGATTTCTTCATCATGATGCATAAAAGAAAATAATGACATTCTTCATACTCCTATTAACATATTGGTTTACGCCGCGGCGTCCCTGCTTGACGAGGGTATTTCTTTGGCGTCTCTTTTACTTTTTTAACTAAAACCAAAGTTCTTTCTTCTGTAGTTCCTGGTAAAGTCAGCTCTTCATCTTTAATCAATTTGCCGCCGAGAACTGCAAGTGCTTTTTTGCCTTCATCCAGTTCGTCTTCAGCCTTTGGCCCCTTAAGAGCTACAAAATAGCCGTCTTTTTTTACCAGCGGTAAGCAATACTCGCTCAAAACGCTCATCTTGGCTACGGCACGTGCGGTAACAATGTCGAACTTTTCACGATAAAGCTTATTTTGACCAACGTCTTCGGCACGACCATGAACCAACTCCACATTATCCAAACCCAATTTAGCAATCAGGTCTTTCAAAAAAGTTAATCTTTTAGCTAGTGAATCAACAATTGTTACTTTAAGAGATGGCTTTAAAATCTTCAACGGAATCGAAGGAAAACCAGCTCCTGCTCCGACATCACAAAGAGTAGCTCCATCTTTAAAAACATCGCCAAAAACAAAAAGTGGCGTAATACTATCATAAAAATGCTTGAGATAAACTTCATTTTCTTCTGTAATTCGAGTCAAGTTAACATGTTCATTGACCTCAATTAAGAATTTAAAATAAAGTTTAAATTGTTCTTTTTGTTTATCAGTTAATACAAAATTATGTTTTGATAATTCTAAGATAAATTTTTCAGGATTCATTTTTCACCCGTGAAACCTTGTTTCACACTTCTAAATTTAACGCTAAATATACTTATTAATAAAGATAAATCGTCCTTACAATTATGAAGTATTTTATTGCAATCGTCAAAGTTTTGCCGCATGCAAAATAGGGTATAATATTCCGCAAAGGAGAATGAAAAATGGTTGTTACTTTACTTGTTTTAGCTTATTTAGCTTACAAAGCCTATACGGGCTATAAAACTGGCTTTACCAGATACATTATTGGTTTAATTTGTTCCGCCATTGTCTTCATGGTTGCAATTTTCATGCAAAATCCATTTGGCGATTGGCTTTATACCCAAATTACGGGAGAAATGATCAAAAGCAACTCAACAACTAATGTAGAATTGATGATCGCGCGCTTTGCGGCCTTCTTCATTATCTTCTTTGTTGGCAAAATGATCATGAAAATATTTAAAGGTTGGATTCCTGCTAAAAATCCACACGCCACTAATCTTGGCAGCCTTTTAGATAATGTTCTAGGAGCTCTAGTATCCCTAGTAGCCAGCTACTTCATAGTCTACGTTGTCTTATCAATGTTCAATGCTTTGCAAAATCCATGGTTCATGCAACAGACAATAGATTCTAGCTTTTTGCGTTTCATTATCTACAGCACACCTGGGCTTTCCAACGGCGTCTTCAACAGTATCTTCAATATTGGCAAGACCGTTGGTTAAACAAAATAGGACTAAACAAACTATTTGCTTAGTCCTATTTTTTACTTATTAAAATTGTCGTATTCAACATGTTCATCGTTATAAACAAAAATTGCTCCGATTCTGTCGGGATTATCATGCCAATTCTCAAGAGGATGACCTACAAAGAATAATCTCTTGCATTCAATTTCTGCTTCAACTGATGTTTTTGTAAAAGTGGTTACGCCTGCCAAATTTGTTTTTACAGGATAACCAGTTCTAGGATCGATTAAATGGTGATACTTATGTCCATCAACCACTAGATAACGCTCATATGTACCACTAGTTACAGCTGAACATTCTCCTACCATTACAGAAGTAATATTATCGCCACGAGGCTCTTTTGGATCTTGGATACCGATAACCCATTTGCCATTATCTCGTTTAGGTGAATCGCCTACCAGTAGAATATTACCACCTAGATTGATAATGCCTGCCTCAACGCCGTATGCTAGCCATAAATCACGAATTCGATCGGCAATCCAGCCCTTAGCAATACCACCAAGATCTAATTCCATTCCCTTCATTTGAAGAAAAACGGTTTGATCTTGATCGTTTAATTCTACTTTAAACGGATCTGTCATCAGCATCTTGTCTTTAATTTCTTCATCCTTAGGGACATGAGCGCCTTTAAAACCGATATGCCATAATTTTACTACTGGTCCAATCAAAGCGTTAAAGCCAAAATTTTCTCTGCTTTTTTCTACGGCTAACTTCACTAGGCTATAGACTGCACTCGAAACTTGAACAGGATGATCACCTGAGGCATGATTAATATCCATTACTTCAGATTGATCACGATTAACAGTAAAAATATCTTCATAATGATCAATTAAATCAAAAGATTTTTTCAATAAGCTTCGATCTTGTGTCCCGAATATTTGCAAAGTAATCGACGTGCCTAAAGCATGGTGATGACCTACTACTTGTTCTAATGCTAAATCTTTAATCATTTTAATTCCTAGTTCTCTAAATACAATTCACGTAATTTATCACGCAATTCCGGCGTTACGCCAATTTTTTCTTCAAGATAATTATCGATACCACCAAAATCTTTTTCAATTGCAATTAATGCAGTATCTAAGAATGCATCAGAGACAGAACCTAAGATGCGCATATTGGCGCGGAAACATAAATTTTCTCCCTCTTCTTGCATCTTCTTATCTCGCACGGCGCGGTAATCATTTAGCATATAATTTGAATACAGATAATCTTGCCTAATAGTCTCCATATCAACGCCCAATAGGTAAAGAACAACCACCGTCACAATTCCTGTTCTATCCTTACCTTCCGAACAATGATAAAGAACTGCACCATCTTCAGTATTGGCTAAAACTTCTAGAATTTTGTGAATACTATTTTGGGCATGCTCTTTTAATACATACGAGCGATAACGATCACACATCATTTTAAAACCAGCATATTGGTCATGACGATAAACTTCAAACGTTTTAGCAAGGTCTTTTTTGCCACCTTGCGTATTATCATTAGTAGAAATAGACAAATTAATGTGTTCTACGCCCGGGATCTTACTATCAGGCATATTATGACACTCTAATGGCGAGCGTAAATCAATGATTTTAGTCAAACCATAATCCAGCAAGAATTGTTGATCATGTAACGTAATATTACTGATCTTGCCTGTTCTAAGTAAACGATACATCTTTACTCTACGTCCATGATCGCCAATATAGCCGCCCAAATCACGAGGATTGCGGACTCGCTCTAATGGCAAAACAATTGGATCCACCATTTAATTCACCCCCATTACATTTCATTTTTGATAAAAAAACCGGATAGCTTTCTATCCGGTAATTTTACTATTGAGCTAGAGAACTAGCAAAATTATTTATTTGCTTGTTCCACAAATTTGATGAAGTTATCCATCATTGCATCTAATTGCTTGATGTAGTCTTCATTTGAAAGATCACCAGTAGTTTTATCAAAGTTGCTTGCTGCACCACTGATTAAAATTTCGTTGCCTGGCAAAACATTAGCGCTCATATCAGGTGAAAGCAAAATTTCACGTGCATCTTCTTGAGCACGACTTGAGCCTTGAATACCGTATGATGTACCCACAACTGCTGCTGGTTTCATCTTCATTACATCAGGACCAGCGTGTGAGCCAAGCCATTCAAGAGCACTTTTAAGAGCTGCAGGAATAGCATGATCATATTCAGGTGTAGTCAAAATTACGCCATCTGCATTTTTAATATCTTCAATCCAATTTTTGGTAGCTTCATCTGGTTCAGCTGTTCTAGAGAAAGGCTTAATTTGATCAATTTCTTTAACTTCAAAATCAGCCTTATCTGCATAACGCTTAGCAATAAATTTTGCTAAAAAACGATTATATGAAAATGGAGCATTTGTACCAACGACTACTAATAATTTCATTTAAATAAGCCCCCTACTTAGTAAGTTGTGCATACCAATTATCTACTTCATCAAAGAAGTGATTCAAAAACTTAAGCGTACCTGGTTCTGCCAAATTGCCTTCTTCATCAAATTGTTGTAGTGCTATTCCCATCATGAATTCATCACCATTAAATACGTGAGCATTAAAACCAGGAGAAGCTAAAATACTCTTTAAACGAGTTTGAGAACGGGCACCACCTTGAGGCATTGGTGAAGTTGAAACAATTACAACTGGCTTGTCATGGAAAGGATGAACTGAACTAGAAAGCCATTCAAGAGCACTCTTTAAGGCACTTGTAACTGAGTGTTGTTGTTCTGGAGAACCAATCAAGATCATGTCAGCATCTCCAACTTTTTCACCTAAATCTAAAATTTCTTTAGGAGCTTCAACACCTTCTTTGAACATTGGTAAGCCCTTAACAGTTGCAAAGTCGAAGTCGTATTTATAATCTAAATTTTTGATAATAACTTTGAGCAATTTTTCGTTAAATGAGTTATCTGCATTTGAGCCAGATAAAGCAAGTACCTTCATAAAAACCACCTTTCGAAAATTCCTTTAACATATTAATTATAACCTAATGACCACAAAAATAGCTGTTTTTTAATCTGAAGTAAGTGTCAATATTTTTGCGGTAGGCTATTAACCATTAGTCTGACCTTAATTTCTTAAATATTTATTTGATTTATTTTTCTGCTAAAATCGTTTAAATAGCTATGTCCTGCTGTTAAGCTTTCAATGTCGCCGTGATGAATGCCCAGATGAGCTTCATGCATCTTTCTTAGGCTGGCACGAACCGCTCCTTTCAATTCTTCCTGATCACCAATATCGAGCTGCCCACCTGCAAACTCACTGCTAAGCCAGTATTCCAGCTCATGCCAAATTCCAGACACGAGCTGCTTGAAAACTTATTCTATTTTCTTATCAGTACTTCTTGACGAAGAACCGGAATAAAAAAGAAGCTAGGAAATAATAAAATACTTTTCCAGCTTCAAAATTAAAATTCTATAGTGTGTTGTGATACTTCTTTAGCAAGAAGATAAAGGAGATTATACATACGATTGAAGAAGCGGCCACAATTCCGAAACCGGCACTCCAGCTAGTCTTACCAACGATTGAACCAATTCCATATGAAGCAATTACTTCACCAAAGGCGTATCCGAAGAATCCTGATAATCCGATCCCAGAAGCAATTGATTCAACAGGGAGGGCATCCATGATAACAATTCCAATTAGAACCTGTTGGCCGTAAATACAAATTCCAAGGATACCCAAAATAATGTCGATAATTACAATATTTTGCGCAAGTGCATAGAATGGAATTAAAACTAGGATAATGCTTGAAGTAACCAACATGATTGGAACTCGACGACCCTTAAGGAGCTTGTCTGATAGTAAACCTAAAAGGATAGTTCCAGGAATAGCTGCGTACTCAAAAATGGTAAAAGCTGAATTGGTAGCGACTGATGAGAATCCCTTAGAAGTTGAGAGGTAAATTGGGATCCAGTTTTCAATTCCGTAACGTAAAATGTACGAGAATGCGTTCATGATGCAAAGTGCCCAGACAATTGGGTTCTTCATGATATTATCATGGAAGGCCCCCCATGAGGTCTTATGCTTGATATTCTTTTGCTTACTCTTATTAACCTTAGGGAGACCAACTGATTCGGGTGTATCAACTCCCAGAACCATTACGATTAAAGCCATTACGACAGAAATCAGAGATGGAATTAAGAAAATGCTATGAATGTTGGCCGCACCGAAAGCGCCGACCGTTCCGGCAACGATTAAGGAAGCAGTTCCTGAACCAATATTGTGTGAGATATTCCACGTACTTGTTGCGGTCCCCAGTTGGTGTTCATCAAACCATGTAGCTAGCGATTTTTGACAACATGGTGAACCAATTCCTTGGGTTACACCGATACCGATCATTAACAAGATCATTACCCATAAGCTTCGGGTGTAGCCAAAGAAAGTATTAAAAATTGCAGATAAAATAAGGCCGACACCGACAAAGTAACGGGGGTTTAACCGGTCAGCAAGTAATCCCATAAAGAATTTACCAATTCCGTATGAAATTGCGAGTGCTGATAGGACCAGTCCAACATCAGCAGTAGTTAAGCCAATGTCCTTTGTCAAATATGGTGACGAAAGTGTAAAGTTTGACTTAACAATGTAGTAACTTGCATAGGCTAAAATCGTACTGACCAAAATTCTGGTCCGATATTTAATAAAAGCGCCGTGCATTTGTTCTTTTGGAACTAATTTGTCACTTGGCGCACTTGGTAATAGCCAATTAATCATTAGATAACCCTTCTTCCAAATAACTTAACTCACTCCTCACAAATGATCCAGCGATTAGAATAGACTATAGCGAAACCGCTGTCAAGTTTGATAAAAGAAT
>NZ_GG700756.1:58969-67472 GCF_000160855.1 Lactobacillus helveticus DSM 20075 = CGMCC 1.1877
ACTAGCTTCTAATGTATTTTTTGTTCTTAACATCAGACTACTGGTCTTTTTGTTTGAGCTCAAGTCCAAATTCAAAGGACTTGAGCTTTTTTAATTAATTATTCAACTTACCGCAAAAAATTATACACTTAGTAATCTGAAAAGACACCTCACTATTGTAAGGTGTCTTTTCAGATTAAAAAAGCACAGATGATTGATGAAATATTATGCTAAGTTATCCTTAAGAGATGCTTCGTCATCTGCAGCAAACACTGGATTCTCTTCTGTTTCGCTAAGACGATCGTTAAGCATAGCATCATGGATTTGAGCATTCAAAACATTAATGATTTGGTTTTGGTTGAAACTTGCAATTTCATTTACAACCAATGCAGCCATACCAGTAGTTGAAATCCAGTTAGCAATCACAATGTTATTAATCTTGTCTTTATCATATCCAGTGTCAGGATATTGTTCATTAAACTTTTCAATTCCAAGATCCATCAAAGTATCAGCAATAATCTTGCTGCCGAACTTACCATCAACGAACATTGCACGAAACAAGTTAACATGCTTTTGTGCAAAATCAATGTATGATAAATCCAAGTCAATTAAAGGCTCACCAGTGAACTTTTGGTGCAAAGTGTGAGTTCTTAAATCTGAAGAAATTCTCTTCAATACTTGATTACGAAGATCTCCCATATTATCGAATTCTAGATATAAAGGTTGAGTTGAGAAGTGTCCTGCCTTCGCAATACTACGAGCTGTTAAGCCTTCAATTCCGCCTTTAATAGCCATCCTATAAGCAGTATCTAAAATCTTGTCTTTGCTTATTTCTTTTTTTCTTGCCATTTTAATGCACCTCAATCATTTGTTAAACATGTACTTTTCAATATGCTTGTTATTTTTATCTTCATGTACATCATATATCCAATAAATAACAAATGTAAGTGTAAACATTGCATTTTTATCACTTTTTTATAGTCGCTTAAATAGCGATGAACCGTTATCTCCGGTAAATTGATCATAATGTGAGGATACCATTTCAATAACTGCTTTTTTATCTAACCCTTGTGCAGCACAGAATGAAAAGAATGCTGCAGAAAGAATGTAGCCTCGCTCACGATCATCTGTCAGATTATCAGAAAATTTCATATTAATAGTTTGATCTGCATAATCTGTCGTTAACTCAATTGATTTATTTTCTGGTCCTTCAGCCATGCCCAGCCCCCCTTTTTTTACATATTTTAAATATAATATAAAAATTAATACAATTACATTATAATTATGTTACAAATGCGATTTAGAAAGCGTGATTTTTTATGAATAATGTAATTGGACGTTCATCATGTACTTCTATTCTTATTGGTAAGAAAGCTTCCTTAACAGGAAGCGTGATCATCGGACGAAATGAAGATGCAAAAACTGCTTGGCCTAAGCATCTAGCATTCAATCCACATCAAGACAATCTAAAAAATAACTATTTCAAATCAAAAAATAACAAATTTGAAATGGACTTACCAGAGACTATATTTTCATATTCATCAACGCCAGAATGGACAGATAAGTACGGCGTCTTTGAAGAAGATGGAATTAATGAACACCACGTAGCAATGAGTGCTACAGAAAGTGCCTATGCTAATGAACGTGTATTAGCAGTAGATCCTTTTGATACAGAAAAAGGCATCTTAGAAGAGGCAATGGTAACCGTTGTTTTGCCATATATTAAAACTGCCCGTGAAGGTGTACAGCGTTTAGGTGAAATTGTTGAAAAACATGGTGCTGCTGAAGCAGATGGTATTTTATTCAGTGATCCCAACGAAGCATGGTATATGGAAATCGGTTCGGGTCATCAATGGGTAGCCCAAAGAATTCCAGATGATTCTTATGCAGTTGTTGCCAATCAATTAGCCATTCAAGCAGTCGTCTTTGACGGCAATGATTTTATGTATTCAAAGAATTTAAAAGACTTTGTCTACCAAAATCAATTATGGCCTAAAGATGCAGTCTTTAACTGGCGCGAAATCTTTGGCACGCACGATGATAGCGACTTGCATTACAACACCCCACGTGTTTGGATTGGACAAAAATTGTTAACACCATCTGTTGAACAAAAGCCGCAAGATTTTGATTTACCATTTATTAGAAAACCAGATAAGCCAATCTCTATTCAAGATGCACAAGCCGTATTGAGCAATCATTACCAAAATACGCCTTATGATTTGACTAATCCGAAGAACAAAAATAATGCGACATTCAGACCTATTTCTGTTGCTACTACCCAAGAATCTCACTTGTTAGAATTAAACGATGAAAATATGATTCATTGGCTAGCAATGGGTGTAGCTGCACAAAGCGTTTATGTTCCATTTTATCCGCAAGGAACTAAAGTCCCTACCATGTACAAATATGGCAAGGAAACTTACAGCACCAATTCTGCCTACTGGGTATTTAAACTGGCAGGCACTCTAGCTGATCGCGACTGGAACAAATATGGAACAGATTTAGGCTATGCCCAGGACGATGCTAGAGAAAAAACTACTCGTCTGCGTTACGAATATGATCAAAAATTAGCTAAAGAAACTGACCCAGCAAAGAAGATCGACTTAGTTAACGAAGCTAATGAAAAGATGGCTAAAACTGCCACTGATATTTTCAAGGAACTATCTGCTAAATTAATTACCAAACAAACTGCAGACTCACCACTTCGTTTTAAGATGGATCCTAACTTATAATTCAAATTAAAAAGCCTAGTTCATTAGTTTGAACTAGGTATTTTTTATTTCTTTTGACTCATTTTTCCATCCATCATCTCATAAATATGATCCGCATATTTTTCAAGACGAGGATCGTGGGTGACAATCAAAATTGCTTTTTCACGTTCTTTAGCAAGTTTCTTAAACAACTTGCCAACCTCTTCTACGTTTTGCGTATCAAGAGATGCCGTAGGCTCATCAGCCAGCAAAATTGCAGGATTAGCATAAAGTGCACGTGCAATTGCCACACGCTGTTGCTGACCGCCTGACAATTCATTAGGATATTTTTTAACTAATTTAGTAATCCCCAAATCTTTGAGCAATTTGTCTAAATCTTCTTTGGACAAATTACCTTCTTTTTTAACTTTATCAACCAAAACAAATTGATCATGAACAGTCAGATATGGAACTAAATTATAAGCTTGTAAAATAAAACCAATTTCATTTAAACGTAAGTTGTTTCTTTTTTTATCAGAAAACTTGCTGATATCTTCCCCATTAACGATAACTTGGCCTGAAGTTGGTTTTTGCAGCGATCCAGCAATCGTTAAAAAAGTACTTTTACCTGCACCGGACGGTCCCATAATTAAAACCAATTCGCTTTTATCGGCTTCAAAATTGATATCCTTTAACGCTTCAACTCGAGCATCGCCTTTACCGTAAATTTTTTCTACATTTTTCAACTCAATTACTGCCATTTTATTCACCAATTGCCTTTGCAGGATCAACCTTCAAAATAGATCTAATCGGAATCAAACTACCAATAATGCCCATTACAAGCATCCCTAACGTACCAGCAACCATAATGGCTGGGGTAAAGCTCATTGGGACGGCAGCTGGCAAAACAGCAGCTGTAATCCACATCAATATTAGAGCAATCACTACGCCCACAACTACTAAAATAATTGATTGACTAACTGTCGCAGCAACCAAGGTTTTACTTGGAATTCCTTGTACTCTCATTACAGCCAAATTATGCATTTTTTGCATGGTTAAAATATATAGGAATACCGCAATGATAATTAGAGAAATGACAAATAAGAAACCTATCATTAATTCGAAAGTCATATTCTGTGCAGTATAGCCTGGCAATTTATTAATAAATGTAGCAATCGGATACGTTTTTGCATCTTTATAGTTGTATTTATAATTAGCATTTTTCGAAACGATTGCTGCAGCGGCCACATTTGGCGCTACCATCCGTAACTTTCTCCAGGTGGCAAAGGAGCCATAAATAATTGGAGCGATGTTGATCTTGGCGTTATTAACAAAGCCCACGAGCTTATACTTTCTGGCTGAACCGTTTAAGCTGATTTTATCGCCTAAACGATAGCCTTTATCTCTTAAGCTTGAATCTACGGTAATTTCTGTTTTACCTTTTCCTCGCTTACCGGCTACCAAGTCCTGATCTTTATAAACAAACTGATCTTTTTTAATTCCTAAAAATTGCGCAGAAACAGATGGCCGTTTTTTAGACTTAACTACAACCGCCACTTGACCGATATATGCTTCATTTTTACCAATCTCATCATCTTTTAAGTCTTTTTTAGTCAAAATAGACTTACTCAAACTAATATTAGCATTTTTATTTAGGACAACTTTCTTAGCCCCCCAACTATTGATTACTTGTGTGTTTTCACTCGCCAAACCTACAGCCAGTGATGACAACATAAAAATCAAATAACTGATTAAAAAGATCATTAAAATGATTAAGCCATAGCGCAACTTTTCATGTTTAATTTCTTTTAGTGCTAAAAACAATTATTCCATCCCCCTTGCAATCATGTATAAGCTCTTCTTGTAACGAGCCAAGTTTTTCTCTTGACTTTCTGGGTCTGACAAACAAAGATTAATTACTTCATGACTTAAAACCATTGCACTCCACAATTCAGGACTCATATTCAATAATTGTCTTGAATAAATTTTGAAATTATCCGGGATGAGATATTCATTTTGTGACATGTGCAATTTCATCATGCGTTCATATTTGCTATTTTGAGTTTTATCAATGAACTTAACAATTCGATCATAAAAATGATCTGGATCAAATTTCTCATCGGGACTCATATTAGCATGAATATTTTCAATTGCGATGTTATACATGTAGACATAAGCATCTGTTAAATCATCAAAATACTTATAAAATGCACCACGTGCAATATCTGCTTTTTTTACTATATGGGAAACCTTAGCATCTGCTAAAGGATAGTTACTAAACTCTTCTAACAAAACCTTTTCGATTCGTTGGCGTTTAGCGGAAGGTAAATTTTTAAATGTTGCTTTAACCATTTTTATCCTCTCTTTCAACACACTGCCGTTTCGTCACTAATCAATTACTATATTATTCTTTTGTGACGCATTGTCAATACACACACATGAAAAAAGCTGCTCGCTTTTCATTAAGCAAGTAGCCGATTGTAGAAGATCATTCGTGCAATCTTCTTCTTAACGCTAAATTTTGCTAAAGCACAGTTATTCATCGTATCAATTTTATCCATGTCGCCATTAGTTAAGTAGTGAGCAGCTATTATTCGAATCAAGCGGCCGTGAGCTACTACTAACACCTTTTTATCAGGATACTTTTGGTACATTTCATCTAAAAAGTCACCGCATCGCTTATCAAAATCTTCGTAGCTTTCACCATTTTTGGCATATTTAATATAGTCACGATTGATCTTTCCCCAAGGATCAACAACATCTGGATATTCCTTAACAATATCATCCATCTTCTTGCCATCCCAGTCGCCAAAATCAAATTCAAGCAGGCGATCATCAAGATTAATCTTTTTCTTTCCCTTAGTAAAAATCTTAGCAGTCTCTACTGCTCGTTTCATTGGACTGGAATATACTACGTCAAACTTATTTTCATCAAAGTTAGCTGCAGCTTTTTTAGCATAAGCGCGGCCGTAATCATTCAATTCTGCATCAACATGTGCACCTTGAAGACGATTATCCTTATTAACATCTGTTTGACCATGACGAATAAAAACTATTTCCATCATTAATACCTCGCATGATTTAATTAACGAATCAATTTTACGCGTAATCGCACAATCTTTCCAATTTCTTAATTTCTTTTCTACTATATTCTGCCTGAAAAAGTTTACAATAATAGTAGACCAATTTAGAAAGAAGAATGTTTATGTCCCGCATTACGATTGAAAGAGACGGTTTAACCCTAGTAGGTGACCGTGAAGAACCATTTGGTGAAATCTATGACATGGCAATTATTATGCATGGTTTCACTGCTAATAGAAATACAGATTTATTAAGACAAATTGCTGATGATTTACGCGATGAAAATGTTGCCAGTGTTCGTTTTGATTTTAATGGGCATGGCGAAAGCGACGGTAAATTTGAAGACATGACTGTCTGCAATGAGATCGCCGATGGTAAAGCAATTTTAGACTATGTACATACTGATCCACACGTTCGAGACATCTTCTTAGTGGGACATTATCAAGGTGGCGTAGTGGCATCAATGCTTGCAGGTCTTTATCCTGACGTTGTTAAAAAAGTTGTACTTTTAGCTCCTGCTGCTCAATTAAAAGACGACGCATTAAGAGGCAATACTCAGGGCGCAACTTATGATCCAAATCATATTCCTGATGTCGTACCACTCGTGGGCAATAAATTAGGGATGAAGGTTGGTGGCTTTTATTTAAGAACCGCACAAGTTTTACCAATTTATGAAATATCACAACGTTTCACTAGACCAGTTTCTGTAATCGCCGGTACTAATGACCAAGTTGTTGATCCAAAATACGCCAAGAAATACGATGAAGTTTACGAAAACGGTGAACTGCATATGATCCCAAATGCTGATCATAGATTCAGTGGTGGGTACAAAGACATGGCAGCCGATTTAACTGCGCAATTTTTAAAACCTGCATTTTAATGACGTTTAAAATCAAAATGAGTTCTAAAGACATAATGGTCGAGAGAACTAGCTTCAGGTGAATATTGAAATTCAAAATCATGAAAATCTCGCAATTCTGCGGGATTTTTTATTTGATTTTCGGCAATAAAACGCACCATTTCACCACGTGCCATCTTGGCATGAACACCTACGGTTTTCCATTGATCATTTTTTAATTCTTGAAAATCGATGGTGATCATTTTTCGATTTTCGTTTAAATAAGGTTTGACCAAGCGCATATATTGCTTAGAAGCCAAATTAATGACTGTATCATCTTCTTTAAACAGACTTTCAGCAATTTGATCATTCCAAAAATGATACAAGCTATAATCAATAAAGCCCTTCATTTTGGTATTGAGTTCTAAACGATATGGGCAAACACCATCAAAAGGTCTAAGCATCCCGTAAAAGCCAGATAAAATGCGCAGATTTTTTTGAATATAATCAAGCGCTGGCTGAGTAAACAAATCCGGTGCCATATATTGGTATTGAATGCCTGAAAAAGCCAAAATTGCTGGAGTTAACCGCTTATCTAAATTTATATTTTTCAGTTGCTCAATGCTTTGCTCTGTTACTTTTTTACTGGCATGCCATAACTCAATTAGTTGGTCTTCAGAACGAGATTTTAGGAATTCTTCTAGAATCCTAGTCTTGTCTAAAAATTCAGGCTTAGACTGAACTGGAAAAGAATCGCAATCAATTTTCATAATTTTTGCGGGTGCAATAATAATTTTCATTTTTAGATTTCACTTCTTTAGGTTAAACTTAACTAGTAATTAATAAGGAGGAAAAACGATGAATCCTGATTTTGCAATTGTCTTAAATTTTAAAATTAACGGAAATGCGGATGCAGACTTTTTAGTTAAAACTGCTAGAAACATTGGTGCACGTGCTGTCATGACCAATGCTCAAAAAGATGATTTTGAAAAAGCCTGCAGTAAATATACCATTTTTCTAGCTGACGAAGCAGATGGCATCGATTTAAACGGTGATGATGTAATTGATACAATCGTCAATAACCGCCAAAATGGTAAAAATACTATCATTAACATCCCTGTAACCGATGGCAAATTTGATGATGCTACTCAAAAATTGCTTGATACCATTAACTCTTGGATGCACTTATTTGGTCATGCCTTAAATGAAGGTAAACACAGCAATCTTGAAACAGACAATGGTTTTATTTTAGAAAATCGGCATGCAGATTACCAAAAATATGTTTTTGTAAAGCGCCCACTTCCTGAAAAAATCGTGGTATCTGGTTTAACTCAAGAACCTAACCGCGTTGAATGGATCGATCACAGAGCCGACCTAGATTTTGCTTTTAAAGATAGTAAATTAACTATCAATCTCACTGAACCAGAAAGTGACTTAGCTTGGCAAGTCTTGCGTATCCAAGCACATCGTCCAGAAGATGACATTATTCATACTGAATTCTAACGAAAAACCTTCTCATTGCGAGAAGGTTTTTTTAGTCAATCTTTGATCCATTATCATAAAACTCTCTAAAGCGATGCGCTTCTTTGTCCAAAGTGATCTCATCATTTACCTGAGATAATTTATAGCCTACAAAATATGCTGGTGCCTCAAAACGGGTAATATACTTAGCACAAATGCCGCCATCTTCACGAGGATAGAAAAATAAATTATACGAATCACATCTGCCGTTATACATGATATTAAGCAAATATTTTGCAACGCTTTGAATCCAATCAGCCCACAAATCAATGCTATCTTTATTCAAAAGGTTGATATTCAATTCCGTATATCCTTGCACTGGATGTTCAGCAATATTGACCTCTACCCCATTTTCATCAAAAAGCGTTTCGCCTTCAAAATTATTAGGGTGAAT
>NZ_GG700756.1:67981-74528 GCF_000160855.1 Lactobacillus helveticus DSM 20075 = CGMCC 1.1877
AGTAACCTTTGAGCTGCGAAACATCATCACGAAGTAGTAGATTGGCAATGCAATCGCCAAAATAGTTAATAAGGTAATTACATTATCAACGCTTAATTGCCCTACTCCTGCCATAGCGGCTAAAATTGCAACAATTGCGATGATAATAATGACAACCCACTTGATCACATTAAGCAAATCGCCTTTATCAATAGGATCATTAGGTGTCAGACTTTCAGTTGATAAGTATTTTTTACCACCAAGTACATATTGTACTAAACCAAAGAACATACCAACTGCAGCTAATGAGAATCCTGCATGGAAGTTCAATTGGCTACCAAAAATATGGACACCGAAGCCCTGAGCTGCCCATGGTACAAGCCATGGAGCAATAAATGAGCCTAAGTTAATCCCGAAAACAAAAATACTGAAACCAGCGTCACGACGGCGATCTTCAACCGAATAAAGACCACCAACCATATCGGATACGTTCGGCTTTAATAATCCAGTACCTACAACGATTAAAGCAATCGACCTGTATAGCACCGTTACACCAGCTGGCAAAGCCAAAACGATGTGTCCCAACATAATAAGCACACCGCCGTAGAAGACTGTTTTTCTAGAGCCCCATACTCTGTCAGAAAGCCAGCCTCCAACTAGTGTTGATAAATAAACAAGCGAACCATAGATCGACATGATTGAAGCAGCAGTAGTTTGAGACATCCCCAAACCACCTTTGGTAACTGCGTAATACATGTAGAATAATAAGATAGCCCGCATGCCGTAGTAACTGAAACGCTCCCACATTTCAGTGAAGAATAAAGTGGACAAGCCCTTTGGCTGTCCAAAGAATGCTGTATTTGAATCTCGTTTACCCAAAGAAAAACTCCTTTCTTATCTAAGGTAAGCAATAAAAACAATTACACCACGAAAAATAAGGACCTATCCTATTTACAGATAGATCCTTATTTTTATTACTTTATATTACTTAATCAATTGCTTTAGCAACTGCATCATTAACAGCATCTTTTTCAGCTTCGATCAAGTTAACCTTGCTTTCGATGACCTTAACGTCCATCTTAATTTCACGACTAAGAAGTGGAACATTAATCTTTGGTTCAAAGAATTCTTTGAATTCCTTAAGTCTTTCTGGGGTATGGAAGACGCCTGCAGTAACAGTGATAAATTTAGCAAATTCCATGTCACCACCAACAGTCTTGTCAAGCCAATCCCAGTCTTCTCTGATCCAGTCCCAAGCTGCTTGTTGACCATAATGGTTAGCAAGTAAACCACGGTACCAATCACATAAATCTTGTGGCTTAACTACGTCAGCATTTTCAAAGTCGCCAACAATAGCCTTGATAGCTGCAAGATCCTTGGTGCTGGTTACAGCGCTGCGTAAGTCAACCTTGTATGATGGGTCAGCTGTTCTTTGGTATTCCTTAATTAACTTATCAACTAATTCAGCATTGCCAAAGTTCTTAACTTCATTGATTAAAACGTATGGACGAATATCTGCATTCAATGCTTCCAAGTTATCTTCATTTTCAGTAAAGATTTGGTGAGCTGCCTTAATTGAGTCCGCATTTTCAGCGTAAAGACTTGCACTCAACTCGTATGGACGAATTTGAACATCTTCATCGCTTTCGCCTGGCTTTACTTCCCAGCCTAAACGTGCAACTTGATCCTTTGATAAGAGATCATAAAGCTTCTTCAAGTTCTTTTCTTCATTTGATTCTGGTTCAACGAATTGACGAAGCTTAGCTGCAGTAGTGTAAAGTGCGTTAATTACCAAGCTTGACTTAGAATCAGCGAATTTAACCAAAAGTGGAACAATTGAAGCGTAAGAAATTTGCTTACCTTCTGCTAAGAGACGTAAGTCTTGAAGCAATTGTAACTTATCAATTGGATCCAATTCATTAACATCTGACAAAATATCATCAAGCAAAGTCTTGTCATATTCAACGATGAAGTGTGAGTTGTTGCCAACATTAAGTCTAAGTGGGTGACCTGCTTCTTCGCGAAGTACCTTGTAACTGCCTAAGTCAATTTCCTTATCAGACATAATCTTAGGTGCGTCGAAGTTAGCATTCAATGGAATTTGCCATTGTCTACCCTTATCTTCACCTTCACCAATGAAGAATTGCTTTTGCGTAAGCTTCAAATGACCATCTTCAGCAACGAAGGCATTAACTACTGGGTAACCAGGTTGCTTAAGCCATGAGTGCATGATTTTACCAATATCAAGATCAGTTGCAGTTGAAAGTGCATCCCAAAGGTCATCACCAGTGGCATTGCCAAACTTATGGTGGTCGAAGTAGTACTTAAGACCCTTGCGAAGTGCGTCGTCACCAAGAAGTGAACGAACCATGACTAACATTCTTGAACCCTTAGCATAAACAATGGCACTGTCAAAGACTGAGTCAATATCTGCTGGGTCATTAATTTCCATTTGAATTGGTTGAACACCATCAGTAGCATCTCTGTTCAATGCAGATGAAGCTTCACTAGTTTGGAACATTTCCCAGATGTGCCAGTCAGGTTCCAAACCATCAACTGATAAGTATTCCATCATGTTGGCAAAACTTTCGTTAAGCCATAAGTTGTCCCACCACTTCATGGTTACCAAGTCACCGAACCATTGGTGAGCCAATTCATGGGTAATAACTGTGGCAACTAACTTCTTCATTTCCAAGCTAGTATTGTCTGGGTCAAGGAGCAAGTATGCTTCACGGTAAGTTACAAGACCCCAGTTTTCCATGGCACCAGCTGAGAAGTCTGGCAATGCAAGTTGCAATGACTGTGGAAGTGGGTATTTGGTTTGGTAGAATTCTTCGTAAAATTCAATTGCGCGCTTAGCAATGTCCAAAGCGAAGTCTAATTCCTTAGGCTTGTGTGCCTTAGTTGCGTAAACGCCAATTAATACGCCATCCTTAGTATGAGTAGTCTTAGATTGTAATTCACCAAAGGCAAAGGCAACTAAGTAACTAGACATGCGGACAGTTTCTTCAAAGTGGTGGTAGCCATCCTTGTCAACTTCTACTTCTGGCATATTAGCAAGTGCAACTTCACCATCTTGTTCATCCCACTTAAGAGCAAGTGAGAATGTAGCTTTAGCTTCAGGTTCGTCCACACATGGGAATGCTTGGCGAGCAAAAGTAGTTTCGAATTGCGTACCGATGATTTGCTTCTTCTTACCTTCTAATTCGTAATATGAAGGATAAATACCCATCATAGTATCAGTAAGTGGTGCGCTATAAGCAATTTCGATTACAGCTTTGCCAGTTACTCCTGTTTTAATTTTGATTGCTTCATCTTTTTCGATTACATCAAAATCAACATTTTTACCATCAACCTTAACGCTATCAATGGTCATAAATTTTTGGTTAATAAGTACTGGATTTTCAATTACATCACCAGTAATTGTGGAAGTACCATTAATAGTTTTATTCTTACGGTTTACATTAATACGCAAATCGTAATGTTCTGGGTGGAAAGTTTTATAGAAACGTTTAACTGCCATATATTTGCCTCCTAATTAGCATAATTCATTCTAAATTTTACCAAAATATCGGTAAAAGTGCTTAAAAAAGGCAATTTCTTTCTGATTGTAAGAGTGCCGTTTCCGTTTTGTAACATTGCTGTCATATAGATCTTGTAATATATAAGCATAGTCATTAAGAACTATATAAATTTTTTAAAAGTAAGTTTTAATAAGGAATGAAATCAATGAGTAAACAAGTTAAATCTATTTTTGTTAAATTAGTAGCTGCATTAGCACTTGCCTTTGCGTGTGTCGCAGTTGCACAAACTTTTGCTAACAATTCTACCAGTCAAACTGTTCAAGCTGCTAAGAAGATGTCTAATAAAGAAAAGGCAGCTAAGAGATGGATCGCAATGCGTGAATCAGGTGGTAGCTACACCGCTAGAAACGGTTCATGTTACGGTAAGTACCAATTAAGCATCGGTTACTTACACGGTGACTTATCACCAAAGAACCAAGAACGTACTGCTGACAGATACGTTTATGGTCGTTACGGTTCATGGGTTAACGCTATGAGATTTTGGTTAGCACATAACTGGTACTAAAATTAATTTATTCCTTAATTTCCAAAAAAACAGCCTAGTCAAGTTGACTAAGCTGTTTTTTCTTTATTCAAACTTGTCTTGTTTAATTACCCGATAGGTTGCAATTATTAATACTAGGATCGAGCAAGCCATTCCAACGTAGGCCATCGTCCCAATGTGAACAGCATTATTCGCTGCTTCTCTCGCCATTTGGTTTTCCATAGCATAACCAACTACCCATTTACGCATTAAAACAGGAGTTAAGATAAAACTAAATGTGGTAATCAATGAAGTAATCAAAGTCACATTTCTAGAATATGGTTCTTTAAAGAATTGTGCCAATACACAAAAAGCTGGGGCAATCATCAAAAGCATGATCCACATAATAATCCAGCGCCCTGAGTTGCTATCCATCATTTGCGCACTATTTGTAGCATAACGATATGAACTCCAAAGCTGACCGCCAGTAACTGTATTTAACAAACTCAAGAAATACGATCCTTGCTGACCATAGTAACCACCATTATTGGATAAGGCTCCTTGGATAATTTGGAAACTATCAGTTGAACCTGCTGATGAGAAATCAACAATAACCACCTGTTTCATATAGGTAGCCAAAAACATGGTAACTGAGCCACCTAACTCTAAAGCTCTTAACATGCTTAATTTTCTTGAGGCCTTTAAATGAAACTCAAGACTAAGCACCTGATGAGGGTGGTGACTGTGGCCAATGACATATATTCCGACAATTACTACTAACAGTAAGATTAATAATCCCCACCATAATTTAATCATGGCAAGAAATAGTGCTAGAACAATAATTGCAACTGAGATGTATGGTCGATCAGAAAAGATTGTCCAAAAGTTAAGCTTTACGTGATTATAATTTTCTCGTGAAAGATCAATTTTGGTATTAGCAGCAGGTTTAGGGTTGCTAATTTTTTTGCTTCTAAATTCTTCACGACTATTTGCCTTATTTTTAGCATAATTAACTCGTGATTGATCTGCACCGCCTTGTCCATGTTCCTTCTTCATGCGATATTCTCGCCGTGACATATGTGCCATAAAGAATAACTCCCTTCTAGAACCATTATCGTAGCACATTTTTTGGTTAATAGTTTTTCTATTGTAAAAAATTGGAAAAATATTTAGTTTTTTGTATGTGCTAAAATGGATGTTAAAAACCATTCTTATTTTTTTGAAAGAGATGACAATTTGACTGCTATTAAATCACGCAATCTGCCTGCGGGGTGGCACAAAGCTTTTTATACCCTGTGGCTAGGTTGTTTCATTACCGGGATGGGCTTCTCAATGACAATGCCCTTTATCTCACTGTTTATTTCTGATTTGGGTAATTATTCTAAATTACAAATTAACCTATATTCTGGTCTAGCATTTGCGATGACCTTTATTGACCAGGCAATAGTTTCTCCATATTGGGGCAGTTTAGCTGACCGTAAAGGAAGAAAACTAATGTGTATGCGTGCATCCGGCGTAATGGCAATTACTATTACCTTGACTGGTTTTGCACCAAATGCGATTTATATCGTTATCATGCGATTCATCCAGGGAGCTTTTTCGGGTTATATCAACAACGCTACCGCATTGATGGCCAGTGAAACGCCGCACGAACGTAGCGGCTGGGTAATGAGTCAGATGATGACCGCTGGTACTGCCGGCAACTTGGTCGGCCCATTATTAGGTGGTACCCTTTCCAGTTTCTTTGGCAATATCTTTGGCGGTGCGTGGGGCTATCGTATTCCGTTCTTTATTACTGGTGTCTTGATGTTCATCGTATTTTTAGGAACAACATTCCTGGTTCATGAAGACTTCACCCCAATTTCTCGCGAAAAGATGAAGCCAATGAGCGAAATCATGAAGAGTTTGCCAAGCATTAAATTAATTATCGTTATGTTCATCACTACGCTGTTGGTTCAATCTTCAACTATGTCAATTGATCCTATCGTTTCATTATACGTAAAATCAATGATGCCTCATGGTTCTGATGTTGCATTTGTTGCTGGTATCGTAGCAGCAACGCCAGGACTTGGTACTTTGCTTGCTGCATCTAAGATTGGCCATAAGATGGATGAAATTGGGCCGTTACGCGTTTTGCGTGTAGGTTTAGTCATCGGCTTCATTTTATTTGCACCAATGGCTTTAACTAATAATCCGTGGATGCTTGCCTTCTTACGTTTCTTATTAGGTATTGCTAGTGCGGGAATGTTGCCTGCAGCTCAAACTGTTTTAACTCTGAATACTCCTAAAGAAAGTTTTGGTCGAATTTTTAGTTATAATCAGTCTTTCCAAGCAATAGGTGCAGTACTTGGATCATTAATGGGTTCTGCCATTTCGGGTTTTTCAAACTATGCGACTGTTTTCTGGGTAACCGGATTTACTTTATTATTGAACTTTATTTTAATTTTGATCTTCGCATGGGGTATTTCTTATCGAGATAAATAAGTAATCTCTTTCACTAGTTTTACTTTTAATCCATAAT
>NZ_GG700756.1:75486-76487 GCF_000160855.1 Lactobacillus helveticus DSM 20075 = CGMCC 1.1877
TAGATAACAGAGTTAGAGAAAGTAGATGAATGATAATGAAGAATTGGCCTAAAAACTGGCGAATTACCTTTGCAGTGATCACAATTGCAATTGGGTTAATCGCAATCTATGCAAACGTCTTTTTGAATAACAGTTCACCATTTAGAACTTGGTCCTACTTAGGACTATTGATTATATTTGCAATAATATATTTTGTTGATCTAAAAACTGATCCTAAGTTTTCAATGCTTGTTGGTTTATTCATGCTAAATTGGATCGATGGTCAAGTATGGTTACCAAGTTTTATTGCGCCATACCGCGGATTGATTTTCACTCTAATTTTCATCTGCATAATAGCAATGGAAATTTATAGCATTATTAACTGGCGTAGATATAAGAAAAATAATCGTTAATAAAAATAAAACCACTATTCAACGTCAAATTGAATAGTGGTTTTATTTTTTAAAAAACTTTGCACACATGCAAAACGGGTTGCATTAACATAGACCTTTGGTATTCTAGCAATGACCTGACTTATTCATTTACAAAATCAGAAAGGATCAAAATTTTGAAAAAGAAGCTTCAAATTAGTTTATTCATCATCTCACTGATCTTATCTATAGCTGCTTTCAATGTATTGTTAACATGCATGTCCAAGAACACCTTTAACATTAAAGATATACCCATCTTTCTCTATGTCATATGTATTTTGATTACTGGAATCTTAATTCTATTTCCTAAACTAAATTATCTAATGATGTTAATTTCTACAGCTTTATTAATAATCACCATAGCTACCTAGATCAAGTTCCTAGAAATAAGCGTCATCTATACACCATTCATCGCCTACCTAGTACTATGCTCATTGGCAGGTTACTATTCAACCAAAAGAAAAAGATCATAAGTTAAATATGTTTACTAAACGAGAATTAAAAATCATTACTAACATTATTATCATAAGCTAAGCTATATCATAGTTTTAGGGCCAACCTTCATTTTTGGTTTCACCAAAACAGATAATT
>NZ_GG700756.1:77855-79917 GCF_000160855.1 Lactobacillus helveticus DSM 20075 = CGMCC 1.1877
TGAGAAAAATCTATTTACACAAAAGATTTGACAGTTTCATAATGCATATTCATATAAAAAAAGATTGATAAATTTATTAATAAATCTATCAATCTAACTATCAAAGTAAGCTACTTCATTAGCAACCACTCAAGCAGTAACAAGTATTTGGTCTATTATGTTCACCAAACTTAACCTTATTGACCAACTTAACTTTAGCTCCCGCCTTAACATCATTTTTTCCTCTTTTTTCATTATAAGTTACCTCCTTTTAATCAACTTTATTAAAAGTATATTAACAATATTAAATTTTGTCAATCGATTTTCAAAATTATTTTTAATGTCTATAATTTTGACGATTTTAGTTACAATTAAGTTTATAAAAGACCAATAATCTAATGTTTTTTGCCCAATATTAGATTACTAGTCTTATTTTTGGAGGGAACTAAGTACTAAATAGAATTTGACTCCCTTTTCATGTTTGTTGGGCATAGTCCAATGAAAGCTGGGGCTACAGATAGTTATTGCCAAATGTAGTGAACCACAAGCCAATAGGACACTATAGATAAAGGAAGTGACTAGAAAGAAAACTTCTCTTATAAAGGTTAACGCAACGAAAACTAAAGTTGTGCGGCCAACTAAGAAAAATTTTCAAGGCTTTGGCTTTTGGAAAAAGGACGAACATTGACAAGCAAAACTAGGAGAAAGTCAAACTTTATGACAAGATCAAAGATCTGATCCATAGAAGAAAAGCAGTTGTTCAACCACTACTATCATTAATATTTACCAAGGTAAACTAAGTGGTCAGAGGCAAATTCAACTACTTCAAAATTTGCGATATAAAAAATACTATTTATCTCGCAAATAATTACAAACATAATATTGGATACGGAACCGTATGTACGGTGAAATGAGGGAGAACAGAATCGATCTTCCCCTACTCTATTAAATTTTTAATAACTAGGAGTTATTAAGCAATTCTAATATTACTTAACCAAAACTCAAAAATCGCTGTCGTCTCATATTTTTTGATTTAACTTAATTCTTTGATTAGCAACCTGTTTAATAAAGTGCTGATCGTGCTCAATTAATAACATTGCTGGTTTGATTTTTTGTAGTAATTTTATTATTTGATCTTGATTAAAAATGTCTAAATATTTGCAGGCTCGTCCCACAAATATAAATCAGCAGGTTCTACTAATGACTTTGTTATTGCAACCCTTTTCTGTTGCCCCATGCTCATTTTTTCAATTGGAGTATTAAAGGCGAAACGGGGAAATCCCATTTTCTTTAAAAGATTTAACAATCTTTCATAGGGGATTTTTTGTTTTTTAGCAAATTCTTTCAGCGTTCCAGTATATTGATTAAAATTTTGAGGCAAATATGAGATTGATAAACCGTTGGTTAATTTATATTTGCCTTGATAGCTGCTATCAACTGCTTGACCTAATAATAGCTTTAAAAACTTAGACTTGCCGGAACCATTTTTGCCTTCTAATGAAATTACACCGTGATTCCTTATAATTAAATTTAGATTATCGAATAAGCATTTATTACCAACAGTTAAACTAAAATGTTGTGTTTCTAGCAGCGTCTGATGGTAATTAGGTTTAAAGTTTATGGTCAACTCAGGCACATCTTCAATATTCGCCATTAGTCCTCTTTTAGAATCAATTTTTCGATCCAAACGGCGTCGTGTATTAATAGCTTTTTTCATCATCTTCGCAGCATCGTGACCTATAGCACCTTTATTCAATTGAGTACGTCGATTAATAATATGCTTTGTTTTCATACCAGAATATTTTTGAGCTTCGATGCTATCCGACCAATTATTAAAACGAACATACTTCCTATTTAAATTTTTAATTTCTCCCTGTAATTTTTTATTTTTTAGCTGATTAAATTCATCTCTCTTTTGTTTTGTATCTTCATAAGTATAAAAATCTCCCTGATATAAATGAATTTCGGTATTTTCGATTGCTAAAATGTGATCAGTTACTTGATTTAAGAAATCACGATCATGGCTAACAACAATATATCCTTTAGTCTGTTTAACTAAATAATTCGCAACTTCCTTACGACT
>NZ_GG700755.1:0-17115 GCF_000160855.1 Lactobacillus helveticus DSM 20075 = CGMCC 1.1877
CGCAAAATAAAACTCATATAAATATTTAGTTTTAGAAAAAAGCATCCCTGAATGAGAAAAATCTCATAGGAATGCTTTTATATATACAGAAATTTTTCAATACATTACTGAAAGTTGAAAGCACCAAAACTGACTAGATTTCTTAATTGAAACTCTTATTTTATACTTTCAGTGCCTTATCACCAATATCATAACGATAAAATGTATGAGGAATATTCAAACTATTTAAATACTCATAAACATTAGTTTGTGATCTTTTTAAATCTTCAGACTCACTAATCACCATCAAGATACGTCCACTGTTATTTTGTAAATTAGATAAATCACCTGATACACTTGCATAATCAATATAGACTTTATCACTTTGAGGTAATTTACCTAATTTTATCTGCATAGGATTTTTTGGATAACCTTCTGCGCAGAGAACAACACCAAGAATTGCCTTATTATTTTCTTCAATTTCTGGCATCACATCCTCATTGATAGCTGCATCAACAAGTTGGGCAAAATCTGTTTTCATTTTCGGTAAAACAACTTGGGTTTCCGGGTCACCTAGACGAACATTATATTCAATCACCTTAGGCCCTGAACTTGTCATCATCAATCCAATATAAAGCACGCCATGATAATGATATTGTCCAGCAATTAAACCTTGGATAGTTGGCTTAACAATTTTTTCAATCATCTCTTGTCGATCGTGTTTGCTAAGTTGGGGTAATGGACAATATGATCCCATGCCTCCGGTATTTGGACCCTGATCACCATCTCCAACACGTTTATGATCCTGAGCCATCGGTAAGATACGATATTGATCTTCGGATACAACTACAAACATCGAATATTCTGGCCCAACTAAACATTCTTCAAGCACAAGTTTCTTTTGGCCACCAGAAAACATTGCTCTAATTGTCTTTTGTGCTACTTCTTCATCAGACGCAATTGTGACGCCTTTTCCACCTGCTAAGCCATCTTCTTTAATAACTACCGGATAGGAAAAATTCTTTAATCCAGCAATACATTCTTGAGGACTATCAAAAGTTTCATGCATAGCAGTAGGAACTTTATATTTATCCATAAATTTCAATGCATATTCCTTAGAACCTTCAAGCTGAGCAGCACGCTGATTAGGACCGAAAATTTTCTGACCAGCTTTAGTAAACTTATCTACAATTCCAGCACATAAAACATTTTCTGGTCCAACAAAAGTCCAACTAATATGATGTTCTTGAGCAAAAGCAAGCAAGCCATCTAAATCCATTTCATTCAAATTGACATTTTTTACGCCAATAGTCTGCATCCCGCTATTACCCGGAGCACAATAAACTTCTTCAACTAGTGGACTTTCTTTGAATTTTTTTGCTACAGCAAATTCACGTCCACCTGAGCCAACGACCAGAATTGATAATTTATTTTCCATTTGAGTATCCTATTAATGTCTGAAATGTCTATAACCAGTAAAGACCATTGCAATGCCATATTTATTAGCAGCTTCGATTGACTCTTGATCACGAACAGAGCCACCTGGTTGAACAATCGCCTTAATCCCATGTTTACCAGCATATTCAACACAATCACCAAATGGGAAAAATGCATCAGAAGACATTACCGCTGTATTGTCTATCGCCTCACCCGCATGCTTCACCGCAATCTTAGCTGAATCAATTCGATTAGGCTGGCCAGCTCCAACACCTAAAGTTCGTTCATTATTTGCTACAACAATTGCATTTGACTTGGTATGTTTTACTGCCTTTAAAGCAAACATCATTGTCTTAAGTTGCTGCTCAGTTGGCTTAACATCAGTTACGCATTTCCAGTCTGCAACATTTTCATTTAAAACATCTTGTTCTTGCATTAACAAACCACCCATTACCGATACAGTTTCGTAACGTACTGGTTCATTTTCGTGTGAAAAATCTAGTTGCAAAAGACGAATATTCTTTTTCTTTTCTAAAACCGCAAGAGCATCATCATCAAAGCCTGGTGCGATCACAATTTCTAGAAAAATCTTATGCATCTTTTTTGCAGTTGCAAGATCAACTTTACGATTCAATGCAATTACTCCACCAAAGATAGAAATCGAATCAGCCTCATATGCTCTATCCCATGCTTCTTCAAGTGTTTTCCCTCGACCAATACCACATGGATTCATATGCTTCATAGCTACTACAGTAGGTTCAGCTTGAAACTCACGAATAGCACGTAGTGCTTCATCAGCGTCTTTGATATTATTATAAGACAATTTCTTACCATGTAGTTGTTCAGCTTGTAAAATAGAAAACTTCTTTGGTAATGCGTCTTCATAAAGCCACGCTTTTTGGTGAGAGTTTTCACCATAACGCATCCTTTGTTTTAAGTCATACGTTAAGGTCAGTTTTTCAGGATCTTCTAATCCGGTCTGCTTAGTCAAATATTCAGCAATCAAAGCATCATAAGCTGCCGTAGTTCTAAATACTTTAGCAGCAAGTTCTGCTCTAGTTTTTAAGTTAGTATCACCATTTTCGGTAATTTCTTTAAGTACTCGATCATAATCAGCTTGATCTGTGACTACCGTTACACTAGCATAATTTTTTGAAGCTGCTCTAAGTAAACTTGGTCCACCAATATCAATGTTTTCAATAGCATCAGCTAATTCAACATTAGGCTTCTCGATAGTTTGCTTAAATGGATACAGGTTAACACAAACCAGATCAATGGTATGAATGTTTAGCTTCTCCAATGTTTTCATATGTTCAGGTTTATCTCTTTCAGCTAAAAGTCCACCATGGATGTATGGATTTAAAGTTTTAACCCGACCATCTAAAATTTCAGGAAAACCAGTTATTTCTTCAACACTAATTGTTTTAATGCCTGCTTCATCAAGCTTTTTCTTAGTACCACCAGTTGAAATAATCTCATAATGATTTTCGACTAATCCTTTTACAAAAGGAACTAAATTTGTCTTATCACTAAC
Source organism: Lactobacillus helveticus DSM 20075 = CGMCC 1.1877 (assembly GCF_000160855.1). Classification (GTDB taxonomy): domain Bacteria; phylum Bacillota; class Bacilli; order Lactobacillales; family Lactobacillaceae; genus Lactobacillus; species Lactobacillus helveticus. The sequence goes on from NZ_GG700755.1 coordinate 2,951, forward strand.
ACTGACCAATGCGCGTTTCACTTTATTACCTCGTTTCATTCTTGTTTGAATAACTTCACTAACTGCCATTGGAAAAAGCTCATGCTCTGTTTCATGAACCCTCGTCTCTAATGTTTCTTCTGTGTCATCAGGATAAATAGGAACTGCTTTTTGAGCAATAATCGGGCCATGATCAAGACGTGCATCAATAAAATGAACGGTTACTCCCGTCTTATCAATTAACCCCCTTTGATAATCTTCAAAAGCTCTCGCAATGGAATTTAATCCTGGATATTTAGGCAAAAGAGCAGGATGAAGATTCACAATTGAGTCAGGATATTCATTCAAAATAGTTGAACCAACAACTCTTAAATAACCAGAAAGAATAATGAAATCAATCTTGTATTCTTTTAAAACTTTAAGAAGACGAGATTCATAAGCTTGCTTACTACCGCATTCTTTTACTGAAAATGTTTCATAAGGAATACCTAGTCTTTGTGCTCTTTTAATTACAGGAGCATTAGGATGGTTACAAAACATTAATGCTTCAGTTCCAGGAATTTCTCCTGCTTGAAATTTTTTAGTTAAAACTTCAAAATTGGTTCCATTTCCTGAAGCTAAAATTGCAATTTTCATTTGAAGCTCCCATTAAAAACAATTTTTTTCTCTCCAATTGGTCTCTTTCTTAATTTCCCAATTTCATAATATTGTTCATTTTTTTGTTTTAGTTGCTCTTTTACTTGTAAGACATTTGCTTTTGGTACAAGCAACACTAAACCGATACCCATATTGAAGGTATTTAAACAATCCTGCTCTTTAAGCTGCCCTTTATTTTGTAAATATCTAAAAATTGCTTGCACTGGCCAAGCTCCTAAATTCACTTCAGCTTGTAAGTCATCATTATATGTCCTAGGTAAATTTTCAATTAGACCACCACCGGTAATATGAGCAATACCATGTAATAAATGCCTTTTAACTAATGATAAAACTGCTTGAACATATATCTTAGTTGGAGTTAGTAATATTTCTCCGATGCTTTTACCTTCTAATGCTTCTGGACGATCTGTTACTTTTAAGTGATGATCCTTAAATAAAACCTGTCTAATTAAGCTAAAACCATTAGAATGTACTCCTGATGAAGGTAACCCAATTAATATATCGCCTTCCTTAGCCAAATCTTGGGTAAGAATATCTTCCTTATTAGCAATTCCAGTTGAAAAACCAGCTAAATCGTATTCATTTTTAGGATACATGTCTGGCATTTCTGCAGTTTCTCCACCAATTAAGGCAGAACCACTTTGCCTGCACCCTTCAGCTACACCATGAACCACTTGTGCCAACTTAGCAGGATCATTGTGACCAGTCGCAATATAATCTAAGAAAAACAACGGTTCAGCACCTTGAGCTAGAACATCATTCACGCACATGGCTACACAATCGATGCCAATCGTATCATTAATTCCCATCTCTTGTGCAATCATTAACTTTGTACCAACTCCATCTGTTCCAGAAACTAAAACTGGATGTTGGTAGCCAAGTTTTTCCAAATCAAACATGCCACCAAAACTGCCAATAGTTCCACTGGTTTCTGGACGACTAGTAGCTGCAATATCCTTTTTTATTCTTTTAACCAAATCATAGCCGGCTTCAACATCAACTCCAGCATCTTTATATCGATTCATTTTATTTTTATCCTAGTTCTAGTTCTAACTTCTATTGTTCATTTAATGAGGCTAGGTAACCCTGTTCATAATCATCCAGTTTAGTTGGATATTGACCATTGAAATAGGCTACAGTTAAACCACCATAAGGTGATTCACCAGCATCTGGAATATCAATTGCTTTGATCAAACTTTCTACACTTAAAAATCTCAAACTATCGACACCTAATATTTTTTGCATTTCTTCAACTGAATGATGAGCTGCAATTAATTCTGTTCTCGTAGAAATATCAATCCCATAAAAACAAGGAAACCTAAATGCTGGACTAGCAATTCGTAGATGTATTTCTTTAGCACCAGCTTTTTTTAACATCCTACAAATTTGTTTAGATGTTGTTCCACGCACAATTGAATCATCAACTACAGCGATTTTTTTACCTTGTACTACACCGCGAACTGCAGAAAGTTTTAATTTAACCGCATTTTCCCGTAATTCTTTAGTTGGCTCAATAAAAGTACGTGCCACATATTGATTTTTAACTAATCCCATCTCATAAGGAAGACCTAGCTCTTCAGCATAACCAGATGCCGCAGATAAAGATGAATTTGGCACGCCAATAACGATATCTACATCTGCTGGCTGCTCCTGAGCCAATAATTTACCCATCCGTTTTCTAGCATTATGAACGGTTACGCCATGAATAATAGAATCTGGTCTAGCAAAATAAACATATTCCATCGAACATACAGCTAACTGTGTTTGGGTGGTGAAATGATCAATATGCATTCCTTCTTGATCAAAAATTATCAATTCTCCTGGCTGTACATCCCTTACAAATTCAGCTTGAACAATATCTAATGCACATGTTTCACTGGCTACAACATAAGCACCATTTGTTAATCTACCAATACATAAAGGTCTAATCCCATTCGGATCAAGTGCCGCAATCATGCGATCTTTTTGTAAAAGTAAGAAAGCAAAACCGCCATGTACCTCGTTCAAACTCTTTTTTAAGGCAGGAATAAAACCATCTTCAATATGATTACGAATTAAATGAATCAAAATTTCTGTATCAGAATCAGATTGAAAAATAGCTCCATGCTTTTCTAAGCGATTCCTTAAAGAACTAGCATTTACCAAATTACCATTATGCGCTAGTGCAACATCCCCATCTAGAAAGTGGTACAAAAATGGTTGAACATTCTGAATTGAATTACGACCAGTCGTACTATAACGCACATGTCCAATTGCACTATCACCAATCAATTTTTTTAAATCATTTGGATCTGCAAATGCTTCTGAAAGTAAACCACGATCTCGATGTTGGTACAGCTGTCGTCCATCGCTAGACACGATTCCAGCTCCCTCTTGACCACGATGCTGTAAATTATGAAGACCTAAATAAGTTAACTGACTAGCATTTTCTGAATTATATATTCCAAAAATTCCGCATTCTTCATTTAAGCTTTTGATTTCATTAAACAAGGAATACTCTCCTTCCAGATTTTTTCTAAACTAGCCACGTCAGTATTTAATTCATCGTTAGCTAATTTAATAGACAATTTTCTCTGATCAGTAACTCGACTAATTTCTTGAACAGCAGATCCTAAAAGACTTTCAAAAGCACTCTTATTTTCTGGCTTAACTGAAACAATCAATCTTCCTGGTGTTTCACTAAAAAGCAGAGTTTTGTCGAATTCACTTAAATTAATATTCAGACCAAATTCAGTGTCAAAAACAATTTCAGCGAGGCTAACAGCTAAGCCACCTTCACTTAAATCGTGCGCGCTTGTTACAAGTCCTTGAGTCATAGCTTTATGCAAGTTCTTTAAATAATCATGAATCAACTCTAAATTAGGTGCTTCTGGTAAACCGCTAATCTTACCTTGCAACATTTTTTGAACTTCAGATCCAGCAAAATCCGCAGTGGTTTTACCTACTAAGTAAACAATGTCGTCAGCTTCTTGCACGTGCATCGGAATAACATAATCAGTATTCTTAATTAAACCAACCATCCCGATCATTGGTGAAGGATAAATAGCTTGACCATCGTTTTCGTTATAAAGGGATACGTTCCCTGACACGACGGGCGTCTCAAATATGCGACAAGCATCTGCAATTCCTTGACAAGATTCACGCAAACTCCAAAAAATTTCTGGATCATTGGGATCACCATAGTTAAGACAGTCAGTAATAGCTAAGGGTTTTGCACCACTAGCCACGATATTGCATACACTTTCAATAACTAATCTCTGGCCGCCAATTTTGGGATTTAAATAAACAAAACGTCCATTAGTGTCAGTGCACATTGCAATAGCTTTTTTAGTATGTCGAATTCGCAATACACCTGCATCTGAACCAGGTTTAACAATTGTATTACTTCTAACTTGAGAATCATATTGTTGGGTGATAAATTGATCATTAGCAATCGTTGGTTGATTTAATAATCGCTTCAAAATTTCACCAGATGATTCAAAACTAGGTCGCCATGCTGGCATCTTTTCCGCATCAATAATATATTGTGGCTTAATTTCTTTGCTAGGTTCTTCGAGCACATCCTCAGTTAATGATCGAACCGGAATATCACAAACTTTTTCTCCTTCATGATAAAGAACATAGTTTTCACCTTCAATAACGCGACCAATGGTTACTGCGTCAAGATTGTAGTCCTTAAAGATTTTCTTAACATCTTCTTCATGTCCTTTTTTAACGCAGAGCAACATTCTTTCCTGTGATTCACTCAACATGATCTCATAAGCTGACATATTAGGTTCTCTTTGTGGGACTAAATCGAGATTGAGTTCCATTCCTGCATTGCCTTCAGTCGCCATTTCAGCACTTGAAGATACGATACCAGCTGCTCCCATGTCTTGAATACCAACTAACCAATCGCGGTGTTTTAAAATTAGTTCTAAACATGCCTCCATTAATAATTTTTCCATAAATGGGTCGCCCACTTGAACCGCTGAGCGCTGAGTTTCATGTTCTTTTGAAAAGTCAGCTGAAGCGAAAGTTGCCCCATGAATACCATCACGTCCAGTTTTGGCACCAACGTACATGATTGAATTACCTAATCCAACGGCTTTACCATGTTCCATATCCTTAATGTTCATTAAGCCAACACACATAGCATTAAGCAAAATATTTCCATTATAGCAAGAATCAAAAGTGGTTTCACCACCCAAATTAGGAATTCCTATACAGTTACCATAATCTCCAACTCCACGAATGGTTTCTTCCATCTTGTAGCGCATGGTTGGATTATTTTTTAATTCACCAAAATGAAGAGAATCAAGAATTGCGACTGGGCGAGCTCCCATACTAAAAACATCACGCAGAATACCGCCAACTCCGGTAGCTGCTCCTTGATATGGTTCAACAGTTGTAGGATGATTGTGGCTTTCTGCTTTAAACACAACTGCTTGCCCGTCATCAATGTCAACTACCCCTGCACCTTCACCAGGACCTTGAACAACGCGCTTTCCTTTTGTCGGAAATAGTCGTAAAACTGGCTTTGATTTTTTATAAGAACAATGTTCGCTCCACATTGCTGAAAAAAGACCAATTTCAGTGTAATTGGGTAATCTCTTTAATAACTTGTCACAAATATAATCATATTCATGTTCAGTTAAGCTCCAATCAAGATATGGCTTTTTTTCTTTAATTTCTTCTGGCGTCATTGCTTGTTTCATGCAAGTACTCCTAATTTCAAAAATGATTTAAATAATGGCAATCCATCAGTTCCACCTAGAACTTCTTCAACAGCTCTTTCTGGGTGAGGCATCATCCCTAAAACATTGCCTTCTTTGTTACAAATACCAGCAATATTTTTGACGCTCCCATTAGGATTGTGTTGGTAGTATTCAAAAACAATTTGATTATTTTTCTCTAATTCGGCTAAAGTAGCATCATCTGCATAATAATTGCCTTCACCATGAGCAATTGGAATATCAATAATTTGATCTTGATCATATTCAGTGGTAAAAGGTATTTGATTGTTTTTAACCTGCAACTTTACTGTCTCACAAATAAATTGCAAGCTATTATTTCGCTTTAAAGCTCCAGGTAAAAGCCCCATTTCAGTTAAAATTTGAAATCCATTGCAGACGCCAAGAACTAGTTTGCCATCCTGCGCCATCTTTCTAATAGCTGGAATCACTGGAGCAAACCGTGCAATTGCACCAGCTCTTAAGTAATCACCATAAGAAAATCCACCAGGTAAAATTACTGCATCAAAGCCATCTAATTTCTTTGTCCGATATGAAACATATTCTGCTTCAGCATGACATACTGTATTGAGCGCTTCATACATGTCAATATCACAATTAGATCCGGGGAAAACAACAATCGCAATTTTCATTAATTTTCCTCCAAAACTTTAAGGCGATATGTTTCCATATTGAAGTTAACCAACAAGGCTTCTGCAATTTCTTTTACGTCTTGCTTAGCCTTGTCTTGATCGTCCTCATCAAGTTTAATATCAAAGAATTTACCAACAACGATATTTTTAACTTCTTGATGACCTAATGAATTAACAGAATCAGTAATTGCAGCACCTTGTGGATCAAAAACAGATGGCTTGTAGGTAACGTAGATTCTAATAGTCGTCATTAATCTTCCTCCAAGACTTCTTCAATTCTTGCCAGTACTTTTTTATAGACGGCAGTTAAGTCACCAATATCGCGACGATATACATCTTTGTCCATATGAGATTTTGTTTTCTTATCCCACAAGCGACAGTTATCTGGTGAAAATTCATCAGCTAAGACTATTTGACCATTATGGAGTTTTCCAAATTCAAGTTTAAAATCAACTAGATCCATGCCAGCTTCGTCAAATAAATTAATCAATAATTGGTTGACTTGACGGGACAAGCTCCACATCTGTTCTTGCTCTGACTTGGTCGCAACATTTAAAGCAACAGCATCAGATGAGTTCAAAATTGGATCATCTAGTTCATCGCTTTTGAAAAATAATTCTTCAACTGGGATGGCGAATCTCATCCCTTCATCCAAGCCATATCTACTTGAAAAATGCCCAGCAGCAATATTTCTGGTAACAACTTCAAGCGGAAACATTTCACACTTTTTAACCAACTCTTCTTTGTCGGAAATTTTTTTAATGAAGTGAGTTGGAACGCCATTCTTTTCCAAATACTGAAAAATCAAAGTAGAAATTTGATTGTTTAATTCTGCCTTGTCTTTGAAATTGTCTTTCTTTTCTCCATTACCGGCAGTTGCCTGATCGGTATAAACAACTCGTAAAACTTCAGGGTCATTAGTTGACCACATTTGCTTAACTTTACCGCTATATAAGAGCTTCTCCATTCTGTTTCTCCTTATTTGCTAAAAGACGAACAATTATTAACTTGATAGTGATATTTGTTCACTAATTGAGTATAATTATAGCAAGCAATGTTCAGTAATGTCAACATATTCTTAAAAAATACTTCAAAATTGTTAGCTTCTAATCAGTAAAATACGAAAAATGCAAAAGAAAGGCAGACTGATTGTCTGCCCTTCTATCATCTATCCCAAATGTGCGTTGCATTAATATCGCTAATTGTTTTAGCAATATTATCAGTTAAAATCGTTACATGACCCATTTTTCGATTATGAAGTATTTCAGCTTTACCATAATCATGGAAATGCCAGCCACGCTTTTCCGCAATAATTTTATGAATCCCAGCAACATGCTGCCCTAAGACGTTTACCATCACAACTTTAGACATGAGTTTGATTTTTGGCAAAGGCCAATTACAAATAGCACGATCATGTAAATCAAATTGACTGAAATTGCATGCTTCAATCGAATAGTGTCCTGAATTATGAGGTCGCGGTGCTAATTCATTAATATAAATTTCACCATTATTCAGTACGAACATCTCTACGCCCAAAATACCTCGCAAATCAATCGCTTCAGCAATCTGCACAGCGATTTTTTGTGCTTTTTGATATACATCAGGTGAAATTCTTGCTGGTACGATACTCATATGTAAAATTTCATCTTTATTATAATTTTCACTAACAGGAAAGACCGATACTTCCCCCATTGCATTACGAGCAACCATCACAGAAGCTTCAACCTTAAACGGCACCCAGCCTTCTAAAATACAGTCACCTGTTGACAGAATTTGTTTAACGTGGTCATTGGTCAGATCAGCATCTGAATGCAAAACTTCTTGACCATGGCCATCATAGCCGCCTTCACAAGTTTTAAGAACACAGTTGTAACCTATTGTCTTTACAGCTGCTTGTAAATCTGACTTATTTTTAACCGGAATATATGGCGCAGTTTGACAGCCAGCAGAACGCAAAAAGTTCTTTTCTCTAATTCGATGCTTAGTAATATAAAGCAGCTTAGTTCCTTGAGGAATAGCAACTTTATCTTTAACATCTTCTAGAGCTTTTAAATCAACATTTTCAAATTCATAGGTTAATACATCACTGCGTTCTGCTAGCTCCTCAATTGCGGAAATATCAGAATAATTAGCTACAATCTGATCATCAGCTACTTGACCACAAGGGCAATTAGGTGTGGGATCTAATGTAATTACCTTCATGCCTGAGTATTTAGCTGAAATAGCCATCATTTGCCCTAATTGACCACCGCCGATAATACCAATTGTTTTTCCTTGTCCAATAAAGTCCGTTCTACTCAAGTTCTCCACTGCTTTCTTTTGCTAAATCATGTAATTTTTGACGATAATTCTTCAGGCGACCACGTAATTTTTCATCATTCGTGCCTAAAATTTCTAATGCAAGTAAAGCTGCATTGCTTGCACCAGCATTTCCTATTGCCGTCGTTGCCACAGGAATGCCCGTTGGCATTTGTACAATGGACAATAGTGAATCCATACCACCTAAGGCTTTAGTTTGTCCCGGTACACCAATCACTGGTAAAACTGTATTTGCGGCTGTCATCCCAGGTAAATGTGCGGCCATCCCAGCACCAGCAATAATAACCCTAATTCCGCGTTCTTCTGCTTTTTGAGCAAAATCATACATTTCTGTTGGCATTCGATGAGCAGAAATCACATGTTTTTCATAACCAACATTAAATTGATCAAGCAAATCACACGCATGTTTCATCGTTGGCCAATCAGACTTACTTCCCATAATTACTGCAATCTTGACTGTCATTTTTTACTCCTTAAAATAATCCACTAATTTGGCCATTATCATCAATATCCATATTTTCTGCTGCAGGATGCTTAGCCAACCCTGGCATGGTCATAATGGTACCGGATAAAGCAACGATAAAGCCTGCTCCAAGTTTTGGAACTAAATCACGAATATGAAAATCAAAATCCGTTGGAGCACCTAACTTAGTTTGGTCGTCTGTAAATGAATATTGGGTTTTAGCGATACATACTGGTAATTTTTCCCAGCCAAATTTAGCAAATTGTTTCATTTGCTTTCTTGCTTTTTTAGAAAAAACAACACGTTTAGCACCATAAATTTTGGTAGCTATAGTAGTAATTTTTTCTTCTATTGAATCATTTTCATCATATAAGGGAATAAAATCATACTTTTTTTTAGTTAAGGCAATAACTTCTTTAGCTAAATCTTGTGTGCCGTTGCCGCCCTTAGCCCAAGCATCAACTCTAATCCCCTTTATATCCATTTCTTGACAAGCATCTTTAATAGTTTGAATTTCGGCTTCAGTATCAGAATCAAAATGATTAATTGCCACAACAACTGGAATGCCATACTTTTGGATGTTGTGAACATGGCGAGCTAAATTCGCCATCCCTTTCTTCAAAGCAGAAATGTTTTCTTTAGTTAGATCTTTTTTATCTACGCCACCGTTATATTTCAAAGCTCTTGCCGTTGCTACAATGACCGCTGCATCGGGTATTTTCTTTAGCACCCTGCATTTAATATCTAAAAATTTTTCTGCACCAAGATCTGCGCCAAAACCTGATTCAGTAACGGTATAATCTGATCTAGCCATTGCAATTTGTGTTGCTAAAACAGAGTTACAACCATGAGCAATATTAGCAAATGGCCCACCATGAATAATCGCCGGGGTATGCCCAAGAGATTGGACTAAATTAGGTTTAATGGCATCTTTCAATAAAAGCGTAATAGCACCGGTAAAACCTAATTCATCAACAGTAATCGGCTTTTTCTCATAAGAATAGCCGACAACAATTCGCCCAATTCTTCGCTTCAAATCATGAAGACTTTCAGATAAACAAAGAATTGCCATCATTTCTGAAGCTGCAGTAATATCAAAGCCGGTCTCTCTAGGAACTCCTTGGCTCAAACCACCTAATCCTGTAACAACAGTCCTTAAAGCACGATCATTCACATCTTCAACCCTACGCCAAATAATCCTACGAGGATCAAGTCCCAACTTATTATCGCGCATAATGTAATTGTCAATTAGCGCAGCCAAAGTATTGTTGGCAGAGGTCAAAGCGTGTAAGTCGCCAGTAAAATGAAGGTTCATGTCCTCCATTGGGATAATCTGACTATAACCGCCACCAGTTGCACCTCCTTTAATTCCAAAAACAGGTCCCATCGATGGCTCACGCATAGCAATTGTAGTTTGATGGCCTAATTGATTCATCGCATCCCCTAAGCCAACTAGAACCGTGGACTTTCCTTCTCCAGCCGGAGTTGGATTAATTCCTGTTACTAAAATCAATTTATGTTTTTTACCTGAAATTTCTTTAACAGGGAAATTAATCTTAGCCTTATACTTACCATATTGTTCAAAATCATCTTTTTTTAAGGCAAGTTTAGCAGCGATTTCAGTAATAGGTTGCATTTTGGCAGCATCAGCAATTTCAATGTCTGTCGACATAATCCCCTCCTTCAGCAACATTAACAATAATTATCATATTTATGATCATTATTCCTATTTTGTTTGTATTTATAGAATACAAGGTATTTTGGCAAAAGTAAATAGATATAATACGAACTATATAAATAAAAATCATTGCAACACTTAATTAAAAATATCGCAATGACTTTATGAAAAGACAAGCAGAAAGATCTATTTACACAAAATATTTGACAATGTCAAAGCAATGCATGATGATTCAATAAGAGCAAAGAAACCAATTAAAGCATAAAAAGTTCCTAGTAAAAAACTATTTGTAACCAAATATTAATCTGTTTAAAAAAAGCATCCCTGAATGAGAAAAAATCTCACAAGGATGCTTTTCATTATAAAAAAGGACTTTCAATAAATTATTTAATTTCTAAGTAACTTTCTGCATTACGTAAATCATCAATTGACAATTGACCTGGAGCGGAAGTCTTACCTACAGCACCAAATGAAAGACTGGAACCAAATACTTGACCGGCAACACGAGTAACTTTACCAATATCACCCATTGCCATTGTAATCAAAGGATTATCGATTTCATGACGAACTTCATTAGTTGCAGTAAGTAAAGTTAAAACATCTTCTGCAGTATGTGGCATGCATCCAAGTTTAGGGACATCTGCACCCATTTCTGCCATTTTCTTTAAGAGAAATTCAATGACGTCTTTTGCAGGAACTTTTTCAAAATCATGATTGCTCATAATTACAACCACATTATAATTGTGAGCTGCTTCAACCAAACTCTTTACTCGTTTTTCATCATGGAAAAGTTCAATGTCAACAGCATCGCCTAAGCGATTCTCAATTACTGTTTGAACCAAGTTAAGGTAGTTATCCTCACTTAATTCCAAAACTCCACCTTCATTTTTGGTTCTAAAAGTAACAAGAATTGGCAATTCCCCCACAGCATTGCGAAGCTCTTTAGCAGTTGCAATTAATTTATCAGTATCTTTAATACCATCTGTATAATAATCAATTCGCCATTCCATCAAATCTGGCTTAGCAGAAGCAATTTCCTTTGCAGAAGATAAAATTTCATTTTCGTTAGTACCAACGTTAGGGACAGCTATTTTAGGTAAGCCTTCGCCTAAATTAATATTTCTAATCTTTACAGTAGTCATTTTTACACCTCAGAATTATTTACCTAATTTTCCAAATAACTTCTTATATCTAATTGCAATTAAAGTAGTATCAATAAATCCGATTAAAGCAATTACGACATCAAAGAGCATTACATTTCTCATATTTCCAATCCAACCAATGAATAGTGGAATAGTAAACGAAGCTATTGAACCTACAGTATAGAAAAATCCGGTAACAGTACCTTTACCTGCTGGGAAAAAGTCTGCCATGACAGTTAAAGCTAATTGCATTACACCACCAGCAGCAAAGAAACCAACTAAGAAAGCCAATATTCCCATTAAAAATGCACTAGATGGGAAAAGCCACATTAATAAAATGGAAACAAAAGCACCAAGAGTGTATACAGGTACGAATTGAATTTCACTAATCTTTTTACCTAAAACTGCGGTTAATAATACACAGATAATCGAACCTAATGAATACAAAGAAACAAGCGAGTGAGCTGCACCTTGTGCCATATGGCCAATTTCTTGACCATATTGTGTCAACATCTGACTTACAAGGTAGAAGGTAGCTTGAAAAATATAGCCATAGATAATGAATAAAGTTCCGTCAAGCCAAAGATTGCTCTTAATTGTTGAATCATTATTAGCACGTTCCTGCTTTTCCCTCTTTTCATCTGCTTCAGCTACCGCCTTTGAATCTGGAAAAGCTCCACCGAAGAGAAAGTATAAGAAAGTAATTACTAAAATAGCAGCAGGAATCAAGAATGACCAGCCATACCACATTCCAGCAGCAGCTAATCCACTAACGATGAATGGTAACAAGAATTGACCTGCTGAAATAAATGCTTTCAAAATAACATTTGAAGTCCCTTTAGCATTTGGATAAATTTCCATCAAACCAGGATAAGTACCAGTATCAAGGAATGAGTTAGCCATACCAGCTAAAATTCCAAGAATATATGCAACAACAACATTCTTAGAAAATAAGATCCCTATAAAGAAGATGAAGTACGTTGCAATACCTAATTGTACAAATGGTTTACGGCCAAACTTGTCTGACAATACACCTGAAATAAGCAAGTTAATAATTCGTCCAACACCAAGTGCAGAAACTACAGCCAAAGCGCCAGTTACAGTTGTACCCCCCATTGGTGAGCAAGTGCAGATGCATTCTGAAATAAAATAATTACACCCGTGCCATGAACGAAATACTTAAAATAAAGTGCTAACGCTGTCGGCGTATATTTATTTTTTCATGTTTTTCTCCTTCAGAAAAACCTTCTGTAGGATAAACCTGCAGGAGGTCAAACAATTATCCTATCAAATTAATAATTATTTGTTCTCTTCTTTATCTGAAAACATAATCTCACGAATGTAATCAGTTGGCATATCTTTACCGGTCCAAAGTTTAAATGAAGCAGCACCTTGTTCAATCATCATGCCGATACCATCAAAGACATGTTTAACACCGGCTTTTTGTGCAACCTTCATTAATTTAGTAGTTCATGGAGCATAAACAGTATCAAAGACGACCATATCTTTATGGACCATGATGGATCAGAAACTAAAGTCTTGTCTTCAAGTGGCTTCATACCAACACCAGTAGCATCACAGTAAATATCTGATTCAGCAATAGCTTTCTTGAACGCATCTTGATCTGCTAAGTCAGTAAGAGAAACTTTACAGTCAGTATTTTCCTTAATTGTCTTAACATTCTTTTCAGCCTGTGCCCACTTGTCATCTTTAATATTAAAGATCTTAATCTCTTTAACACCATCAAGGGCAGATTGAACAGCGATCGGAGTTGCGGCACCACCAGCACCAGCTAGCGTCATAACTTTATTCTTAATAGAAATGCCTTCGTCTTTAAGCGATTGAACAAAACCAATACCGTCAGTAGTATAGCCCGTCAAGGTACCATGATCGTTAACAATAGTATTTACTGCATCACACATCTTAGAAGCTGGAGAAAGCTTATCCAAGTACTTAATAACTTCCTTCTTGTTTGGCATTGAAACGTTTGAGCCACGCATATCTAAAGTACGGATTGCGTTAACCGCACCTTCAAGCTTATCATTACCAATTTCAAAACAAAGGTAAGCCCCATTTAAGCCAAGTTTTGCAAAAGAATTATTGTGCATCGTTGGTGACATTGAATGACGAATTGGATAAGCCATCAAGCCAGCCAATAATTGGGTTACCATCTAAACCGGTAATTTTAACGTTTTCAATTTCATTACTTCTATCATCATTTGCCATAATAGTTTTCTCCTCTTATCAAAATAAGTTAAATCATTTCTTAAGACATCTTTATGTTACCGCTTGCATTTTATACAATAAATAAAAGAAAGTTGTTTTATTGCTTGAATTTCTTTATGATTTAAATAACGACAACATAATTTTCCTAGAGAAATGGAGCTTGATGAATTTACGTCACCTTGAATTTTTTGTTACCTTAGCAAAAAACGGAACATATGGCCAAAGCTGCTGAAGAACTAGATATTTCACAACCATCTTTATCATATGCAATTAGTACTCTTGAAAAAGAAATAGGTATTCCTCTTTTTGAAAAAGATGGCCGAAATATTAAACTGA
>NZ_GG700755.1:17889-28589 GCF_000160855.1 Lactobacillus helveticus DSM 20075 = CGMCC 1.1877
AATTGTTGAGCCTAAAATCGTTGAACCGGCTCTTTTTAATTTATGACCTAAATCTACTAATTCTTTAAATACTCTGGTATCTGTTCTTTGTGAATGTGCAATTACTGCACTATGAAATTTTTCTGAGCCACCGACAGCTTGTTTTAATTGAAAGAATTGAACGGTATCTGCACCATGAGCCACCACGGCCTGCAATTCGGTTGCGGCCATTTGTCCAGGTCTCTTCAAAGGACTATACGGCTGCCAGTTAACCTGTGACGGAGCTGACTCCATTAACATGAATGGCTGATGTTTCAAGCTACGCATCAAGTCATATAAAAATGCTGGTTTATATGTAGGTGCATCGTAAGTAGGATAAGAATCATAAGAAATAATATCTTGATCTTTAGCCCACTTTTGACAGTCAACCATCTTATTTGGTAAGCTATGGAAATTGGTAGTCACAGGAGTCTCAGAATCATGTTTTTTAATAATTTGCTTTTCCATCTTAAACAGATTTTGCAAACTTTCTGATTGAAAACGCAAATAATCAATTGAAAGACCCGCAACAATAGTTTCACTGCCTTCGGGGCCCCATGCATCCCCTAACTCATTTGGAACTACAATTTCATCCCAGTCATAGATAGTATGACTCCAAACATTCATATTCCATGCTTTGTTTAAAGCATCTAGAGTCTGATACTTATCCTTCAGCCATTTACGAAATTCATGTTGACAATTCTCACAGTAGCAATTGCCACCATACTCATTATTTACGTGCCAAACAACAATATTAGGATTATTTTGATAATGCTTAACTAATTCTTCAACTAAATTACCAGCTAATCTTTGATAATTTTTGCTATTCGGGCAAAAGTTGTATCGCTGACCAAAAACATGTCGTCTGCCTTGATAATCAACTCTGGCAACATCTGGATACTTTTTAAACATCCAAGCCGGCATTGCAGCAGTAGACGTACCAATTACGATATCAAAGTTCGCATCTGATAATTTTTTAACTACTTTATCTAGCTCGGAAAAATCATACTTACCTTCTTCAGGTTCAAGCAATGCACAAGAAAAAATATTGATTGTAGCTGAATTAATATCTGCTTTTTTAAAAACTTGAATATCTTTAGACCAAGTGTCTTCAGGCCATTGATCCGGATTATAATCTCCGCCGTATAAAAACGTGTTAATGCTTTTGCAATTTTTCTTCCTCTACTTAAATTGTACATCTACTACTTTTTCACCATGTTTAATATCTTTACCAGCTTGAATAGTACCAGAATTTTGAATTCTACCTGGTTGAGTATAGAATATCACGATCGTGTCTTTATAACCATTGTTAAGAGCCAAATCACGATCAAACTCAAGTAATTTATCGCCCTTTTTCACTGTTTGACCATCATCGTAGAAAGTTTCAAAGCCTTCTCCACGTAAATTGACAGTACCCAATCCTACATGGACAACAACTTGTAGTCCATTTTGTGACACAATCTCGAATGCATGCTTTGTACCGAAAGTAAACTTGATCGTTCCATCAAATGGTGCATAAATTTGACCACTGCTTGGCTCAATTGCAAATCCTTTACCAGGGAATGGTTTACCATCTTCATCAACAACAGAAGACATTTGCATTAATTCACCATCAGCAGGTGCATAAATAGTTACTTCTTTTGTTCCTGTATCTACTGAAGTCTTCTTTTCAATCTCGCCTTGTGCAAGTTTACTCTTCAATTCTTCAATAACTTGTGCGTGTTTCTTTTCACTCAAAGTTACTTTGAGTGAAAATACTACAATAGATAAAACTGCCAAAGCTAAAGGAATATATAAAGCCATCATATTAAATGTGTTAATACCTTTGCTCGTCATATCTGCTGCAGTAGCTGATCCAGTCATCCCAGCTGCAATTGCCACATAACCAACTAAGGCATTTGAAACAGCACCAGCAAATTTATCAATCATTGGACGAACAGCTAAAACAACGGCTTCATTTCTTTGACCAATCTTAAGTTGACCATATTCAATAGCATCAGTTAAAGTTAAAACAGTTACCAACAGAGCGAAGTTAATATTGAATAAAACTAAGCCTAAATCCATTAAGAAGACATTGTTATGACCAAAGATAAATAGGACATATGCTAATACCATACAAGTTTGGCCTGCAATAAACAACCATTTTCTTGGAATATATTTGTTCAAAACTGGGAAAGATGGATTAATGCAGCAACCAATAATTGTTGCAATTATACCTACTACCCAGAAATCATTTGGCTTGCCAATTACAAACTTGTACATGTAGAACAAAACACCATTAGTAATTACAGCAGCAAGTGAATACAATAAGTAAGCTAAACTTGGCCACAAAATTTGATCATTATGGAAAATCGCACCAAATACTTGACGCAAAGTGGTTTTCTGTTTGGCCGAATCTCTAATAATGTTGTGCTTTTCTTTAGTACCAAAGCAAACAATCAAGGCACAAATAATTGCTAAGGCTGAAATTACGGCCGCAAAGGCGAACCAGCCAGGAGCTCCTTCTTCGTGTTTGCCAGTAACCGCGTAAGTTACACCGGTAACCAGTGGCACAACAATAATTGGCAAACTATTCCAACCAATAATACCTGAAAAGGCACCAAGTGAAGTATAAATACCACGTTCATGTGAATCTTCACTCAAAGCTGGAACCATGCCCCAGTATGAAACATCTGATAATGAATAGAAAACATCAAAAGCGATGTAAATCAACACAAACAAAATTGCAAAAAGGATCCAATTCTGTTGTGCTAATCCAAAAATACCAGTAAATAGAATAAGTAATAATGCTGCACTAACAACAGTACCTATTAAAATCCAGGGCTTGAATTTACCCCATCTTGTTTTAGTATTATCAACAACATTTCCTAAAATAGGGTCAATGACTAGTTCGATAATTCTTACTAGTACCATTAATCCAGTAATTAAACCTATTAATTTATCAGCAACGGATTGATTTAATCCGCTAAACATTCCACTAGTAATAAAAATAATAAAATATGTACTCATTACACCATAAAATGCTGAGTGCCCCAAATTGCCCAGACAAAATGATGCATAGGAAACTATTTGTTTCCCCGAAACTTTATGATTATGCATGATAATTCCTCCCAAGATTCCTTTTTAGAAATCGCTTACACGAAATAATTTATCATTTTTTTGTTCTAGTAAAATATTTATTTAGATTTACTAAGCTATTTACTAAGTATAAATATTTAAAGAAAAGGCTTATTTACGTCATTCTTTTTTAAAAAAAGGCTTATAAAAATTTTTTTCTTTACCAAAACGTTTACTTAACACTAAAAGTCATTCTTTTTTATACATGTAAATCAATATTAAATTTATGCTTACATCAGTTTCCTCTACTTAAACTTCACTTCAACCACCTTTTGACCATGTTCAACAACTTTACCTGCCGAAATTTTACTCATTTTTTCTACTCTACCAGGTTGAGTATAGAAAATTACTATCGTATCTTTATAACCATTTTTTAGTGCTAAATCACGGTCAGATTCTAATAGCAGTTCACCTTTTTTAACAATTTGTCCATCATCATAATATGACTCAAATCCTTCACCACGCAAATTAACTGTGCCAAGACCAACGTGAACTATAACTTGCAGACCATTTTCAGTTACAATTTCAAACGCATGCTTGGTACCAAAGGTAAACTTAATTTTGCCATCAAATGTGGCAAAAATTTGCCCACTGCTTGGATCGATTGCAAAGCCTTTACCAGGAAATGTTTTGCCATTTTCATCGATTACTTCAGACATAGTCATTAATTTACCATCTGCAGGTGCATAAATGGCAGTCGACTTTAAATTTGCTGCAGGTAAATTGCCATCTTCGATCTTCCCTTGTGCAAGTTTGCTCTTTAATTCTTCAACCACTTGAGCGTGTTTCTTTTCAGATAAAGTTACCTTGCTTATAAAAATGATAATAGCTAAAACTGCCAAAATTAATGGCACATATAAAGCCATAATATTGAAAATGCTAATATCGTGACTTGTCTATCTGCTGCAGTTGCTGAACCAGTCATGCCTGCCGCAATTGCTACATATCCTACTAGCGCGTTTGAAATAGCACCGGTAAATTTATCGACCATTGGTCGAACAGCTAAAACGACGGCTTCATTTCTCTGACCACTTTTCAGCTGACCATATTCGATGGCATCAGTTAATGTTAAAACAGTTACTAATTGAGCAAAGTTGATATTAAATAGAGCTAACCCTAAATCCATTAAAATGACGTTATTGCGACCGAAAATGAACAACCCGTATGCCAAAATCATACAAATTTGACCGCCAATAAATAGCCATTTTCTTGGAATATATTTATTTAAAATTGGAAACAATGGACTAATGCAAAAAACGATTAATGTGGCAATGACACCAACAACCCAGAAGTCATTTGGTTTATTAATCACGAATTTGTACAGATAAAACATTACCCCATTTGTAATTACATTAGCCAATGAGAACATCAAATAAGCCAAACTTGGCTATAAAATCTGATCATTATGTGAAATTGCCCCAAATACTTGACCTAAAGTTGTTTTTTGCTTGGCAGAATTTCTAATTAAATTATGTTTTTCATTAGTTCCTAAACATACGATTAGTGCACAAAGAATAGCTAAGGCTGAAATAACCGCCGCAAAGGCAAACCAACCAGGAGCCCCTTCTTCATGCTTGCCAGTCATTGCATAAATTACACCGGTAACCAGTGGCACAACAATGATAGTTAGTCCGTTCCAACCAATTGCACCTGAAAAAGTCCCCAAAGCAGTATAAATACCACGTGCGTGTGAATCCTCACTTAAGGCTGGAACCATGCCCCATCTGATAAGGAATAAAAAACGTCAAAACCGATATAAATGATTACAAATAAAATTGCAAAAAGAATCCAACTCTTATGTGCCAAGCCGAAAATACCGGTAAAGAGAATCAGCAGTAATGCGGCACTAGCTACCGTTCCAATAAAGATCCAAGGCTTAAACTTGCCTCACCTTGTTTTAGTATTATCAACGATGTTCCCCAACACTGGATCAATTACTAACTCTACAATTTCTTACTAAAACTATCAATGCAGTAATTAAGCCAATTAACTTATCTGCAACTGAATGATCTAGTCCTGTAAACATGGCACTAGTGATAAAAATAATAAAATACGTACTCATTACGCCATAAAAAGCTGCGTGTCCTAAATTCCCCAAACAAAAGGACGCATAGGAAATGACTTGCTTTCCTGAGATTTTATGATTATTCATCTTTTTCCTTCCTCCCCAATGAATCTCTGCAAGCGCTTGCATGAAAGCAATATACGCTCTTTTGTTAACTAAGTAAATCCCTTATTTATTATTACTAAATGGTTTACTTGCAAAGCAAATAAAAAGAGAATGTGAGCTGTTCACATTCTCTTTTTTATTTTCTATCAAAAAATATTTTTCTTTACTAAAAAATTTACTTTTCTTGGGGAACGAAGCTTTTTCGTACTACCAAATTAGTGTTCATCCGGATATCAATATTTGGTCGATCTGGACGAATAATCAAATGAGTTAAAGTATCAAGTGCCATATCAATCATTTCTTGTTGATTAATGTTGAACGAAGAAAGTGGTGGTGAAACATACTTAACCACATTGCTATTATTAATACTTAAGATCTTAGTATCTTTTGGTACATTTACGTTTTCTTCGTTAAAGGCTTGTAAAACGCCAACGGCTAAAGTATCAGATGCAATTAAAAATGCTTCAGGTAAATCATTTTTGTATTTAGCCAAAACCATTTTTCCCAATTTATAACCATTTTCAACGCTAACCGGTCCTTCAACGCATGTCCATTTAGTATCCATGCCTCTAGTTTTCATGTATTCAACAAAAGTAATTGAACGCAAATCGTTTTCCTGAATATGGTCATGCTTAGGGCCAACGCCACCGATAAAACCGATCTTGTTAATGCCATTTTTGATAAACAAATCAATAGCATTTTTAACCGTAAAAGGCAGATTAGGGCGAATTGAATCAAATAATTCGGGAGCTGGATTGGTATCAACAAAAACACCATTAGGCAAAACTTTATGCAGCTTAACCAACTGGGCGTTTTCAATTGGCTCCGCCCCTACTCCAATAAATCCTTGGAACAAAGAAGCGTTCTTGATTAAATCTTCTATGTCATAAAAGGTTTTCATCTTCAGCGCATCTCGCTCTACAGTTGAAACTAATGCTTGTTTCAACGAAGTGAAATACTCATCCTGCAATTGTTCATTATGATTTACTCGATAAAGTAAAGCAATTGTGGGCTTGATTTTCTTTTCTTGATGATCTTCCCAATAGCCCAATTTATTAGCAATCTCCAAAATTTTATTTTTGGTATCTGCAGTAATAGACAAATTAGGATCATTATTTAATAAACGTGATACTGTCGCTGGAGAATAGCCTGATTCCAGCGCAATTTCTTTAATTGTTCTCATAATTATTTCTTTTCTATTTTTATAAATTCTCTTTCTTTATTATACAAAATATTTACTAAATTCCAATAAATAAAGGTTCTATTATCTGCATGTATTCAGTCTTTATAGCAAGTAAATCTTATTAAATATTGTAAATAAATTCTTTACTAGTACTAATAAATTGTTTATTTACATGCTATAATAAAAGCGCTTTCGAAATATATTTTAATAGAAATGAGGTCATATTATGCAAGCAAATATCAATTGGCTAGATAATCCTGAGGTATTCAGGGTCAATCAATTGCCCGCACACAGTGATCATCCCTTTTTTAGAGATTATCGCGAGTGGCAAAAGCAACACAGTAGCTATCAACAAAGTTTAAATGGAAAATGGAAATTTCATTTTTCCGCTAATCCTATGGATCGTCCACAAGATTTTTATCAGCGTGATTTTGATTCTTCAAATTTTGATTCGATCCCAGTTCCAAGTGAAATCGAATTGAGCAACTATACTCAAAATCAATATATTAATGTACTCTTTCCTTGGGAAGGCAAAATCTTCCGCCGCCCAGCTTACGCTTTAGATCCTAATGATCATGAAGAAGGCTCATTTAGCAAAGGCGCAGATAACACAGTCGGTTCATACTTGAAGCGATTTGATTTAAGCTCAGCCTTAATTGGAAAAGATGTTCATATTAAATTTGAAGGCGTCGAACAAGCAATGTATGTATGGTTAAACGGGCATTTTGTGGGCTATGCGGAAGACAGCTTTACTCCTTCAGAATTTGATTTAACGCCATATATTCAAGACAAAGATAATCTTTTAGCAGTAGAAGTTTTTAAACACAGTACTGCATCTTGGCTAGAAGACCAAGACATGTTCCGCTTCTCTGGCATCTTCCGCTCAGTTGAACTACTAGGTATCCCCGCTACCCACTTAATGGACATGGATTTGAAACCACGAGTTGCAGATAATTATCAAGATGGCATCTTCAACCTTAAGCTTCATTTTATTGGTAAAAAAGCCGGTTCATTCCATTTATTAGTCAAAGATATTAAGGGACATACTCTTCTGGAGAAAAATGAAGATATCAAAGAGAACGTTCAAATTAATAATGAAAAATTCGAAAACGTGCATCTTTGGAATAACCATGATCCATATCTTTATCAGCTTCTAATTGAAGTTTATGATGAACAACAAAACTTGCTAGAGCTGATTCCTTTCCAATTTGGCTTTAGGAGAATTGAAATTAGTCCAGAAAAAGTTGTTTTGTTAAATGGCAAGCGCTTAATTATCAATGGAGTTAACCGACATGAATGGGATGCAAAACGTGGTCGCAGCATAACAATGAGTGATATGACAACTGATATTAATACTTTTAAAGAAAATAATATTAATGCTGTTAGAACATGTCACTACCCAAACCAAATTCCGTGGTATTATCTTTGCGATCAAAATGGCATTTATGTCATGGCCGAGAATAACCTTGAATCACATGGTACTTGGCAAAAAATGGGAGAGATTGAACCTTCTGACAATGTACCAGGTTCGATTCCGCAATGGAAAGAAGCAGTGATTGATCGAGCACGCAATAACTACGAGACTTTCAAGAATCACACCTCTATTCTCTTTTGGTCACTTGGCAACGAATCCTATGCTGGAGACAACATCATCGCAATGAATGAATTTTACAAATCTCACGATGATACACGCTTAGTTCACTATGAAGGCGTAGTGCACCGTCCCGAATTAAAAGATAAAATTTCAGATGTTGAAAGCTGTATGTATTTACCACCTAAAAAGGTTGAAGAATACTTGCAAAATGATCCACCAAAGCCATTTATGGAATGCGAATATATGCATGACATGGGCAATTCTGACGGCGGCATGGGTTCATATATCAAATTACTTGATAAATACCCTCAATACTTCGGTGGATTTATCTGGGACTTTATCGATCAGGCATTATTGGTTCATGATGAAATTAGTGGACATGATGTTTTGCGTTATGGCGGCGATTTTGATGATCGTCATTCAGATTATGAATTTTCTGGCGATGGTTTAATGTTCGCAGATAGAACACCAAAACCAGCTATGCAGGAAGTGAGATACTATTATGGATTACACAAATAATCAATTGCATATCATTTATGGGGATGCCACATTGGGCGTTAATGGCAAAGATTTTCAATACATCTTTAGTTATGAACGCGGCGGACTTGAATCGTTAAAAGTACACGGCAAGGAATGGCTTTATCGTGTACCTACTCCTACTTTTTGGCGAGCAACTACAGATAACGACCGAGGCAGTGGATTTAATCTAAAGGCAGCTCAATGGCTCGGAGCTGATATGTTTACTAAATGTACTGATATCCATTTAAAAGTAGACAGACATGACTTTGCCGAACTGCCTATTGCGCCCTTTAACAACAAATTTAGCAATCACGAGTATGCAAAAAGTGCTGAAATTTCATTTACCTATCAAACTTTAACTACTCCTGCAACAAATGCAAAAATCATCTATAATATTGATGATGTCGGTCACATTAAGGTTACAATGCGTTATTATGGTAAGAAGGGATTACCACCCCTGCCTGTAATTGGTATTCGATTGATTATGCCAACGGCTGCTACAGGATTTGATTATGAAGGTTTATCCGGTGAAACTTATCCTGATAGAATGGCTGGAGCTAAAGAAGGTAAATTCCATATCGATGGTTTGCCAGTTACCGAGTATTTGGTTCCGCAGGAAAATGGAATGCACATGCAAACTAAGAAGTTAACCATTAATCGTGAAACCACACAAAATAATGTAGATCGTACAAATGAAAAGTTCAGTCTCTCAATTCAACAAGCAGAAAAACCATTTAATTTCAGTTGTTTGCCTTATACTGCTGAGGAGCTTGAGAACGCTACTCACATTGAAGAACTACCACTTGTTCGCAGAACCGTGTTAGTAATTGCAGGTGCAGTTCGCGGCGTTGGAGGAATTGACAGCTGGGGCACTGATGTTGAAAGCGCTTATCACATTAATCCAGAGTTAGATCATGAATTTTCATTTATTCTAAATTAATTTTTAAATATTTTATTGTAATTAGTAAATCAGTTACTAAATTGTGTGTTATAATGTAATCGATTTCAGTAAAATCTAATAACTGTTAAAGGAGTTTACTACACATGAAAGTTTTAGTTATCGGTGGTGCGGGCTATATCGGCTCACATGCTGTTCGTGAATTAGTTAAGGAAGGCAACGACGTAGTTGTCTTAGATGCTTTATATACCGGTCACAGAAAAGCTGTTGATCCTAAGGCAAAGTTTTATCAAGGTGATATCGAAGATACCTTCTTAGTATCAAAGATTTTGCGCGACGAAAAGATTGACGCTGTAATGCACTTTGCAGCTTACTCACTTGTTCCAGAATCAGTTAAAAAGCCTCTTAAGTATTACGACAATAACGTTACTGGCATGATCTCATTATTACAAGCTATGAATGATGCCAACGTTAAGTACTTAGTCTTCTCAAGTTCTGCCGCAACTTACGGTATTCCTAAGAAGTTGCCAATCACTGAAGACACCCCACTTAACCCTATCAACCCATACGGTGAAACCAAGATGATGATGGAAAAGATCATGGCTTGGGCAGATAAGGCTGACGGCATTAAATACACTGCTCTTCGTTACTTCAATGTTGCTGGTGCTTCAAGCGACGGTTCAATCGGTGAAGACCATGCTCCAGAAACTCACTTGATTCCAAATATTTTAAAGAGTGCTATTTCTGGTGACGGCAAGTTCACTATCTTCGGCGATGATTACGACACTAAAGACGGTACTAATGTCCGTGACTACGTTCAAGTAGAAGACTTGATCGATGCTCACATTTTGGCATTGAAGCACATGATGAAGACCAATAAGTCAGATGTCTTCAACTTGGGTACTGCACATGGTTACTCAAACCTTGAAATTTTGGAAAGCGCTAAGAAGGTTACCGGTATCGACATTCCTTATACTATGGGACCACGTCGTGGTGGCGATCCTGACTCACTTGTTGCTGACTCAACTAAGGCAAGAACTGTTTTAGGCTGGAAGCCAAAGCATGAAAACGTTGATGATGTAATTGCAACTGCTTGGAAGTGGCACAAGAGTCACCCAAAGGGCTACGAAGATAAGTAAGATTATTATTTCTATACAACACGCTGTTTAAACTATTTCTATTATCTAAAAAACACGCTATC
>NZ_GG700755.1:29614-35009 GCF_000160855.1 Lactobacillus helveticus DSM 20075 = CGMCC 1.1877
TAATCGACGTCTTTTTCAATATTTATAATCTAATACTTCAAATCGCTAAATTGCTTATTAGAATTCTTCTTTGCAAGAGCTTCGCTCTTCCAGTAAACAGCATTAGTGCGACCATTTGAATTAGCTGAAACAATCACACTTTGACCATCTTCAGTATGTGGTGCTAAGTAGGTGCTACCTTGTCCTGGAGTTTGGCCCATATTAGTAAAACTATAGAAACTAATACCATTAATAGTAGTTTGTTTCATATAGCCATCTGAGGTGCTTGAGCCGCTGGTTTTAGCCTTAACATTCATGCTAAAACCAGCTTCATCATTAATCTTATTATCAGTTACAGTTAAAGTATCAATATTGCCATTACCTGTATCAGCAGTGTACCAAGTTCCTTGAAGTGATGAAGGAATTACGCTAGCACTACTATTATTAGTAGTCTTTTGTGTATCCTCATTACCTGCTAATTTAACATTCAATTGTGTCTTTTCAGCTAATTGCTTTACTAAATCAGCATCATTCTTTTGGTTAAGGTAAGCAACAATATCCTTTAAACTAGTTGTGCCTAAATTACGTTGTTTAACGAAAATAGTAACTTGCTTGTCAGCACCATCGCCTGCTAACATGTAGCGCGCATTGCTACTCTTGCCAGTACCACTGACTTCATAAACATAACCATCATTATCAGAAGTAATGCCTGTAGCGTCTTTGCTTCTAAATGCTACACCTAAATTACCTTGTTTAGCTGCATTAACGGCGATCTCCCAAGTGTCACCGTACTTTTGTGCTGCATAAACTGCAATAGCACTAGCAGTGGTTTTATAATCCATCTTGCTTGCAGATAACTTAGTATACGTATCCTTATTCTTGGAACTAGATGTTGAAGTATTAGAATTATCACTTGAATTCTTAGCAACTTTACTTGTCTTAGATTGTGATGATTGTGATGATTGTGTATTGCTTTGTGTAGTTTGACTGCATCCCGCTAAAGTTAAAGCAGCAGAAATTGCAACCAATACAGTTAATTTATGTTTCAACAAAATTTCCCCTTTTCTTTATTCCTATTGCTTTTCCTAATGATATTATGAAAAACAATAAATGCCAACTTTTAAGGTAAAAATTTCCTAAAACTTATACTTACTTTAAGCTTTTAAATTCAGCATTAACATTATTTTTGGCAATTGCTGTAGATTTCCAATATGAATTCAAGAAATCACCAGTATCCACACTATAAGTTACTACCGCTAAATTTCTGCCATTTTTTTGTAAAGTATACAATAAACCAAAATTTTGTGCACCTAGACTTTGAACATGATAACAGTTGACTCCATTAATATTCTCAATTCTAGCTCTAGCCCAATGCTTGGTTTGCTGGAAAGACGCTGTAGTAACACTAGAAGCAGATATTCTATGAATTTCTTCACCATCAATAGTATGGGCTGTAATTACTAGCTTCTTGCCCCTCCTATTGTGCCAAGTACCACGTAGCTTTTTAGGGATAAAGGCTAAACCAGCATCCCCTTTAACTCCATATTTATCCGAAGTGATTCGAGCACCTACCACAGTATTAGTAGCTAATTTTTTAACTTCTTCAAATTTTTGATGATCATTTAAATAAGCCAAAATCGAACTCAAACTAACAGTGGCTATTTTCTTTTTATGGTTAAAAAACGAGACTTTATTTTTCTTCAATGTGTAGAAAGTGTTCTGTTCTTTTCCGTTGCCACTAATCTGATAAATATAGCCTTGTCCTTTAAAAATCTGACTAAAACCTGTTCCGCTTTTAATGCTGATGCTTAGGTGTTTTTTAGTTGCTTGTTTGTATGCATCTTGCCATTTTCCTTTATAATTCATGGCTGCATACATTGTAATCGCACTAGCTTGTGATGTCTTGGTTAAATTATTAGCAGTTAATTTCTTTGAAACTTGCCTTTGAGTATTGTTGTCGACATTTTTATTATGCTGAGCGGAATTTTGACTACAAGCACTAAGATTTAGAACCGTAGCTATTAAAAAAATCAATGTTAATATTTTTTTACTCATTGCAATACTTTCAACATTCTTCCTGATAATACAAAAATACCCCTAAAAGAATTAGGGATACTAATTAGCTTTTATATTATATAGCATTTTACATTACAAAACTGATTTTGTTAATTCATTAAGGCTTTTTTATAAAATTAATTCATTTCTCGATAATGTAAGTCATGAAACTTCTTTCCGGCATATTTTTGAGCTAACTCTGGTGTCTTCCAATATACCGCATCGGTCCATACACCGACACCTCCAGCTGATATTAATACAGGCTGGCCTTCTTCTGTATGAACAGCATAAAACTCACCATCACCAGCCGTTTCATTCCAACCATAGATGTTGTAGTACAGCTTATTATCCTTCGGCTTACTTTCGGGCATTTTAAACTTAGAGATAGTTGCACGGTGCTTGGTTTTAGCCCAATAAGCTTTATCTTCGCCGCGATCACGATCAGGTTTCATCTTATGAAGTTCTGTCGTAACCGTATGCCCATTTTCTGTTTCTTCAATAGTATGATCAGTAAAAGTTACGGTTGCTTTTTCATGATTATCGTATGAATACCAAGTTCCTAACATCTCTTCAGGTGCATTATCTAACCCTCTATCGCCTGCTATTTTAGTAGTATTAGAGCTATTTGAATTATCATCATTTGTACCTAGATCTACATCGTTGGCTATTCTTTTAACAAGACCAGCACTATTATGCGTATTCAAATATTTAAACATTTTATCTATCGTAGTTGATCCCAACTTAGTTTGGTTATCATAGATAAAAATCTGCTCATTATCTAATGTATAACATGCTTCACTATTTTGCTTATTGGCACTTGCATTCTCTTTAGGAGTAAGCTTTGCAGATAATCTCACTCCATCTTCATTTACTGTTTTCTTAGAAGAACGACTTTTGACTACAGATATTTTTTTCTTGATGATGCGTTTTATGACTAACAGGACTGCATCCTGTCAAAAGCAGCAAACTACAACAAGTAATTAACCCAACTTTAATTTTCTTATTCAACTTTTTTCTCTATTGCTATAATCGAAACGTCTATTTTTGATTATACAACAAAAAATCCTCATAGCTTCAAACTAAACTATGAGGATTCCATTTAATTAACTATTTTACCAGTTCATGTAACGTTGACGTTCCCAATCTGAAACTGATTGTGAATACTTAGACCATTCTAATTCCTTAGATTCAATAAAGCTATGAGTTAAGTGATCGCCTAAAGCAGACTTAATTAAATCATCTTCCTTAAATTCCTTAATAGCATTGTGAAGAGTAGTTGGTAATGGCTTGATGCCATGTTCTGCTCTTTCTTCTTCAGTCATTTCAAAGATGTTTTCTTCAACTGGCTTCATTGGCATCTTTTGTTCCTTGATACCGTTAAGACCTGCAGTCAAACATGCAGCAAGCAAAAGGTATGGGTTAGCAGTTGGATCAGCTGAACGCATTTCCAAACGAGTGTTAATTTCACTAGCACTAGGAATACGTACAAGTGGTGAACGGTTCTTAGCAGCCCATGCAATGTATACAGGAGCTTCAAAACCTGGAATCAAACGCTTGTATGAGTTAACAGTTGGGTTACCAATTGCAGTAATTGCACGAGCGTGTTCCAAAATACCATTCAAGAAGTAAAGTGCAGTATCTGAAAGGTGGAATTCACCATTTTCATCGTAGAAGACGTTATGCTTACCCTTAAAGAGTGACATATTATTGTGCATACCATTACCAGCTTGGCCTTCAACAGGCTTAGCCATAAATGTAGCAAACAAACCGTGCTTTCTAGCAATTTGACGAGCAACCATCTTGAAGGTTTGGCATCTATCAGCAGTAGTCAAAGCATCATCGAATCTAAAGTCAATTTCTTGTTGACCGTCACCCACTTCGTGGTGAGCTGCTTCAACTTCAAAGCCAATGCCTTCAAGAGTTTCAACAATCTCTCTACGGCATCTTGCACCTTCATCATCTGAAGTCATGTCAAAGTAAGATGCATGATCTGGAACTTCAGTAGTCCAATTGCCATTTTCATCTAATTTGAAAAGGTGAAATTCCATTTCAAAACCAATATCAAATGTGTCAAAACCTGCATCCTTCATTTGACCAAGAACACGCTTTAAGTTGTTTCTTGGGTCACCTGCAAAAGGCTTGCCATCAGTTGTATGAACTGAACAAATCAAACGACCGATCTTACCACCGTGTTCATCGCCCCAAGGTAAAACTGTCCAAGTTGAAAAGTCAGGATATAAAACCATGTCACTTTCTTCAAGACGAACAAAGCCATCAATTGAAGAACCATCAAAACGAATATCATTGTTTAAAACTTTGTCTAATTGGCTCTTAGGCACTTCAACAGCCTTTTCAGTACCATTAATATCAGTAAAGCAAAGACGTAAAAATCTAACGTCCTTGTCTTCAACTTCTTTTCTAATTTCTTCTGCAGTATATTGTTTACTCATAGCTTATCCACCTATAAAAACAAAAATATTAAATTGATATAGTCCTATGATTTATTTTTATCTCCTAGAACTATCTAATACAATAGCAGACCAATTTGCAAATGTCAAATTGGTCTAGTAATTTTTATTTATTTTTGATTAAAAAATGTATCCCTTACCGCGTTAATAACAGCCACTTTGTCATGTGCATAAGTTAAGCCGCCTTGCATATAAACTACATAAGGTGGTCTAACTAGACCATCTGCAGAAAACTCAATAGTTGAGCCTGATACCAAGTTTCCAGCTGCCATAATAATTTTATCTTCATACCCTTCCATTGGAACTGCTTCTGGTGTAACGAAAGAGTCAATTGGAGAATTTTTCTGTACTTCTTGGACAAATTTAATCATCTTGTCAGGATCATTAAAGATGATTGTCTCAATAATATCGCTACGCTTTTCATCCCACGCAGGAGTGACATTCATTCCCATCTTGGCAAACAATGCGGCCGCAAAAATCACGCCTTTTTCAGCTAAAGTACCGCGCTTATCATCCGTCAAGCCAATTACTTTTTGCAAAGTATCATATGGCATCCCATTAAATAAGTTAAAGTATCACCATATTTTAAATTGCCATTTAATGCTGTAAACAAAGTATGCGTACCCGAAACAAACTGAGGACGCACTAATGCATCTTCTGCATCAAAAACTTGCGCATAAACTCGATCTAATTTGTCACGGCCAATATCGTTCATCACCATAACCCGTAACGCCGTTTAAATCAGCTTCTGCCACACTATTATCTTGAAATGCTTGTAATACCTTTGCTTGGTTATAAACGATCTGATCCTCAATTTCAGCCAATTTAGGAGCTATCTGTTTATCTACTTCTTTTACTAGAGTTACTGCGAAACTAGATAGCCAGTTCTTGGC
>NZ_GG700755.1:35831-44955 GCF_000160855.1 Lactobacillus helveticus DSM 20075 = CGMCC 1.1877
ACTATTTTTTTGCAATTCATCTGGGATATTATTCATTCTTCCATGCCTCTATATTTTTAATAATTTTGTCTTCACAGTCAGGGTCATTCAGTGGATCAAACCAATTAACCGGTAATTGATTTCTGAAATAAGTAAGTTGTCTTTTAGCATAACGCCTAGACGCGGTTTTCAATTGTTCAACACACTCATTTAAAGTCTTCTCACCTTCAAAATAAGGGAAAAACTCTTTATATGCGATAGCTTGCAACACCTGATGTTCTTTATCTCTATTTTGATAAATAAATTTTGCTTCTTCTAGCATCCCCTTTTGCATCATTCGATCAACTCGTAAATTAATGCGGCGATAAATTTCTTGCCTATCAGAATTTAAACCAATGATTAAATAATCATATCTAGGTTCAATCTTTTTTTGCTGTTGTGAGAACTTTTTACCAGTTCGATCAATTACCGTTAATGCCCGCATTGTTCTGCGAGAATTAGGAACTGGAATTTTTTTAGCAGCTTCAGGATCTTTTTCATTCAAAATGTCCCATAATTTTTGTGGACCATTTTGTTTTAAATAATCTTCCCATTTTTGAGAAGTTCCGCTGTCTTCTTCTTTTCTTTCACCCAACTGCATCTTATTCAACAGTGCATTAACATAAAAGCCTGTTCCCCCAGCCAAAATGGGCAACTTATTTTTCTCCCCAATATCGTTAATTGCTTCAGTTGCTTCATCCACAAAGTCCTTGACAGAATACTCATCAAATACCGATCTTGTGTCAACTAAATAATGTTTAACTTCTGCTTGCTCTTCTTTAGTTGCTTTAGCTGTGCCCACCTCTACTTCATGGTAAACTTGCATAGAATCTCCAGAGACAATCTCACCATTTAGTTTTTTTGCCAAGGAAATTGCTAAATCAGTTTTACCAATTGCAGTAGGCCCTACTATTGCTAATACTTTTTGCATATCATCATCTTTTCAATTTAATTTTTGATACAAAAAAGCACATTTAGGCTACTACAGCTCTAAATGTGTCTTCTTTTATTAATATTTAGACTTCTTAGTTCTACCGTCCCAAGTTTCAAAACCACCTTTAAGCCAGTGGATTGAAACAAAGCCCTTCTTCTTCAAGAAACGGGCAGCTCTTAAAGTAATTGTGTTTGAATCTGAGTAAAGATAAACTGGCAAATCACTTCTAAGTTCATTATATTGATATTTAAGCATTGTATATGGCAAGTTACGGGCACCATCAATATGCTTGCGCTTAAATGGTTCTTTTTCACGCAAATCGATAATTTGTGCCTTGCGCATGCCTGCCTTAAATCCTTCGTTAGTCAATTCGCCGCCCATAGACTTGGCTTGGAATTTATTCCATCCCCAAATACCTACAAAGGCCAAAATAATGGCTAATAGAACTAAATCTAAGATAATTAAAAAACTCAACATTGACCTTAATCTGCCCTTCCATAAAAACTTACAAATATAATGATACAGCTAAACTAATTTACTTGCTATCCTTTTTCTTTTTATCTTTCTCTTTTAATTCTTCAATTCTGTGTTCTCTTCGTAAAATTAATTTCGCTATCATGTAATCGTGTTGATCAATCAAACCAGCTTTATTGATATTATCAAGTTCAAGTGCCATCAACTCAATATCCCAGATTCTTTTGCCAACATGAACCAAAATACCATATTTTTCTAAAAGTTGTTGTACATCATATAAAGTCTTCATTTAAAAGCTAATAACCATTCCTGTTCAACAGTCCATACTATATAAACAATCAAAACAGCTCCCGCTAAAACGAGCCATTTAGGATTATATGTCCGCATTACGCGATCGCCCAAGATGATAGCCAATAAGAAACCAGTTATTAAGCCACCGATATGACCCCAAATATCAATACCAGGTACAAAAATATCGAGTGCTAGGTTAATCAATGCTAAAACCAAAGCTTGTCTTCCTAAAAAGCTAATCATCGGATTATGTAGATTACGCAAGCCGATAGCGACCATCGCTCCAAAGAGTCCAAATAAAGCTGTTGAAGCCCCCGCACTTAAGCCACGATCGGAACTAAAAGCCAAACTAAATAAGTTACCACCTATTCCGGCTAATAAGTACGTAACTAAAAAGCGGAAATGTCCCATAATTGGTTCCATATATTGTCCCATGTAATAAATGATAATGGCATTAGAAACCAAATGCATGACACCAATATGCAAAAATTGAGCAGCAAATAAGCGCCACCATTGATGACCAGCGACAACTGCGTAATTGTTCATCGCTCCCATTTTCATTAAAACATTAATATTCTCAGAACCGCCTAAAAAGACTTCAATTAAAAAGACTATTAATAAACCTATTAAAATTCCTAAAGTCACAAATGATTGTGAGAGGTTAATTTTTTGCTTCATTCCAGCCTCCCTTAAAGTAATTAATATGTTTCAGTAGTTATAAGTGTCTGAACTGGCACATCTGTTTTTTCAACTGGCCATTCAGCATGTTGAAATTGCATCTTAGAGTTTACTAATGACACAGTTGTAGGATTATATTTTGCCAAAAATCGATCATAATATCCACCGCCAAAGCCTAAGCGAACATGGGAATCCTGTGCAAATGCTAATCCAGGAACGATCACTAAGTCTAAGTGATTATTAATCTTGGCATCTGTATCAACAATTTCTTCTACGCCAAAACTAGATTTTTTTAATTTACTCATATATGTGTAATGCAAAAAATTTAAAGTATGATTTTGATCGTTCTCAGCTTTAGCTAAATATACTTCCTTGCCCTCATCCCATAGATGGGCAATTATTTCAGAGGTATCTATCTCTAAAGGCAACGAAGCAGTTATCCCAATAGTCTGACTATTTTTGATTAAATCTGTTGCCATTAGCTTTTTAAGCAAAATTGTATCTTCTAATTTTTTATCTTTAGTTTTAGCAAAACATTTTAATTTTTCGATTTGTATTTTTCTTAATTCTGATTTTTTCATTTTTTGCCTACAAAAATTTGCCTACAAAAAATAGCAGGCACACAACCTGCTACTTTGATTTATTACTTAGTTTCACGGTGAAGTGTTGCGCGTCTTTCAACTGGGCAATACTTCTTCAAAGATAATCGTTCCGGATGCTTACGCTTGTTCTTCTTAGATAAGTAACTTCTATCGCCACATTCTGTGCATTCTAAAATGATGTTATCTGCCATTTTTTTCACCACCTACACTTTTATTCTTACTATACTAGAATAGCATTTTTCAAACAATTTGACCAGTGTTAATTATTTATTTTGTTGAATGAAGTTTAAAATAATCCTGAATCATTGCTTTAGCTACCTGCAAAGTATACTTCCCTTCCATGTCTGGATCAAGTCCTGGGAACACTACAGCTACGGCTAGTTTTGGATTTTTAGATGGAGCATATCCAATGAAAGTAGCGTTAATCAACTCAATATTATGCTTTCTATTAGGGTGTTCAGCATCATAGTAGAAAGTTTGAGCAGTACCAGTTTTACCTGAAACTGATGGCTTAACATCCTTCAAGTAGTGAGCAGTACCCCAGCCGTTAGTACCATGTACTACACGCCAGAAACCTTCTCTAACTACGTTCAATTCATCTGAAGTCCATGGAATAGACTGTTGAACATTAGGTTTCTTATTGTAGTTAATATAAATCTTCTTTCCGTCTTTGCTTGTCTTACCAACAGACTGCACAATATATGGCTGCATTCTATAACCACCATTAGCAATCGTAGATACATATTGAACAAGCTGAATTGGCGTATAAGCATCATAGTTACCATAAGCCAAGTCAAGTACTGAACCAGAAAGAATATTTCCTTTTGAATTGAAAGATTTACCTTCAATTCCGGCAACTTCACCAGGAAGGTCAACACCAGTCTTTTGACCTAGACCAAACATTGCAAAGTTTCTTCTTAAAGTATTAAAAGCAGTGTCTGGCATATGGATGTAAGTCTTAGGTACATATTTTGCGCCAACCCAATTCATAGCTAAGTGCATCATGTAAATGTTACTTGAAACTTCCAAGGCAGTCTTAGCATCCAATGAACTGAAAGTTCCGATTGGATATACAGATTTCTTAACTGGTGAACCTGGAAGATAGATTGGCGTATCAGGCAAAGTATTGTTAGTTGGAGTAATAACCTTATTAATCAAACCACCAGAAACTGTAGCACCCTTAACTACGGATCCCATAACGAATGATTGATTAATTACACCTAAAGCATTATCGGTTACCTTGCCTGTATTCGTATTACGATTAAGCCCAGCCGTTGCTAACAATGCGCCAGTATTTGGATTCATTGCAACAGCATAGGCACCATTAGAATAACGAGCTGCTCCTGCACCAATAGCTGAACTATAAATTCGCTTCAAAGATGCTTGAACTTCTTTTTGATACTTAGCGTCAATTGTCAACATTAAGCTGGCACCAGCCTGCCCATCATAAACAGTCTTAGTCTGTTGAATATTGCCGTTAGACTTTGTAGTTACCTTGCTGGTTGACTTAGTTCCCTTTAATAGAGGCTCATATTCTTCTTCTAGATATGAAGTACCTACTCGATCATTACGAGAATAGCCATTTCTCAAATAGTATTGCAAGTTGTCACTAGGCAATCCAGATTTTTCAGTAGAAACTGAACCAATAATACTTTGGATAGAAGAACCGTTTGGATATGATCTTTGCCAATCGGTTCCGATACCAACACCTGGCAATTCTGATAGGTGTTCACCTACTTGAGCGATTTCCTTATCAGTTAAACCTTTATTTTTGATATAAATAGTTGATAAAGTATAAGCACCTGAAATCTTATTAAAGATCAATGCCGCTGTTTTTTGCTTTTCAGTTAACTTAGGATTCAGTTTTTCAACATAAGCAATCGCTGCTTGGTAAACCTCAGAATTAGTTTTCTTGTTACCATTTGCATCTACTTTAGCTGATTTAGGCAATTTAGCTGTAATCTTGGTATTGTTATCACCATCTGCTAAATAATAATCAGCAACCATTTGCTTTGTCGGCTTTTCATCTGTAATCTTAATGTAGTTGCTTAATGCATTCGAAATTTGATATATCTGCGTAGTAGTGGTTGATGTACTCTTAGTATAGGTGATCGCATTAGTAGCCTTATTCCCTACCAATACATGTCCTTCAGCATCATACATCACACCACGAGGCACTTGATTTGAAACAACTGTCGAATCAGATTGTTGTACTTCTACTTTAAAGCGAGATCCATATACCAGCTGTAAATAAGCTAGTTGTCCGATCAACATCGCAAAAAGCACAAGAATAACCCCTACAATGATTCGCATTCTTATTGGAGTAGAAGACTGCTTATTTGAACCAGTCCCTCTATTTTTTCTAAAATAATCCACGTATATCGTCCCTCACTAAAACTGTATGTATTTTAACAAAAACTAAACGTTAATTCTACGATTGAGAACGGAGCTTAGCTAAATTTTAAGATGAATAATTATTTTAATATCCATAAATTATTTACTACTAAAAAAAATCTTCTTTTTTTATTAAGTTTTATTTTAGCTGGTTTGATTTTCTTCAGCTACTTCTTCTATACAAAAAATGGCGTTTTAACAGTAGACCTAGGTCAACAATATGTTGATTTTTTAGCTTTTTTGAGACACAACTTATTCTCACATCCCCTTCGTCTAATTTATTCTTTTTCAAATGGCCTAGGTGGATCAATGCTAGCTACGGACGCCTATTATCTTTTCAGTCCATTTAATCTATTATTATTTTTATTCCCACAGAATTTCTTGGCTCAAGCCATTTTAGTAATTATTGGATTAAAAATCGCTACGGGTGGTCTAACTAGTTATTACTACTGGCAGCAAAAAACAGCTAAGCCCTTCTATGCCTTAGCTGCAAGTAGCGCCTACGCATTATCTGGATATGTTATCGCCAACCACTTCAACTTAATGTGGTTAGATTCAGTAATACTTTTGCCTCTTTTAATTAACGAAATTGATCATATTTTAATGCAAAAGAAGAACCATTTAGTTTTAATCACATTTCTGTTATGGTTTACCAACTTTTACACTGCATTTATGGCACTAGCATTCGGCTTTCTATATTTACT
Source organism: Lactobacillus helveticus DSM 20075 = CGMCC 1.1877 (assembly GCF_000160855.1). GTDB lineage: Bacteria > Bacillota > Bacilli > Lactobacillales > Lactobacillaceae > Lactobacillus > Lactobacillus helveticus. The sequence continues at coordinate 41,927 of NZ_GG700755.1, forward strand.
GACTAAAATTTTCTTTTTTAATAGAAAAAAACAATGGACTATTTTTAAATCATATCTAGCAAAAAGTATTTTAGGCTCTTTTTTAGATGCTTTTATGCTATTGCCAGTTTTTGTAGAGATGTTGCAAGGGAAGGCTGCTTCTTCCGCAAATTGGTCATGGGGATTTCAATTTGTTCCATATAATCAAATAGCAAAGTTAGCTGACGGTGCTTACAATTTTCACGAAATGCAAGAAGGGATGCCAAACATCTTCATCCCTCTCCCATTTTTATTGCTAACTTTTTTTTATTTTCTAAGCAAAAAAATTAATTGGAAAACCAAGCTAGCTAATGGCTTATTGCTCTTATTTTTAATTGCTTCATTATTTTGGACACCACTAGTTTTATTATGGCATCTAGGCCAATTTCCTGTTTGGTATCCTGGTCGCTTTAGTTTTGTCTTGATCTTCTTAGCTTTAAACTTAGCAATTACTGCATTAAACCAGCAAGAAAATGTGAAATTATGGCAAATAGCACCATTAGCGCTTATTGCTTTAGGACTGATCCTTTTTGTCACATTTAATGATCAATCATTTGATTTCTTAAACGAAACCGCTCAAATTGCTACAGGTGCTTTTTTAGCTCTAGGATTATTGTTTGTCGCCTTTATTTATAATAAAAACAACTACGCATCTACCTTCTTTTATTTAATCATCGAATTAGAGTTAGTAATTAACCTCGTTTTATCATTAGGAAATTTAGCATATCAAAAGAATTACGATTATCAAAATTTTGCCAAAAATACTACACAAGTTACTAACTATGAGGCTAAACACGACAAAGGATTATACCGAACGGAGAAAAGCTTTTATCGCTCTGACGATGATCCATTCAGCGCTAATTATTATGGCCTCAGCAACTTTAATTCCATTTCTAACCAGCATGTATTGTCATTGTTAAATAATTTAGGCTTCCTTAATAATAGCAATTCTTATACTAATTTTGGTGGGACTCCAATCACTGACGATCTCTTTGGGATTAAATATTATATTCTTCCTAACGAAGAAATCACTTCTCTTAAAAATAAGCAGCAAATGAAGTATGACAATAAAAATCAGAGAATTGATGTCGGTGACTATCATTTACAAAAGCGATTTAACCAATTAATTCTGATGAAAAATAGTTCTGCACTGCCGCTGTTATTTTTATCACCGACTACTACCAGAAAAGTAAAATTTGATCCTACTAATATTACTAAAAACCAAACTCAACTTTTACAGGCTGCAACTGGTAGAAATATCAATCTTTTTCATCATGTAATTTGGCCTGATCCTAAAAAGATTAATGTCTCAAATTGGGATGGTGGCTGGATGCAATATTCCAAGAAGAAAAAGAATCAGGAAGCTCGCTTAATCTTCAACCTTAGACCACAGACGAATTCATCATATTATCTTGAACTTCCTGGTGATATTGATGACAATGCTATTGATATGTACGTTAATGGTAGCTACATTAATCTTACAGTGCGTGACTCCAATACTCGACTAATCAATTTAGGAAGTCGACAACGGGGACAACGCATTCAAATTGAAATCACTTTGAAAAAAGACAACTTGGATTTAAATGCTGCAAATTTATGGCGTTTAGACACCCCAAAATTAGTTAAGGAAATGCGTTAATTTAAGCAAAATCAACCACAGTTTACTCAGCAGTCTGCCCTAGTACTTAAATCCAATCATTTTTCTACAAATAAAAAAATGACTATGAAATCTACTATTCCCAACAGTTTTAACTGGTTAGTACTTGATAATGGAAAAATCCTTCGAAAGAACAAAATTTTATTTGCTGATGCTTTTTTGAATTTTAATCTTAATCAAGGCAACCATCAAATAACTTTAATTTATATTCCATGGATTTTCATAATCGGTTTGATAATCAGCTTAATATCCGTATTAATTTTTATAAAAATAAACAAAATATAAGTGTTAACGCTAACATCAAGAAATAATACTAGACCTATAATATAAAAATGTAATAAAATGAATATATTATTATTTGGATAAATTAATAATAGAAAGAAGATTTGAATATGGCTCTTACATACCAAATTGGTGTAGATGCTGGCGGTACTCACTCAACTGCCATTGCATATGACGAAAACGGCAAGGAACTTGGTCGCGCAGAAGGCGGTCCAGGTCAAATTAACGCTGATTACGAAGGCGGAATCAAGAATATCTCCGATACTATTAATGAATTGTTAAACAAGATTGACGGCGACTGCATGCGTGTTTTAGTAGGTATTGCTGGTCTTTCTGTTGTTGGTAACGCACCAGAAGTTGCTGCTACTATTTCATCAAGAATCAACAACTTACCTACTCGTGCTATTACTGACTCACTCTTGGCACTTTATGCTGGCCTTGAAGGCGATGATGGTGCTCTTGTTATCGCCGGTACTGGTTCAGTTTACAACGGTTTGCAAAACGGTCACTTAATTGCTGTAGGGGGTTACGGCAATATCTTAGGTGATGAAGGTTCAGGTTACGCTATTGCACGTTCAGCTATGCAATCTGCACTTCTTAGCTGGGACAAGCGTGAAGATAACGCACTTATTCCAATGTTTACTAAGTTATTCGGCGTAGAACACATGGATGAATGTAACGCTAAGTTCTACAGAATGTCTAATCCTGAAGTTGCTGGAATGGCAGTTCACGTTGCTAAGCTTGCAGATGAAGGTAGCGATGATGCAATTAAGGTCATCCAACAACAAGCTCACTTATTGGCTCGTGACATCATCATTGGTCTTGATCGTTACGAAGATCCAAAGCCAATGAAGATTGCTTTAACTGGTTCAGTTTTAGCTAACAACGAAATGATGAGAGGAATCATTGAAGACGAAGTTAAGGATAAATATCCTGATGCAATCTTCTCTATTTCAAATGGTGAAAACGCTCGTGCCGTATTATTCGATAAGAGTAAGGATTACCGTTACTTCACTAATCACGAAGATCGTTAATTTAAAATAAATAAAAAGCTCACGGCTTTTACAAATTG
>NZ_GG700755.1:46424-67908 GCF_000160855.1 Lactobacillus helveticus DSM 20075 = CGMCC 1.1877
GTAGAAGTCATGGGCTTTTTTTATTGTTATGAAATTACAATTCTCATAGTTTTATTCATTGCACTTGCAAGTTTAGAAAGCGTTTTGGTACTCGTACTGTATCCACGTTCAATACGAGCCACTGTACTTTGAGGTACCCCAGCTTTTTCAGCCAGTTCACGTTGCGTTAAGCCTGCATCTTCTCTAGCCTTTAAAAGTGCAACTGAGCTACTAAACTGAGCCATATCTTTTTCAAATGCTTTTTTAAATTCAGGATTTTTCATTTTTTCTTGAATTACATCATCAATACTCTTACTCATAATTTTTCCTTTCATAATATTCATTTCTTATATCATGAGCATGCTTATTTTCTCGAAGAGGCATCTTTTTAGTTGTTTTTGAAAAACCATGCGTAATTACGTACTTACCATCATCTACGTGAAAGTACAAGCCTCTCATCCGTTTATTAGAGAATCTAGCCCTAAGTTCAAAAATATCTGAATCAATCACTCCTATCCAATGTTGCTGAACAGCGACACTTATACCATTAAGCTCTACTTGCTTAATAAGTGATAACAATTTTGCCTGTTCCTTAACTGTCAATGAATTCAAATACTCATAAAATTCATTATGCCCGTTTAAACGCTCATACATTTCAAATTTTAGCTTTTTTGCACATTATTTCCTTTCTCTGATAGCAAATATACTATCAGATTCATATACATAAGAATTAAAATTTACCTCCCACTATTTATTACGCAAAAAAATTTTTTAGAGAAATTAAAAAAAGACGAGAAATTACTCAATGTAACTTCTCGTCTTCTTATCTAAATTGATATTTTATTTTTTCTTTAATTGATCTAAGTGTTCCTTGATCTTATCAGCAGCTGTTTCAAGTTTTTCTTTTTCTTCTGAAGTAAGCTTCAATTCAATTTCTTCTTCAATCCCATCACGGCCAATAATTGCTGGATAGCCAATGTAAGTCTTATATTCTGGATTATACACTGAAACAGGACAGTATAAACGTGCGTCGCTAAATACTGCTTTTACCAAGCGAACTGCACAGGTAGCAATCGCATAACTAGTGTAGCCTTTACCGTTGGCTACGATAAATGAGTTCTTGTTTGATTGTTCACTGATCTTTTCTTGTTCTTCTTCACCAAATAATTGGAAAGCAATCTTATTGTTAACTCTAATTGTTGACCAAGCAGTAAATTGTGAAGAACCATGTTCACCCAAAACAAAACCTTCTACGTTGCGTGGATCTTGTCCTAATTTTTCACCAATGATTCTTTGTACTCTTGCAGTATCAAGGAAAGTACCAGTACCGAAGACACGATTCTTCTTTAAGCCAGTAGTTTCTTGCAAAATTTGAGTAATTGCATCACAAGGATTAGAAATATTAATCAATACTCCATGGAAGCCAGATTCTTTGATATCTGCTCCAACTTCCCTAGCATTTTTAGCATTTAATTCAAATTCGCCAAAACGATCGCCGGTCTTAACTGAAGCTGCAATATCACCAAAAGCAGTAATAATAATATCAGCATCTTCAAGACCATCCCAGTCTTGTTTTCTTACATTAACATAAGTATCATTTCTAGCTAATGTATCGTGCAAATCATTGTATTCAGCATTTACTTTATCTTCATTTTTATCGATTAAAATTAAATCATCTACCATGCCATGAGTAAACAAAGTATATGCAACAGTTGCACCAACATGACCCATTCCGATAATTCCTACTGTTCTCATTTTTTAAAACCTTCTTTCTAACAAAAAAGGGAGGTAGTTTTACCTAACTCCTCTTCTCAATTATTATGCTTCAACATTGTTAATTACAACGTCAAATTGACCACCAGGAGTGGTAATTGATACAGTTTCACCCTTCTTCTTGCCCAAAAGTGCTTGTGCAATTGGTGAATCATTTGAGATCTTGCCATTCAATGGGTCAGACTCATCACTACCTACAATAGTATAGGTTTCAGCATCATCTGTACCAACTTCAGTATAGGTAACAGTCTTGCCAACTGAAACTTCATTAGGATCAACACTGTCAGCATCAACAACTTGTGCATACTTAAGCATGTCTTCTATTTGAGCAATTCTGTCTTCTACGTGACTTTGTTCATCCTTAGCTGCATCGTATTCAGAGTTTTCTGATAAGTCACCGAATGAACGAGCAACCTTAATACGTTCAATAACTTCTGGACGCTTAACTAACTTTAAATTCTTTAATTCTGCTTGAAGTTTTTCTTTACCTTCAGCAGTCATTGGATAAGATTTTTCAGGCATATTATTTTAACTCCTCAGAAATTAAATTCTCTTTGCATTGATCAATGATATTGGTTTACACCACTAAAGTCAACCTTTAACGTACTTTAATATCGAGATCGTTTTCAAGACCTGCTCTGATCTTGTCCATTGCATTATTTACGACCTTATCAGTTAAAGTATCTTTTCTATTCAAGAAGGTTAAATTGTAAGCTAAACTCTTCTTGCCAACTTCAATGTGACTACCCTCGTAAACATCAATCACCTTAAGGGCAGTTAAATACTTACCAGCATTAGATTTAATGACATTTTCAACTTCTTGGTTAGTTACATCTTTGTTAACTAACAATGAAAGGTCACGTTCAATTGCTGGGAACTTAGGAGCTGGAGTTGCAGTCATTCCCTTAGTAAGCATTGGAATAATCACATCTAAGTTAATTTCATAACCATAAAGTTCTGAACCGCGAAGAGCCTTGTCAGCAAAAGTTACTGCATGAGCAATCATACCGATCATACCAACATATTGCTTATCAATATAAATAGCAGCGGTTCTAGTTGGGTGCATCCCCTCAATACCTTCAGCCTTATAAACTACCTTTTCTGGGTTAATACCAATTGCAGTGAACAAGTTGGTTAATTGTCCCTTTACAAAGTAGAAGTCCACCTTTTGAGTCAAGTGTTGCCAGTTTTCTGCAAAAGTATTGCCTGAATATAAGGCTGCTAAGTGTTCATGTTCATTAAATGTTCCACCATCATGATCATAAACACGACCTTGTTCAAACAATGCCAATTGAGTTTGCTTTCTAGCAAAGTTGTAGCTAGCCGCATCAACCAAACCAGTCATCAAGTTTTCACGCATAGCGGAGCGACTTGAGTTAAGTGGCAGTTGAACCTTGACTAAGTCCTTAGGATCCTTAGTGTAACGAACTGCCTTTTCTGGTGAAGTTAATGAGTAAGAAATAGCTTCCATCAAGCCTTGTCCTTCGACAATAGCTTTCATGCGACGCATCATTTCTTCTTTTTCTGAGTAACCACCGTGAGTTTCAGCCAAAAGTGGTTGAGTTGACTTCAAGTTATCGTAACCATAAATACGACCAACTTCTTCCACTAAGTCAGCTGGAATAGCAATATCCCATCTTCTATTTGGAACATGAACTGCAATATCATCACCATCATGTTCAACCATGAAGCCTAAACGATCAAAGATCTTAATCATGTCCTTAGCACTAATTTCAGTACCTAACACATGATTAATGTATGAAACAGTAGTCTTAACTACAACTGGCTTACGTTTAGTATCAGTAGCCTTAATAATACCTTCATCTACAGTTGCATTTGCATCGTTTCTAAGCAAAAGTGCTGCCATGTTAATTGCGTTTTCAGTTGCATCCCAGTTAACGCCTTTTTCATAGCGGCTAGAAGCTTCTGTACGGTTTGCATGACGAAGAGCAGCTTTTCTTACTAAAGTTGGATCAAAAATTGCAGATTCCAAAATTACATCAGTAGTTTCAGCAGTAATTTCTGAGTTAAGACCGCCCATGACACCAGCCATCATAACTGGCTTTTCACCATCAGTAATAACGATATCATTAGGATCAAGGTCTACTTCTTTTTCATTTAATAAAGTAAGCTTTTCACCCTTATTAGCCAATCTAACTTCAAACTTACCATTTGCAAAAGTCTTTGCATCATAAGCATGCATTGGTTGACCAGTTAAAAGCATGATGTAATTAGTTACATCAACCACATTGTTAATTGGACGAATACCTGCGTTCCAAAGACGTCTTTGCATCCAAAGTGGTGATGGTTGAATCTTAACACCAGTTAATTTACGTAAGTAAAACTTAGGTGCTAATTTTTCGTCAACTTTGACATCAAGAGTATCTGTCCAATCTGGGCCATCTTCTTTTAAGACAACATCTTCTACCTTAGGCTTTTGATCAACAATTGCACCAACTTCATAAGCTGAACCTTCCATACTTAAAGTATCAGCACGGTTAGGAGTAATATCGAAGTCTAAAATGTAGTCGTCCATTCCAAGAGCTTCATAAATATCTTGACCTGGCTTGACATCTGCATCCTCTGGGAAGACATAAATACCGTTTGCAAATTCTTCTGGTACAACACTGTCACTAAAGCCAATTTCTTGCAAGCCACAGATCATACCATAACTTTCCATGCCGCGGATCTTGCCCTTCTTGATCTTTTCATTGCCAGCAATGCGAGCACCGTGAAGAGCAATGATAACCAACTCACCAGCAGCCACATTAGGTGCACCACAAACAATTTGAAGTGGTTCGTCTTCACCAACATCAACGTGAGTTAAATGTAAGTGAGTACCTTCAACGCCTTTACAATCAAGCACCTTACCGACAACTAGCTTTTTAAGTCCTTCTTCTGGGTGCTTAACATCAGCAATTTCAACACCAGTACGGGTAATCTTTTCAGCTAAGTCGTGAGGATCTTGATCTAAATTAAGAAAATCTTGTAACCAATTGTATGAAACTAACATAAATTAATTTTCCTCCTTGCGGAATTGCTTCAAGAAACGAACATCGTTAGTGTAGAAATCACGAATATCGTCAATACCGTACTTCAAAATTGCAAAACGGTCTAATCCTAAACCGAAGGCAAAACCACCGTAAACAGTTGAATCAACACCAGCGTTTTCTAATACGTTAGGATGAACCATACCGGCACCTAATACTTCGATCCAACCAGTGTATTTACAAATTGGACAACCTTTACCATCACAGTTAAAGCAAGATACGTCCATTTCAACTGATGGTTCAGTGAATGGGAAGTAACTTGGACGAAGACGAGTAGCTCTATCTTGACCGAAGACGTGCTTGGCAATCATTTCAAGAGTACCCTTTAAATCGCTCATTGTGACGTTCTTATCTACTACCAAGCCTTCCATTTGCATGAATTGGTGTGAGTGAGTAGCATCGTCATCATCACGACGGTATACCTTACCTGGACCAACCATCTTAAGAGGACTCTTAGAAAAATCATGCTTTTCCAACACTCTGGCTTGGTCACCTGAAGTTTGAGTTCTAAGCAAGTCTTCACCATCAATATAGAAAGTAGCTTGCATATCACGTGCTGGGTGATCTTTTGGCAAGTTCATCATTTCAAAACAGTAGTGATCAGTTTCAATTTCGGGACCTTGCACTACTTTATAACCCATACCGATGAAGTAGCTTTCCAAATCATCCAAAATAATATTGATTGGATGCTTTGAACCTAAATGTCCTTCACGCCCTGGTAAAGTAACATCAATTTTTTCGTCTTCAAGCTTCTTAGATAAAACTGCCTTAACAATTTTCGCCTTAGTAGTGTCTAATTGCTTGTTAAATAAATCGCGTAGTTCATTAACCTTTTGCCCTACTTCACGTCTATTTTCTGGGGCAACATCACGCATAGAGTGCAAAATCTTAGTTAATTCACCCTTACGTCCAACTAATTCAACTCTGACTTTATTCAAAGTCTGTTCATCAGTAGCCTTTTTGATTTCTGCAAGACCTTGCTCATGAAGCTCTTTTAACTTATCAAATAAGTCCATTAATTCTTTCCTTTCAAAACAAAAAAGCTCCGTCCATCAATAGGGACGAAGCGTCGCGGTACCACCCTAGTTTGGGCATTCTATGCCCACACTCAAGTTTTCGTTAACGGTGAAATACCGGAATTGATTAGATTCTACTCCCAAGATGAAATTCACAATTAACTATTCTACCTTCTCTTTCAGCTTATCAAAGAAGACTCTCTGTTCAGATAATTAACTGTTACTAGTCTTGATCTCAGTAATTAACTATTATGATATTTCTTTTTGCTTATTCTTGCAAGTCCTTAGGCCCATTTATCGGCCCAATTATGTACTTGATCAAAGACTGGTTTAAGTTCTGCCCCTTTTCAAGTTAAACCATAGGAAATAATTCCTGTATCTTTATCAACACTTCTTCTAACGATATCATCTTTTTCAAGTTCTTTAAGTCGTTCTACCAAAACTCGATCTGAACATGCCTCAATGCAGCGAGCAAGGTCCTTAAAACGCATATCTTCTGTATCACATAAAGAACTAATAATTAAGCCATTCCATTTTTTGCCGATTATTTGAAAAGCATTGATAAAGTGACCACACAATTCGTAGTCTTCAGGTTTGCAAGGAGCGCTCTCCTTTTTTTCTTTGACTTCTTGCATAAGTAAATCCTCCATAACCATATAATTTCAACAAAGATATTAACATATATTATATTTTTGTTTTACCCTCACATAAATTATTATAAAAAATCTACTTACTAAATACAAGTACTATACAAAGTGATAAATCATAATTCCTGCTGCTACAGCCGCATTGAGTGATTCCGCCTTACCCTTAATTGGAATATACAATTTTTCATCGCTCAAACTAGCAATTGTAGAACTAACGCCATGAGCTTCGTTACCAATAATTAAAGCAAGTTGCGGTACCTTTTCAAAATCAGGTAATTGCTTGGCAGTTTTGTCTAACATACTTGCATAAACTGGGATAGCCGCATCCTGAAAATCAGTGATAACGTCAGCTAAATCACGCTTAATTAAATCAATGTGGAATTGACTGCCTTGCATTGCTCGTTGAGTTTTAGGATTATATAAATCTGCACTTTCTGGTGACAAAACTACCCCATCAAAACCTGCCGCATCAGCTGTTCTAATGATAGTTCCGACATTACCTGGGTCTGCTAGATTATCAAGTAAAACCCACTTACCATAATTAAATGGAAATTCACGTGGTTGATCAATTTTTAGTACCATAAAAATTTCTTGTGAATTCTTGGTACTGCTTAAGTGACGTGCAATTGCTTTATTGATCAAAATGACATTTTTACCACTTAAGTCGACATCATAATCTTCTTCTGCCTTGTCGAGAGCTTCTTCAGTACCCAATAAATATTGGTACTTTTGGCCAGATTTAATAGCTTCATCAAACAAATGAAAGCCCTCAATTAAGTAGCGGCCTTCTTCATCACGATACTTCTTTTGCTTTAACTTAGCTAACTTCTTTACCGTTGCATTATTGACTGAACTGATTTGTTGCATATTTTTCTCCCTCTTTGATTCTCACTATATTATAGAGGATAATTGAACATGGTAAAATTAAAGATGATATTGATTGAAAAAACGAGAGGAAAATACTATGGAAACAAGAAAATTAACTGTCTCTGGTTTAGTACAAAGAGTTGGCTTTCGCTGGAGTACTATGGCACTAGCAAATAAAATGAACATCCCTGGCACTGTTAAAAATAATTCGGATGGCACTGTTACTATTTACTTGCAAAGTACTCCCGATAAAATAGATCATTTTATTGAAAAATTGCCATCTGCCTCAGGATTCGCTCATATTGAAAATATTGATCAAGAATCTGTCCAAAATGTAGAACAAATGCATGATTTTCATGTATTATATTAGAGATGCATATTTTATTTACTATAGAAACTAAGTGGTGATTTATTTAATGAAGAAAATCAAAAAATATACAGGAGTCTTAGCACTTTTAGTCGTTGCTGCTCTTGTATTAAGTGCTTGTGGCGCTACAAACAATCCTAATGTTGCGCCTCATAGTGGTATTTATGGTTGGGTTTACCAATGGTTAGGCCGACCATTGCAAAATATCATGATTCACACGGCTCATATGGTCGGCGGCGATAACAGTGCAGGTTGGGGTATTGTGATTATTACCGTTGTCGTTCGTTTAATCTTGATGCCTTTAATGCTTGTTCAACAAAACAAGAGTGTGCGTCAACAAGAAAAGATGGCTCGTTTGCAACCACAAATGAAATTAATCCAAGCTGCAATGAAGCACAAAGGCATTACTCCTGAGCAGCAAATGACCTTGTCAGGTTGGCAAAGAGAACTTTATTCTAAGAATGAGATGTCATTAACTGGCGGAATTGGCTGTTTACCATTGATCATCCAACTGCCAATTATGTGGGGTATTTATCAAGCGGTATTCTACTCACCGCAATTGGCTCATTCAACATTCTTTGGCATTTCACTTAGTCAAAAATCTGTTGTCTTAGCTATTATTGCGACTATCTTTACTGTGATCCAAGGATACATTTCATTAATTGGTATTCCTGAAGAACAAAAGAAGACCATGCAATCAATGATGATCTTCAACCCAATTATGACTTTATTCTTCAGTTTATCCTTCTCTGGTGCTTTGGCATTATACTGGGCCGCTGGTAACCTAGTTATGATCATTCAACAAGTTATCGTTACCTTTATCCTTACACCAAGCGTTAAGAAGCACATAGCTGATGAATTAAAGGATAAGCCTGTCGAAGTTGTAGTTACTAAAGAAAAGGTTGCTGATTTGTTTAACACTAATTCTGGTAATAGTACTACTAGTCAAGCAAAGAAGGAATTACACCAAGACTTGCGCAACCGCAATAAGGGTAAACAAAAACATAAATAATAAAATTTAGTCAGGATTTTTCCTGGCTTTTTGATAAAGGAAAAACTATGGATAGCCAAGAATTACTTAGCTTATTAGACAAACACGACGTTACCTATCAGGCATTCACCCACCCTGCGGTCTCAACCTCCAAAGAAGCTGATCAATATTTAAAAGATGAGACTTTTGTCAAATGTAAAAATCTTTTTATCAAGACACGAGATAAAAAATCATACTTTTTAGTAATGCTTCCCGAAAACAAAAAAATAGATTGGAAGAAGGCGCAGAAAGAATTATTTACTTCTAGTTTAACCATGGCCGATGAAGATGAATTAATGGAGAAATTAAAGGTAAAAAGAGGTTTAGTATCTCCGTTCAGCCTTTTAAATGATGAGACCAATACAATTCCGTTGGTCATTGATCAAGAAGCTATGGAAGAAAATAATTTTGTGGGTGTGCATCCTAATGACAATACCAAAACGATCAGCTTGCAATGGATCGATTTGGCACGTATTTTGAGTAGCTATGGGCATCTGGTTGAAGAAAGATCGTTTTAGATAGAAAAAAGGCAGTTCGATTGAACTGTCTTTTCATTATTCTAAATTACTCTTTGGCAATTCAGAATTTTCATTTAATTTCTTCAACTTAGCAGCCTTCTTTTTAGAAATAAGTGGGAAGGTCAACTTAAATTGACTTCCTTGTCCTTCAACAGACTCTACGCTAATTTCACCATGATAACTATCTACCAATTTATGGGCAATAGACAAGCCTAAGCCATTGCCGCCTTTTTCACGAGTTCTTGCCTTATCGACACGATAGAATCGATTGAAGATCTTCTTTTGGTCTTCCTTAGAAATACCCTCACCAAAGTCTTGAACAATAATGTTAACTTCTTTTTTAGTTAAACCAGCAGAAACATTAATTTGCTTAAGATTAGTCGAATATTTAATCGCATTATCAATCAAAATCACTAGCAATTGTTCCAAATGGCCGTGATATATTTGAATTTCAGTATCTTGAGGTAAATCATCCTCATCAAGTCGAATTTCAAAATCAGGATGAACCATGGCCAAATCTGCCACCACTCGTTTAACCGTATCATAGACATTCGTTACTTCATGTGGATACTGCACATCAATTTGTTCAGCTCTAGTCAAATCAAGCATTTCCTGAATCAAGTGCTTCATCCTATCTGCTTCTTGCAATGAGGCCTTAATTGACTCATCTAAAATCTGTGGATCATCTTTACCCCAACGTTCAAGCATATTCAAATGTCCCTCAATTACAGCCACAGGAGTCCGCAATTCGTGTGAGACATCCCCCACAAATTGCTTCTGTTGTTCAATATAGCTCTGCATCCTATCAAGCATTTGATTAATTGAAGTAGCTAAATTCTCTAATTCATCATCACGATTTAATTCTTTAATTCTTGCTCCACTATTAGGATCGGCATTGACCTCCTGGGCCACTTTAGACATTCGTTTAATCGGCTTAACAACATTGAATACCAAAATATATGACGTCACTACAAACACGACAATTGCAATAATCGAGATTGCAACCATCGAATGCAATAAGTTCTTCATCAAGCTATTGTAGTAGGTCATATTGTTAGAAACTACAATGTATCCCGTCAACTTATTATTTACAGATGAATAAACCTTTTGGTACGTCAACAAAATTTGATGTCCATTGCGTTTAACCAGTTCGTTTTTTGATACTTCTTTAAAAGATTTAAACTTAGGAGTTACATTTCCATTAGTAAAAACAATTTCACCGTGTTTATTATAAACGGCCGAGTTAATATCTGGATTAGAAATAGAAGCAATCAAATTATCACTAAATGCATTATTAGTACTATCTTTGTCACTAATCGCTGGTTCTCCCTTTAAAATTCGCCTGGTAGCTGGCGAAAGAGACGGTATTACATTTGATATCTCCAATTCATCAGGAATAGAACTTAATGTTCTATTCAGCGTAGTAACCACATTTAATGACATTTCCTCTTGTTGATCTAATGACTGACGACTAACAATTTGATAAACAACAACAGAAAATATGACAAAAGAGACCGTAATCGTTAAAGCAACGATACTTACCCATCGCACAATTAGCGATGAATGTTTGGTCTCTTTATTCTTATTCTTGGTCATCGTCTTCATCTCTTACCATATAACCGATACCACGAACCGTCTTAATGTAAGATGGTTGTCCTGGAACATCGATTTTATTACGCAAGTAACGAACATAAACTTCTACAACGTTAGTTTCAATATTAGATTCTGGGCCCCAGATCTTGTTAAGCAATTGATCACGACTAACAACATTATTTTTATTTTCGATTAAAGTCATCAATAAGTTGTATTCACGCTTAGTTAAATCAATTGCCTTGCCATCTCCACGGTGAACAATACGGTTGGCAGTTTCGATTGTTAAATTCTTAAATTTTACAATCTTTTGCTTAGCAACGGTAACCCTAGAAGCATCTTTTTCGATCTTTACCCGGCGTAAAACAGCACGCAAACGAGCAAGAAGTTCTTCAATTGCAAATGGTTTAACAATATAATCATCTGCACCATGGTCCAAACCAGAAACACGATCAATAACAGAGTCGCGTGCGGTCATCATAATGATAGGAGTAGTCTTTACCTGACGAACACGACGAGCAATTTCTAATCCATTCAAGTCAGGCAACATTAAATCAAGCAGGATTGCATCAAAGTCTTGATTAAGAGCATCTTCAAGTCCTTTACGACCATTATTTTCTACTACAGTTTCATAATTCTCGTGTTGTAATTCCAACTCCACAAAACGAGCTAAATTTTTTTCATCTTCAATAATTAAAATTTTTGCCATGTTAATTCAATTCCTCATCGATCAATTTGGTTCTTTAAATACTAACAAATATATTAAAAAATGTTTTTATAATTAAAGGATACTTTAAAAGTGACCTTAAAACAAGATAAAAAACAATCAAAGCTAAAATTCTTTGATCGTTTTCAAGCCATTTAGATAATTTTACTTTTTCTTATTATTTTCATTGTTATCAAACAAAACCTTTAATTTTGCAAATGCTGGATTTACTTGATTCTTCTTTCCTTCTTCAAATGCTGATTCAGAAACGACTTCCCAACCTTGACCCTCAGGATAGATATTCTTTTCCTTTTCTTCTGGCGTCAAGATAGTGGTCGGAATATTAAGTAACATATTATCTTCAATTGCTGTCTGTAAATCAATTACATCATTATCAATTTTAACAATCGTATCATTATCTTCAAGTTCTTCTTTAGTCGGTTTACGATCAATATAATTTTCTGTAAAAGTAAAATCTTCATGATACTTCACCGGTTGCAAGCTTCGACTTGATGGAACTACTAAATCAGACGTAACATGAAAATTACCAGTTACAAAGGTCTCCTGATAAAATAGATCTCCAGAAACATACACGTTCTTGGCATCAATTAAGAGATCTTTACTTCTCTTAAAAAATTCTGGTCGCATTTCTACATCACGTTCAATGTGTGTCAATGGCTCAGAACTATTTCTTATTTTAGAAAAACTAAGTTCTAACATATTACACCTCAATTGGTCGTTGACCAAAGTTTTGATCAACACCCATTATTTGTTCAAATAAACGATCTGTTCTAACTTGTAAAGCGAGCGAACCGCTTTTAGCGCTGCGCTTATCTACTTTAGAGATAATCTCAGTTTGAAAATCTTTTCTATTCTTCTTTAAATATTGACGTCCAGTTTTACTAAAACCTAACAGCATCAGAGATTCTTCGTTGAAGCTAGCAATCATATCATCTTGAGTAACATTCAACAAAGTATAAAGACTCAATCTACGCAAACGAGAATACGTGTATCGCTTAGACTTAATCCTACGTAAAAATTCAGTGAAATCACGTGACAAATGGATTTCTTGTTTCATTTTATACTCTAAGCCTTCACTCATTTGATAAATTTGTCTTAAATCATCAATTGAAGAAGATTCAATTCGATATTTTAAAAATGGATACAGCAAATTCCAATTAGGATAAATTTCTTGCTTACTCAATTCAATTGCTTCCGCTTTAGGCACCCAATATTTTAAATTGCTTGTATCTTCACCATGAAGCAACAAATTTCTAATAGCACTGGCGCTTTGAACTACGCCATTTCGCTGTAAAAGATCATCATGTCCAGCCCCAATTCTATTGACGGGATGCAGCTTCAATGGTGAACCTAAATTATGATTAGCTACTGCATAAGCCAAACCTAAGATTGCATTAGGCTGATTAACTTCATGACCTACCTCACGAGCTACCATCTGATTATACTGGGTCGAATATGTTTGACTATAATCCTTAAAATCCATGTGATTTTGAGGAATTTCAGCAATCTTACTACCCAAATATGCAAAATTCAAGTTAGCATTTTCAACACCAAAAACAAGATCTGTTACGCCTAGTTTAGCTAATTGCTCAATATTGCCTAATGAAAATAAGTCAGCTGGTTCCACCGCAGTTGAAAAAGGCGTTTCAAAGACCAAATCTGCACCAGATTGAAGTGCCACTTTAGCCCGTTGACACTTACTCATAATTGCCATTTCTCCACGCTGCACATAGTTACCAGACATTACGACCACAATTGGATCATTGCCAGCAATCAACCGTGCCTGATTTAACAAGAATTCATGACCACTATGAAAAGGATTAAATTCTGCAATAATCCCGACAACGCTCATTTTTATTAATCTTCCTTTAATTCAACTTGTTTACCATTAGCCCATAATTTTTCAAGGTTATAAAATTCACGAGCTTCTTTGGTAAAGACATTAACAACTACATCACCCAAGTCAAGCAAAAGCCAGTTTGAATCTCTAGTACCTTCAATACGGTAATCAGTATATTCATTTTCATGTGCTGCTTCTACGATTGAATTAACAATAGCATGAAGTTGACGGTTAGAACCTGCACTGGTAATTACATAATAATCGGCTAAGATGCTAATACCACGCATATCATAAGCTTCAGTATCTTCACCGTGACGATCACTAATTGCTTTAGTTGTAAAATCCAAAATTTCTTTACTAGTCAAATTCTTTCTCCTTTATATAAACTATTTTGTACTCCAAACGTTATAAGCTGCTAGAGTACGTGGATAAACTTTATTTCTTTGTTCAATTAAAAAACTTAGAGTATGAGCTAATTGATAACCTACTCCTTTATCTAAGTTGGCATAGGTTATTTTTCTTGCTTCATCAACACCTGGAAAATCACGACCAGGTTCAATAAAGTCCGCCATAAAGACAATTTTATCTAAGGTGGTCATCTCTACATCCCCAGTAGTATGACGACGAATAGCCATCAAAATTTCAGGATCTCGGATCTTTAAATCGCGCTCAACAAAGTACGTGCCAACAATTCCGTGCCAAATTGCTCGATTCCAATTTAGTAAATCAGGATCAAAATCTTGATCCTTAATTACTTTAACATATTCTTCTACAGGCACCTGCTTTGCGTAATCATGAACAAAACCAGCAAGTGCTGCCTTATCTTCATCATAATTATTCAGCTTAGATAACTTACGTGAAGTCTCGCTAACTCGAACACAGTGCTGAAATCTTTTATCATCCATATTTGCTTTTTCTTTAGCAATAATTTCAGCACTAGATAATGGTGAATATGTCTTTTTAAAAATTAGTTTCGTCAAGATAAAGCCCCTTTTCCACAATATATTTTCTAACTGCTTCAGGTACTAAATATCTAATTGAAGTGCCAGTAGCTACTGAACGACGAATGGCTGTTGAGCTCAATTGAATATCAGGTGCATCAACCCAAATCATTGGGTACTGCGGATTCTGCGGATAACCTGGGCGACGAATACCTACCAAAGTAACTAATTTAGCTAAGGTAGATGCTTCTTTCCAAGTATGGAAACTATTTACCTGATCGCTACCCATAATTAAATAATAATTATTCTGAGGTGCTTTTTCCTTTAGATAACGCATCGTATCAACAGTATATGAAACACCGCCACGGAATAATTCCAATAGCTTGACCCTAAACTTAGGATTGTCTTTTGTAGCCAAATCAAGCATAGTTGCACGATCTTTAGCCGAAGTCAGCGGTGCATTCTTATGTGGTGGAATATTATCTGGAATAAACCACACTTCATCTAAACGCAACTTGGTCATTACCTGTTCTGTAGCTACCAAATGGGCAATATGGACTGGATTAAAAGTACCACCCATAATTCCAATTTGACGTCCTCTACCATTTTCTTGCTCTAACTCAGCTTTTTCCTTAACAGTTGGTGCTTCTTTTTCAATACACTTTGGATTAACCATACGCAAACCTCTAAATTAATGCACGACGAATACCTAACCCAATACCATCTGGAGTATATGTTTTAACTAAACAGCCTTTTGGCACAGTCACAAAACCAATGCCTCCGAATAAGAGATCGCTCTTAAATTCGGTCTTAAATTCCTTGCCTTTAAGTGGAGCCATTTGATCATCCGGAGATGGAGGAGCCAATAACTCGCCTTTATGTTTTTCATAAAACGCATCCGCATTGGTAGTCTTAGTACGATGAACATACATATTGCGTGCTACATAAACCGTAAAACTAGTTGATTCACCCTTAAGATAATCAATTCTTCCTAGCCCTGCCAAAAATAAAGTATTGCCTGGCAAAAGTTGGTAAGTTGCTGGCTTCAATGGCTTTTTAGGTGAAATCAACTCCAAATCTTTTGCATTTAAATGTGTAGCTAATTGATTGTCGGTCATAATTCCCGGAGTATCAATCAAAAAGTGTCCATTTTCAAGTGGAATTTCAATTTGATCCAATGTGGTACCTGGGAAACGTGACGTTGTGATTAGATTTTGAATATCACCCATCATATCAATGATCGCATTAATTAAAGTTGACTTACCAACATTAGTCGTCCCTACAAAGTAGACATCTTTATCTTGAGACTGATCATTAATATATGAAATCAAACTTTCTAAATTTAATTTCTTCTTGGCAGAAACTAAGAAAATATCTTTAGGATAAAGCCCCATACGGTTGGCTTCTTGTCTCATCCAATCCTTAATTTTGCTTTGTTTAGAATTTTTAGGGAAAAGATCGAATTTATTTCCAACAAGAATAAAATCGTTGTTTCCCACAAAACGCTTTAAAGATGATAACAAGGAATTTGAAAAGTCGAATAGATCAACAACATTGACGATTAAAGCCTTCTTTTCAGCTAATGAATTAAGCAAAGCTAGAAAATCATCATTATTCAAATCTACCGGCATAATCTCGTTATAGTGACGCAATTTGAAGCAACGTTGACAATAAACATCTGTATTTTCTTCATTTTTTGCTTTTTCAAGAGCACCCTTAGGCAGATAACCCGCTTTTTGTGGGTCATCAGATTGAAGAACCGCTCCGCAGCCAATACAAATAATATCCTCATCCATTTTGTAAATTCTCCTTAAAAGTTACTCGGTGTGATAAACCAAGAAAGAAATAGATAATCTTTTCAAAAAAGCGATTAATTCGCGTATTCCATTTATCAGTTTCTACTAATGGTTTTACTAAAACAGTTTCAACTCCTGCTAAATTTCCAGCTTGCATATCAGTAATAAGCTGATCACCAACCATCATTACTTGATCTTTAGCTAACTTCATTTCTTCGCGTTTGCGCGTAATTGCAAAAGGCAATGGCTTACGAGATTTAGCAATGAAATCAATATGATATGGATTCAGCACTTTACCTACTCGCTTAGCATTGTTATTAGAAATAACCACCAATTTAATACCAGCTTTAGCAAGTTTTTTATTAAAATTATCCATCTCTTTAGCAGTTTCAAATTTATTCCATGCAAGCAATGTATTATCTAAATCTGAAAAAACTGCTTTTATTCCCATTTCATTCAATTTGACGGGATCCAAATTATAAATTGTATTTATTGTATATTTTGGTCTAAATAACATAAAAATTCTCCATTTTCTCTCATTCTCTATAATATCAAAAATGGAGTTGCATTAGAAATTTTTGTTTCATTAATATCGAAAAATAATATTTTAGCGAAAAAAATAGAGATCAGGACTATCTCCTAATCTCTATTTCTAATGATAATTAGTTCAATGCCTTCTTAGCAGTTTCTGCTAATTGTGCAAAAGTCTTTGAATCGTTGTAAGCAATATCAGCTAACATCTTACGGTTCATGTCAACACCAGCTAACTTTAAGCCGTGCATTAACTTAGAATATGAAATATCATTTTGTCTTGCAGCTGCGTTAATACGAGCAATCCATAACTTTCTGAATTCGCTCTTACGTCTTCTACGGTCGCGGAATGCGTACTTGTATGAAACGAATAATTGAGTGCTTGCAGCCTTAAATTGCATGTGCTTTGCGCCGCGGTAACCCTTGGCAAGCTTCATGACCTTCTTACGACGTTTACGTGTTACAATTCCACCTTTAACTCTTGGCATTTAAAATTCCTCCTACTATAGTCAGTCTATCAAGAACTAATAATTAGTGCATTTGAGCAAGCATTTGCTTGATACGCTTTATGTCGCTACGTGAAACCATAGCAGCCTTTCTCAAGTGACGACGTTGCTTCTTAGTCTTACCATGGAAACGGTGACCAGTAAATGCGTGGTGACGCTTTAAACCACCATTTGCAGTTCTCTTAAAACGCTTAGCAGAAGCGCGGTGTGTTTTCATCTTTGGCATATTCCTATTTCCTCCAATTAACTACTTTTTCTTTTTGTCCTTATCACTCTTAGGTGCTAACATCAAGAACATTGAACGGCCTTCCATCTTAGGCTTACTGATAACATTAGCAATATCTGAAGTTGCTTCAGCCATCTTTTCAAGAACTTGTTGACCTAATTCCTTGTGAGTGATGGCACGACCTCTAAAACGAATTGATACACGGACCTTAGCTCCTTCTTTAGAAATGAACTTACAAACATGCTTCAATTTAGTTTCAAAGTCGTTGCCTTCAATAGTTGGACTCAAACGAATTTCTTTGACACTAACTGTATTGGACTTTTTACGGGATTCTTTAAGTTTCTTCTGTTGTTCGAAACGATATTTACCGTAGTCCATGATACGTGCTACAGGTGGTTTAGCATTAGGTGAAATAAGAACTAAATCTAAACCAGCATCACTTGCTTTATGTAAAGCTTCGTTCTTAGATACAACACCAACTTGCTGACCATCTTCATCAATTAAACGAACTTCGCGTGCACGAATTCTTTCGTTTAAGATTAAACTTCTTGGTATGATTATTCACCTCCGTGTTAATTTGAGGACAAGAAAAAGGCGGGATAAGTATCACCCGCCTCTAATCAACAGAAATTATCGATCAGCCCAGAGGTTAACTTAACTTAGGCGAGAAGCGGGAGCTTCTTCTTGTTCTCAACTAGGTGTATTATACGCGTTTAAACTACTCGCGTCAACACATGATGTGCAATTATTTAGTTACATCAAAAACATAGTTATCAGGATAGAATTGCATTCTATATGCCCGATATACATAAGTCATGTCCTTAGCACTATTAGTAATTGTCAAATTGAATACTTGATTTCCATGTGCATCAACTTCAATTATGTTACTCTCTTTACCCTTGTTTTTAAAGCCAAAATTGATTAAAGTGTTGCCATTCTTCAAGCGTTGCGCATAACCAATAACTTCGGTAAAGTTTTGTTTACCCAAATTCTTACCGTAGCTCCAAACTTGTTTGATCGTCTTTTTCTTCGTATCGATTTGATATTCTGTAGCAGCAGAGAACTTGCCACTTTGCTTCTTATCACCATTAGTTACAGCAATATTATTATCATAAAGCAGAATATCTAATTTGCTTCCCGTTTCTTTTAATAAGTAAACTCCATGTTGACCACCTGGGTATTTTGTTCCCTTGCTTGGTTTTAAGAGATACTTATGGAATGAACTAGGCCATTCTTTAGTTGGCTTGCTAATAAAAATCCAATTAATTTTCTTAGTTTGATAGTTCATTGACCAAATAATATCTTGATTACGTGCAGATAGCAAAATGTTGCCTGTTTTCGCATCATAATCAATTGTATTAATATGGAGCCAATCCATTAGTCCTAATCCACTACTGGTATTATCGTTAGCCTTGATCTTACTCTTTTTGTACATTGATTCTGGGAAAATTTTCTTAAAATCAATTACTTTAACGATCTTACCAGTATTAGGATTAAGCTCAGCAATTGTGTCTTCTACATACTTGCTATCATCATCAACAGTTAATAGCCAATTACCATTAGGCACTTCTGCCACGTCATGGTGAACTAATGATAAGCCAGCAGTTTCGGCATAGCTACCACCTAAAGTCTTATCAAAACTAAATTCACGATATACGCGTCCAAAATAGTCGGTTTCAACTAACATATTGTATTTTTCATCGCTAGATTTGATCTTATTGAATAATAAAATATGACCATTATTCAACTGTTCAAAAATATGCTCATTCCAGCGCAAATAGTACCAACGTACTTCGCCATCACCATCGACAGCAAAAGTTTGTTTAGTAGTTCTATTTAAAACGGTCAACTCATTTGAACCTAAATTCATCTTAGCCTTATCTTTGACAGTGACTTTAATTGGAAAGCTTCTAATCCATTTAGGTAATTTAGCCGTTTTAATTTTAAAAGTCTTGGTCTGTTGATTTCCAGATTGATCCGTCATCGTTACTTCAACAGAATTATCGTAACCAGCATACAAACCTACGATTGGTACTTAGTGATTGGTTTGATAACCCTTCACTTCATTTTTAATGGTAGTGTTGGCACTTTTTCCAATTACCCGGTAACTAATTTTGGTAGGTTGATCTGTATGAAAAATCATTAGTGCTGTTAATGGCGAATTTTCATAAGGATTAACCTTAATTCCCAAGAATATTGTTGACCCCGTACAATATCCGCATATTTGGCAGTTAAGGCATCATTACTTGAACTTACTACTTTCTTAACACCTAAATTTTTAATAATTTGACTATCACTGAACTTAGTCTTTTTTGCATTGCCATTTTTCTTCTGTGCTAAAACTGTTTTCGATTGTTCATGCAACATCCCAACAGGCGTCGTCAACATTAACGAGCCCATTGCGAGTGCAAGTAAAATTTTATTACTTTTCACCAAAATTTTTCCTTTAAAATAAACCCATCAAGTTTATTCTAATATTCGTATATTACAAAATATTAACAGAGAAATGACTTAAGAAATAATTTAACGCTTATTCTTTCTCGCTTTCTTGCACAAACTCCACTAAATTAATATTTGGATATTTTTCTTTAATTTGCTTTACTAATGCCTTCTTCTTTTTAGCAGAAATGTTTTTCTTTAACTCAATCAAAGTAATTTGCTTATTCTTATTATCACTAACTGCTGTAACAGAAGAAATTGCAGGAGACAATTTTTCAATTTCTTGATTATGCTTTTCTTGTTCTTGCTGTCTTTCTTCATTCGCCCGTTCTTGCTCACGTTGACGCTGATTAAGAATATTATTTACTTGTCTATCTAATTGGTTCTCTGCGTTAGGATTTACTTGCGCCACTTGAACAATATTAAGTGAGTATCCTTTTAAATTATATTCTGCCAAATTAGCTTTAGCAGCTTGAATTTTTTTAGCGTTAATCTTTTTACCAGAAACAGTCAAATTAATAGTTTTCTCTTGCGAATCAACATTTTCTTTAATTAGATCAACATCGCCCAATTCATGAGCAACTAGATTTTGCACATTTTGATCGACTAAAGTCTTGTTTACCATGTGACCAGCAGAAAGAATACTTGGAATAATCAAGATAATTACTACTAAGACTATTCCAGTTTCTTTTAAAGTTGGTTTGCGAAAGAAACTAAGTCCAGGCTGACCCGCAGAATGACTTAGCCACTTCATAATCTTTACACCCAAAAATGCTGTTAAGGTGATGAATACGCAGTTAATTAAAAATAGATAACCTGATCCCAAAAAGTACTTAAGATTGCCCGCTGCAATCGAATATCCCACTGTACAAAGTGGTGGCATCAAAGCTGTAGCAATTGCTACACCAGGAACAATATTGTTTGCATCTTTTTTACGAGCACCGATAATTCCAGCACTGCCACCAAAGAAAGCAATCATTACATCCCAAATAGTAGGTGAAGTACGGGCAATAATTTCCTGGCTAGCATAAGTCAACGGAGAAAAATGAAAATAAATCGTCGATGCAACTAAACTAATAACGATTTCTGCTAACAGTGAGATAGCACCTTTACGCAAAATATTTGTGTTATAAAGCGCTAGTCCTGTACCAATTGCCAAAAGTGGGCCCATTAAAGGTGAAATGAGCATCGCCCCAATAATTGTTGCCGTTGAATTTACGTTTAACCCAATACTGGCAATAAAGATCGCACAAGTTAAAATAATTAAACTTTCTATATTTAAAGTACCATCTTCACTAATTTTGGTAAGAAATTGTGGGCTTAAATAGTTTTTTCTACTCATTTTTTCTTATTTAATCTCATAATTATTTTCTGACAAAATTTTTATAGCTGAATCAAAATTATTATCTTTAACTAAAATATAATCAGTATTAAAAGTTGATACAGCAAAAATAGAAATACCATTATTAGCTAATAATTGCGCAATTTTAGCTAAAATTCCAATTAATAAAAAATCTAATTGTCCTTCTATTTTGAATGCACGCCAACCATCTTCCCGATTAATCGTTTTGCTTGGAGCATTTTTAGTTTCGCAGACTAAAGATAATTCTTCATCAGTCTTGGCAAAAAAAATAAAAATCA
>NZ_GG700755.1:69153-92388 GCF_000160855.1 Lactobacillus helveticus DSM 20075 = CGMCC 1.1877
GTGAAATAATTAAACTAATAATTTATGACTATATTTTTCTATTAAAACACAAAAAGGGACGAAATGGATACACTTTGTTCCTTTTCATTATTAAACTTTATTTAACTAGTTTTCTGCTCTTGTAAGCATAATATGAAAGATAATTGCCAGCGCCTTCACCTACACGCAAAGCATTAGCTTTCTTACCTTTAACGTTTTTCTTAACAGGAACATAGTAAAAACCATCGCCGCTGCCTGCAAGCCAACCGTCAGCGTTAAATCCAATAATCTTATGGTACTTAATTGTATGACAAGCCCATGCTGATTCACCAACTTTATCAGCTAACTTGTAGCCAGACTTTTTATCCGCCTTAATCAACTTATTGACCCATCTATCAGAGTTTTTCCATTCAATTCCTTGTATAACTTAACACCATCAATAGTATGCGCTGTAATCTTGAATTTCTTTACTTTTTTACCTTCTTTGTAGTACCAAACACCACGAGTCTTCTTTGGTGTAGTAAATACTTTCTTTGCACCCCAATCGGTTGCCTTAATCGTTGCCGCATCAGCGTTAACAGAACTCAACTTTGCAAAACCTAAAATTAGTAATATTGCACCTAAAAATAATAGTAATTTCTTTTTCATTACATTAACCCCCATCAATTTTTTCATCATTATTATGACACAAAAATCAGAGCACGTAACATTTATTTTACAAAACAATTACAAATATTACACAAAGGTAACAGAAAAATACTAAATAATCATCTTTCAATGATCATTTAGTATTTAATACTTACTTCGCCAATTTTTTAGTTCGGTAGCAATAATACAAAAATGCATTAACTGCACCATTTCTTACGCGTAAAGTTTTAATTTTACTACCCTTATATTTTTTCTTAACAGTAACATAAGTATGACCCGAATCAGCATTATCACTGGAAAGCCAACCATTAATAGTAAAGCCAGCTGACTTATGAAATTTAAAATCATCAGCCTCATATTGAGATGTACCAACTTTTTTAGCCAATTTAAATCCTGATTCTTGGTCAGCTTTAGCTAATTTCTTCGTCCACTTTCGTGTTTGCTTATTACTTAACATCTTATACAATTTAACTTTATCAAAAGTATGTGCTGTAATTCTCAGCTTTTTAATTTTACCATTCTTTTTATAATACCAAGTCCCACGCGTTTGCTTGGGTGTTGTGTATAAGCTTTTAGCATCCCATGATGCTGCGCTTGCTTTTCTCTGATTTATCAACGCAACACTAAAAATAATTGAACAAGCTGTCAAAAACAATATTAATTTTCTCTTCATACCTGTCGTCCTCCCTATTTATCCTTAATTCAAATTATTGAATTAAAATATTGCACACAAATGAAAGAAATTAACATTATTCTTACTTATTTATTACAAACACAAAAAGGAACGTATACCCAATGCATACGTTCCCTTTACTTATCTAAATCTTTAATTAGTTTTCACGTGAGTATGACTTAACGTCAGCGTCAATTTCGTTAATGAAGTCATCAAGACTCTTAGAAATTTCTTCATCAGTACCGTAACGACGTAGGTTAACCTTGCCTGACTTCATTTCTTCGTCACCTAATACCAAAGTGTAAGGTACCTTTTGAGTTTGTGATTCACGAATCTTGTAACCCATCTTTTCGTTTCTGTCATCAACTTCTACTCTGAAGCCGCGCTTAGCAAGTTCTGCACGAACCTTTTCAGCGTATTCGCCGTGAGCTTCGTTGTTAACTGGAATAATTTCAGCTTGAACTGGAGCAAGCCAAGTTGGGAATGCACCCTTGTAAATTTCAGTTAAGTAAGCAATAAATCTTTCCATAGTACCAACAATACCACGGTGAATCATAACTGGACGGTGTTCTTCACCATCTTTACCTACATAAGTTAAACCGAAACGATCTGGAAGCATGAAGTCAAGTTGAATAGTTGACATAGTTTCATCGTTACCCAAAGCAGTCTTAGTTTGAATATCAAGCTTTGGACCGTAGAATGCAGCTTCACCTTCAGCCTCAACGTAGTCAAGGCCAAGATCATCCATAGCACCCTTAAGCATCTTTTGTGACTTTTCCCACATTTCGTCATTTGCAAAGTACTTATCAGTGTTCTTTGGATCACGGTATGAAAGTCTGAAGTAGTAATCAGTAATATCGAAGTCCTTGTATACCTCCATGATCAACTTCAAGATCTTAGCAAATTCAGTTTGAACTTGATCAAGAACTACGAATGTGTGACCATCGTTCAAAGTCATTTCACGTACACGTTGAAGACCTGACAAAGCACCTGATTTTTCATATCTGTGCATCATACCAAGTTCAGCAACACGAAGTGGAAGATCACGGTATGAACGGATGTGGTGCTTAAAGATTTGAATGTGTGAAGGACAGTTCATTGGACGAAGTTCAAGCATTTCACCATCACCCATGTCCATTGGTGGGAACATGTCATCACGGTAGTGTGCCCAGTGGCCTGAAGTCTTGTAAGCATCAAGGTTCATAAGTACTGGAGTGTAAACGTGTTGGTAACCGTCTGCTACTTCACGGTCAATGATGTAGCGTTCAACAACACGACGAATAGTAGCACCCTTTGGCATCCAGTATGGAAGACCTGCACCAACCTTAGGATCTACGAAGAAGAGGTCAAGGTCACGACCAATAGTTCTGTGGTCACGTTCCTTAATTTCTTGACGACGCTTAAGGTCAGCCTTTAAATCAGCTTCCTTAAAGAATGCAGTACCAAAGATTCTTTGAAGCATTGGGTTTGATGACTTACCTAACCAGTAAGCACCAGCTACTGACAATAACTTAAATTGCTTAATCTTACCAGTGTTTGGAAGCAAAGCATCGAAGCCAAAGTCAACAAAATCACCAAGCTTGTAGGCATCAACAGTATCGCCTTCAACTTTAGCAAGAAGTTCGCTCTTGAACTTATCATTCTTGTAAAGATCTTCAAGTTCTGACTTAGCAATTTGAACGTGTTCAATCTTTTCACCGTTCTTAATTACCTTTTGCATAGCTTTTTCAAGCTTTGGTAATTCACCAACTTTAATTTGGTCATCCTTATCAGTATCAACATAGAAGCCGTCTTCGTCAGCTACATGTTCACCTAAACGAAGTTCAGGATATTCACACTTAGCTACAGCTTCAAATACAAAAGCAGCAGTAGCACGTAAAACATCTAAGCCTTCTTCGTCTTTATTAGTGATAATAGCAACTTCGCTGTCACTATCAAGCTTGTAATCAAGGGGCTTAAGTTCACCGTTAACCTTACCAGCAACAGCAGCCTTACCAAGTGAAGTTGCAATGTTTTGAGCTAAGTCAGCAATAGTTAAACTTTCTTCAAAATCTTTCTTTGAGCCATCAGGCAAAGTGATTGAAAAACTCATATTTTCCTCCAAAAAAATTATAATAAAAAAAGTCCCAGTGCAAGAATGCACTGGGACGCTAATTAGCGTGGTTCCACCCGAAATTCAGGTTAGCGTAATCTAACCTCTTTATGGATTGATAAAGGCATCCAACCTAAAATTAACAACTTTGGGAATAAGCGATTGGGGTGATTCTCTATTGAAGAACTTCCAGAACAAGGTTCTTCTCTCTGAATTGAAAACCATCATGTCTCGCTTAATTAACTTTCATTATACGCACGAAACTTTCAGATGCAAGACCTTTTTCAAAATTAATGCAAAGAATTTCTTCTATCAGGTCCAGAAACTACTACTTCTTTAGCTAAAAAGCGTACACGTTGCATCAGTCTTCTAGCCTTTACCGGATCAGTGGCATTGCGGGTTTCTTCAAAATGAGATTCTAATGCTTCCATATCCAAGTTAGATGAAAAAAAGGTCGGTAAAACATTATCCATGCGCGCCTGTAAAATTACGCCTAATACATCATCTCGTGACCATTGACTAAGACTTTCAGCACCAATATCATCTAAAATCAATAAATCGCATTCAGATAAACGACGAATTTCACTTTGCAAGCTATTGTCATCAAAATGACTTGCCAAACCTGCAATAAAAGTAGGCACGTGTAAAAAGACCACATTTTTATTCATATTGGTAACTACATAATTAGCCAATCCCGCCAAAATATATGTCTTGCCTACACCATAATCTCCCGATAAATATAAGCCTTGCACATGAGGATCTTGCTTGTATTTTCTCAAGAAATCGTAGATTAAAGTCAAAACTTGCTTACGATCATCATTTACATCAATTTCACTTAAACTTACATCATGCAGGCGAGTTGGAACATCAATTAATTGCAATCTTCGTTCAGCTGCTTGCTTGCGATCTTGAGCTAATTTTGCCTTGGTAGGAACATACCGAATATCGATTACCTTGCCGTTTAAAAATAATTGAGGCGCATATCCTGCCATCACTTTATTTGCAGTATGTTTTTGAGAATAATATTCGTATAAATTAGACATACTGTTTTGAACCATCTTTTGATCGATCTTATTCGCATTTGCAGTGAGAAATGCTTGCACATCAGG
Organism: Lactobacillus helveticus DSM 20075 = CGMCC 1.1877; assembly: GCF_000160855.1. Taxonomy (GTDB): domain Bacteria; phylum Bacillota; class Bacilli; order Lactobacillales; family Lactobacillaceae; genus Lactobacillus; species Lactobacillus helveticus. The sequence goes on from NZ_GG700755.1 coordinate 73,655, forward strand.
ATCATGCAAAGCCTGACTTATCAAAGATTGCGCATCGCCTAAATTGCGTTCTTTTACAATCTTTTTAATTACCTTGTCAATTGGCTCCATTTTTTCACCTACTTCCAATTATTTTTGACTTTTATTTATTGTTCAAATCTTTAAATAAATTCTTCAGTTGCTCAGTAGAAATGCCAGCATCCCTATCAGCCTTTTTCTTGCTCCAGTCAGTGCCTTTTTCAACTCGCTTTTGATAAGTTCGAACTGGTCTCTTTTTGCCAAAACTATTGCGCCGTTTTTTCACATATTGCAAAGCTTGTACCGCTGTGGCAACACCATGTTGGAGCCAATCGTTAGCAATTTTATAAGCTAAATTCGAGCTCACCACGGTATCATATGTTAAACATGTATAAGTCAAAATATTAATCAAATCTTCAGGCAAACCGTACTGCGTATGCAAATTATTAATGATCTGCTTCTCATTAGCACTAGTTATACCGCCTTTTTGCGTTTTAAGTTTATACAAAAATTCGGCAGGCGAACTCTCATTAGCTGCTTTTAATAATTTTTTATCATTATCGTCCATATCTTTAATTGTAGCTAGTGCCTTTTTCCGACCTTCATTTAATTGAGTTTGTACATTTTCTCTTGTATTGGTTCTCTTATAATTTTCAGCTAAAGTATTACTGATATCACGCATATTTAAGCTATAAGAGCCATGAAGACATGGCAAGCTTTCATCTACAAATTCTTTTTCTGACAAGCCATATGTTTGAATCAAACCACGAATTTGTTCTTTGTTAAGATCAATTTCACTAGCTGGAATCTGATATCTGCTATATTCTTGCTTAATGAAATCCCAATCAATACTATCGTGATCATTCACTTTAGCAATTTCAACTTCATGAACTTTATTTTCTTGAGCAGCTTGCACTACATCACTAGATGGAGTAATCGCTTCATCGCCAGGCAAACGAAAAACGTCAAAAAAGTTAGCTGATACATCTTTCGCGTTTTTTATCGGTTTTTCTTTTAACTTAGCCTCTTGAGCAAAAGCGTGACTTAAATCATGAAAAGTCGGTACACCAACTTTTTCTTTTAATAGACTAGCCAAAAGTGGCGTTGCAAAAAACTTATCTGCAGCTGGGACTTGCAACAATTTAAAGACTAAAACATTATTGAACACATTATCAGACAAAAATGTTTGGACCAATCCCACAGCCTCTAATTTATGCAGTGAATTAAATAATTGCTTTAAGCTGCAGTCTAACTGCTCTTGCAGCGAATATATCCCCTTAGAATCCGAAATGATGCCATAAGGATCATAATTTTGAATCAAAGTTTGATATAGTGCTACTGCCACTGCTCCTACTAATGGTTGATATAGCTTAATCAAAACTTTTTCATCTTCAGGAAAAAGTCTGATACGATTAGCCACATAGTAAAGATGCTTGGGATCAGCAGTCTCAAACATGACTAATTGCCCTTACCTTTCTTAGCCATCATATCTTCCATTGTCTTCATGAAGCTAGACATGTCTTTAAATTCACGATAGATAGATGCAAAACGAATATAAGCCACATCATCAAGATCAGCTAATTCGTCCATAACGTATTGTCCAATCTTTTTAGAAGAAATTTCACTAATGCCTTGTTTTCTTACTTTATTTTCAACATGGTCAACTAACTGCTCGAATTGATCACTGCTGATTGGACGCTTTTGACCTGCAGCCATTACGCCATGCAAAATTTTCTTGCGATTAAATGGTTCACGCGTACCATCATTTTTTATTACGAGCAAAGGTGCTGTTTCAATTCTTTCAAAGGTTGTAAAACGAAAGCCACAATTTTCACACTCTCTGCGTCGTCTGATTGCACGGTTTTCATCACTAGGACGTGAATCAATAACGCGGGAGGCATTTTGATGACAATTTGGACATTCCATAGCTATTCCTCTTCCCTGATCTTAATTAATACCTGTTTTAGTTTATTTTCTAATTCTTTTATTGTACCAGTATTTGCAACTACAAAATCGGCCATTTTTTCTTTTTCAACTAACGGCATTTGACTATTAATGCGATTAATTGCTTCCTGATCAGTTAAATTATTGCGCTTTTTCAACCGCTCAATCTGCAATTGTTCAGGAAGCGTAATTACCAGTACGCCATTAGCTACATGTTTTTTGTCTAATCCTGCTTCAAAATATACTGGTGCATCTAAAATAACAAGAGCAAAATCTCGATATTCTTTTATCTTTGCTACTGTTTTATCAAAAATTAAGGGATGCGTCACCTGATTTAATTCAGATAGTGCTTGTTTGTTGCTAAAAACTAATTGCCCTAACTTCTTACGATTTATTGTTTGATCGGAATTTAAGTACTCCATCCCGAAATGATCTTTTATTGCCTGCCAAGATGCGTTGCCAGGTTCCATTAATTCACGGGCAATTTGATCACAATCAATAATTGGAATATTTTTCTTTCTAAAAAAGTCATCAGCTGTACTTTTACCAGTAGCAATTCCACCCGTTAATGCTAATACATAACTCATTTATAAATCACCTGACAATGAGGGCAAAAAGTGGTACCTCGACCATTAACCTTAATTTTTTCAAACTTCGTGCCGCAAACCGGACAAGGTTCACCTACATGGCCATAGACTTGCAACTTGCTTTGAAAGCCGCCAACTTGACCATTTGCATTTAAAAAGGAATGGACAGTCGTACCTTGCAATTTAATCGCTTCGGTAATAATTTGGTTAATCTGATCATGCAATTCCATTACTTTTTCAGCAGGGATTTTGTTAGCCTGACTCAAGGGATGGATCTTAGTCCGCCACAAGACTTCGTCAACATAAATATTGCCAAGGCCGGCCACTACTGACTGGTCAAGCAAAGTATTTTTGATATTTTTCTTCTTACGTTTTAAGCCATTTACCAAATATTCTGATGTAAATTCAGAACTATTTGGTTCATAACCTAATTTGCCAATCCCTGTAGTTTGCCTTTCAGTTCCAGTTAAAATTAATTGCATCCGACCAAACTTGCGCACGTCATTATACCGTAAGGCTGTTCCATCCGTAAAAATAAACTCAACATGATCATGTTTATCTTTAGGCGCATCAGATGTGGTTAGATGGTACTTTCCTTCCATTCGCAAATGAGAAACAATCGTCAAATTGTCACTCAAACGAATAAGCAAATACTTAGCATAACGATCAATATCAATGATTTTTTTACCAGGTAATTCAGATAAAAACTTTTCATGATCTGTCGCTACGATTTTGGGATACCACAAAATCACTTTTTCAATAGTTTTTCCTTTAATTAAAGGAATCAAAGTTCTTCGAACCGTTTCAACTTCCGGCATTTCAGGCATTTTATCACCTACTTTGCATCATACCAATTGTGTCCCCAACCAGAATCAGCAATTAATGGCACATCTAACTTAACAGCTGATTGCATTACTTCAGGTACAATCTTTTTAATTGTTTCCAGTTCGTCTTTTGGCACATCAAAAATCAATTCGTCGTGCACCTGAATAACCATCTTGGTCTTAAGGTGCAATTCATCAAGCTTCTTTTGCATGTTGATCATGGCAATCTTGATGATATCGGCAGCTGAGCCTTGGATTGGAGAATTAATGGCGGTTCTTTCCGCAAAAGCACGGACAGTGTATTTCTTAGCATGAATATCTGGCAAATATCTGCGGCGATGCATGATCGTTTCCGCATAGCCCTTGTCACGTGCTTCTTGTACTGCTTTATTCATGTAATCCTTGATTTGAGGATATTGTTCAAAATAATTATCGATAAATTCTTGCGCACGTTTCCTAGAAATACCTAAATTCTTGGACAAACCATAATCGGAAATACCGTAGACGATACCGAAGTTAACTGCCTTGGCGTGACGACGCATCAGTGGTGTTACCTCATCCGGTGACTCCAAGTGGAAGATCTTCATCGCGGTGTGTGAGTGGATGTCATACCCGGTCTTGAAGGCTTCTTGCATGTTTTGATCACCAGAAACATGGGCGAGCACACGGAGTTCAACTTGTGAGTAGTCGCAAGAGAAGATGTAGCCGTCTGGTTCACTTGGCACGAAGGCCTTTCTGATTTGCTTTCCTTCTTCGGTGCGGGTAGGGATGTTTTGCAAGTTAGGATCCACACTAGATAAACGTCCAGTTGCAGTCAAAGTCTGCAAGTAACGTGTGTGCACGCGGCCATCTGGTTGAATGACGTCAAGCAGACCCTTTACATAGGTAGATTGAATCTTGGCAATTTGACGATAGTCCAAAATTTTGCTAACGATTGGGCTTTGCGTCTTCAATTGATCGAGCACTTCAACTGAAGTTGAATAACCAGTCTTGGTCTTCTTGATGACTGGCAAACCAAGCTTTTCAAACAAAATGTGACCTAATTGCTTTGGTGAGTTCAAGTTGAACTTTTCGCCGGCTTGGCCATAAATTTTGTCTTCGAGTTTCTTCAATTTAACGGCAAATTCATTTTGCAGTTGAATTAAAGTACTTGTTTCGACCTTCATCCCGTTCATTTCCATTCTGGCTAAAACGCGCGCGGTTGGGATTTCGATCGTATCAAACAAGGCATCTTGTTCGTGGTCTTTGAGCTTTTCAAGCAGAGTCTTCTTGAGTGATTCAATGGCGTTGACCTTGGAAGCTAAGTGGTTGAATAATTCATCATCGTCATCAGGGATGTGTTCACTCTTACCTTTGCCGTAGACTTCAAGGTCAGTCTTAACGGAATAATCCCCATAAAGATGGGCAATTTCACCAAGATCATTAGAGTTGTTTTCATTATTAACTAGATATGAGGCTAAAAGCATATCATAATCAAGGCCATGCGTATGAATGCCTAAACGATGGGCCCCAACCATGGATCTCTTTAAGTCAAAGACGTTCTTCTTGATCTTTTCATCTTCTAAGATGTGCTTGATATTGTCTTCTTCAAGCAAGTCCACGTCTCTTGAAACATAAATCTTGTCGTTGATCTTCAAGCTAAAGCCGACAAAATCTGCTAAGTGGTAGTTAGCGCCGAGCATTTCTAGATAAAATTCAACAGTGTCTTTTTCAGTGGCTTTAACATCTTTAACATTGTCATCGTTTAAAACAGTGTATTCTACTTTTTCAACTTCGGCACCATCTTGACCGGCACCTGAAGCATTAAGTTCTGCCAAAAACTTGCGGAAGTTCATCTTTTCGTAGAATTGCCGCAGCTTTTCATAATCAACTGGCTCGCGTTTTACGTCATCAATATCAATGGTAACTGGTGAATCACGATCAATCGTGGCAAGTTTTTTAGCTAAAAAGGCCTTGTCTTTATCACGAATTAAACGTTCCTTACGCTTAGATTTTTTCATTTCATCAATATGATCGTAAAGATTTTCTACTGAACCATATTCCTGAATTAAATTAGAAGCTGTCTTAGGACCGATGCCTTCAACACCTGGGTAGTTATCAGAGTTATCACCCATCAAGGCCTTCATGTCGATGAATTCGCTTGGAGTGACGCCGTTAACTTCCTTCATATGTTCTGGTGTATAAGCTTCAAGTTGAGAAACACCAGACTTGGTTACTTCGACAGTCGTCTTGTCGGACGCAAGTTGGGTCAAGTCGCGGTCACCAGTTACGATCGTGGTTGTGAACCCGACCTTTTCACCCTTCGCAGCAAAAGTACCAATGATGTCATCTGCTTCATAATTCTTCAATTCATAAGTTTTAATACCCAAGTCATGCAGCATTTCTTGAATGTAAGGCATTTGTTCGAGCAACTCTTCTGGAGTTTTCGCACGTCCACCTTTGTATTCACCATACATTTTTGTTCTAAAAGTGACTTTTCCTGCATCAAAAGCTACCAATACGTGGGTTGGATCAACGTCTTTTAAAAGGACATCGAGCATGTTCTTAAAAGCGTAAATGGCATTAGTGTGCAGGCCGTCCGGACTCTTGAAAGATTCTAGTTGACGATAAAGAGCGTAAAAGGCTCTGAAAGCTACAGAGTTACCATCGATTAGAAGTAATTTTTTATCTGCCATTTTATTCCCCTTTTATAAAAATTGTTCTCTATACTTACTTATCTATTTTACCAGTTTAATTGGTAGGATTTTAGTAGGATGTTTGATTGTAGTTTCCTTCCCGTAAATTAAATATAAATCTTTATGTTTTATATTTAATTGACTTTAATCACACAATTATTTTCCTCTTAAGTTAGATAAAATCAGCATATTTAGTAAAGTTGGTGTAAAATTCGGCTTTATTTACATTTCCCTTAGATTAAATAAAGACCTACCAACTACTAAAACTTTTAGATTAAACTTTCAGAAATTCACATTTCTCTTAAATTAAATAAAAACTCACTCAAAAAGAGGTACTATAGATCATTCAAGTTTCTTTACATTTCTCTTAAGTTAAATAAAAACAGCAAGCTCTTTGTAGTTTTCTACTTTTTTTGAAACTTTACATTTCTCTTAAGTTAAATAAAAACTAGTCTTGCACCTGATGAAGTATATAATCGTGAATTCTTTACATTTCTCTTAAGTTAAATAAAAACCTTCTGCATTTTCAATATTAAAGCGCCCACAAATCTCTTTACATTTCTCTTAAGTTAAATAAAAACAAAGTCCAACGACCAAAAGAAAGGATATAGATAGACTTTACATTTCTCTTAAGTTAAATAAAAACAATTTTGACAAAATTTTCTTCTAATTTTTCGCCATACTTTACATTTCTCTTAAGTTAAATAAAAACGACTTGTAGCCATGAGTTATTGCCGTACGCATAATCCTTTACATTTCTCTTAAGTTAAATAAAAACATAGGCTGAACTACCAAATCAGTACCACAGGAATACCTTTACATTTCTCTTAAGTTAAATAAAAACCGTCCTTATCATCACCTTGAGTCAAGCTTAAATCACTCTTTACATTTCTCTTAAGTTAAATAAAAACCAGGCGATCAAGCTAAACATGATTCAGAGTATTTCACTTTACATTTCTCTTAAGTTAAATAAAAACAATTTCATTAAACCGTTCCCACCCGTTCCATTTTTGCTTTACATTTCTCTTAAGTTAAATAAAAACGTGGTTAGTGAGTTCATCTGGGTCAAGTCGGAATAGCTTTACATTTCTCTTAAGTTAAATAAAAACTTAACAATACTCGTACTATTAGGATTTTAAGCCATGACTTTACATTCTCTTAAGTTAAATAAAAACTTACGTCATTGCTGGTATTAATACCAAGCACTTACACTTTACATTTCTCTTAAGTTAAATAAAAACAATCAAAAACACGATTAAGAGATGCTTTTTATAGCACTTTACATTTCTCTTAAGTTAAATAAAAACAACTACGGCACAAACACAGCCTACCGAGCCAGAGAACTTTACATTTCTCTTAAGTTAAATAAAAACACACTTTAGAAGTAAGACGACAACGGCTATTAATGCTTTACATTTCTCTTAAGTTAAATAAAAACCAGACTAACGATGATGATCAACGACAGTCCTAAATCTTTACATTTCTCTTAAGTTAAATAAAAACCGTTTGCAGCAGATTTCCTTAATGATGATTTGATTGGCTTTACATTTCTCTTAAGTTAAATAAAAACGCAGACCAGAGCCAACATGAGTAAAGCCTTTGATAGCTTTACATTTCTCTTAAGTTAAATAAAAACTTTGATATAACGTTTAGGCATATTTTTATTTTGCACCTTTACATTTCTCTTAAGTTAAATAAAAACTTGTTTTCTTAGTGCGTTGTTTGCAGCGTTAGTTGTCTTTACATTTCTCTTAAGTTAAATAAAAACTAAAGATTTTGGTAACCATACTTTGCAATTTTGCTTCTTTACATTTCTCTTAAGTTAAATAAAAACGGTGGTCGGGATTTAAACTCCATCAAGCTTGTTGACTTTACATTTCTCTTAAGTTAAATAAAAACCGAGGTACAAAAAATGAAAGAATTTACTATTTATGCCTTTACATTTCTCTTAAGTTAAATAAAAACGCTATTTAAATCGCTTACTTTTTCCATACAAAAATACTTTACATTTCTCTTAAGTTAAATAAAAACCTGAATCAAAGACAAGATTAAGAGACGCATTTTATGCAACTTTACATTTCTCTTAAGTTAAATAAAAACTGGTTAGTCCTTCGACTTCTTTCGAGCTTTTAGCCCTTTACATTTCTCTTAAGTTAAATAAAAACAATTAAGCCAGTCCCAGAATTGGAACACCAATATTTCTTTACATTTCTCTTAAGTTAAATAAAAACGGTGAAAGTCGCACAAGAGTAAATCTTGCAATTAACTTTACATTTCTCTTAAGTTAAATAAAAACCTGTACGAGCAATGCCACCAATAGACTGGTATACATTCTTTACATTTCTCTTAAGTTAAATAAAAACCTATACGTCTTGTTATCCCAGCTACTATTGTAGATCTTTACATTTCTCTTAAGTTAAATAAAAACTTGCTTTTACAGCTAACATACCTAGTTCCTACGTCACTTTACATTTCTCTTAAGTTAAATAAAAACTTCTTCTTTTTTAACTATATATACTATACCATAGCTACTTTACATTTCTCTTAAGTTAAATAAAAACATAGACACAATAGACATAATAGCCACCATAACTGTCTTTACATTTCTCTTAAGTTAAATAAAAACTCAAATTAATTTTTTGCCTTAAAAAGACCGCCAATATCTTTACATTTCTCTTAAGTTAAATAAAAACAAGGATTTGGTAAAGAAGTATCATTCTTCTATTAATCTTTACATTTCTCTTAAGTTAAATAAAAACATGTTCAAACAGATTGGTTCTGGTTGGAATCACTTCCTTTACATTTCTCTTAAGTTAAATAAAAACAGCTGGCAAAGCTGATCTTGGATTAAGCTACACGACTTTACATTTCTCTTAAGTTAAATAAAAACTTTTGTTCATAAATGTATGAAACATGGCGGTGTTGACTTTACATTTCTCTTAAGTTAAATAAAAACAGTTGCAACTACCAGTCCTACTGTATCAATAGATTCAACGGCCCTATCTGTCGACCTAACCAAAAACGCATCCAAAAATCACTAAAATCATTAGACAAATCGCACAAATATCATTGTACCGGCATTTTGCAAATCTGTCGATCTCCCAGGATTTTCTTCGTATCTTACATCGACAGATTCTTCTTTAGAATATATCCGACGTTAAATCAGTTAAATCCTGACCCATAAATTCTTTATCAAGCCAATCTTTATTTCTATTTTTGAATATAATCACTGAATCAACGTTCTGTCGAATCCATCTATCCAACTCATTCTTCAAGCTTTCAAGCTGGGACTTGGTTAGTTCACCTTCGAATACTGAATTTTGAACATGAGTTAAATACTTTTTACATATTTTGAAAACATGTCTACTTACTTTAGCACCTTGTTTATCCATTACGATATCGTAAACCAGAATCACATACATATCTATTACCATCCCATAACATAAGGCTCATAGGTTTCTCCTTCAACCAACGATCTTACTAATTTATAGCATTCTAATCGGATTAAATGTCTATAGGAAACATCCCTATGCAAGGTTTTATATCTAACTTTTTGTTTCATATATTTGTCGTATTCACTAACGATTATCCGTTTGGATTTTTCAGATAAGTAACAATAATTTGATTCCTTATTAAAGTCTTCCTCACTAATCATATTTTTATTTATCAGTGAGAAAATTAATCTATCAACTATCATTGGCTTAAAAATTTCAGATATATCAAGACATAATGAAAATCTTCTATCCATTGGACTATGTAGATAACTAATAGTCGGATTAAGCTGGGTTACATAAATCTCTGACAAACACGTTGTATACATTAATCCATTCAAAAATGAAATAAGTGTATTTACCATATTATCAGGCGGTCTTCTTACCCTTTTTGAAAAATCTACATCGGGAATAAAAACACTTTGCCATGATGCATAGTATCTCCTATGAATAGTACCTTCGACCCCCATTAGTTCTTCAACATCATGCACTTGATCTATTTGTCGAATTAATGATGTAATTTCTTTTATGCTATCATCTAAATTTCTCCCTCTTCTTTGATAATATTTTAGGTTTCTTAATAGATTTTTAGCAGCTCCTAAGACAAATTTTTTAGCATAATATAATCTTCTTTTAGGATCTGTATAAGCCTGTACCTGTTGAATTAAAAGTGTACCAGAAACATTCTGTTCTTTTGGATAAAATGATCCAGTATAAAAACCATAGTAATTAAAAAAATGAACCGGTATTTTCATTTGAGCAAGATAATTTAAGCACTTAGTATTAGTAGAAACCTCGCCAAACAAATAAATATCTCTGGTAACTTCAATCTTTAAATCTTTATACTTACCATCTGACCTTGTTAATCTAACCGTATTATCTTTACGTTCTAATTCTCCTGAAGAAAATAAATAATAATCTTCCATCGTAATCACCTAAGAAAAACAATACTCATAAAATGCACATGATTTACAAATTGGCTTAAATTGAGGCTTAGGTGGTGTTACTTGTTCACAAATTTGTTCAATTTCTGAGATATACTTCTCCATCTGCTTCTCATCTTCATCCGTATAATCAACCTTTACACATTTCTTAAGACGAGGATAATCTAGTAATCCTTTAGAGATATTTACTCCTTTCTTCCTTAAATAATAAATATAGTATTTCAACTGCCAAATAGCTGCTGGTTCGATTGCATCGCTTCTTTTAACTTCATGAATCAGTTGCCAATTTTCAACCATGTCAATATTGATCAAATTATCAATCATTACATGATGTGTACCATGCCCTTGATAACTAGTTCTATCTAATAGGCTTCCCTAATTGAACACGTTCACTAGTTTGTTCAAATCCTATTTGATGTTGAAAAAGCCAAAGCTTTCTTTTACAAACAAAGAAATAGTTAACCATATTACCAGTAACTCGCATTTTATATTCTCCAAACTAGAAGATATTATCATCATCGTCAATCTCAGCATTTTTATTCTTATTATCGTTATATGATAGGCCAGTCATAGAATCATAATTGAAATCTGCTGGTAAGATGTTATATCCGACTTCATTTAATGCTTTATCTTTTATCCATCTATCTTGTTTTGAGACCTTATTAATTATATATAGGGGTATACCAACTAAATAATTATTAATTACCTCTCTTGCTTTAATCTTTTCTTTTACAAGGATCTGATGCTGCTTTTTGTACTCCGTTTGATCAAGAAAATCTTCTCTTCTTATATAATTATTTAGTGCTTTAGCAGCTGCCTCAAGTTTATCTTTATTTTCTAGAAATACTTGTTCAGGAATAATATCTATTGTGTTGATATTTCTAAAAGTGTTTACAACTTCTTCTTTTGTCTTGAGGTTATCTAAAAAAGTCAAATCATTTAAATAATCAATACAATCGTTGACCTTATCAATAAGCTGACAATTTTCATCTAATAGCTTGTCAGTAGTGTAATTCTCATCAATTAGCTTTAATTTATCTGATTCAGTTAAATATCCGTCAACTTGAGCTAAAGCTCTCTTAGATATTTCAAACAGATGATAATCTACAACAGAATGATATCTTTTATCGTCATATTCCTGCTTGCTTTCATGAATTCCACTTGTTAGCTTATCTCCACCATCGAAAACATAAACATTTGGTTCCTTACCTTCATAGTTACGCTTTCTATAGCATCTTCCCATTCTCTGAAAAAGGCCACACAATTCAGAAAGTTCTGTAATTAACATGTCAAAGTCTATATCTAATGATGCTTCAACGACTTGTGTACCTATCCAAATTCCAGAACTATGATTTTCTTTTTGTCCAAATTCAAGTATCTCTTTTTCTCTTTCATTTCGATCTTTTCGAATAAATCTACTATGAATTAAATGAACATCTGAGACCCCTTTTTGCTTTAGTTCAGAATATAGTTCCGTAGCAGATTTAACGGTATTACATACTACAAGGGTCTTTTGATGACGATCTAAATTAATTATGTCATCCGAATTAATTTGTTTGTGCAAAACTTTAACCTTATGCCGATGATTCACTTTAGGATCTAAGAATGGGTGTGGTGCTTGCTTAAATTCCAAACCATTGCTTTCCAACAAATCTATCAAAAATGGAGGTAATGTTGCTGTCATGATCTCGAATTTGCCGCCAAATTTTTGGATTTCACCTAACCCGTAAATCAAATATCCTAAAAGATCTGGAGAATACATTTGAATCTCATCAATTACCACCTTTGCATAAGCAAGAGTAGCAAGTTTAGGTTCATAATTTTTATAGTGATAAACAAAATTAAAAATTTGATCCAAGGTAGCAACAGATAGTTGCTTAGACCAACTCCGTTCTTCATTTACGAATTCTTCAAAGTTATCTTCATCATCAAATTTTTCTGATAATGCCTTAGCCATCATATCCGAATGAAGAAGTGCCAAATTTTCATGACTTTTATTTTGAAAAACAATTCCAGAAATTCGATCATAGATAGAATTGATCGCACTTTTCAGAGGCAATACAAAGAATGACTTAGAATTATCAAGCCATCTGAGCGCTGACTCGGTTTTACCTAGTCCGGTCTGACCGACTACAACGATACTTTCATTTCTATGATCATATGTATATTTTTGCAGTTCATTCCAATCAGCGACTGGATTTTTCTTATGCCATTCTTGAAGTATATTTTGACTCAAACATACACGTGATTTCGACTCTATTTCATAATGTCCAGAAGCAGCATAATCAATACGATTAAGCAAACCTTTTAGTATTACAAATTCATCATAAATTTTAGGCTCATAATTAGGGGACAATCTATGACTTAAATTACCAGTTAAATACTTACTATCTACTTTTGCTGGCTCTTGAGGGGGAATTGGAAAACTTGATTTTGAATAATCAAAACTAGCAAACTCTTTCTTTAAAGCTTCTATTTCATCCTCATAATGCTTCTCGTATATTTCAGAGAAATTACGTTCATGGTGCCACTTTATTGCAAAAATTAATGCTATGATTTGATCTTTAGTATAATGCTTCTGTAATTCATCAATTGGAAGCATCGTAATACTTAACAATGCATGCGGAATTTCACCTTTACAAAAGCTCTGCCCTGCTTTTACCTTTTTCTGAAAGCGTAGGTTCATTTTCCCTAAGTCGTGATAGCTACAAGCAATTTCTAAAAGCCGCCAATCGTCTTTACTACGAATATCTACCTGTTTTGTCATATCGTTAAATCGATCTTGACTAAGCCAAAAATTTTGAAATATATCTGGATAAGCTTGCTTTAATAAACTATATTGCTTTAACAAATTATTAGTATGTTCAACGATCGTCTCACAATGATTTCCTTCAGATTGGTCTAAAGATTTAGCTAAATATTCATTCATCCTTTCACACTTTCTATCTTTATGGTTAATATCGTATATTCTCGTAAGTTAAATATTGGAATCTCTAGAAAAACTATTACATAAGGCTTTATCACATCTGTCGATCTACTGGTAAAAACTGCTTATTGGACATCGACAGATTTTAAACTAAGAACACTACATTATTATCTTCATCAACGTAACTCTTATAAACCGTAAACCCAGAAGCATATATAACTTCAACTTTATTCCATCGACGTTGTGTCTGACCTTTTTTTATCGTTACCAGTTTATAGTCCTTATTTAAGTAATAATGCGTTCCTTTATATCCAATACCTTCATTTTCAAGACCGATATTTTCAGACATTTCAACTGGTATATACGCACCATGATTTACAGTTAAGTCTTCATCCTTTTTTTCTACATCAACGATTTTTACTTCTTCAAAATTTACCAAATCTTCTCGTCGACCTAGATTTGGAAACTCACGTGGATATTTTAGAGCATTGTATATATCTTCCAGTTCATTCTCATCATCAGGTTTAATATGCAATATTAGATTGACATCATACAATAATTGAACATGTCCGATTCCTCTACTAATCCCATATCCTTCAGCATTTAACTGATGCCTACCAGGATCAAATTTCAAACCATTTTTGAATTCATATCGTGTAAAGAAATCACTAGTAGTAGATACATATGAGCCTTGAACACTGACTTTCATTGGATGATACTCATGGAAATCACACAAGTAGTGAACCATACCAATTACCGTTGAAATGGGAGGTAATGGATAACTCTCACGAAACCCATGACTAGCTGGGACGCGATAATTAGCAGTTTCTTGATGCAATTTAACTCTAATTACCTTCATAATAATCAGCAACCTTTTTCTTTAAATCAGTCATAAACTTAGCTACTGTTACTGCATCCAATTTATCTTTAATTTCTTGGCTGTTGTTAAATGCACCATCTACAAAGCCGACACTAGTGTTTTCTTTAACTCTTGGATCATCTAAAATACTTTGAATTGATTCAATATCAATATTAGAATTTCTTACTTTGACGGCATTCTCAAAAATTGGATTCTTGATATCATATACTCCGCCTATAGCAAACAATGGCTTTAAATCTTCCCTGCGGCCTCTAATATCACGATACAAGTATTGAATTGTATCTAGTAATTTAGCAACACGGCGATTCTTTTCATTTGCATTTAAATTGGTGCCGTCATTGTCATCAACACCAATTTGATCCAAATCAACTGTTAGTGTGTACACATAGTATGATTGTTGAATTTCGGATTGGGCAATACTGTTACGAATCTTATTGTCGCCTGTAGCTTTACGAATTCTTTGAGCTAATGACATATTAGTTAAGAAATCAGTATCGCCTTCATATGGCTCTTGACTGATAGCATTTGAAAGACGTACCTTGGCAGATCTAATAGATGAGTTATTGCCCTTTTCGGTTTTCATATAACCAAAGAAATCAATTTCAGGGAAGTCCTTAATAGAAGCGTCTTTAGCAAATTGAATTACCTTCTTGTCGCCACTACCTTCGGCTTCCAAATTTGTTTCTTTCTCACCGAGTTGTTGCACAATATCATAACGAATAGCTTGACGTGAAATGTAAGAATATTGTTGACCATCTCCACGAGTAAGTTTCTTAAGGGATGCTACATTACCCAAACTTTCACCATAGTTAGCACTTGAAGCTTGAAAAACAATAGTTGCTGTTAAGCCCATTTTATCTTGTGTCATCTTTATATCCTCCACTAATTACTTATCTTGTTCAGCATTACTACTACCAATTAAACCTGCAATAAATGCAAAAGCATATTCTTTAAATACTTCAGTATTAGATTGAGTTTCAATAAAAATCTTAGGTACTGTCTTATCTAAATACAGATATGCATTAAGTAAGAGTTCCATAAATCTATCAGTACTATTAGCACGAATTGCTTCAAGCATCTTGTAAGCTAAGGTTTTAGCTTTGTTTTCATTGTCATACCCCATTCTTACGTGCATGCCGCAACCACGGGCTTTTGTTAATTTATCCTCTTCCACTTTCATAGGATTTTCACTCCTTCTATATTTATGTAATTCATTTAGGAACCAACCATTCATTCGAATCACTGTCATGATTTGAAAAGTATTGTAATAGCAGCCTGCTGTATTTCCAACTTTTAACAATTCCAATTCTTGGATAATGCTAAACAAGTTAGTATTGTTAAATAAACAGTTCAATACATTGTCCAAAATACTGTAATACCCTGCACCTCTAAAGTTACTAATTCCGGCATTATATAAATTAGCCAAATAGCTCTTTACTTCACCAGTTTGTTTTACTGTATATTTCTTTTCAACAGCTTTTATTAGTACTTTAGATGCAACGATCGGAATAATTTGAAAATTATAATGATCATTATTGTATGTAATTAATTGAATATTAGCTAAAGCAGCATTTTGACCGCTAGCTTCAGCATCCCTAAAAGCGGCTGAAAAAGCTCTATATGGACTAGTTTGAGTATTACTTCTAATATCTCTCATCATGCTGTTAAAAGTAGCATCATTCTTACCTTGCAAATTTCTAATCGATGAATTTTCGTTAATGAAGATTCCTTGACTAGCCATATTATAGGTAAATCCTGCTGGTACTAACGAATACAAGAATTGACATACTGGACAAATATACAGGTCATTTTTGAAGTTCCAAGCATTACTTGTTTTTCTGTTTAAGTCATAACCCATATCATTCAAAAAACCGTATGAATATTCCAACCTCTTTATTGGACGACCACAGGTTGAACATATATATTTGTCTTTAGAATGATCTTCTTGCAAATATTTCTGAACTGGTGCTACAAAATAGTTTTGATAGTCATCATAGAAATCAAGATTTTTAGCTTGAGGATTAAGAAAAGACACACCATTCCAAGCTTTATTAATTACTGTATAGCTCAGTGTTTTAGCCGGAAAATATTTTCTAGCCTGATCTGTACTAAAGTATTCAATTGCTTTTAACAATTGATTTATTAATTCCTGTAATATTTCCTTAGCTTCTTCAGGGCTTTCAGTTAAGAAATTCTTTTTATTTAGCGTTCGAATTTTTTTATTACAGTCTTTAACTTCTGCTTTAATATCATAATCACTATTAATAAATTTAATGACCTTTTTGTAACTAGCTGAATTAACTGAGTACTTTAAAACGTTATCAAACCAATCAGTTAGTTCTTTTAATTTTTTATTGTCAAAGTCTTTAAAGCCATTCTCTTTAAGAGACTTCAGGAAGTTTTCTTCACTGACAATTCTCCAGTATCTGGTTGCTTGACCATAATTTTTGATGAAGAAATTAAAATACAAGTCAGAAAAATTATCGAATACTTTAGGATCTACTTCTAAAGTATTTTCTTTTTCTTTATAACTTCCTCGATACCTTGGATTAGCTTTTAAGATTCTAGTTAAACCAACTATACCAGCATTTTCTAGCCAACTATTTATTCTAAAATCAATAGTCACAGTGCTTGTTTCACCCATATTATCACCGCCTATCTCTAAGCTAAACTAATCATCCCAGAAAAAGTCCCTGTCTTTTCGCCTAGGCCAGACTCTTGAATAAAATTTAATAATGTAGGATTACCTTCTAGTTCAAAAATTCCTTTAGTACATTCAATATTCAAGCCAAATGATTTACGCACTGTTTTTCGCATCTTTATCGGCTTAAATTTCAGTCCTTTGACTGTTGAAGCTAGCGACTCATTATCCCTTAGTTTGTTGAAGGTATTTCTGCGTAGAGCATCGTTAAACTCAGCAAGTCCTTCTTCAGTCGAATCATTAGGACACGAGATAAATCTTCCTTCATCATTTCGAATCACGATTGTAGACATTGTTTTAAAAATAACTCTGTCTTTGGTGATTTTAGGTAGTTCTATAGTGTAAAGTTTCTTTACATCAGCCAGATAACTGTGTCCAAAGGGTAGTTTTTCCGCATCTAAATGATCTAAATAAACAAACGAATTATAGAAATTAATTGCTAAATTTGTATTAGCAGTTGAAAAATATAATTTCATTTCTCCATTCTTATCTAAAACAATGTTGTCTTTAGTAAAAGTAGCATTCGGGAAAAATACACTAGTTGAGTAATTCTTTTGTGTAGGCTTTCCAAAAAGCTCTTTAAACAAAGCCGGATTTTCAGTTGAAAGTCCAGTTTTAATTAAGGACAAAATATAGGCATCGTAATCGATATTTATTTTGATTTCCTTTTCTTCCGAATTTTTGGGAAGAAGATGAATCGGTATGCCAAATCTCATTTTTAGCTCCTTTCATTTGTAATTATTTTTTTATTACACATTTAGTCTATCACCCTTTTCTATAATTACAAGGTTAGATTTTTAGAAGAACAAAAAATATGATCTCCATAAGCTAAAAAACTTAAGGAGATCAACATTCAACACAACTATTCTCATGAGTTAAATAAAATAAAAATGCTATAGTTACACTTTACATTTCCATTGGGATAAATAATAAGTCATAGCTATTATACCATTTAAAAATTTGAATGCTTTTTTCAAGATTCAACTCCAAAACAAAAAAGCCCCAACTGGGACTTTCTTCAAATATCTAATCTCTCAAAGCACGATTGCCAATATCATGGCGGTAGAAGCAATCTGGCAGATCAAGCTTGCTCAAATATGAATAAACATTATCTTGCGCCTGGACCAAATTGTCAGCTTCAGAAATCACCATAAACAGGCGGCCGCCATCACCTGTCAGATTATCCAAATCACCTTTCACGTTGGCATAATCGATATAGGTATTAGTACCTTCAGGCAACTTGCCGATCTTCACATTAGGAGCCGGATGCGTTGGATAGCCTTTGCTGCAGACAACTATGCCTAACACTGACTGATCGTTTTCTTCAATTTCAGGCAATTTTTCATGATTTACTGCTGCGTCAATCAGTTCCGCAAAGTCATTTTTAACTCGAGGCAAGACAACTTGAGTTTCAGGATCACCTAAGCGAACGTTATATTCAATGACCTTTGGACCACCTTCCGTCATCATCAAGCCAATATACAAAACGCCGCAGTAGTGGTAATTGCCTTGAACTAAACCATTCATCGTGGGCTTCACGATCTCGTGGATCATTCTTTGTCGATCTTCTTTTTTCAGCTGTGGCAAGGGAGAATATGATCCCATGCCACCAGTGTTTGGACCCTTGTCGCCATCGCCAACTCGCTTATGATCTTGCGCCATTGGCAAAATAGTGAACTGATCTTCAGAAACAACCACAAACATTGAATATTCAGGACCAACCAGACATTCTTCAAGGACCACAGCAGTTTGACCACCAGCAAAC
>NZ_GG700755.1:93283-101544 GCF_000160855.1 Lactobacillus helveticus DSM 20075 = CGMCC 1.1877
GTATTTGCAAAGCTATATTTTACGAACCATATTTTATTTAAGCAAAAATAAAAAAGCCTAAATCGAGGCTATATCCTAAATAGTCTTCAACCATCTCTTAACTTCCACATCACTTTCGTCAACGCGATTGCCATCGACTACCAATGCAGAAGTATAAGTATTATTTTTACCACCATCACGTGCAATAAACTCACGGATCAATTCAGTCAGTACTATCACCCGAACCATAGCCACCTTCAGAAAGGAATGGCGCAATCTTTTTATTAGAAAATTCGCCGCCATATTCAAGTAGGAATGCCCTCATTGGTTGACTTAAAGTCATTGCCCAGGTCTGATAGCCTAAATAAATTGTGTCAGCATCTCAAGCTCAGGTGGATCATTTTGAATTCTTTCACAGTTAGCGCGATTGAGCGTTTTACGGTAATTTGCTGGATAAGGATTTCTTAAAGTAATTTCTAAAATATCAGCACCGGTTTCACGCGCAATTTTACTTGCGAGCAACTTAGTTGAACCGGAACACGACCAAAAGATAATGATGCTTTTGGCATCTTTAGTTAATTTTCTAACTGGTTGACCATCACGATTAGTATCTTGTCCATCGGATGGAGTGCCATAACCATTCTCCCAATCATAGCCACGTCTCTCTAATTGATTTGCGCGAATATCTTCACCATTAATTTGTCCTACAACTGGACCTAAATCTGAATAAGTACGACCAAACATAATTTTCTTTCCCCTCTTATTCTCAATTGTTACTACAAGTATAAGTTGTGCAAGAGAGTTTGAAAATTACTTAATGTTGATGCTGGTATACGTTAAGAGTATAAAAAAGCTCAATCCTCATTTGAGAATTGAGCTAATTTTTATTTATTTATCTTTCTTATCGTCGCTGGCATCCCACACCTTTCTCAAAGCAGGAACCTTACCCAAGTCGGTCATTTCATCCTTGCCAACCACGATCAAGTTGTTAGGGCCTTGAGCCAATTGGTTAAAGCTGTCCAAACTTTGGTTTCTGAAGTAACCTTCGCCAGCCTTTGACAAGGCTTCTTGCATCTTTTGTACACGGTAAGCGTCGGCATCAGCTTGCGTCTTAACTGCCTCAGCGTTGGCCTTAGCAGTAGCAACCAAAGCATCGTTCTTAGCCTTAGTGGTCATTCCAATGGTACGAGCTTCACCTTCGGCCTTAGCAATTGCGGCAGTCTTTTCACGGTCGGCAGTAAGTTGTTTGTCCATGGCATGTTGAATTTCAGCACTTGGTAAAAGTTCATCAACGTTGACACGAACGACCTTGATACCGTAGATATCAGTCAGGTCACCAGTTGCAGTGAAAAGTTGATCGTTAATTTCCTTAGTTGAGCCAAGGGCTGCGTTCAAATCCATACGACCAATAATGTCACGCAAGTGACCACGGATTAATTGCACCATTGATTCAACTGAGTCGGTGTTGTTGTAGAAGTAACGGTATGAATCAGTGACCAAGTAGTTCAAAGTTAAACTAGTAGAAATTTCAGCGTTATCTTTGGTAATGATTGAGTACTTAGAAATTTCAAGTGGTTGAAGTGCTAATGGAACTTTGCGAATTCTTTGGAAAAGTGGCCAGACAAAGATAAATCCAGCTTTTACTGTCTTAGAATACTTACCCAAGGTTTCAACCAAACCTTCATTATTTTGTGGAACGATTTTAAAACCACAACAAACATACACAATAACTAAAACAACAATAATGCCAATAATAATTCTTGCCATCATAATTTTTACCTCAAAACTTAGTTGTCTTTCTTTTCATTCTTTTCCGCATCAAGCATCTTGGCGATATCTCCAAGTAAATCTTCCCTTCCGTTCAATGTGTTCAGGCGCTCGTCAAGCAGTTTGGCGTATTCATACTTATTCATTTGATCCAAATTATCCCATGCATTTGGAATCTCTACTCTGAAAGGAATACCATTATGAAGAATAATCTGATCATAGAACATGTTAATTGCCGTAGCTGAATTTAACCCCAGCTTTTTCAGAATAGCTTCTGCCTTTTCCTTCTTTTCTGGATTCATTCTGACATAAAGTCCTGTTGTTTTTTCTGCCATAATTTTTACTCCTTTCTGAATTTGGTACTATTATATATCGTTTACATATAAATTGCATATATTTTTGTAAAATATTTCATTTTGAATTAATCGATCTTAATAGCTAAAAATAGGTTTGGTTTTCAGAGTATACTTATATTTATAGAAAGTGAAAATGAAGGAAACAACAATGAAAACTAACAGAAATTCAAAGATTAAGAAAAACAAGTCTAACTTTTGGGATACTCTTCCTCAAATCAATAACAAAGAAAAAAGACAAGAAATTGAAGAGTTAGGTTATAATCCTTCCTAACAACGTGCTGTTGGGAAAGAAAGAATTACTGATTAATATGAAATAAAAAGTGCTGATAGTCTTCATAAGCAAAGACACATCAGCACTTTTTTACTTGGTTAAATTTTTATTATTCTACAAATCAGTAATATGGAAAATCTGGTTTTCCAAAGTTCTTAACTTATATTCTCCACCCTTAATGTACTTTTGGTGGTAAGCCACAGTTAAGTAAATATCATTTGCGGCATTAACATGGATACTTTCCATTTCACTGTAACGATCTGGTAAATCAATACCATCAACCATAGCTACTTGCCAGTTATCACTGTTTGTTTCACCCCATGGGAACTTAACAATCTTACGTGACCAAGTAGTTACTTCACCAGTTTCATGGTTAATCTTTGGTGACAATTGGTTAGAAATATAGATATTCTTATCATCATCAATAGCATAGCCTTGAACTGAATCAATCATTTGTGGCATTTCTTCATCTGGAGCAACACTTGGATTATCGAAGTTGTCGATGTGGAAAGCACTCAAGCAATGTAAATCAGTGATTGGCGTGTTCTTAGTGCCATTTTCATTCAACTTTTGGTTTACTTCATTTAAGTCAAACAAACCAAAGTGACCTGAACCATCATCCCAAATTGAAGCAATCATGAAGTACTTGCCATTTGGTGAAACTGAAGCTTCTACTCTGTGCAAGTGATCATGACCATCATAAGGAACGTCGGTTACGTGATTCAAGTGTGACAAACGTGGAAGTTGTGTATTTGAAGTATATCTTTCTGGTAAAAGTCTTGGGTACTTTACTCGTGCAATTTGAGTAGTCCAGTTGCCTGAATTTGGTTTAGCACCTACGAAATATTCATCCTTGTCATTAGCTGGTACCCAGGTTTGCGTGTGGCCAAAGCCCATCATTACTAAGTGTGGATCAGTATAATCGATGTTCTTGGTTAAACCTTCATGTTTTCTATAAACCAACACATCATGTGCACTGTGAAGAAGTTGCAAGGCAAAAACATGATCACCATTTACTACACCAACTTGCGCTACAACATGGTGCATCCCATTCAAGCGATAAACCAAATGAGGTGTAATACTTTTAACCATTCTTACTTATTTATCTTCTTTCTTTATATCTATTCATTTTCACTTATACATAAATTATATCCTATCATCAAAAAATAGATTGACTTTATGCCGATAATTTCCAATAATTAGAGTAAATTTTTCTTGGAGGGAAAATTATGAAAAGAAGAACAACACTTTTATTGTCGAGTGCAGTAACCATTGCGGCATTATTTAGCTTCAACTCAAAAGTTCAAGCTGCGGCTGATCCTACGATCAAGGCAACAAACTACAACATGACCGTGAAGTTGAACACTCGCAAGAATCAATTAACAGAAAAAGTTACCATGCACGTTGTTAATAACGGCAATGAACCTGTTAAAAATTTATTGGTTAGAAATATTGCTAGCGGCGTGTTGAAATACGACCACAAGCATTTTAAGGCTACAAGAAATGCGACAACTTCAGTTAAAAGCATTTCATCAGATGGTCAAAAGCTTTCCTACACTACTGGCAAAGACAAGAGCAATTTATTCGTTAACAAGAATTTGAACGCCGGTGAATCCACTGATTTAACGGTTAACGTAGTTACCGGCGTGCCTAAGAGACAAGATCGTTTTGGCTACCAAAATATCAACGGCGGTAAGGTTTATAACCTGTCATTCTGTTTCCCATACTTAAGCGATTATCGCAACGGTAAGTGGAATTATCACCCATACTACGATGCTGGTGAAAACCGCAACAGTGCTGTAAGCAACTTCCACGTTAGCTTCTTCGCACCAAAGAGCTACAAAGTTGCCGCTTCTGGTCAAAGCACAACCAAGAATGGCAAAACTACAATTACCGCCAACAACATGCGTGAGGTCGCAATCGCTGCTTCCAACAAGTTCAAGGTTGACCACGCTTATGCAAACGGCGTAAGAATCAACGACTACTACCTTGCAAGCAAAAACAGCAAGCAATACAACAAGCTTGCTTTGATGACTGCCCAAGACAGTTTCCACATTTTTACCAAAAAGATCGGCAAATATCCTTACAAAGAAATCGATATTACTGAAGGCTTGCTTGGTAAAGATACCGGTGGGATGGAATATCCTGGCTTGATCATGATCGATGCCAGCGGCTTTTTACAAAAGAAGCACCCACTTGATAGATATAATGAATTAACTGAAGATGTTTCTCACGAAGTTGGTCACCAATGGTTCTACGGCACTGTCGGCAGCGACGAATACATGGAACCTTGGCTTGACGAAGGTCTTACCAACCTCCTTGAAAATGGCGTTTACGATTTGACCTACACTAAGAGTAAGGCCTACTGTGCTAAACTGATGCACAGCAAGTTCTACACTCGTAAGAACGTCAAGCGTGCTAACAAGATCTTAAAAGAAAATGCTAACCAATTCATTAATAAGAATCAAAAGGCCAGCTACATCAACTACCCTGTTAATAATCCACCAAAGGGCGTTGACACTGAAGACATGGCTTACGAACTTGGGATGGACTTCCCTGCTGTTTTAAAGGTTGCCATGGGCGAAACCAAGTTCTTCGATGCTTTACACGATTACTATCAAACTTACTACTTGAAGCAAGCAACTACACAAGACTTCTTGAACATTATCCGCAAGTACGATAATTCAAAGAAGGTTAACAACGTGATCAATAAATTTATTGATCCTAAGTACTTAAGTGAATAACCCCGAAAACGTTTGAGTTTCGAGGTT
This sequence comes from Lactobacillus helveticus DSM 20075 = CGMCC 1.1877, assembly GCF_000160855.1. Classification (GTDB taxonomy): domain Bacteria; phylum Bacillota; class Bacilli; order Lactobacillales; family Lactobacillaceae; genus Lactobacillus; species Lactobacillus helveticus. The sequence goes on from NZ_GG700755.1 coordinate 98,428, forward strand.
ATTTTTATAGTCTCATAAGTGCTAAAATAAACTTAAGGGATTATTACAAAGGAGATAAAATATGACTACTAAAAAATTAGCAACTATCGCAGCAGCTTTATTAATCAGTGTTGCACCAGCAGCTGCTATTATCAATCAACCTGTTCACACAGTTCAAGCAGCTACGCAATCACAAAAAGGTAAAGTTACTCTCAAGAAATCCTTTAATGGCACAGTTCAAGTCTTCAACAGCAAAGGTAATGCCACTATCACTACCCAAAAAGTCAATGGCAAGAAGATGACTGTTGCTTCAACGGTTAAATCAGGCTCAAGTTTTAAATATTATGGCAAGCCTATCCTGATCCAAGGTAAAAAAGTAGATGCAAAAACTTCTAAGAACTACCACTACACTACCGCTTCTTACGTTAACATCGGTAAAAAACGCTACATCAAATCTTTGAATGTTAGCTCAATGGATGGACAAAATGTTTTAATCTTGAGTTCCAACTCTCGCATTTATGATAAAAACGGTCACCGCACTACTTTCAATGGTTTGTCACTCATCCCTAAATATATGCTAGTTAAAACACCAGCTAAAACCCACGCCTCAACTAAGAATGACGTATTTTACTACTTCTCAAATCTTAGCGGATCTAAAAAGAGAAGTTTGAACACAACCACTATCAAGGGCAAGCCATTCTATGCCTTAGGTAATGGCGCTTATATCTATGCTTCAAATGTTGGCTTTGTCAACGGCAACACCCTTTACCAAGCTTCTGGTACTACTACCGCCACTATTTTAAACAAAATCCATGTTTTGAATAATAAGCTTAAGTCAACCAGCAAGTTGCTCAAGATTGGTCAAAAAGTTAAGGTAGATGCCACCAAGACCACTGGTGAAGGTGATGAAGCTGGCCTTTACTTCAGAATTGCTGGCACCAAAGGTAAAAACGCACAATACATTTACTGGGGCGACGATTCCGAATATGGTATGGATCAAGAAAGTACCACGGATGAATTCCAAGGCAACTTCAATTTAGATAATCACCTGGCAAATTAAGACTAAACAAAAAATGCTCTCTTTTGAGAGCATCTTTTATGCCTATTTTTTTTAATTAAAGTAACTTTTCAAAAGCATCTTCATACTTAGGAATGTCTCCTGCTCCCATGAAGACAATGACTGAGTTCTTATTCTTGGTCAAATCAGCAATATTATCCAAATCAATTACTTCAGAACCAGGAATATTCTTAACCAAGTCTTCACTTGAAATATCGCCATTAGCTTCACGAGCTGAAGCATAAATTGGAGTAACATATGCTTTATCTACATCACGCAAGATTTCTTCGAAGTCTTTTTGGTACTTCTTAGTTCTTGAGAAAGTATGTGGTTGAAAGACTACTACTAACTTTTTATCTGGGAACTTTTGGCGAGCTGCTTGAATAGTTGCACGCATTTCTGTTGGATGGTGAGCATAGTCATCGATAACGGCAATATCGCCAAAGTCTTTTTCACTAAATCTACGCTTAGCGCCCTTAAAAGTAAGCATTCCCTCACGAATATCATCCATTGGAACTTTTTCAGTATAAGCAACAGCAATAACGGCAGTTGCGTTCAAGATGCTGTGATCACCGAATAAGTGAATTTCAAATTCACCCAAATCTTTACCATGTGCTAAAACGTGGAACTTAGAGCCAGTGGTTGATTTCTTAATATCAACGGCTTGGAAATCGTCAGTATCCTTAAAGCCATAAGTATATTTAGGAATATCAGTCTTAAGACTTTGAAGACGCTTATCATCACCCCAAACAAAGAGAGCCTTCTTAGTTTGGTCAGCGGCTGATTGGAATGCACTAGTGTAGTCAGCTTGATCCTTGAAGTAATCTGGGTGATCAAAGTCGATGTTAGTCATAATTTGGTAATCTGGATGATATGCCAAGAAGTGACGACGGTATTCATCAGCTTCATAAACAAAGAAGCGTGAACCTTCAACACCTTTACCGCGGCCATCACCAATTAAGTATGAAGTTGGAGCAACTTCGCCTAAAACGTGTGATAACAAGCTAGTTGTTGAAGTCTTACCGTGGGTACCTGAAATACCAATTGAAGTATGCATTTGAACGATTTCTTCAACAGTATCTGGATAAGATTGCCATTTAACGCCCTTATCAATGCAGGCCTTAACTTCTGGGTTATCTTCCTTAAAAGCATTCCCCTTAACGATTACTTGTTCATCGTTGCTCTTAATATTAGCAGGATCAAAGTTCTTAACATCAATTCCTACTTTTTCAAGTGGCACTTGAGTGAAAGTATATTTTTCAATGTCACTACCTGCTACGTTGTAGCCCAAGTCATGTAAAAGCAAGGCAAGGGATGCCATACCTGTACCCTTAATACCAATGAACCAAATTTGTTTATTCTTGTCTAACATTTATTTACCCTCGAATTTTTAACGTTTTTATTCGTTAACTATTTTACCATTATATGAACTCGATTAAAGTTCAAAATAGAAAAATGATGATTATAGAAAAAAGTTGATGAATTAGTTTAAAACTAGTTTATCAACTTCCTTTATTACATATTTCCTATTCGCTGATAAATCCTAACTAAGGAATCGCCTGAATTATCATATAAACTTACAAAATCAAATTCACTTATCAATTCGTGTAGCATATTCAAAGATCTATCATATCTTTTTATAATCATTTTTTCTGTAACGCCATGACCACCATTTGTTACTCGAGATTTAACACGTTTTATTGCCAGTTCTGCCGATGATAATCCTACATAAAGCAAATATAATTTAAACCCTTTATTTTTAGCGTAATTTAAAATTTTCATATAAGTTTTTGCATGCGCTGCAAGTGTAGTTTCAAAACTACATGTTTCATGTCTTTCAAGATGTTCTTGTAATTCATTTCTATCAATTCGCATTGCCGAAAGATTTTTAGAATCATCGTGCCAATCCCAACCATTTCGACGACTTATTTCATCTGCATTTACTTTATACGTAATAACTTTATTAAACTGACTTTGGGTTAATGTGGATTTTCCCGCACCAGTCACACCAGCGAAAATATATAAAATAGGCATTAGTAGGGGCCACCTTGACTAATAATTTTTTGTTGTTTTTGTGCCAG
>NZ_GG700755.1:103855-109828 GCF_000160855.1 Lactobacillus helveticus DSM 20075 = CGMCC 1.1877
CCATCATTTTACAAAAAAGACCCGAATCAAAATGATTCGAGTCTTAAGGTCGTATCAAACATATTGTGTCTTAACTTAATGATATTGTATATTTTGACCTATTATTTTTCTTTTATTCTTTGATCAACTTAGCATTAGCCCCTTTAACAAATTGATTCTTACCAATCTGGTAAAAATGTATATTTTTAATAGTCACAACTTTTCCATTATTGATGGGTAGAAAGATGTTTACCTTCCTTAATCAAACTTTGACTCTTATACTTAACGCGTTTGCCCAATTTATTGTAAACATAGGAGTTCTTCGTTAAAACTAATTTCAAGTCTTTAACCTGCTTGATAGTTGAAACTTTAACAAATACATTCTTAGCAACACGGTAGTACTTTTGTCCCTTGATAGTCACAACTTTTCTGTTGTTCCAAACAAGGACGGTTTTTCCTTTATTAAAGAGTAACTTTTTACCGTGTTTTTTAGCAATTTTACCATTTAAAGTGTAGCCATATGTATTCTTTAATAACTTAAACTTCTTTAATTGTAGTGTTTCTTTCTTAGTCTTAAATTGTTGCACATTTACTGAAGAATTAGTCAAATGACCTGTTGTCGGTGCAGTATTTTGAACATTACCTTGAACTACTGTTTTATCTGGTTTAGTATCTTGGGCTTGGACATTACTTTGACCTAGTTGTTTCTCTTGATTTGACTCAATGGTCGATTCACCAGCTCCGTGATTTTCTTTTTGATCATCGTTACTTGGCTTTGCTGCTGGTTTAGTTACATCAGTCTTATTTTGCTCTTGACTTTCTGTAGATTGAGCATTTTCAGTAGTTTGACCACTCTCTGGATCTTCTTTTGAATTGTTAACAGTTTGGTTGTCATTTTTATCTTGCTTTTGACCTTCTGCCGGTTTTACATCTGCTTGATCATCTTTTTTTCCTGTATTAACCGGTTCTGTAAGATAATTTGGATCGTAATGAACAGTAACCTTCTTTTCAACTCTGTTACCAGCTTGGTCCTCTACTGCAATAGTAAAGACATGGGTTGTTGGTTGCCCATTCTGATCATCCAATTGCTCTTCTTGATCAAACTTGTAAGATCCGTACAAATTGGGAGTATTTTGATTTAAATCATTGTAGATTCCTGGAAGAAAATCATAACCCGAATTACCAAATTGCCCAAAAACATTATCACCATTGATAAATACATTGTAACCATCAATGTTATCGTTGGCCTCACCGGATAACTTAAAGGTTGGCTTATTAGTAGTAATTTCAGCCTCATCCTTGTCGCCTAATTGATCTACAGTAAGAGTTGGATCAACAGTGTCAAGAATTAAAGTCAAAGAGCCTCTTGTTGTTTTGCCATCATTCGTCTTAAAGAAATATGATAATTGACGTGTTGCTGGATTATCAATTGTGAATGTTACAGAGAATTTACCATTATCATGAATATCAGCTTGATTTTCTGGATCGACTTCATACGGACTATCAGCTAAGAATGTTAAGCTAATAACTTCTGGATTAACCCGACCAGTCAAAGTAAATTTATGAGTTGCTGGATTGTAATAACCCTTTTCTACTGCTTTATTACCCAAAGTAGAAATATCATTATTATTCAAGTAGTCGAAATGAATTTTAGCGTCATCTTTTGCACTTGAATGATTACCTGGGCCAAATGTGTTTGTGTCAGCTGCTTCATCTTCAAAGTCTACGCCAAGGTCATCGCGATTATCATAATTCTTTCTCTCTTCAGCATTTGGATTGTAGTACACACCCAAGTAGTTAGCATCATTAATTGGCGATGGATCCGTTACTTGTTTAGCATTAAATGTTGGTCCATCAATTTCAACCCAACCTTGAAGAAGGGCTCTTAAATTAATGCCAGTTGCAGCGTCTTTATTGACACTGGTATGAATGTGGAAAGTAGCTACACCGTCATGAACCTCACCGGTATAAACTTCATGAGTGAAGTAGTCCTTCGCAAAAGCTTTAACATTGTCACCCTTGGGTACTGCTGCTTGAACAACAATATCTTGTGGATCCTTGCCTTCTACTGAGTAAACACTGACACCAAATGATCTTTCTTCACCATCAACATGTTGCCATGCGAATTGAGCTTTAGGAGTAAAAGTAGTGAACTTACCTAAAATATTTTTACCCGCTTGATCTGAACTGAAAACAAAATTCTGTTCATCAACACTAACTGGCAATACAAATTGACCTTGATCAACCTGAACCCACTTACCATTGACATAGAAATCATGTTCAGCACCACCACGAAGCATAAATACTTTGCGACCAACATTATAATCATCGGAATTTTCATTGAATGGTAACCCATTAATTGCATTCCAAACTGCAATCTTTTTATGACCTGCTACAGGTGCAACATTAAATGTTTGCGTTGCAGTGTTATCTGCGACATCACTAAAGGCAACGGTAACCTTGTTAGCAGCGCTAGTTAAAGCAGCTTGTTCTTCCGGAGTCAAAACAAAGACAAAGTGTCCCTTGGTTTTATTAGCATTATCAAAGTTTGACTTATCGCCTTCGTTTAACTTAAAGCCAAAGACATGATCGTTAACAGTTACAGTTGCATATGAGTAGTCAGTAAAGCCTGCACCTGCATCAGCGTAATCACCTGACAATGTGAAAGAAGATGTATCATATTTCACATTGTTCAAAACAGGAGCAGTAGTATCAATGATAACTGGAGTGTCATTAGTTTGAACTTTGTTTTCACCATTGTTGTACAAGGTGGCAACAAAGCGGTAAGTGTATTGACCATCTGGAGCAACAACCATCTTCCCAGTAGTCTTATCATAAAGCTTACCGTCCCATTCAAGCGTATCTGAATTATTAACAGTACTACTTAAATCCATCATGCCATTGTGATCGTCATGATATGACTTTTCTGGACCATGGTTATCAGACAAGACTCGAACTACATTACCATTAGCATCAAGAATTTCAACTTTTAAATCTTCCAAGTTTTGCTTTAAAAAAGCTACTGGCTTCAGTAAATCACTCTTTTGATTGTTATTAGGTGAAAAAGCGACTTTCCCACTTTCATATAACTTAGCAACTTCTTGCCAGTTGTAAGTGCCATCGACATTGACTAAAGCTTTTAAGGATTCTTCATCAGCAATTCCACGAGGATAATTATCTTCATTAATTAAATGATTACCTTGAATATCTGGAGCTGCATCATTAGCATTTTGGTCAAAGACATTTTCACTAGTCATATCACCAAAGTAACCTAAATATGGAACGGAAAGATCATTGGCTCCCTTACTGCTCTTGAAATTCAAGAAACCTTCAACCAATTGATTGTTCTTTAATCCAGCAAGATTAAGGACAAAATTCACAGTTTTGGTTTCATTTGGCGCCAATTCAACACTATTTGGTCCAGAAATATTAGCACCAGCAAGTTGCACATCATGGAATAAACCAGTCTCTTCATCTCTAACTTCGGTAAAGCCACCACCCATATCATCAAAATCATAAGCTTGTACTTGATTAGATAAATTATGGAAAGTCAAAGCAAATTCTGAACCATCTTTAATTTGACGCAAACTTAATGAACCAGTTCCATCATCTGCAGTAATATAAACAGGTGATTTAGTGGCAGCACCAACATCAATTTGACCAGATCCCTGTCTTCTTGGAGAAACTGGAGTGTCAAACCCTTTTTGCGTTTGTGGTACCGCTGTATTCATCAACAAAGCCTTAACAGCTTCTACTAAAGCTGCACCCTTTAATTCAGGATTGGTCTTTAATAATCTTTGCTTAACAAGAGTGGCAGCACCGGCAACAAATGGACCAGCCATTGAAGTTCCGCTCATCGTAGTGTAGCCATTATCATTAGCTGTTGAAATGACATCAACACCAGGTGCTGAAATATCTGGCTTAAGCGTGTAATCTGGCAATGGACCCCAAGATGAGAAGGAGGCCATATCGCTATCTTTACCCAAGCCAGAATTTTCTGCAGCAACAGTAATTGCTCCTTTTGCCGCACCAGGGTTTGCTACAGTACTTGAACTAAATGGTAAGTAGTTACCTCTTTCCCCGCCTGGTTCGTAATCGTCCAAATCAGTAATCTTACTTGGATTATCAACTGAAGCTGAATTACCATTATTAGAAGCAGAAATTGACACAATTACCCCATGATCAATTGCGTATTGCACCGCTCTTTGATCAGCATTATTTAAGTCAGCTGCTGAAACACCGCCACCAAGTGACATTTGAATAACATCGGCGCCTAAGTTAACAGCATCGTAGATTTCTTTAGCAAGATCTAATGACGTTGTTGTATCACCAAAAACTTTAAGATGAAGTAATTGAGCCTGTGGCGCAACTCCCACCACATATTCCTTATCACCATCTGGATGACCATCAGCCGCAATAGTTCCTGAAACGTGTTGACCGTGAGGTTCGTCGTCGGGACCTTTTAAATGTTCATTTTCATTGTCAACATAGTTGTAAGCATAAGGTATCTTTTCGTTAACATAACGACCATAGCCCAATTCCTTTAGCTTTTTTTTCATTTCATCTGCAGTTAACTTAGGATCTTTAGGCATAGTTTGAAAATCCTTATGATCAACATCAATTCCGGAATCGATCACAGCTACTGCCATGTGTTCTCCACTATACCCTTGATTCCAAGCATCTTGCACATTGCCTTTAACGTGATCTTGGTTGTTGGCAGGTAACTCTACACCGTTGGCATCTTTTTGACCAGCTTTATCTGCTGTTTGTACTTCATCGACTTGAGTATCAGCTTGCCCGTTATCGCTGTTTTGTTGACCTGTATTTTCTGAATTATCACTTTGATTTTGTGTTTGATCAGTAGCTTGACTTCCTTGTTGTACCTCAGTAGCCTGATTTTGCTCTACTTCATCAGCTTTTACTTTGTTTGCTGAAAACAAGATAGCTGATCCAGAAGCTAAAGTAACAATCGCAGCTTTAGCCCACTTTTTACGCAAAGTTTTCAAAAACTTAGAATGGGTGTATGACTCTAAGTTATCTAACCGTTTTTTTGAACGATTAAGATAAACGAATTTTTCTGAACTATGTTCTGATAATTCTTTCATCTCGCTATCCTCCAAATATTACTTAATGCTAATATTTACCAACTTCCATATATGAAATTGACATAATATTATCACGGTAAATATTAAGAGTCAACAAAAATATTTAAAATACATTTAATTTTTTAAGGCTATTTTTATTTTATAACAAGTGTTTTTAAGCCACAATATTTTATAACATTGAACATGTTGAAAACTTGAACAAGTCATCAAGAATTAAATCTAATACTACATCATGACAGAATCAAAGTAGCACACAAAACCATACTCCAATAGAATAGTTTTTAAACAATTCTAATGATAATCTGCTCTAATATTAAAGAAATAGCATATTAACTCTTTATTCCACTCCTTTTAGAGCTTGAACCATATATATGCTCCTAATTCTACGACTAATAAATAAAGTAGTTGATAATGAACCAATCCATACAAATACAGACGCAATTAAGATAGTTGACCAGTTATAGTATCTAGTATATTCCAAATTAATAGTCGAAAATGTATTAACATACTGTCCTAAAAACCATATTCCAGCTGGAATACCTATCAACCAACCAATAAACGTAGTAATTAAATTTTCAATGAGTGTTAATATGCGTAATTTTTTCTTATGTATTCCAAGTACACGCAAAGTCGCATAATCTCTCATCCTTTCCACAAAGCTTAATGATCCTAAATTATAAAGAACGATGATGATTAATAATGCACCAAATACAATAATTAAGGCGAAAATACTCATTAGGCTATTTACAAAATTATATGCATTCTTTTTTTTGTTCATTAATAGAAATCTTCGAATTAATATCTTGTTTATGATATTTATAATTCTCACCAACTAATAATGTAGTTGGCTGGTAAAATCCTTTAGCTTTTTGCCAAGTATGAGCAGTTA
>NZ_GG700755.1:111619-128161 GCF_000160855.1 Lactobacillus helveticus DSM 20075 = CGMCC 1.1877
GATTCACCTTCCTTGATTTTTGGTCACTTCAAGTTTAGGTCTTCATGGCCTTTTTGTTTAACACTTAGCGTTGCACTTCAATTTTAAATCCGGGTAATTACAATTTTCTAAATAATCATCAATACCTGCTTTAAAATCAGATTCTAGTTCTTTAACATTCTTTCCTTCATAAGAACTAACAATATTTTTTTAATCCAAGAACATGTCCAAAAATTGCAGAAAGGTACCCAATATGAAATTTGATAAATTTTCTCCCGTAACTGGCAATGACTTAGCAATCGTTCAAGGTCAATCACGTTACGGCGTTGACTGCCAAGATAGCGCAATCGATATTTATGACCTAACCACTGATGAATACTGGCAAGACAATTCTTTTCCGGGTAATCAATTAGTCTTCTTTGATTTTCAAACTGGGCAAAAATTTGAACCGATGTCACGTAAAGAAAACCAATTTTTCTTTAGTGTTATCTACCAAAGTGGTTATTTCTACTTCTTACACGCCCAACTTGATCAAGATCAACTAACCTTATTCAAATATCTTCCAGGACAAGAATCTGAAATTATTCATCAAATGTCGCTTACTGGTTTACACACTCTTAATTTATCGCTAGTTAATGATCAAGCACATGTCTGGATTGCTTCTTTTAATGATGACATTGACTTCTATCACCCACAAAAATTTTCTGTAGTTAATGAACCAGATCAGAGTTTGCTTTTCATCGATGACAACAAACTTTACTTTGAACAAGACAGTGATTTTTACTCAGATAATGAATATGAACATATCCCTGATCGGATTATTATCAAAGACTTTGATGATCATGTTCTCAGCAATATACAAGGAAATATCATTTTACTATCTAATGGCAAATGGCAAAAAGTTGATGGCAACTTTGCGGGTGAACTAAGCCCACTCACTGGTCAAACTCGTTATTGGGCATGCATTTCAGATTATATGAAGTTTGAAGATTTTCGTGATGATTATTGGCAAACTCGTATTTATCCGGGAAACTATTTAATTTTTTATGATGAAAAAACCGGCAAAACTTTCTCACCATTTCCAGCTAAACCTAATATTTGTTACGGTGAAACAATTTTCAATAATGGATTTTTCTATTTTACTCAAGTAAACATTGAAGCAAACGAATTAAAAATTTTTAAATACTATCCTGAACAAGAAGCAGGAATCATTTTTACTTGCTCATTAAGTGCGGTTAACTTACATAATTTAACCTTGATGCCGTGCGATAATGGTGTGCAATTAGTCAGCGATACTGATCAGGGTCCTAATACAGAAAATTACTCAGTTAAAGGCTATTTCCCTGAAAAATTCACCTTAACTTGTACTGAAAGTCAACTACCTCTATTTATAAAGAATCATCAAATGTATTTCAGTGATTACGAAGTCCATTACAATGACAATGATGATTTTATTAAATACGTTTACTACACCTGTAGCAAAAACTTAAACAATAAATTGATTTCCAAAGAACGTGGCTTATACACTTTAGCACCAAACGGCAAATGGTGGCTAAGCTAACAAAAAACTCCCTAGTTATTACAACTAAGGAGTTTTTTAATTTATATGAAATTATAAAGTGATTTCACCACTAGCAATCAATTCGTCGCACTTAGTTGGTTCAAATTCTGCACCAACTTCAAAGTTATCAGGAACAACCATGATACCACGCTTTTGTGGTGCATGTGGAAGACCTAATTCACGAGCTGAACAAATCATACCGTATGAATCAACACCACGAAGAGCACCTGGCCAAATTTGTTCACCATTTGGCATTAAAGTACCTGGAAGAGCAACAACAACCTTTTGACCTTGAGCAATGTTAGGAGCACCACAAACGATTTGATGTTCTTCACCGTCCCCCACTTCAACAGTAGTTACGTGAAGGTGATCTGAATCTGGGTGCTTTTCACAGGTCTTAACGTAGCCATAAACAAGGGTTGGCTTGCCATAAGCTAACTTATCATCAAAACCAACTTCAGCAAGCTTCTTATTTAAGGCTGCAAGTTCATCATCTGAAAGCTTAACTGGACCATTTGGTAACTTATCAAAGTCGATTAACTTATCAACGTTGAAGAAGTTAAAACCAATAGTCTTGCCTTCATCGTTAGTTACGCGAGTAACGTCTTCTTTTTCTTCAAATGAACTACGGCCTTCATCATGACCCATAATCACGATCAAAGTATTAGGATAAGCTTCTTTATTAGTACTAGTAATCATGCTTTTTCTATTTCTCCTTTTAATCAAGTGATCGTAAAAAATTTTCTACTTCATCTTTAGTTTTACGGTCCTTATTTACTAGTCTACCAATTTCTTTACCATCTTGGTAGACAACAAATGAAGGAATTCCCATAATCATTAATTTTTTTGCAACATCCATTGAGCCATCACGGTCAATTTGATAAAACTTAGCATTTGAAAAATCTTTTTCAATTTCTGGTAAGAATGGATCTAAGAAGCGGCAATCAGGGCACCAATTGGCAGAGAATTCCAATACAACGCGACCTGATTTAGTGATTTCTGTTAATTGATCTTCAGTTAATTCTTTAATCTTTTCCATAATTTTACCCCTCATTATCAACTTACTATTTATAAGTATTTTAATGATTAAAAATATATTTTACAAGTGCTATGCTTCAAAATCTGCATGCAATGCATAAATTGGATTGCCTTTAGCAACAAATTTATGTTCATATTCAGTTTCAATATTCTTTTCTACGATTTCAGGTTTTTCGTGATGTAAGTCTACTGAAACAAAATCAAAATGCATCCCAAAATTATTCATACTTTGCACAGAATAAGCAAATAAGCCTGAATTATCTGTCTTAAATTCAATATGACCATCTTTAGTTAAGACCTGTTGGTACTTAGCTAAAAAGCTCTTATAAGTCAATCTGCGCTTCTCGTGACGAGTCTTTGGCCATGGATCACTGAAGTTCAAGTAAATGACATTCGTGCTGTTTTCAGGGAAGAAGCAGTTAATATCAGCTGCATCCCCGCGCAAAATTTGTAAATTGTCTAGGCCTTTTTCTAGCTTAGTTCTCAAAATAATACCAGCTGCAGTAGTTTGAAGTTCAAGCGCTACATAATTTTTATCTGGATTATTTTCAGCTAAGGTAGTAATAAAATGGCCCTTACCTGAACCCACTTCAATTTCAATTGTATTGTCATTGCCAAAACGTGCCGCCCAATCAATCTTCTTTTCAGGGTCAGGATTTTGCAAAACACTTTCAGGATGTTCATTAACAAGCTTTACAGCCCAAGGTTTATTTCTTAATCTCATTCTTTCAATTCCTATCTCTTTATTTTTTGTTGTTTAACTCTAACTGATAAATAACCATAATTGATAATCATCGTGAACACAAATAATACTGCAATACTAATCCAAAGATGAGAATCAATTGGCAATAGTACTAGCCAGAATACGCTGATCAATAGCCATTGGATCAGAAGTCCTAAGTTTAAGACTTTGACTAAATCCTTTCCGCGATTGTCACGCACAATTGGATAGACACGATACATGATGTTTGAATCAAACTCGGTTGCCATCGGTAACAGTTGGTAAACGGTCAAGAAAATCACTAAGCAAGACAAGCCAAGTGCCCAACGCCAATCTTGTACCAGCCAAGAAATCAACACGGCAAAAGCTGTCATTCTAACTAATAAATTCAAGTACTCTGGATTTCTGAGTAGTGATCTCCGATACAAGAATAAGTTAGGATTTTCTTTAGCGATTGACTTAGGTAAAAGAAAATCAAGATATTTTCTACGTTTAATCGTTACTTGCTTTTCTTCAACATCAGTAAACATGCTAAAGATGCTGTAAACGCGGTCTTTTCTTGCTTTTTCACTTTCAACGGCATAACGCCAATCGAATAATAGCTGTTTATTTCTTTTAACTGATGCAAATAATCCTGCTATGGCAAATCCGATTATCGGATAATATGTAGTAAAAATCGACACTACCAAAGCAGCTAAACTAATCCAACTAAACTTTATTTTTTGACCAAAATATAAATTCTTTTGTTCAATATCTAATTCTGCCACTTTAATAAAAAATAGCGTCAAAATTAACAAAATATAGCTAGGAGTATTAAGCCCCGCTTTGATCGTGGCAAATGGAAACAGGATACCAGCAAACAATAATTCTAAGATAAACGGTAAAACCAAACTGTATTTAAACATCGGTTTCAAATATTCATCCATCCGCTCATCTTGAGTGAACAAGAACTGCATATCCGCGTCTTTTAATAGCGTAACCAAATGTCCCGTCAATAACGGCAGCCATAACAGTAAACCTGTCAATGGCTTGTAAAACCACAAACTAGTTGGCATCGACTTCATGGCTTGGGCATACCAGAACATCAAAGCCCCGAATAAAAAGATCAAAGCCAAGATAAAGAAGTCATTGAAAACCAGTGTTAAATACTTAACTGATTGCTTAAGGTTTTCGTTTAACCTTTTTTTCGCTAACTCACGCATTGCCATTATCCTCTCTATTCAAAGCTAAATAGAGCTTGTCAAACGGATCATCAGGCTTCAAACCATAGTGCTGACGAATTTCTTGTAAGCTGCCAATCACTTCAATGGTGCCGCGGTTTAAAACAGCATAGTTAGAAATTGCTTGTTGTGCATCAGCTAAAACGTGAGTAGTCATCAGCACCATTTTGCCGTTAGCAATTGATTGCTTAATTAAATCAATCAGATTAGCTACAGCAAGTGGATCAAGACCAGTAAATGGCTCATCGATTACAAGCAAGCTGGTATCAGCTAAAAAGGCGGATACGATCATGACCTTTTGCCGCATCCCTTTAGAAAAGTGAATCGGCAGCCAATCAAGCTTATCATCTAATCTAAACATTTTAAGTAGTTCATGCGCCCTATCCCATGATTTGCTAGGATCAAGACCATAACTCAACATCGTTAACTCCAAATGCTCTTTTAAAGTTAATTCTGGATATAAAACTGGCGTTTCAGGAATATAAGCAACTTGCCGCTTAAACTTGGTTGGCTGCATCGTCAAATTCACATCATTGAGCAAAATTTTACCTTTTTGCGGTCTAAGCAAACCCAAAATATGCTTAATCGTAGTTGACTTACCTGCACCATTTAAACCAATTAAGCCCAGTGCCTCTCCTGGCTTAATCTCCAAATTAATATCTTTAATAACTGGGACACCAGTATAGCCTCCAGTTAAGTCTTCAATTTTTAATGTCATTTTTTCGTTTCTTTCTATGCACTTACCCAATCATACCGTCTTAAAAATAAGGGGTTCTTCTTATCATTATTGGTAATCTCATTATTGACTTTAGCTTGCTCTAACTTATAATGTGAATCTAGGGTCAATAATAATTCACTAGAAATTCCCATTACTTTTTCTAACCGCAAAGCTAATATTTCATTAATAAATCTTTTGCGCTTTAAAATATCAGAAATATTTTTTTGACTTACACCTAATCTTTCAGCTAAATCTGTTTGAGTAATATCATAATATTCCATTGTCTCTTGAATTAAATCAGCAGCAGAACTAACATGATATTTTTTTATTTTATTTTCGCGATGAAGCATGATAAAGCCCCTTTCTTTAATGATAGTCTTCAATAGAAATTATTTGGACTGTCACAATTTCTGCTTTTTTTCGTAGATATCACATCATTTTTATCGTAACCTTCAAAAATCATACGATAATTTCCACTAACATCTACGGCAAATTCACCTTGCAAGTTTCCTTGAAGTTTATGGCACCTTGGTGGTGAATCTGAAGGAATTTGAGCCAAATTTTTTGCCGCATCAAATTCGTCTAATCGTGCCATAATTCGCATGGCACGATCTTTTCCAAACTCCTTTGTCATTAGCCTTGGACTATTTAATACCTTAGTTAATTTTTTGTCTCTGCAAAATATTCCACATATTCACCTCACCGTAATTATACCATATCGGTATATTTTGAAGTAAAAAGCAATCTTTCTTTCATTTTTTAGTATTCTAATTATTGATTAAGTTCGTTTCATGATACCATGAATGTTATAAGAAACTAAAGTCTAACAAATAAGAGGTAATTATATGGAAAATAAAAATTTAGTTGACGATTGTTTATTCTGCAAAATTATCCGCGGTGAAGTTCCAAGCTACACCGTCTTCGAAAACGATGATGTCAAAGCTTTCTTAGACATCTCTCAAGTTAACCCAGGTCACACTTTGATGATCCCTAAGAAGCACATCACTAACTTATTTGACTATACTAAGGAAGATGCTCAAAGATATTTGCAATACATCCCTGAAATTGCTAACGCAATCAAGAAGGCATTTCCTAACGTTACTGGGATGAACATTACCACTAACAACGGTAAGTCAGCTAACCAAGTAGTTATGCACTCACACATTCACTTCATTCCTCGTTTTGAAGGCGACGGCTTGAAGCTCATGACTCGTAACAATGCAGATCAATATGACGAAGCAAAATACAACGAAGTTGCTGATAAGATTAAAGCACAATTTTAAGGTGAAATAATGAAACATTTTCTTTTAGGCACTGTTTTCGGTGCTGCAGCTGGATTAGTCTTTTCTTGCATGAAAGATGATGAAGGCAATCGTCCAGGAAAACCACTTAAGGATGAATTTGATGCCTTTAAGCATGAAGCCAATCGATTCAATCAAGCTTTGCAAAAAGCAAAAAAAGCAAGTCAAGAATTAAATGAACAAATGCCTCAAGCTGAACGAACTATTAGCGACCTCAGCGATGATGTTGAAAAGTATTCAAGACATATTGATCCAACTGTTGATAAAATCAAACAAAAAAGTGATCAATTAAATCAAGATTTTG
Source organism: Lactobacillus helveticus DSM 20075 = CGMCC 1.1877 (assembly GCF_000160855.1). Classification (GTDB taxonomy): domain Bacteria; phylum Bacillota; class Bacilli; order Lactobacillales; family Lactobacillaceae; genus Lactobacillus; species Lactobacillus helveticus. The sequence goes on from NZ_GG700755.1 coordinate 118,462, forward strand.
GTGAAAACAATATTGTTAAATAAGAAATATTAAAGAAAATTTGTTTTTTTTGTGAATATTGCTTATTTAAAAACGAAACAACTAATTTTATGGTATATTATTTGACAGTTACTTAATTAAGGATGTGGAGATTTATTTATATGAAGAGTTATATGAAAAAAGTTGCTGCAGTTATTGCTGTAGCTGGTGTTGCTTTATCTACTGCTGCCTGCTCAAATAGCGGCAACAATGCTACTGTTGCTTCTTACAAGGGTGGTAAGATTACTCAACAACAATACTACGATGAAATGAAGAAATCTCAAGCTGGTAAGTCAGCTTTGGCTAACATGATTATTAACCGTGCTTTGGAACAACAATACGGCAAGTACGTTTCATCAAAGAAAGTTGATAAGAAATACAGCAACTACAAGAAGCAATACGGCTCACAATTTAGTGCTGTTTTACAACAAAATGGTATGACTGCTTCAACATTCAAGCAAAACTTGAAGACCAATTTGCTTTCTGAAGCAGCTTTAAAGCACATTAATAAGATTTCTAAGAAGCAAGAACAACAAGCTTGGAAGAACTACCAACCTAAGGTAACTGTTCAACATATTTTAGTTGCTAAAAAGTCAACTGCTGAAAGTATTATCAAGCAATTGAAGGACGGTAAGAGCTTCAAGAGCTTAGCTAAGAAGTACTCACTTGATACTGCTACTAAGAATAAGGCTGGTAAGCTTCCTGCATTTGATTCAACCGACAACACTTTAGACAGTGCATTCAAGACTGCTGCATTCAAGCTTAAGACCGGTGAAGTTACCGAAAGTCCAGTTAAGTCACAATCTGGTTACCACGTAATCAAGATGATTAGTCACCCAGCCAAGGGTAAGTTTGCTGATCACAAGAAGGCAATCGATGATGAAATTTACGCATCAATGGCTCAAGATCAAGCTGTTATGAAGGACGTTATTGCTACTGTATTGAAGAACGCAGGCGTTTCTATCAAGGATAACGACTTGAAGGATGTATTATCAGCTTACGTTTCAACTGGTGCTACTAAGTAATAAATATTACTAAATAAAAAAATCCAATTCTCGCTTGAGAGTTGGATTTTTTATTTATCTTCAAATGCCTATCCTTTTAATAACAGTATAAGTAACCGCTTTAATGCTAAAATTAAAGTATAGAAAGAAGTTTTAATTATGAATAAAATTAAATTAAAAGGTGGTCACTTATCACTTCCAGAATTAAACGCTATTTTTACTACCATTCCTCAAGAATTTGACGTACTCGATGAAAATGATATTGTTGTCTGGTCATCAATGAATGAGCATCGCATCTTCCCTAGAACTGAAAAAGATATTGGCAAGACTGTCTTCAAAGTTCATCCCGGTCACTCGCAAGGTCGAGTTAAAGCTGTTTTAAAACAAATGCACGAGGGAGAACGCAATTCAATTTCAATTAATATTCATAAGGATGGCCAGCCATTAAATATTTCTTTTTATAGCTTTCACGATGATAATGGAAAATATTTGGGATGTGTGGAAGTCACGCAGCCTGTTAAAAGTTATCAGGTTAAAGGCAGTAAATGGTGCAATCTTCTAAATATGATCCACAAAAAATAATCGTTAACTAAAAATGGCAGTACAATTGTACTACCATTTTTTCTATTCTAGATGTCGTGCCTTTTCCAATGCTGGATCATGCTTAGGGTGATAATATCTCTTGCCATCTTGGCTAAGCAAAGGCTCAGTAAATTGACCTTTAGGCGTATGTTGCAAAGCATTCGTCACAGCATAAACCGCTGCATCTAAATCGTCAATTCGGTGAAGCAATTCAGCTTCAAGCAGAGCTGGCAACTTAGGCGAACCATATTCAAACTTGCCATGGTGCGACAAGACCATATGTCTGAGTAAAAGCAAATCCTCTGATTCAAGATCAAAATCCAAGTCATTAGCTGCAAGCATAATTTGCTCATCTATTAAAACTAAATGACCAACCAAATTTCCTTCGGTTGTGTATTGTGTTGCAGCTGGACCTGTAAGCTCCAATACTTTGCCCATATCATGCAAAATACATCCCGCATAAAGCAAGGAACGATTGACTTGTTCATAATTATCAGCTAACCCCTTAGCATCCTTTAACATTGATAATGTGTGAAATGCTAAACCGCCTCGAACAGCATGGTGGTTGCTCTTACCTGCTGGATAATCATAGAATCTTTTGCCCCACTTTTTAAGCAGATATTCTACGATTGTTTTCCAAGTCTTATTTTGAATCTGTGCTACGAAATTATTTATCTCCTGCTCCATTTCATTAATTGGCTCAGGAGCAGATTTAATAAATTGGTCAAGATTATAGCCCTCTTGAGGTCCTACAACACGCAAACTATAAATGCGAATCTGAGGGCGCCCTTGATACTCTTCTCTTTTACCATTTAGCTCAACAATTGTGCCTGTACTAAAGGTTGCTGCATCTTGATTATTAGCATCCCAATAATTGCCATGGATTTCACCTGAGTCATCACCAAATTGCATAGCCAAATAAAGATTATTTTTCTTATTATGACGCAATTGTGAATTCTTAATTAAAACAACGATATCCATTTCTTCGCCATCGTTATAATCTAATAATCGTTTAAGCATCTTGAGTTCCTTTCGTAAAAGTTAAAGGCGAAATTTCTAATTGATCAACCAATTTTTCTTGAGCTGTAAAAATCAATACCTGATTATTTTCACTAACCTTTTCAAGTAATTTCTTAATATAACCAATTCGGCGATCATCAAAATTAACAAATGAATCGTCAATTAAGATTGGCAAATTAATCTTATCTTTAATTTGTTCAATAAATGCCAATTTCAACGCAAAATAAAGCTGTTCTGCAGTACCACGAGATAAATATTTAACTTCACGCTTTTTTCCATCTTTACGCGTAACCGTTAATTTCTTATCTAAAATGATATCGACATAACGGCCACCCGTAAGCAAAGCAAAATACTCTTTAGCTGCACTAAGCATCTTAGGAAAACGCTCATTAGAAGCCAAATCAAGTGAACGACTAATCCACCTCGATACTACTAAATTAGCCAAATATTCTTGACTGCTGTTAACAAAATTAGTCTCCGTATTAGCTAATTCCTGCTTTGCTTCAAATACTGCAGTTGAATCAGCCAAATTGTCCAATTGAACTTGTAATTTAGCAACTTGAGCTTGCAAGGCATCAATTTCTTTCGTTGTATCAGTAGCTTGAGCAGCCAGATTTTGCAATTGTGCCAAAACCTTGCCAGGTTCCTTAGCTTCCTGCTTCAATTCATCCAGATCATCATGCAAATTCTTTTCTAGAGCATCGTATTGAGCCTTAATTTTAGCTTGAGCTAAAAATTCTTGATAAGCTGCATCATATGATGCCATATCTTCCACATTAGCTTGAGCTAAAACAGCTTTTAACTGCAAATTCAACTCTTCTAAATCTTGCTTGTCCTGACTTAATGCATTAGATAAATTAGATTTTTTCTGCACTAACTCTTGTTGCTGATTAATTTGTTCTTCAATTTCGTCTAAGCCATTCAAAATCTGATCAAAACCATCATCGACTGGCTTTCTTATAATATTTTGAACATTAGCAGCAAGCTGAGCAACTTTTTGATTAATTTCATTTAATTGTTCAGAGTTAGTTTTTTCCGCGCTTTCTTTAAGCTTATATTGATTTAAATTGGTCAACAAACTATTTAAATCCAACATGTCAGGATCTAAATTATATTTTGAATAAAATGCCTGTCTCCGATCTTTAACTGCCTTTTGTTTTGCCAAAATAGCTGCTTGTTGCTTATTAGCTTGTTCACTTTTTACATAGCCAAAACCTGCAAGTCCAATACCAGCTATTAATGCAATAATGCCTACCACTCCAGCAGTACCCAATAAAATTAGACCTATAACTGCTAATACAGCACCAACAACATACCAAATTTTATCACTAGAACTATTTTCATTAAATTCTTCATTTGGTTTTGATGGCAAAGCCAAGAAGTCCTCTTTAAGCTGCTTAATGTCATCCGTTTGCAAATCAAGCAATTGATTAATTTCAGGTGATAAAGCAAGTAATTGCTCTTTTTCTTGCTTTAACTGATCTGCCTTTTGCAAACAATTGCGATATTCGGCCTGCCATTGCAATAATTGAGGCTTTTGTTGTACGACTTTCTTAGACTCAGCTACATCATTTATTTCATTATCGGTTAAGGAAGATAATTGCTCTTGCAAGGATTGCATCATCTTCTGTAAATTTCGCCCTTGCGCCATTAAATCCTGAGCTTTTTGATAATTTTCACTATCAAATTTGATATCTTTTATCTGTTTTTGCAAATCTAGTAAAGTCGTATAGTTGCTCAACTCTTTTTGCAACTCACGCAAACTTGCTTGCTTATTTTGAATATTAGCTAAAGCCTTCTGGGCTTTTCTCAAGCGATCTTTATAGTCTTTTAGATCTTGAGCTAACTTCTCATAATCACTAAATTCTGCCTTGGTTTGTGCCAATTGATCACGATCAGTTTCTATTTGCTTTAATAAACGGTTAACTTCAGGCTTTTTACCAGTCTTTTTAAACAGCTTGCCAGCTTCTTTAGCAAAATCATCGCGCAACTTTAACAATTGGCCACTATTAGCAGCACCTAAGTAATAAATACGCTCAAGTAAATCTTCTTGGCTCAAACTAGTAACTTGGCCTAGCATTTCTTGATTAAAAATAAAGCTATCTGCATAAAACGAACCGTCAATATTTTGAATTTGATCAAAAAACAAATTTTCAGGTACAACTTGACCGTCTTTTTTAACGGTTAAAATTCCTCGTTTGGTTTTATCGCCCTTGGCGTACAGACGCTCTAATTCATATTCTGAATCATCATTTTCAAAAACTAAACTACCACCCATTGGACTAACATGTGCCAACGGCGTATAGTCTTCAAAAAACGGCGAGGCATTGCTGCGCAAATGGAAGCCAAACATTACTTGCTTAATAAAAGCAACGGTTGTACTCTTTCCCGCCTCATTAGCTCCAAAGAAGACATTGATTTGATCACTAGGTAAGTCAAAAGTTTTATTAGAGAATTGCCCAAAATTGACTATTTTAATTTGTTTCAGTCTCATCAGTAATTCCTTTCAATTTACCCATTAATTTAACTTCTGTCAGTTGCTTAACCGCATCAATAAATGCAGGGTCTTCTGCTAATTGAGCAGATAGAGGATCCATTTTCTTCCAGTCACTCACAATCTGATCAAATTCGTCATTTTTAAATATTTCGCTTTTGGCTTGTTCAAAAGCCTGCTGATCATTTTCATTGAGTTCCAAATTAGAACTTATTTTCAAGCGTACATCTACAAACTGCGAATCAAACAACAAATTTTGCGAAATATTTTGCCAAAAATCTGTGTCTTGAATTAATTCCTGTTCCTCTTCAGTCATAAATTGGGCACCAGCAATAGTTAAGCTGAAATAAGTCTTTTGCTCAGCATTATTTAAACTTGCAATAATTCGATTCTGTAAATCAGCTTTACTAATTGGAGCATCTAATTCTACTTGCACTCCTTGCCACAGAATAGGTCCTGTTGCCTTAAATTCAATACTTGTTTTTTTGGTACTTTCATCAATTACGCCAAGATAGCATCCCTTGGCACCCATTTCATTAATATGACGGCCCTGAATGTTACCTGAATAGACAATCCACGGCTTTTCACTCAAATTACGTCGAGCATGAATATGCCCTAAAGCAAAGTAATCATAATTTAATGCCTGAACTTCAGCAACCGTAAATGGTGCATAAACATTTTTACGACTATCAGTTTCTTTTTCTTGGGCATGCATTAAACCAAAAGTATAATTTTGCCCTTTTTCAGGGAAATCTGGAATTTTATCTTCTGTAATATGATTATTTAAATACGAAAAGCCAACTACATCATAGTTAAAATTATCTTTAGTCTTAAATGATGCTTTTTCTACTACTTCATCTGCACCAAGCAATTTAAAATATGGGCTCTGGTTAACCAATAAATCTTCACGTCGCATATGATCATGATTACCAAAAATCATTACTACTTGAATCTGTGCATCAGTCAGTCGCTTAATCTGCTCTGCAAAAAACAACTGCGAACGTGGAGATGGCTTAGCACTATCAAAAGTATCACCTGCAATCAAAACAAGATCAACTTTTTCAGCTAAAGCTAAGTCTACAATCCGTATTAATGATTGATCAGCTGCTTGATATATCTGATTAAATTCCTTAGATGGCAAAAAAGATAGCCCGCGAAATGGACTATCTAAATGCGCATCTGCAAAATGAATAAATTTCATCGCAAATTCTAGTTTCTAAGACCTTCATAAAGATCATTAATTGGCTTAGTGTAAGCCTTTTGGATTTCACCTAACAAATCATACAAGCCTTGTTCACTCTTAAGAAGAGCAACAATCTTGTCGTTCTTTTGTACTTGAGCGTTTAATTCTTGGTAAGCCTTTTGATCTTCATCAGATAATGGCTTGCCAGTTTGTTGAGCTTGCATAATCTTAGCTTGAATCTCATCCATCTTCTTAAATAAAGCTGCACTTTCGTCGTCTGCTTGAACAGCCTTAACAGCGTCACCAACAGCCTTGTATTGGTCAGTCTTTGTTAAATCTTGTGCTAATTGATTAGCTGAATCATAAATATTAATCATCAAATTGGTCCTCCTAAATTTTATTGGCCAAATAAACCTTTGACATCATTATACCATTCATTAATTTTCTGTCCTGCTGATCCAATGCCAGCTTGAATTTTTTGTCCTAAGCCATTGGTCCAATCAAAATTAGATCCATTGTTTTTAACAAGTTGACCAGGCGATTTTTCTGTAAATTGCGTTTGAGCAGTATACGGTAAAATTCCTTCCATTTCTGCCTTATACAATCTAGTGATCCCTGTTTCTGATACTCCTTGCATATAACGCTGCTTGCTTGTTTGGTCAAAACCAACCCAAGTAGCTAACACAATATCAGGAGTATAACCGACAATCCATTGGTCCCTTGTTCCAAAACCATATGAATTAGGAACTTCAGTTGAACCAGTTTTACCAGCAACCCGGAAGCCATTAGGTTGAGCAGTTTGCGCAGTACCATTAGTGAAAACGCCAAGCATCATTGTTGTCATTTCTTTGGCAGTATTTTCAGAAATAATTCTATGATTACCTGGATTATTATTTTCAACCAAAACATTGCCACTGGCATCGGTAATTTGAGTAATAAAGTAGGAATTATTAGGCAAATTACCCTTATTGGCAAAGGCAGAATATGCACGAGCCATCTGTAAAGGTGAAACCCCTGTAGAAAATCCGCCTAAAGCCAAAGCTAAGTTACGATCTGACTTAGGCACCTTTATACCAAAATTCTGAACAGATTGGACGCCCTTGTTTACACCGATTTTATCGAGTAACCATACTGCAGGAACGTTTTTACTTTGAGCCAAAGCCTCATACATTGGAATTTTATCAGAATAGCCATTATCCACGTTGTGAGGCTCATAACCATTTTTACCAAACTTCTGCAACTTATTGGAAAGTTCAGAATCATAATGATAGCCATTTTGAAGAGCTGGTGCATAAACAGCAATTGGCTTAATTGATGAACCAGGCTGACGCTTCATTTGAATTGCACGATTATAACCGCGGAAGACATGCTTGCCGCGACCACCGATTACCGCTCTTACAGCACCTGTTTCTGGATCCATTGCCACACTCGCACCTTGACACTTTGTGCCATCAGCACCATTTTGTGGGAAAAGCCAGCTTTCATTAAAGGTATCTTGCAATCTTCCTTGGTAATTTTGATTAAGAGTAGTGTAAATCTTAAGTCCTTTATTCATTACCTGCTCTTCAGTTAAGCCATATTTGCTAATAGCTTCATCTACTACAGCATCAAAGAAATATGGATAGCGATAGCCATCTTTATTTCTAAACGTATTTCTCAGAGTTAATCCTTGTTTAGAATAAGCTTTAGCTTGAGCGGCAGTTAACTTACCATTGTCAGCCATTAATCCTAAAATCAAATTGCGCCGTGATAAAGCATTAGCCATATGATCAACAGGATTGTAAAAACTTGGATTACGCAAAATTCCTGCTAATGTTGCAGCTTCACCTACTGTGACATCGCTAGCATTTTTACCAAAGTACCTGCGACTTGCATCTTGAACGCCCCAGACTCCATTACCAAAATAAGCATTATTCAAATACATCGTCAGAATATCTTTTTTGGAATAAACATGGTTAATTTCAATCGCAAAGAATAGTTCTTCTAATTTACGTGAAAAAGTTTGCTGCTGAGTTAAAAGCGAATTTTTGGCTAATTGCTGCGTTAAAGTTGAACCACCACCGGTTACTTGTCCGTGGTGAATAATCAAACTTATCGCAGCACGGGCCATTCCCTTAATACTAAGGCCAGGATTCTTCCAGAAAGTACGGTCTTCTGTAGAAATCACAGCATTTTGAATATTAGGAGAAATTTTATCATATTCAACAAACGTTCCTTTTTGTGAATATAAAGAACCAGCTTTTTTGCCTTTATAGTCATAAATAGTTGTAGTCGTTGAAAGTGATGCCTTCAAATTTGAAATATTCGAAGTTTTAACTTTAATTGTATAATATGTACAAGTTATCAATATAAGAGTGAGCAGGATTAAAATAATCCAGCGTCCGATAAAGAAGCGGCGATCAATTCGATGCCAAACATCTTTAAAGCCACTTCTCTTTGGTTGGTCATTATTCATTAATACAATGCTCCTTTTTAGAAACAAGAAAATTGTATCACATTGCTAGTACACTTGTTTAGAAATGAAATAGTCTTAGGAAATATTTATGGTTTATCATTTTACACTTTTTTATCCTAAAAATCTCGAGCCCTTACCTGTAAATGACGTATTACGCAAATTGCTTATTCCGAGAAAATGGCGTCATTACTTAAGAATTGAACAAAATATTACAATTAACGGCACATATCGCTATTTTAATCAAAATGTTTTGCCAGGCGATAAAATTGACATTATATTAGATCAGGTTGACTCTGCTCAACAAAAATATCCAGCTAGTGGAAAATTGCCTGATATCATTTATGAAGACGATAATCTTTTAATCATTAACAAAAAGAAGGGGCAAAAAACTCACCCCAACTTAAATGAAACCAATACCACCTTAAATGATTGCGCCACCTATTTAGGACAAAGTCCTTACATTGTTCATCGATTGGACATGCTTACCGGTGGCTTACTGCTTGTCGCAAAAAATCCTGCAGTAGTGCCGATTTTAAATCGTGAACTCACCAGTAAAACCTTCCATCGCGATTATTTGGCTAAAGTTGACCATGCAGATAAATTAAGCGATCAAGGAACAATTAATCAGCCAATTGATCATGATCCTGAAGATCAACGAAAAAGAATGATCTCACCTGCTGGACTTCATGCCGTAACACATTATCAAGTGTTAAAAAGAAATGATAATAATACAGCGGTAGTTAAACTAACTTTGGAAACTGGTCGTACTCACCAAATTCGTGTGCACCTCGCATCCCTTGGTACACCAATTATTGGCGATCCGTTGTATAATCCCAACTTTGGTGGAGAAGACTTGGCACTCGACGCTTATGAGATTTCATTGATTAAACCTTTTTCTTTTGAAAAATTAACAGTTAAATTACCAGAAGAAGAAATTAAATTAT
>NZ_GG700755.1:129359-135308 GCF_000160855.1 Lactobacillus helveticus DSM 20075 = CGMCC 1.1877
GCTCTAATTATTTTCGTTTTCATCTAACGCTGCACCATTAGTTTCAATTATATGTTTCATCCAGTTATAAGACTTCTTTGGTGTACGTGTCAATGATCCGTGTCCCAAATCATCCATATCAACATAAACAAAACCATAGCGTTTCTTCATTTTTATTTTTGTCAGGTTCCATTAAAGATGACCCAGAATTAACATCAATAGCTTGTGATGCACCGGTCACTACATCATTTTGATCGTTTTTATTCATAAAAATCCTCTTTCAAATCACAACGTAACAAGACTGATTTCAAAAATATTGTTATTCATCGCCAAATCTTGCGCCATTTTGAAATAAGTCATATTTTTTGGAAATTTAAGATTGCAAACACAAATATACACATTTTTCTTATTAATTTGGTTATTAGTATCCACCTTAAAACTAAAGTGTTTCACCTGAATTTTATTCTGTTTAAAATATGGCTGCAAAACTTGATCAAGCGTATGGCGGTCAATATATTTGAATTCAACCTGCTTATATGTATTTACCTTAACAATTTTACGTAAAATGACTACCACCAGCAAAACAAACGCTCCACCGACGATTGCAATACAATAATACCCCATTCCAATTGCTAAGCCGATACTTGCAGTAGCCCACAAAGAGGCTGCTGTAGTAAGACCCATGACAAAATGATGGGTAATAACAATAGTACCCGCACCGATGAAGCCGATGCCGCCTATTACTTGAGCAATCAAACGAGCTGGATCAGACTCAAGTACCGTCGATAAAGTGTGGAAATTCTTCGCATAATATAGAACTTGATTGCAAATTGCTTCTTGAATTAACGCTAAAATGCATGCGCCTAAGCATACCAAGATATGCGTTCTAAGACCAGCTGGATGATTATGTTCTTTCCTATCCAAGCCAATAATTGCTGCAAAAATTGTAGCCATCGATAAGCGTAAAATTATTTCTAAGAAACTAAGATTGAAACTCATCATAATTTTTGGGGAACTATGTTCCATACCCATATGGGCAAAAAGCATTTTTGTTTACACCTTCATTCAAAAGAAATAATTAAGAATAGTCAAATAAAAGCCATTTCAGGACAAAATTCTTGCATTTTTTAAAAATAACTATATCTATTTTTTGAGTTAAGAGTATAATCTTTGGTTGTACTATTTTTCACATATTTTTTCTACTGGAGGAGTAAAAAGTATCTACTATGGAACATACTTGGTTAATGAAATATTTTGCTGAATTTTTCGGCACAATTATTTTAGTTGTATTTGGAAATGGTTCAGTTGCCAACTCAGTGTTGAGAGATACTGGTGGTAACAGTCGTAATGGTCAAGCAAACGGTGGTTGGCTTTTAATCGCATTCAGTTTTGGATTAGGTGTAATGCTTACTGCCATGCTATTTGGTTCAATTTCAGGTAACCACTTGAATCCCGCCGTAACTTTAGCTCAAGCTTGTGCCGGCGCCTTTCCATGGAATCAAGTCGTACCTTACATCTTGGTACAAATGCTTGGTGCTATTGTAGGTCAACTTTTATTAGTTGCTGTATATTGGCCATACATCAAGAGAACTGCTAGCGATGATGCTGTTTTTGCCAGCTTCGCTACTGGTGATACAGTTCGCAGCCGCTTAAACGGTTTTGTTACTGAATTTGTTGGTACAGCTATTCTTTTATTCGTAGCTATTGGTCTTTACCGTGGCATGTTCTTCAAGCAATCAGAAGATATTGCTAACATCGGTGTTGGTTTCTTAATTACCGGATTAGTTATGGCTGTAGGTGGTCCAACTGGTCCCGCATTAAACCCTGCAAGAGACCTTGGTCCACGTATCGTATATGCACTTTGCCCATTGCCTCATAAGGGTTCTGCTCACTGGGACTACGGTTGGGTACCAGTAGTTGCTCCAATTGCTGGTGGTATCTGCGGTGCATTGTTATACAAGATTGCATTTGGATTATAGAAAAACAAAAGATCGATGATCTTCGTTAAAAAACGGTGATCATCGATCTTTTTTGATATTATTTTAGAATTCAAACAAACGATGGTTAATAATAATTCTGAATTCGCGGTCTTCTTCATCAGCTAAACAACTAGCAACCAACGGTTCATAGCCTCGCTTTTCTTCATCAAATTGATTTCTTTCCGCATCTAAATCATGAAAAACTTCATCAGGTAATTTATCAACCGGAATCTTAGCTGCCTTAGCTAGTTCATCAAAGCTGACCACTGCTCCATCTTGCAAAACGTCATCGTCTTTACTTTCATTATATTTCTTTACTAATAACTTCATAATGGCTAAAGTCTCTGGCTTCAAGTAACTTAATGAATCAAAATCAATTACATAATCGTCCATTGCATTTCCCATCCTTTTTGAAAATACCCAAACAATATGACTTAAGATTTTTATATCATTCCACGCTGCAGCCCCATAAAGATAGTAATAATCAGCAAATCAGCACTACCGCCAAGGCTATAATTCTTTTCTTTAAAAATACGATTTAACTCTAACATGAATTGTTTGCCAGCTTGAGTGCCATAACCACCCAATGACAAATATTTCTGTGCCTGCTTATGTGCCCAATCAATTACTTCAACATTGCCAGCTCTTTTAATCAAATTAGAATCTTCAATTTCACTAACAATCTTCATCAAGGTATCAAGCAAGCGTGTGTTCAAGTCGCCACTTGTCTGTGCTAAAAATGGCAATGCGACATTCCTCACCAAAGGATATCCTACCTCTGCTTCTGCTCTCACGCCGCCTTTGCCATATTGCAAAAATTGTCTTTCTCCAGCAGTCTCGCTCTTCTTTCCCAAATCATGCTTAACTAAGCCTTTAGTCATCATTTGAATTATTTCAAACTCATTACCGCCGTGTTTTTGACAATAACTACTAGCACAGACAAACAATCCTAACGAAAAAACCGCCCCTTTATGAGTATTCACATTATTTGTGGCAGCAAACATTGCTTTTTCCGCCTTAATCCCGGCTTGGCGCAGCAATTCAAACATTTGTCTCAAATCTTGTCCAGCAAAGTTAAAACCAATCTCAGCAGCTTGAACAAAATATTTTCCCAAACTCAAACTACTATCGATAAACATATAAACGTTCATATCGGGATGCGAACCCACATCAACTGGATCAACCAAACCAGGTTTGGGATTAGTAACTACTTCATAAAGCAATGCTTTCAATGCATTTTGAGCGATCTCTTCTATTGCCATTTGTCTCTTTCTAATTACTTAAATATCGATTCTTTAATGAAAAGTGGTGCAAAATCTGATTAAAGCGATCTTGCACCTCTGCCATAATATCATGACCACAATTATCAACCAAAGCCATATTTATCTGATCATTTTGCGCAGCCATCCATTTTGCAAAAAGAAAATTATAGTACGGACTTTGTACTGCCGCAATCACATCAATTAGTACTGGGCTATTTTGCACCACATTTCGCCAATCATGGCTAATTGACCTTCAGAAGTCATGCCAATATTCTTATTACCTTTGGCTTGTGACTTAACATACGTACCTGTTGCAGCGATAACTGTCCATGGTGTTGTGTCTATTAAGTATGCATTGTTAGAATTTTCGACAAATGGCAATTCAGCTTGATTCGCTACTGGACTGTATTTACTTCCCCATTTTGTCAAAAATTCATTGTCTGGTAACACAACATAAGCTTTAAGATCACTATGTTGATTCTCACTTGTGATGATATTTGAATTATCTAAATTAATAGTCCAATGATTGGGCCGATTTTTTGTATCTCGTTCATAAGTACCGGATATTTTGAGAACTGTTCGGCCATTAACCTGTAATTCATCAACTTTAGCATCTGCTGGTAAATCTTCTAGCCCCTTTTCTGAGTTAACTACTGCATTAGTTGGTAAGACAATGTAGTAAGTTAACTTTTCAGAATCCTGATACATATCAGAATTATACACATGAACTACACCGGCACTGAAGCAGCACCAATAGTAAGTTTTCTGATGCTGAATCTTTGTTTTTGCTTTTCTACATCTAAAAATTTTCTCTTGGACATATTACTTTTTCCTTCCCAATGTAGTCCTCATTAAACCTATAATCACATTATAGTCCATTAATAGTTATTTTATAGTCCATTAGGGCAGTAATATTATTGTAATATCAGTAATATTATTGTAATATCAGTAATATTTTGTCTATCAATTATCAAAACTAAGTTATTTTAAATCCGTTATTAGCGTACTAGTGTTCATTTATTTTAAGCAAAATAAAAGTCGTTACTCATTTATGCATTTAGAGTAACGGCTATTACCAATTAACAAATAATGAAATGAGGAACTTACTCATAAAAAGCCCAAGGTTCTTTTACACACCTTGGGCTTTTACATTACTAATTTTTCTCGTAACCAATCATCAAGCCGCCATCTTCGGCATAATAAGTACAAAGCCCACTACATTCAGACAAAGAAACCTGAGCTGATGGATATACAGATAGGATAGTCTCCTTCATCTTAGCTGCCTTATCGCTAAAGCCAACATAATCGATCAATACTCTGCCGCCACAATAACCAGATTTTTCCATGATCTTAAGCATTTTTGAAAAGATCTTCTTACTACCGTGAATCTTGCCGAGCACCTCAAACTTACCAGCATCGCTAGCTGTACCAACAATATTCAACTTAAGTGCATGTGCGATCCGCGCCATTGCAGGATTGATCCGACCATTATTGGCTAGATTATCCAGGTTCTCCAATACAAAAAGCAAATCCGTCTGACGAATGCGATACTTCATCGTTTCAACAACTTGGTCAAAATGCAATCCATCATTGATCATCGTCGCAATATCTTCCGCAAGCAACCGAATCTGTGGTCCTGCTGACAAGGTATCGAATACATGAATCTTCACATTAGTATGTTTTTCAGTAAAAATCTTGGCTGCTTGCACTGCAGAATTATATGTTCCTGACAATGCACTAGTAATCGTTAATACAAAAATTTCATCTGCGCCAGCAAAAGCATCTAACCAGTCGTGAACACTGGGACAAGCAGTCGACGTCCGTTCATTAGTCTGCTTCAATGCGGTGACAAACTCTGGAATATTAAGCTTGCCATCGTCGATCCAAGAAGATGAACCTGCTCTAATTGTTAATGGAACGGATTGATGTGCTACGCCTTCGATCGAAGACACGAAGGCATCAGCACCAGAATCTGTAACTATCTTTATCGTCATTTTCGTTACCTCACTTATGGCTTTGATAATATACGTTTTTAAATATTATGTCAACGGTTTTTAAAAAACTTATAGCAAGATATTAATTGACAGAATCTTCAAAATAGAAAATAATTAATTTAACCAAAGTGAGGAGAAAAAATATGAAAAAGGAAGTATCAGTAGAACAATTAAAATTTCCTTCATACCAAGAAATTCCCGCAATGGGATTATATTTAAAGCAAGTAGTGAACTATATAAATCAATGTTTAGCGCCCTTAGGAAATATCAAGATTACGAGTTCAATGGTCAGCAATTATGTTAAACATGATCTAATTGCATCCCCTGAAGGCCGGCTATACAGCCGTGAGCAAATCGCCACCCTACTTTTTATCACCATTGCCAAAAACGTGATGGATCAAGAAGACCTGCGCAAAGCGATTGCCATCCAGCAAAAGACCTATTCAACCGAAGTCGCTTATAATTACTTTGCCGCTGAATTGCAGAATGGCTTATTATATGTTTTCAACAAAAAGGAAGAACTGCAAAAGATCGGTCATGATAACACCAGTCAAAAGCAAATGCTGCGCAACGTCATCATGGCCTTTACTTATCGAGAATATTTGTACCAATTTTTCAGAGAAATTTAAAAGACTCAGCTTATGCTGGGCCTTTTACTTTATGCTTTCTATATTAATCAAAATTACCATGATTTAGCTTAATGTATTGATCAATTTTTCGAAGATTTTAATTATT
>NZ_GG700755.1:136167-162906 GCF_000160855.1 Lactobacillus helveticus DSM 20075 = CGMCC 1.1877
TAATTGCTTCTGTTTCGAATTTGCTGATTTTACTACCTTCAATAGCATTTGAAGACCATACATGTTCAACTCGAATTTCTTTCTCTAAAGCCTTTAATTGATCTTGGTCTAATGGACGATATTTAGAAATTTGAGCTTTTAATTCGTCAAGATTTTTAAATTCCATTTGTTGTCTCCTCTTGTGATTTAGTTAATTCTTCACGTTTTTTAATACGACGTTAGAAAATATTGACTCAATTAGGTCAAATGAGTGCATTTGACTATCTTTGAGCCAAGAATATCTGCTTTCTTCTGCCAATATTCACGGAAAACCTTTTTAACACTCCGCCTAGTCAGAACCAGGCGAAACTGGAAGGACAACTTTCTATCCATTTCAACCAGTAGATTACTCGCAAACCAACTATTTTCTTTGTTAAGTGGATTCTCAAATGAGAGGAGTCCATTTAACAGGACGCAACACTACGCCCGCTATCCCTTTGTCGAATGAAAACTTAGGGAATGCTTTTTTAATGATTTGCAAAGCACCATTGACATCCGCATTGATCAAGCGTCCATCATTTGTTTTAAACAGGCCACGATGAATACGCCTATTGATCAGGGTTTTGTCTTGCTTTTGACGACTCCGGTTGCCATTCTCCCAACAAGGCTTTTCGTGGTCCAAAGCACTGGTTTGGCTAGTATAGGATTCGTTGGTTGTGATAACCGTGATCCCTTGCAGGTTGGCTTTATACTGAATCAGGTCAATCATCGTTTTGTGCGGAATGCCGATAAAATTCTGATTGCTTCTTTTACCCATGTCAGACGAGCGTTTCCAAGATTTGTTATTGCCAATGATAATCGTATTAGCTTCACAGCTTAGCGCATAGTTTACGATACGCTTGGATGCTTTGTGGGCGAATTGCCTAATCTTGGCATTGCGCCAGGCAGTCAATCGCTGCATGGCTTTAGTTTCTTGATAAACTGGCTTAGCTCCTTGCTTTGTCTGAACGGTGCTTTCTAGCTGATGATATTTAGCCTGCAAGCTTTTCAATCGAGAACGCTCTTTATTGTAGTATTGATTAACTGATTTTAGACTACGCCCATTGATTAATAAAGGACAGGTTCCAGTATTGCCAGCACAAGCAAAGGCATTATCGACTCCAGGATCAATCCCTATATATTTACCGTTGTCTGGCAAATAGCTGATTTCTTTATTCGTTTTGTACTGCACGATCAGACGATAACCGCCATAGGTTGGTTTAAAGGCTACTCGCTGTATTTTTTTAATTTTAGGGTCAAGCTTTATTTTAACCTGCAATTTAGAAATGATCAGATAATTACCTTTAAGCTTAGTATTCTGATTGGTCACAAAGAAAATATGCCTTTGATTTTGGCGTAAATATTTAGGAATCCGAGGACGGCCAGTAAACTTGGCCGGATTCTTTTGATATGCTTTTAGAGCCTTGAGCCATGCCGACCAGACGGTATTGACTTCTTTTAAAGTCTGTTGAGCGGATTGCACATAAAGCAGGTCATGGTAAAGCAGGGATTCTTTTTTAGCGTATCTTTCTTTGAAGAGCTGATCTAGTTGACTATAGCCTTTAATGTACTTTCTCTTAAAAAAGCCCTGGCGCAAATCATACAAAGCTCGATTGTACAGATCATGTGCTTTATGGCTGCATTGATCTAGCAACGGACTGGCTGCAATAAAATACTCGCTGGCTAGATATTCATACTGAAAGGTATTTCTAGGAATAGACTTATTGCTTTTCAATCTTCATGCCTCCTTTCCGATTAAGCGTTGCTTCAATTAATTCAAGTAAATCTAACGTAAAACAATGACATGTTAAATACAAAATTGCATCCCTGGGATGCAATTTTGCATTAAGGACACTGTTCTTTTAAGAAGATATTTTGTACTTGATTTAGCAAATTATCAAATTCAGTTGAGTCTTTAACATGTCCGATAACTTGCCCGTGTCTAGCGACAAAATCATATGACGACATTTGAAAAAGCAACGTATCACCATTAGTATGACTAGGATAGTCAACTACGTAAAATCTAAATGGATTATTGTCAATATGATTATGGATTATGGCTACCCACCATTTCATGCCCTGCATGTGGTTCTGCGTCTATCATGATAATGTCGCCTTGATGTACATTAAATTTTGCCATTTAAATCCTCTCTTTGCCTTTCGGCTCTAATTCACGGGGGTTGTAGCCTAATTCCTTGTATTCTCTTTTAATTTCTGTCTCATAATCATAATCATCATAAGATGGATCAGACCAAAGATCATAGCCATTATCTCTTACTCTTTTGTAAACAAGATCGCCATTCTTCTTCAAGTCTACCGAAAACTCAGCATCGACAGGAACATTAAGAGTTTTAGGAACAGTCAATACAACTGAATTTCCCTGTTGTCTTGTCTTCACTTTCATATTAATTTCTCCAAATCCACTATTTTTTCCTCTTATTTTCATCTACGTATCAAGTATATACCATGAATACGGTGAATACAAAAACCACATACTGCTTTTAATGATAAAGCCTAATATGTGTTTTTTCTAATAGCTTAAATTACTAACTTAATGCTGGTACAACAGATAATGTAATCTTAAAGCCAAGACCAGCAGCATATTTTCTTAAACTTGCTAAAGTTGGTTGCACAACAAGATTTTCTAATCTTGCAACTTGTGGTTGAGACATACCAATTTTTTGACCAAGCTGAGTTTGCGAAATATTCATCTTAATCCTTGTAGCATGTAAAAAGGCTAATGTATCAATTAAATTTCCTTCTTTTTCAGTCATATTAGTGAAACTTTTTGAATTTCTTTTAAAATCTTCCCATGTCCTCATATTATTTTCTAAACCTTTCATACCAATTCTGTGCTAACTTAACTGCTTTGTCCAATTGTCTGGATTAGTTTTATCTTGATCCTTTGTATAGTGACATAAAAGAACAAATTTATTTCTTTGCAATGAGATTTAAAAGACTCTTTCAGCCAAGGGTCTTAATCCCCATAAAGGAACTTTTAATCCTTTTAAATACTTAGCTTGAGGCATTTTTATTCCTATCCCTAATAATTTAATAACGAATTTTTTTGAAACCTGTTTATCTGTTATTTGATTACTTTCACTAATTAGATAAAGATAATCTTCTACTTCTCTTTTGCCTTTTCTATTTTCATAAAATATCACATCATACATTATCAGTAACCTTTCAGTACACTATTAACACAAAAGGTGTCTGAGAAAAAAGTAGATTTTTAGTTAATTTTTGAGTAAACGTCAAATAACCAAGTGTATCGATCAGGTCGCTACTTTCAGTTATGATTAACTTATCTAATTAAATGGAGGTTAAATAGATGCTCGAACAACAACCAATTGTAGCGCTCAATCATCCACTAGTATCAAAAAAGCCAGATCAGTCGCATAATGATCTATTGCTTAGCTTAAACAAGAATGATCTGGAATTGACCCTTTACAGCAGCCTGGATCCTAAACTTGTGGCTAAGATTCTGAAAAGAGTAGTATTATGATTAATCTATGTGACTTAGGTCGGGTTTATATCGTTTGCGGCAAAACTGATCTGCGCAAAGGCATTGATGGACTAGCAACCTTGGCTAAAGAACAGTTTGAGCTTGATCCTTTTAGTGGCAAAGTCTTCCTTCCTCTTTTGCGACGAACGCAAAGATCGCTTCAAAGCCCTTTATTGGGACGGACAAGACTATTGGCTACTTTATAAACGTTTTGAAAACGGCAAAATAAACTGGCCGCAGAATCAAAATGAGGTTCAAGCTTTGACTTCCAAGCAAGTTGACTGGCTGATGAAGGACTTTGCCATCACCCCAAAAATAAAGAACACGAAAGCGCGCAATTTCTACTGATTCTTGACATTGCGCGCTTTTTTGGCATAATTTTAACTAACAAATTTGGGAGGAAGCAAAATCATGTCAGAAGAACCTTTAGAAAAGATTATTACTCAACAAGCAGCCACTATTCAGATATTGCTGGACTGCAGCAAGCTTAACCTCATAACCGAATTTACTTTTTCTGGACATAAAAAATGATCCTACTTTCATAGATAACACTTTTATATACTTGTGTTGTCTACTTAAGTAGGATCATATCATTTATCAATACCAAGATTTAATAGGCTTTTGTTATTTCTAAGTTTTTTCCTAGAATCTTCATCTAAATAAAATCTTACTCGCAAAATTTACTATTGATCCAGCAAAAGAAAACAAACTTCTTTAATTATATACTTTTGGATATATTATTCCATAGGGTTTGAATAATTATTTCAACCTTTATTCAAATGAATTTCACGATCAAATATCTGACGTAATTCTGGACTAAAATTATGAGCAATAAAGAGAATTGTCGCCTTGCTTTTTAACAAATTCTCTAAAATCACTTTAGTACCTTTCTTATCGATCGCACTAGTACCTTCATCAATTAAAATGAGATTCGAATCATGAATTTTGGCACGTGCCAATACTATTTTTTGTCGTTGTCCACCGGAAATATTTAAATGGTCTAAATTTAATGTTTGTTCGAGCCCCTCTTTAAATTTATTAATATCCTTCTTAAAGCTGACCTCCTGCACAACTCGTTCAACTTGACCATCTAATTTATCATTAAACATTGTGATATTATCCTTAATTGTGGCTGGAAAGACACTTGGATCTTGCGGAATGTACCCAATTCTACTCATATCTGGTTTAATCGACTGTCCTTTTTCATCTTGGAAAATAACTTTACCTTTCGATGGCTTAAGTTCGCCCAAAATAAGTTTAAATAAAGTTGACTTCCCTGTACCAGAATCACCCGTTAATAATACTTTCTCACCATCTTTAATTTGAATATCTGGGTAGACTAACTTCTCACCATTAGGGAATTTTAACTCTAAATTCTTCGTTGAAAATCCCTTAGGTGCCACCTCATTTTCATCGGTTTTAGCTGGAACCCTAGCAGTTGTTTCATTAACTTCCGAAATTAATTGTTTGCTGCCCTTCATCTGTCCCCTTGTATTCACAATATTTTGGACAGCATAATTCAAATAAAAACGGAAGTTACCGATAATTAGTAGGGTACCAATGGTAACAGCGCCGTTTTTAACCAAATAGCCGGTTAAAACAAAGAGAATGAAACCAAAAAAAGCTGAAACAATTACGTTTACGGCGTTAAGCAATTTGATGTAATAGGTTTGCTTAACAGTCGCATCCTCAAGTTGTTTAGATGACTTTTCTGTGACTGCAAACAACTTAGCTCCTGCTAGAAATTGACGAATTTGTTCAAGGCCAGATAACCATTCATTTAATGTATCTAGATAAGCTTGATTTTGATCAGAAATCAACTTGGTAGCCTTTTGTAATGGCTTAGCAATAAGTTTAGGTAGAACTAAAGAAATGCCTACCATTAATACAATTACAATAAGCAGCTGCCAATTAAGCAGAATTAAATAAATTAAGACCGCAACAACGGTTACGATCCCATCAACTAAATAAGTAATTTGTTGATAGTAATTATCATTAATCATGACTAAATCGTTCGTTAATCTATTTTGCATCTCACTAACGTTATGTTTTTTTCCATCATGATAATAATGACTAACGATTTCAGATCTTACTTGATCATTAAGATCTTGTGTTTGGGCAGTAGTCAGATAAGTAAGACCACTACTAAGAACATATGACAGTAAAAGGACACCCAAGGTTATAGCTGTAATTAAAAGAAATTTACTTAGATTTTTAGCAAAAACAATATTTGTCTCTAATTGAATCATATAAGTATTTACAATATTTAAAATTGGTACAAAAACTGCACTAAAGATATACAGACAGAACCGAAGTGGATTAACTTGAATAAATTTTTTTAAGTTCATTGCTTGGCCTCATTGTTTACATTCGTTAGTTTTATTTCTTGATCAAATTTTGCTTTAATTTCTGGCGTTAAATTGTGGGCAATCATCAGAATTGTTTGATGACCTTCTAGCAAATTTTCAATTATCTTTTCTGCTGCTGCCTGATCTATGGCGCTAGTAACTTCGTCCATCAATACAAATGGTTGATTATAAATCTCACTTCTAGCCAAAACTATTTTCTGTCTTTGACCACCTGAAATATTTCCATTCTTTAAGTCAATAACTGTGTCCAAACCAGCTGGCATTTTGGCTATGTCTGTCGCAAATTGAACTCCACTAACTACACTTTGGAGTCGAGTAACTAATTTTTGGTTGAACATCGTTATATTGTTTTTAATAGAAACAGGAAAAACAATTGGATCTTGTGGCAAATAACCGATTTTTGCTTTAGAAAATGGAATTATTTGACCAGATTGATCTACAAACTTTATCTGACCTTCTGCAGGCTTCATTTTGCCTAAAAGTAATTTGAATAGAGTTGACTTACCTGCTCCTGAATCCCCCGTAAGCAAAACCTTTTCACCAGCTTTGATACTAAAGTTTGGATAAGAAATTTGTTCACCACCATTATATTTGGCAACTAAATTAGAAACAGTGACGCCATAAGCAAAGGTTCTATTTTGAGCTGTATTTTTAATCTTTTTACGAAGCAGAATGGTTTGTTCACGTAATACTTTAGTTGACTTGACTCGCGTAATCGCACCAGTCAGATCATAGATTGCAGCAAAAATTAAATAAGCAAATGCGCCTGCTACAGCCCAATCACCAAAAGAAATTTGATTGAAGATGAACAAAATACCAGCTAATAAAGACATCCCTGCTTGAGAAATTGCATCGCCAAAAGTATTGATCATATAAGAGATACTGCGATATTTCGCATTTTGCTTATTTGCTTCAACGTATGAATGACTAGCTTTATGAAGTTCACGACTCAAACGTGAATAAGCAGTATATCTTCTCAGCTCTTGCAAGCCACCAAGCCAATGTTCAATTCCATTTAGCAGTTTTGCATTTTTGGTGTTAACTTTATTCATTGTGGCTGAAGTTTTCTTTTCCATTATTTTAGGTAATAAGAGCGTAATGACTGCTAAAAAGGCTGTTAATACCAGAAGAAGCCAGTTCATACTGATTAAAAGGCCAATTGCAAAAACTAGTTGTAATACCGCATTCAGAATAGTAATCCAAGGAGTTGCGTAATCACTGTCGAGCGACTTCAAATTGGCTGTTAATTCATTTTGCATCTTGGAGACCTTTTCATCACCACCGGCATAATAGTGATGTGTAATTTCTTTTCGGATTTGATGAATGTAGCTTTGAACTTGTTTGGTCATGGTTAAAGTTGCTAAGGGCAGTAATAAAGCTGTTACTAATTCAAGAACTAATTGAATAACCTGCCATTGAATATAACCATTCATGTTACCACTAGTGATATCATTCAATGCATATTTAAATAAATATTCATTCAATGTACCGCCTAGGGTATATATGACAAACAAGAAGATAACTAATAAAGCCCGAGGAATATTTTGTTTAAATAACTCTTTAATTTTCATTTTATTGCTCCTAAGGTAATTGGATAGTATTAACAATGACTTGAAATCCTGAAACTGTCAAATAATCGTGTCGGGCTAAATATAGCTAATAAAATTGTTATAAAACCTATTATCCAAATAACAATCTTATTCGTAATTCCTTTATATACACCAGATATATTACAAAAAATAAAAAGATCAGTAATTATTGAAAAAACAGTAAGTAATAATATCAAAAAGAAATTAATTATCATGATGCTTTCTATGATGTTTTCTCATACTATTTTTATATGCTTGCCACAAAGGTTCCGAATCGAATCCAATTAAATTTACATATGGATCAGTCGTGCTACTATCAACAACATATTTTCCTAAACTCACATTATACTCATCTACTACAACAGTTGCATATTGTTCACTCACGCTTCTTCCATTAGATGCAGCACTTACTTGTTTAGGTATAGCCATTAACATCGCTACAGCTCCCGCTAACATTAATAAACCGATCCCTATTTTTTTCAATTTCATTATTTTATACCTATTTTTACCAATAAACGTAATCGGAAGTATAATATCATATTTTAATCCACTATGAGCAAATCATCATATTCGCCTGCATTTGACATCAAATTTGAAATTGAAGTGCATGGACGCTGGATTAAGGTGGAAAGATAATCACTTCTCACTCACATAAACCTGATGACTTCGTGGAAACTCATGCTTAAATGCCGCAGTAAAAGCATGCTTTGCCACATTATCAGCAATCGCAAATGTATTAACAGAATTCTCATATCCCTGCTCTGTTAATTTAATCTGTTCGCCATCACTCTCAATTGTTAGTGAACGATCTTTCTTCTTAGTAAGCAACACCACATATTTTGATTCTTTGCTTTTCAGTAGCTGTTTCATCAATGACTTTACTTGTTTTACCGGTATCTCACGCATAATTATTCGCCCAGCAACACTTTTACTCTTCTTAAAACCGGTAACTCTCTGGCCGCAATTAATTTACCAATTCTAGTTTCCACACATTTTTGATATTCTTTTTCAGCATCCCGATAACTCAACCTTAAAGTCGACAAATGAAAATCTTCTATTTCATCCTTAGTTAAATGTTTTTCACCAAAATAAGTGACTTTGCAAAGATAATAATTATTAATATTATGGCGATGAATCACATTATAGTAGTCACTAACTACACCAATCTTCGTAATAATTTCAACTTCAGCACCTAATTCTTCCTTGAGCTCTCGCTTAAGCGCAGTCTCTAGATCCTCACCGGTCTCAACACCACCACCAGAAGTTTCAATTAAAGTTGCCTTACCAAAATCATCATCACGCTTAGCCCTGACAAAATAGAAATCTTGTTGATCATCGACCACAATTGCTCGTACAATCTGGCGATCATGATCAGTATAAGTTAATGGCCATTCAGTATCTGACAATTGAATACTTAATTCCTGCATAGCTAAATCCTCTTTTGCAAAAAGATAAAGCCCAGCATTTGCTGGACTTTATCTTAATTGATAATCAAATGATTATTCTTCGTTTAATGATGAACGGTCGAATGAAACATCCTTAAGTTCGTCATCGATGGTCTTAGTACCCATCCAAGAAATCATTTCCTTCATCTTAGCAGTAATTGCTTCAGCACCTGGCAATAATAACTTACGTGGGTCGTAACCCTTGTTCTTCTTGTCAAGGTCCTTTTCAGCTTCGATGTACTTACGAGTAGCATCTTGGAATGCTAATTGGAATTCAGTGTTGATGTTGATCTTAGCAATACCAAGCTTAATAGCCTTCTTAACTTGGTCTTCAGGAATGCCTGAACCACCGTGCAATACAAGTGGAGTGTCAGGAACAGCTTCAGCAATTTCCTTAAGACGGTCGAAGTTCAAGCCCTTCCAGTCTGCTGGGTAAACACCGTGGATGTTACCAATACCACAAGCAAGCTTGTCAACGCCAGCTGCAACGAACTTCTTAGCATCTTCAACAGAAGCTAATTCACCGCCGCCTTGGTTTTCACCGATCTTACCGATTTCAGCTTCAACTGAAATACCACGTTCGTGAGCTAACTTGATGATTTCCTTAGTCTTAGCTAAGTTTTCTTCAGTTGGAAGTGCGTGACCATCAAACATAACTGATGAGTAACCAAGTGCAATACATTCCTTAGCTGATTCAAAGTCACCGTGGTCCAAGTTCAAGATAACTGGAACTGAGATGTTCATTGAATCCATTTGGTCAGCTACCATGTCCTTAACGAACTTGTAACCACCCATGTACTTAGCAGCACCAGTTGAAACTTGGATAAGTAATGGAGTTCTAGTTTCTTCTGCAGCACGTAATTCTGCACGAGTCCATTCCAAGTTGTTAGTGTTGTAAGCACCTACAGCGTAGTGGTGTTTACGAGCTTCTTTAAAGATTTCATTACCGTTGTCAAAATAAGCCATTAAAAAATACCTCCTAAATATCTTACATGCATATTGTACCCTAATTCTCGAAATATGAACAATTTTTCGCCAAAATGTAAGCGCTATTTTTGTATTTTCATAAATTTCAATTACATTTCCTTAGGAGCATTAACGCCTAAAAGTCTAAGTGCTTCAGTCAAAACAATTGATGTAGCTTGAACTAAAGCAAGACGAGCACCAATCTTGTCATCCTTAGTTAAAATCTTCACGTTTGCGTAGTATTTATTAAATTTCTTAGCTAAATCAAGAGCAAACTTAGCAATTACAGATGGTTCAAACTTATCAGCACTTCTTGCAATAATTCTTGGGAAGTCAGCTAAGTCCTTAGCTACGGCAAATGCCCAGTCATCATCTAAGGCAAAGTCGCCTTCACTTCGCTTTTCACCCATTGCAGCGGCTTTACGCAAGACACTTTGTGCACGAGCATTAGTGTATTGAACGTAAGGACCAGTGTCACCTTCGAAACGTACAACTTCATCTAAGTCAAAGTCAAAGTTGTCTAAACGATCATTCTTCAAATCGTGGAAAATAACTGCGCCGACACCTACGTCATGAGCCACTTGATCCTTATCAGCTAAATCTGGGTTCTTTTCTTCAATTTGCTTCTTAGCAAGAGAAATAGCATCCTTTAATACTTGATCAAGGAAGACAACGTTACCCTTTCTAGTAGATAACTTCTTACCGCCTTGGGTAATCAAACCAAATGGAACATGGTGAATTTCATCGGACCAATCATAGCCCATCTTCTTAAGAACAGTCTTAAGTTCTACAAAGTGTTGAGCTTGTTCGTTACCTACAACGTAGAGCATCTTAACAAAGTTGTATTCCTTCATTCTCCACTCAGCAGCTGCTAAGTCACGAGTTAAGTAAATTGAAGTACCATCTGATTTAACGATAATGGCTGGGTTTTCATCAGGTCCCATATCTACAACTTGTGCACCGCGTGATTCATGAAGCAAACCTTTTTCCTTCAATTCATCGATTACTGGTTGCATCTTGTCATTGAAAAATGCTTCACCGTTGTATGAATCAAAAGTTACACCCAATTCCTTGTAGATGC
Organism: Lactobacillus helveticus DSM 20075 = CGMCC 1.1877; assembly: GCF_000160855.1. Lineage (GTDB taxonomy): Bacteria > Bacillota > Bacilli > Lactobacillales > Lactobacillaceae > Lactobacillus > Lactobacillus helveticus. The sequence goes on from NZ_GG700755.1 coordinate 147,141, forward strand.
GCTTGAAGTCTTCAAGAGAAACTTCACGGAACCATTTCCACAATTTAACTGCTTCTGGATCACCGTCTTCAAGTTTCTTGAACCATTCACGACCTTCATCATCGAGTTCAGGATTATTTTCAGCTTCTTTGTGGAAACGAACGTAGTAATGGAAAAGATTCATAATTGGATCTTTCTTAACGTCTTCTTCGTTGCCCCAGTGCTTGTAAGCAGCAATCAACTTACCAAATTGAGTACCATAGTCACCAAGGTAGTTAATCTTGATTGGAGTATAACCAACCTTTTCCATTGTCTTAGCAATTGAATTACCAATTACAGTTGAACGAAGGTGGCCCATTGACATTGGCTTAGCAATGTTTGGTGAAGACATATCAATTGGTATGTTGCCTTCACCAAACTTTTGATCACCGTAATGTTCTTTTTCAGATAAAATATCCTTCAGAGTTGAAGAAACAAGCTTTTCATGATCAATTGCAAAGTTTACGTAAGGTCCAACTGCCTTGATGCTAGCAAAATTATCACTACTTAAGTTTTCTGCAATATCTTGGGCAATCATTGCAGGATTCTTGCGTAAAGTTTTAGCCAAAATAAATGCTGGGAAAGCATAGTCACCCATCTTAGCATTCTTAGGACGTTCAATTAATGCAGCAATTTTTTCTTTTGGTAAATCAACTTGGCTAGCAACTAAGTCAACAACTTCATTCTTAAAGTCCATATTTTCCTCTTTTCTAAACAAAAAAGCCTCTTCCTATCCTAGTATAGAAAGAGACGAGCATTAACCCGCGGTACCACTCAAATTGATACAAAGTATCCGCTTATTTAAAATCATTATTATTCAGTTAGACACGCCTTCGTTATTCCTTAATACCTATCTTCCACCAACATAGGCTCGCTTAAAAAAGAAAATAATTACTACTTCTAACTTACTGGCAAAGATGATTATAGCAGGAAAGAATGGTACTGGCTACTAATTTAGGTAAAAAAATATTCTTGTTCCGCTTCTAGCATCAACTTTTTTAATTCAGATTTACTAAAAGTAGCTCCATAGTCTTTGATTAGCTTCGACATAATCCAATCATCAGACTGATCAAGTTCGCGCACATTTTGAACGAATTTTTTACACCTATTCTTTGAGCTTCCAGTTTGCCTTCCCCTTTGCCTTCTCGACGCCCTTGGCGACATCCTTCTTTTCTAGCTTCTGCTCTTTCATCAGCTAACAGTACATCTAAGCTCATCTTTGCATCCCTTCACTCCGTACTTCTAATGTAATCTAAACGTTCCCGATCAATCTTCTTAATGAAATTACTACTATCTTTAGTCAACCTATATTTTATATAATCCAAAAATTCTTTTAGCTCTGGTGTAATCTGGCCTTTATAGCCTCTAGCATTAATCGAAATCCAATGTGTTTTCGTATTAGCTTGCGAATCAGGATTATCTTTATCTAAAAGAAACGTACCTTCATAGATATATTTTCCTTCGCCGAATGGATCGAATGGATAAATGAAAATAATATATGTTTCTCTAATTTGATCCAGATCTTCACCAGGCTTCAATGAATCTTGATCTGAGATAGATTGATAGTAGCGAAATCTGACACCAGGCCATTTTTGCTTGGTCGTTTGCATTTCTACATCAAAGATTTTTCCATCCTTGTTCTTTGCCCACAGATCCATGATTACATTCTTCTCTAGCAATTTCTTGTTTAACTGCTTCTGAGGTGTAACTTCAACTTCAGTTATCCCCAGATCTGGAAGAATACTCTGCAACAAGTGCAAGCAATTCTCTGTTTTGCTAAAAACATGCCCAAGGATGGGATCGCGAGTAATCGTTAGATTATGTTTTTCGTTTCGTACCACAATTATACCTTCCTTAACATAATTTGAGGTAAAAAATACCTCTACTATTTATTACGCAAAAGGGACAATTTTTTCGTGCACCTTAGAAGACTTCGTGGGTACTCACTTCATCTACACTTACGACAATGGTTGGGAATATGAATGGTACTGCAAAAATGATCACACTGTTGATTACCGCATTCACGGTGGCATGGTAGCTGGCCGCTGGGTAAAAGACCAAGAAGCTCATATCAATCTTTTAACCGACGGAGTATACAAGATTGCTTGGACAGAACCAACCGGTACTGATGTTGCACTTGACTTCATTCCTAATGAACACAAATTAAACGGAACAATTTTCTTCCCTAAATGGGGCCAAGATCATCCCGAAATCACAGTTTGTTACCAAAACGAACACATCGATTTAATGCATGAATCTCGTGAAAAATACGTTACCTACCCAAAGATGGTAGTTCCAGAATTTGCCAAAATCACTTATATCGGAGATGCTGGCACAGATAATGGAGAAACTATCGCTGAAGCACCTTATGAAGGTATGACTGACGACATTAGAAATGGCAATTATTACGATGAAAATTACCGCATCATCAAAAAAGATGGTCACAAGTACGTTCAAAAATAATTAATTCTTCTTTTTTGGTAAAATAAACTTATCAATTAAAGAAAAGATGATTTCATGCCAAAAAAACGCATACTTCCCTACATCATTATGGGAATTTTAAAACAAAACCCTAATTCAACAGGTAAAGAATTAACCAATCAATTTAACGAAGAAATCGGTGAATTCTGGAAAGCATCCCACAGCCAAATCTATCCTGAACTCAAAAAGATGCTAGCTGATGACTGGATTACCGAAACTCAAAAGGAAAACAACGAAAAAGAGATCAATTACTCACTAACTAAAAAAGGCGCTCTCCAATTAGAAAACTGGATAAAGCAGCCTATCACAGAATTAGCAGTCAGCCATGATCTCTTTTCACTCAAATTATTCTTCATTAATGATCAAAATGATCCACGGATTGCGGAATTAATCAATAAAGAAAAAGCATTGATCAAAACACAGTTGCAACACTTGTATGCTCGCAAGAAATTGCTATTTGATGATCAAAAAGATATAAAAAAAACTATGGTCATTACTTGATCTTAACGCGGGCTATCTCTCGTAATGAAGGTCAACTTGAATGGCTCAACTCACTATGAAAAAAGCGCTACTCAAAACTGAGTAACGCTTTTTCTGTATTAATGATCTTTAATAACTACCTTAGTGCCATCAGGAATATTATCCATTAACCACTTAGAGTCTGGTACACTGAGTCGAATACAACCATGAGAACCTTGAGTTCTACCCAACTTAGCAGCTTCCTTCATATTATAGCTACCATCACCCTTAGTTGGCACAGAGTGGAATAAGTAAACATTATCTGGACTCCAACTAGTCCAATTGTTAGCCCCTTCATTCAAATTATAGTTAAAGAAGCTATCACCACGACCAGCTTGAATAGTATAAGTTCCAGTTTGAGTAAGAGACTTGCCTTTCTTATAAATACCACCTGTTGACAGCATAGTATAAATTACTTTACCTTTTCTAAGCAAGTAGGTACGGTTGCCTTCAAGTGATACTCTTAAAGTCAAATCTTTTTCAGTAGGACTAATCTTAGGGTGCTTTTTAGTTTCGCTCTTTTTATTCCAAGTCCCCGCCTTTCTTAGATCCTTAGGATCTTTATAAGGGCGCAAAATATCACTATCTGCTTTGGTATTTTTATGTTTAGTTTTATTTTTCTTTTGTTTAGCAATTTTTTGGGTAGAAACAGCCTCTTGAGAAACGTCAGACTTCGGCGCACAAGCCTTAGCCAAACCAATAATAGCTCCGAAAGCAATTATAATACTAGCTACAACAACAATATTTTTCTTCATAAATATATTAATCTTCTTTATCTGTAGTTTTTAATAAAAATTATGCTACGCGTCTTCATAGCATTATGTTAAAAAAACATCCCTAAATAGTGGGATGTCTTTATGACTACTAAAATTTTAACATGTTTAGTCTAATTTGGAATATTTTTTCATTAATTTAGGCAATACTTTAGAAATTTTTGTTGGTCTAACCACATAATTATCTTTATTAATTAAATCACCAGCCAAAGAATGAATGTAAACTGCAGCTAAAACCGTATCCACGCTTGGGCCAAATTGTGCTACAAAGCCAGCAATAATGCCAGCCAAAGTATCGCCCATGCCGCCGGTAGCCATGCCAGGATTGCCAATTGGATTAACGAAAAATTGATCTGTTCCATCATAAACATGCGTATGATTAGATTTTAAAACCAGCATTGCATTGCTATCTGGAATCAATTGATTAAGAGCATCAATATTTGCGCTATCTGTTTGAAATGGAATACGAATTTCGCTTAATCTCTGCCATTCCATTTGATGCGGCGTCAAAATCAAATGTCCAGCATTAGCAGGTAACAAAGTTTTATCTTCACCGATCAAATCCAATGCACTAGCATCTAAAATTACCGTTTGATTTTCTGAAGTACATCTTCTTAAAATTACCAAAATTTGTCTTGCCAAATCGCTCATTCCAAGACCTGGCCCGCAGACAACTACGTCTACCTTTTTAATCAAATCAGCTAATTTGCTATCGTGCCAATCAATGAACATTGCCTCTGGCAAACGAGCATGTAAAGCTGACATATTAAGAGGATGCGTTGCAGTCGCTACTAAACCAGCACCAGCATTAACAGCACCTTCAGTAGACATAATAATTGCACCGCCATAGTTTTCGCTACCGCCGATTAAAAGCACGCGACCATATTTTCCTTTATAACTATCGCTGGCTCTTTTTTTGATAACTTTCTTTAAAATGTCTTCAGTTATTTCTGTCATTTTATCTGCCTCCGAAAAGCATCCGCCAAATTCTCACAAAGAAGTTAACCTTACCATTTGCGGCAAGTGCCTTAGCTTTTACATTCATTCCGTTAGGATTTGATAATGAAACAATCTTTTCATTGCCAGATTTAAATTGATAATTGCCAACTACTTGACCTTTAGTAATTGGTGCTTCGATTGTTTGCTTGTTTAATTTAGCTACTAAAGTCTTGCCATCAGCAGGATCCCAAATAGTGGTCTTTTCCTTAAGACCTAAATTAGTAGTAGCGTTATCTCCATCAGTTACCTTGATGTTTTTGACACCAGCCATTTGACTGCCTGCATTAAAAGTTACAGGACGATACTTAGTGAAGACATAGTTCATTAACTTCTTAGTTTGCATAAAACGTGCAGGATCAGTACCATCCTTATGACGTGCACCCATGACTACAGTGATTAAACGCGCACCAGCATGATTAACAGTTCCGATAAAGCAAGCACCTGCAGCGTCAGTGGTACCAGTCTTCAAGCCATCTACTGGGTATGCTTGGTCATATTGAGAAAGACCTTTTAGCATCCAATTAAAGTTAGCCATCTTAGTAGTATGACCTTGGTCTTTGAAATCTAAATGAGCTAACTTAGTAGTATCTAAGACTTCAGGGAAATCTTGAATTAAGTTTTGACCTACAATTGCCATATCCTTAGCTGACATGGAATTTTCAGCATTTTTATTTACACCAGGATATGCATCCTTGCCTACATTGCCATTTGGCAAACCACAAGCAGTGTAAATTTTCGCATCTTTAATGCCCCATTTCTTTACTTGGGAACGCATTTGATCAATGAATGCCTTTTGTGAACCAGCAATAGTTTGCCCAAGAAGCATGGCAGCACCATTAGCTGATTCGATCAAAGTTGCTTGATACAGCTGCTTAATTGTATAAGAATGACCCATCTTAAGAGGAACATTTGAGTATTCAGCATTGTTAGCTACCTTCACAATAGAAGCAGTAGGCTTAACTTTTTGATCCCAAGCTAATTTTTGATTCTTAATTGCATTTAACGTTAAGTAAACTGTCATCAGCTTAGTCATAGAAGCAATTGGCAATGTTTTATCCGCATTTTTTGCATACAAAACTTGTCCACTATTACTATCAATAGCAATTGCTGACTTAACATTTAATTTCACTTGATCTGTTTGGTAATTAGCCACATCTGCTTTAGCAGGTGCAGAAAATGTTGCACCACACGATACTAATGAAATAAGAGCAACGAGACTGATAACAGCTCGTTTTATCTTTTTACTAAAAAACATGAAACCCGTCCTTTTGAATAATAAAGTATATTTATGGTTACATTTTACCAAATATTTGGTATTATTATTCATGTACATGAGAAAAATGCCCGCTTGGCGGAATTGGCAGACGCGCAGCGTTCAGGTCGCTGTTCAGGTGACTGAGTGAAGGTTCGAATCCTTTAGCGGGCATAAGTAAAGACCTAGCAGTATTTGCTAGGTCTTTTTGCTATAATCAAAAAATCACTGCATATTACTATCACCGTCACTTGCTGTATAATTATAAGTAAGCAATAGCAAATAGAAATGAGGCTATTATTATGCAAAAAAGATTAACTAAATCACCTGATAAAATTTTAGCTGGTGTATTTGGCGGTATCGCTAATTACTTCGGTTTTGATCCAGCTTGGGTAAGAATTATCGGTGCAGCTATAATTCTGTTCACTGGTATTTTCCCTGGCATCGCACTTTACATCATTGCCGCAATGGTAATGCCAGAACCTGGTGCATCATCCCCTAAAGCTGAAAAACACGACACAGATTATCAAACTGGTCGTCCTAACAGTATGGATGGTGATTTTACCAAAACAAATGATGAAAAAGAATCAGATTCCAAAGACAATGAATAACTAAAAAGCGAGGAAGTTGCTTAAAACAGCTTCCTCGCTTTTTTTAACATTAATTTTATTCTACATGTGCAATGGCTTAACTTCTGGTCTAAATAGCAAAACATGAGTTGAACCACCAAAATGGAACATCCCTAGCTGATCGCCTTTGTTAACATGTTGACCAATCCGCACGGTAATTTCATTGTTAGAAACATCATCCATGCCAACAGCAACAAAGCACATCAAACCAATCTTAGGATTATCGGCCTGAATGAAGATCACTGCTCTAGTAGCAGTCGATGTCAAGAATGCCTGAGAATTATTTGCGGCAACCTTATCATATCAATGGCGATTAATTTAATATCTTTCATATTTTACTCGTTTATATTTTTATTACTTTGGCTATTTATCGATTATGTATTTAACTCTAATTCTATCATTTATATTTTTTCAATTATTGAAAAACATTTTATTTTAAATTCTTGAAAAAATTTTGCCAACTTTTTGCGTATTAGATTGATGACATTATAATAAATGCTAAAGGAAAGCCTAACGGTGAAAGCAAAGACATGTTAGGCTTAGTCGATTTGATCAATGATCGTCCAGTGCATTTAAACAAATACTTTGACTGGGCACAAAAGAAAATTAAGGAATTAAATGATGATTCAAAATGGAAGGACAAGATTATGGACTATGAGACAAGACTTTTAGAAGGGAAAGAAGAAGCTACAATTGCTGGTCTTAAGAAGTTGATTGCTGCTTTAAGAGACTTTGGTGGAACCAATCAGCAAATTCTACATCGATTAGAGATTGATTATGGTGATCAGTTCACTAAAAAGGAATTAGAAAACTTCATGAAACAAGCTTAACCAATAATTTGCAAACAAAAAGTCGTTACTCACTTTTGAGCAACGACTTTTATTATTAACTTACTTTTCTTCTGCCTTAACTTTTTCTAACGCCTGTACAAATACTTCATATGGTTATGCACCGCTGATTGCATATTTATGTTGATCACAAAGAATGGCGCACCTTGAATGCCTAATTGCTGTGCTTCAACTTCATCCCCAACAACTTGGCGTTCATATTGATCAGAAGCAAAAATTTTTTCTACTTCATCTTTATCAAGACCAGCTTCAACTGCAGCTGCAGTCAACACGTCTTTATCCGCAATTGATTTTCCATCTGTGAAGTATACCTTGTAAAAACGATTGATTACTCTTTCCACCAAGTCACGATCATTTTTACTCTCAGCTAACTTGATCAAACGGTGAGCACCCATCGTATTAGTAGGTAACTTTATCTAAATGAAATTCCAAAACTTCACCAGCAGCCATTTATGAGATGTACGCCATCTTCTGCTTAGCATCTGCTTCAAGTTCTTTCTTGCCACTAGTAAAGTGATTGATATAGTCTCCACTTTTAGCAGTCTTAGCTTCCATTGGATTCAATTGAAATGACTTAAGTTCCAACTTAGTATCATCGTAGAATGCCAACTTCCTTCATGGCCTTCTTCATTCTAGTTGAGCCAATGTAGCAAAATGGGCATGCAATATCTGACCAGTATTTAATTTCCATCTTCTACCTCATTAATCAGTTAATTCGCTAATATATTCGAAGGCGTTTTGCCCGGCAATACCACCATCACCAACAGCTGTTACAATTTGACGCAATTTCTTTTGACGAACATCACCAACAGCATAAATTCCAGGAACTGTGGTTTCCATTTGATCATTAGTGATAATCCAGCCTTGATCATCGGTAATCTTTAATTCCTTAAAAGGTTCACTGTTTGGCACATTACCGATGTAAATGAAGACACCTGAAGCATCAATCACTTTATCTTCGTCAGTCTTCTTATTGTGTACCTTAACACCAGTGACTTTGTTTTCATCGCCAACAATTTCTACTGGAACACTGTCCCAAGTAAATTCCATCTTAGGATTCTTGAAGGCACGTGTTTGCAATACCCTTTCAGCACGAAGTTGATCACGACGGTGAATTACATCGACATCCTTAGCCAAATTTGCTAAGTAAAGTCCTTCAGAAATGGCGGAATCACCACCACCTACGACAGCAACATTTTCATCTTTGAAAAATGCACCGTCGCAGACAGCACAGTAAGAAACGCCTCTGCCGCTATATTCTTCTTCACCAGGAATACCGAGCTTACGATTAGTTGAACCAGTCGCAATAATTACTGCCTTAGCTGTGATATCTTCTGGATCCATCTTAACGATGCGTTTTTGACCATCTAATTCAATCTTTTGCACATCGCCATAGACAAATTCAACGCCTTGTTTAGTAGCACTCTTGTACATTTTTTCGCCCAAATCTGGTCCCATAATTGATGGAAAACCTGGGTAGTTTTCAACTTCAGCAGTATTATTCATTTGACCGCCATAAACTCCACGATCAATCATTGCAACCTTCAAATTAGCTCTAGCTCCATACATTGCGGCAGTCATACCACCAGGACCTGCACCAATTACAACTAAATCATATTCTTTCATCGTTATTACCTCGTTAAGTTTTATCCTAAACAGTTATTCTACAAATTTGTTGAACTATATATTATAGTATCACTAACTTTTTGTAAGTCAACTACTTAGCTAAAAAAATTAAATCTACTTCGTAGCTTTTTCATTTTGCCACTCAGCTACACTATGGTTAAAGACACTAACACGCTTGTAACCCTTAGCCTTCAGCTTTTTACCAACACAGTCTGCATAGCCACATAGACGTCCGCGACAATAAACCATCACATCTTGATTTGGCTTAAATGGCAAATTTTCAAAATCAATTTCATTAAATGGAATATTATGAGCTCCAGGCAAATGAACATTGTTAAATTCATCGGTCGGACGCAAATCTAATATATATGTCGTTGCCATATTTTGATTTTTCAAATCTGATATTTCAGTTTGTGGCAACGTATCATACGATTTCTCAAGATTTCGCATTTCTGGCAATGATTTTTCGGCTAAATTCGTCAGCAATACTAGCAATTGACTTACCTGTTCATTGGCTAATGCATAAAAAACAAAATTTTTGCTTTTTTCCTCTTTAACTAAATTTGCCTGCTTTAATATTTGCAAATTCTTAGAGGTGGTACCAACGCTAATATTAATTGCCTTCGCGATCTCCTCCACAGATTTTGGGCCTTGGTCCAAAATGAAAATAATTTTCAAACGAGTCAGATTGCTGACGGCTTTACCGATGCGCAGCACTTGATCAAAAGCATTATTCTGATAGGTAATTGCTGGATTATCTTGCATGCTCCTTCACCTCTTTTGATTTTAACGCACTAAAGTAATAATCAAATAATGTTTTGAACTGATTGCGATCTAAAAATTTATTAAATTGATCAACTTTATGTCCGTTCTTAATCAAGACAATGCTAGGTGCTGACCAAACTGCAAATTTAGTAGCCAATTTCGGTTTTTCATTTACATTTATTTCGTAAAAATGCACCGCATCGCCAACTATTTGAGCAAATTCTTTTACAACATTAGTTTCGCTATAACATTGAGCGCACCAATCATTGTCAAAATATAAAACTGCATTTCCTGGCATTATATCCAGATTATTTTTGATCATCTTGGACATTTTTCTTAGCTTTGCTCCAATCAATTTCACAGCCATCTGGACCACAAACACCTGCACTTAAGTAAGTTGTTGTCATCATTAAGAGAAGCAAAAGCTGATTGCAATTTCTTTTTGTCTTGATTCTTTTCAGTCATTTTATTTTTTTCTTAAGTATTCTACGTTTTTGTTTAATTCCATAATCATCATATCACTTACTTTTTATTAGTCAATATTTTTGTACAAAAAAGCGATGCATTTGCATCGCTCTTCATTAGGGAAAAATGTTATCTAAAAATTATTGGCTTGACCGAGGGCTACGGCGGTTCAACTGCTGCAGCTACATTTTCATTGTTGCTTTCGCCAATTTGTGGCAAAGTATGATGAATCTTGCCATTTGCATCAACGTAGCCAACTACATTGCCGTTATGATCAACTACTTCGCCGTTTGGCAAAATAGATTCGCCATTGCCTGGGGCAGTTTCACCAATTGGTTTGTAATTACTATTCTCACCATAAGGGCTTCTATTGTTTGACCAATTATTCATCGGTTTTAAAGCTGACGTATGCTTCTTGTTCTTGTGGTGACGACGTGGCGTTGGAACATCAGGTTCATCTGGCTCTGGAGTATTATCCTTTTCTGGAGTCTTTGGAGGTTCTGGAGTTGGTGTTGGCTGTGGAGTTGGATTATCTGGAGCTGGCGGTTGTGTACTTTCCTTAATATAAGGGACATTCACATTTTGACTTGGATTCTTTGCCGGAGCAACTGGATCATTTGGTTTACCTTGTTCAGGTTTATATCCAGGAACAACCAGAATTCTGCCATCAATCACTTTAGTTGGGTCATCAGGATCCGTTGGAAAAATCGGATGTTCAGCTCCAGGAATTGGTTGGTCATTTGAATCAACTGGAATGATATGTCCATTTGAAGCATAAGTTACAGTCTTAGTAATATCTTCTTCAGTAACTTTAGTTGCAGGAATATTCTTCACATCTGCATGATAACCATTAATTACCGGCGTATTGACTTACTTATAATCGATCTGACTTGGTTGCCACTTAGTAGAAGAAATAATGTTTCCAGTCACTCTATCAACCGTAATCGAACGTGTCAAAGTTACATTTTGAACATTATCAGACGGAGTTTGATCACCAGCACCTACATAATGAATGGTTTCCTTCACAGATTTAGAATAATCTACATCATTATCTGTAACTTTCGGACTGTTTGGATCATTAGGATTAATTGGTTCACCAGGTTTTGCTGGATTGTCATGTGGATTATATGTAACCGTGCCATGCTTCATTATTACTTCATAAACATGGTTATCGTTTTCTTTGGTAAATTCGCTGTGACCAGTTGAATCAGTGTAGCCATCTTTTACTAATACATAGCCTTCGTTTTCAAGCTTCTTGATTTCTGCAGTAGTTGTGTAGGTAATCTTTGTGCCAAATTTACCAGTTGGAGTAGCCGTATCAAGAATGGCATCGTTGTCATCTTGGTCGACATAGTTAATTACGATGCGGCCATCGCCAATGATTGGAACATAAGGAACATCAGTATCCTTAGTTGGATTTTCTGGTGTTATTTTTTTGCCTGGATTCTTTGGATTGTAGCCTGGAACTTCAGGTACACCTTCGTTTGGAAGCACCTTAGTTGGGTTCTTTGGATCGTTCTTGTATTCAGGTGTTGGAGCGCCGGGAATTGGCTTGCCATCTGGGCCTACTGGAACAATTTCACCAAGCTTGTGATATACAACATTAACTACAACATTACATTTGGATCTTTAACCATTACCTTTTGCCCTGGTACATATGCACCATTATTATCAACAGTAATGCCATTCTTATCTGCAACATAGCCTTTGGTACATCAACGTTGTTGTAAGTATGACTATCCCCATTGATTGGCTTGCCATCTTTCAAATTGAAGACAAAGTCGTTTTGTACATTTGATGGTTGAAGCTTCTTGCCTTCTTCATCAACAAAGTTGACTGTTTGACTGGTCTTGACTTCACTTTCAATTGGTGGAGTGTTCTTCTTGTAAACAGTCTTTGTTGGTTCAGTTGAATTCTGTGGCGTTACCTTAACAGTATTAGTCTCAGGATCTGGTGTTACACCTTCTGGTTGTTTATCTTTTGGTTCAATAGTCCAGCCGGTTGGAACTTGTGGACTATCCTGATTTAGCTCTACTTTAGTTTGATTATCTGGATCATTCTTATATGGAGTCTTTGGTACGCCTGGAATTGGGGTACCTTCTGGATCTACTGGAATAATGCCGGCAAGTTTGTCATAAATAACTGTGTCTTCTAGATTTCTTTGTACCTTGATTTGACCAGGAACAATATTAGTAACAGGTGCACCATCTTTGGTAGTCTTTTCAGCTACATAACCAATTTCAACTGGAACATTGAAGTTATTGTATCTATCATCGTTGCCAACTAATTGCCACTTAGTAGTATATTCACCATCTGGCACTACCTTATTAGTAACTTCATCAACAGTGACTTGACGAATCCAATTTGATGATTGAACTGCATCTGGAGCAAGCTATTTGCCTTCTTTAGTTTGGTAATGCAAGGTTGAAGTAAATGTCTCAGTTAATTGATCAGGATTTACTCCATGCTTATCTGGAGTATTTGGATTTACCGGAATCATATTATGAGCCAAGTGAACAGTTACCGTCGTGTCTTGAGCAGGAATAGTTGTTGGAAGAGTACCATCAGTTCTTACATAGTGGTAGTGCTTCTTTTTCCAACCTTCGATGGCTTTATTGATATCATCTTGAGTGTACTTAACAGGTGTACCTTCATCTTGTTCACCTGAAGTCCAGCCTCCTGGCAAATTCTTGTCATCGGTATCATCGTGATAAATAACAGTTACAGTTGCTTGTTGAACATCTGGATTCTTAGCTTTATAAACAACATAAATATCGCCTGGTGTCATCTTATGAGCTGGCTTGCCTTCTTCTTGAACCCAGCCCTCACACAAACCAAAGTTTGAGAAACAGTGTGCATGTGCCAATGATTAATGTATCCCGGCTCAAATGAAACATTTGAAATACTGCAATTAGCCTTATTAGCAAGTGGGTTCAAACAACTTTCACCAGTAAAATATTTCGCATAAGCTGTGTTAGGTTCACCAAAACCAAATGAACTGTTTTTTTACTTCTTCTTCGTTTTTAGCCATTTTTCTTCTCCTTTGCTTAACTCAATTACATTGTATGCTTAGAAATTAAGCTTGAGAAATATCTATAATTACTGGCTAGCCATAACTTTTACTTATGCAAAATGCTATAATGGACTTCCTTGGCAGGGGCGACAAAGACGATTTCTCAGAGATTTCGTCTTTTTTCTCCGTTTTTAATGTAAACGCTTTATATTTATTAAATTCTATGCTAAAGTAAAAATTGTAAAGATAAAGAGTATGAATAAGATAAATATCAAAATTATTTATCTCCAAACTAAGGGGATGGCAATTATGACTACAATTATTGGAATTTCTTTTTTGGCACTTGAATTGCTCGGTGTATTTATTTTATCAGCAGTTTCACCAAATTGATTTTTAGTCTTTTAGACTCCTAAAATTATTAATATCACTCAAAAACTACTAGATTCCTAGATGGATCTAGTAGTTTTTCTATTATTTTTCAAAAAAATTTTACCTGTTTTTTGTGTATTAGATAGTAGAGGGCTTCGCCCTACTCTACAGAAAGCAGGTGTGTTATAAAGGAAACACCTAAAGTAATTAAACCGTGGTATGACTTCCTGTTATAATTAATGGCAAAGGAATTCCTAATGGTGAAAGCGCAGATCAGGTGGGTTTAGTTAACCTGATCAACGACCGCCCTGTAGTCAAAAAGCCAGGCAAAATTTGCCTGGCTTTTCGTATCTAAATCTATCTTTACTTGAGCTTGTCAGCATCTAGGGCTGTTGTGATCTCTACTTTTGTAGCCTTATTTGCACGAACATATCTATTCTTTCCTACTCTGTAATATTTCTTACCATGGATTTTAACTATCTTGGCATCATTCCATGCCCAGTAGCATTTACCCTTAGTCAATGTAATATGTTTCTTAAGTAACTCACCGTTTTTATCATATAAACGTGCTCTGTAATGTTTTATCTTGATTGTTTTAACGGTTTGCAAGTTAGCTACTTTGATAAACTTACCGTTGGCTAAACGATAGAACTTTTTACCCTTAATTCTAAATTCTTCGCCGTTGTTCCAAACGTAAACGAACTTACCATGCTTTATAACAGTCAACTTATGCTTCTTAACAGTTGCTTTGCCATTTGCATCGTAAAGGTATGAGTTGTGAACCACAAGTTTCTTAAGTAAAGTGCTGAACAACTTCACATACTTGTTGTCACCGATTTAAACGTACTTCTTGCCTGCCAAGGTAGTAATTTGACCCTTGTGCCATGCAGAAATAGTATTGCCCTTTTCAAGCAAAGTGTTCTTGCCATCTGTGATTACTACATTTCCATTTGTATCATAAACGAAGGCGTTGTGAGTTAAGGTTAGGGTGATGGCGTTGTCTAGGTTGTAGGTATTGTTAGTAGTTTCATTTGTATGTGGAACTACAGGTTGATCGACCTTTGGTTCTTCAGATGGAGATGGAATATTTTCACCTGGAATAAATTCTGATTGACCAGTGTAGTTTGGATCAAAGTGAACATTAAATTTCTTCTGAGTAACATTACCCAACTTATCATCTACTTCAACCGTAATAATATGGTCAGTTGACTTACCATTATTATCGTCTAAATTAATATCGTAATTGATAGTGTATGGACCATATGGATTCATTGATTGGTCAGACTCTGGGTAGTAATTAACGTTATTTCCACTACTACGTTGAGTAAATACATTATTGCCATCTACAAAAACTCTGTAGCCATCTTCATTGTCATTAGCAATTCCTGAAATATGAAGTA
The DNA here is from genome assembly GCF_000160855.1 of Lactobacillus helveticus DSM 20075 = CGMCC 1.1877. GTDB lineage: Bacteria > Bacillota > Bacilli > Lactobacillales > Lactobacillaceae > Lactobacillus > Lactobacillus helveticus. The sequence continues at coordinate 162,298 of NZ_GG700755.1, forward strand.
CTGGTTGATTTGTAACAGAAGGGATTTCTAAATCAAGTATTGGTTCTTCTTCATCCATTTCCCAGATAAAGAGACCAGAAACCTTATTTCCATCTTTAGTTGTATAAATATATTTAACAGCTTTTTCACCAGCTTTAATTGGTGCTCTAAATTTAAACTTAAAGTTGCTTGCCTTATCAAACGTTACCAAATTTTGCTTATCATTTTCAGAATTACTTTGAGTAATTGCAACTAATTTAACAACTTTATCTGGATTAACTCGACCAGTTACAGTAAATTCCCCAGTTTCTCTATTATAAAATCCTTTTTTCACCAAATTATCTACACCAATACGAGGTGATTTGGTTATCCCATTTGGCATAAATATTTTATTAAATGAAATATCACTAGATTCAACAGAAGTATTATGATCATCCGAATCATCACCATCATCTACTTCATCTGAGTCATCTTGCTTTCCTGCAATTGTAGCTACAACAGTATTATCTGCAACATCACTTAATGCAACCGATATGTAATCATTATCTCCTGATAATGCATCAACTTCGTCATTATCAAAATGAATTATAAAATGGCCCTTATTTTATCGGAATTATCAAATTATTTTGA
>NZ_GG700755.1:163855-169566 GCF_000160855.1 Lactobacillus helveticus DSM 20075 = CGMCC 1.1877
ACTTTTATCATTTAAATGGCATACAAAAAACGAGCAGCATCATGCTACTCGTTTTGACTTTATTCAATTTTTAAGACTGAATATGCAATTTAACTAAAATTCGTTCAATCTTGCTACCCATTACCTTTTGGGCTAAATCTGTCTTTATCGTGGCAAAACCATAAAAGATAATTCCCACGCCTACCGATAAAATTACCAAAATCAAAGCGGAAATTCGATGATCTGGGTTTAAGAATCTGCCTAAGCCCATCTCAACTAATTTAACAATTAGGAACATCCCTATCGAAAATGCGGTAATACCTACTAAGCGTCGGCTCGTTCTATTCAAGTTGAAGTCGTATTGTACTTCTAGGTGCTTCAATGCCAGCAAAACGATTACTAATAGTCCTAAGTTGGTAGCAACCAAAGGTCCGTACACCTTGAATAAAAAGATCATTGGGTATTGCAAAATCCCCTTCAGGATTAAACCTAAAACCAAGTATTTGATTGCTAATCCATTCTCTGATAGACCTTGCAAAACTGCCATCAATACCGTAAAAAGTCCTAAACTAATTGCAGTAAATGATGACAAGTATAAGACGTTGCTACCTAATGGATCTGGACCATAGAAAACCGTGTAAATTGGCTTACTAATGGCAGCCATACCAAATGCGGCAGGAATCATTACGAACAAGAACAAGTCCATCGTATTAGCAATTTGCTTAGAAATGCTCTTAAAGTCGCCTCTAGTGTGTGCAGCTGATAACAGCGGAATCGCCGTTACTGCCATTGCACTTGCCAAAGATACGATAATCATGATCAACTTATTGGCATTAAGACCAAATAAGGCATACCAATCTTCAATCGTGTCTGAACTTGCATGTACCAAGCCAGCAATCATTGGGTGGAATGTATATTGGTCAACCAATGAGAATAAAGTGATTCCCGAATCGATAATGATAAATGGAATTGCTTGTTCGATAATCTCCGCAAACAGTTCAGTTGTAGAAACCTTTAATCGGTTATTCGAATTGGCAACCAAGTCATCTAGCTGTTTTCGCCGTGAAAACAAGAACCAGACTAACAAGCCAATCCCAAATGCGGCACCAATTGCAGCAGCTAAATTTGACTGAATAACAGCATGAACATAGGAGCCGTGCTGCACCTGCATGATGACAAATGCAGTTAATAGCATCCAGACTACTCGGGCAAACTGCTCCACGAATTGCGACATCGCACTTGGCATCATATCCGCGTACCCTTGGAAGTACCCACGCATGATACTCAGAATCGGAATAATCAAAATTGCGTACGACAAACTGCGCATAACCGCAATCTGTCTAGGATCGCTTTGACTACCGTTAGATGCTAATAGCGGTGAAGCAAAATACATAATCGCGGCAGAAATCACACCTAAGAAGGCCATTAAAATCAGCCCTTTATGGAACAATTTTCGTCCAATTCCATACTCATTCAAAGCATTATACTTGGCTACTTGTTTGGCAATCGCTCCCGGAATTCCGGCCGTCGAAATTAGAATAAAAATAGTATAAATATTATAACTTCGAGCAGTTAAAGCATTGGCAATATTCCCATAGTCGCCCATCCAGGCATACCAAGGAATAATATACAATGCACCCAAAATTCTAGAAGCAATCGACCCAAAGGTCATCCAGGCAGAGCCTTTTAAAAAAGTACTTTGTGTATCTTTGCTATCTGAATTATTTTCTTCTTCCATCAATTTTTCCTAATAAAAAGTATTAACTAATTAATTGTCACGCAATTTGCCCTTTGAAGTTCAACTTCACCGAGCTTTTAGGAAAAACTTAATTTATTTAGCAACAATATTAACGATCTTGTTAGGTACAACGATAACTTTCTTAACGTCCTTGCCTTCCAAGAATTTTTGTACGTGTGGTAAAGCCATAGCTTGCTTTTGAACGTCATCTCTATCTGCATCCTTAGCAGCTTCGAACTTGCCACGAAGCTTACCGTTAACTTGAACCATGATTTCTACAGTAGATTCAACTAATTTAGCTGGATCATAAGTTGGCCACTTAGCGTAAGTAATTGATTCATCATGACCAAATACTTGCCAGATTTCTTCCATCATGTGTGGAGCAACTGGTGCCAAAAGCTTAACGAAGCCTTCTACGTATTCCCGTGGAATAGTCTTAGCCTTTTGAGCAGCGTTGATGAAGACCATCATTTGAGAAATAGCGGTGTTGAAGTGAAGAGCGTCAAAGTCTTCAGTAACCTTCTTAACAGTTTCTGCGTAAACCTTGTCGAGTTCACCATCGTTTTTATCCACAATTCTTTCTTGTGGAATTGCCTTCAAGTCAAGGTCATTAACGAACAAACGCCATACACGGTCTAAGAACTTCTTGGTTGAAGCTGGACCGTTGTCATCCCAGTCGATTGAAGCATCAAGTGGGCCCATGAACATTTCGTACATTCTAAGTGAGTCTGCACCATATTCATCGATTACTTCGTCTGGGTTAACTACGTTACCCTTTGACTTAGACATCTTTTCATGGTTCTTCAAGATCAAACCTTGGTTGTACAAACGTTGGAATGGTTCCTTGGTTGGAACAACACCCAAGTCGTAAAGAACCTTGTGCCAGAATCTAGCGTAAAGAAGGTGACGAACTGCGTGTTCTGCACCACCGATGTAAAGGTCAACTGGAAGCCATTGTTTCAATAAGTCGTAATCAGCTAATTCTTTATCATTGTGTGGATCAACGTAACGCAAGTAGTACCAGCTTGAACCAGCCCAGTTAGGCATAGTGTTGGTTTCACGCTTACCTTTTCGACCCATTTCATCAACTACATTTACCCAGTCAGTCAAGTTAGCTAATGGACTTTCTGGAGTACCTGATGGCTTAATATCAGTTGCATGTGGCAAACGAAGTGGAAGTTGATCTTCTGGAACAAGTGAAGTAGTACCGTCTTCCCAGTGGATAACTGGAATTGGTTCACCCCAGTAACGTTGACGACTGAAGTCCCAGTCGCGAAGCTTGTAGTTAACTTTCTTTTCACCGCAGTTGTGTTCTTCAAGCCAGTCAACCATCTTCTTCTTAGCATCCTTGATGTTCAAGCCATTCAAGAATTCTGAGTTAATGTGTGGACCATCTTCAGTGAAGGCAGCCTTAGAAAGATCGCCGCCTTCAAGTACTTGATTAATTGGCAAATCAAACTTTTTAGCAAAAGCGTAGTCACGATCATCGTGAGCTGGAACTGCCATTACGGCACCAGTACCATAGCTTGCTAAAACGTAGTCAGAAATCCAAATTGGCACTTCCTTGCCGTTAACTGGGTTAATTGCATAAGCACCAGTAAATACACCAGTCTTATCCTTGTTCAAATCAGTTCTTTCAAGGTCAGACTTAGATTCAATCTTCTTGATGTAGGCATTAACTTCGTCTCTATGACCATCTGTGGTAATTTCTTGAACCAACTTGTTTTCTGGAGCAAGAACAGTGTATGAACAACCAAATAAGGTATCAGGACGAGTAGTAAAGATGTCAAAAGTCTTGTCACTATCTTTAATCTTGAAAGTTACTTGTGCACCAACTGAACGACCAATCCAGTTACGTTGCATTTCCTTAACTGGTTCTGGCCAGTCCAAGTCATCAAGGTCTTCCAAAAGACGATCTGCATAAGCAGTCATCTTAAGCATCCATTGACGCATGTTACGACGGTAAACTGGGTATCCACCACGTTCAGTCTTACCATCGATAACTTCTTCGTTAGCTACAACAGTACCAAGGTCTGGTGACCAGTTAACTGGTACTTCAGCTTCATAAGCAAGACCCTTTTTGTACATTTGTTCAAAGACCCATTGAGTCCACTTGTAGTAGTTAGGATCACTAGTAGTAATTTCACGATCCCAGTCGTATGAAAAGCCTAACTTGTTAAGTTGACGCTTAAAGTTTGCAATGTTGTTCTTAGTAACAACAGCCGGATCTTCACCGGTCTTCAATGCATATTGTTCTGTTGGAAGTCCAAATGCATCCCAACCCATTGGGTGAAGCACATTGTAGCCTTGTGCACGCTTCATACGTGAGACAATATCCGTTGCAGTATATCCTTCTGGGTGACCTACGTGAAGTCCCTTACCAGATGGGAATGGGAACATGTCCAATGCATAATAATTTTTCTTTTTGGGATCTGTACCTGTCTTGAAGGTATCATGTTTTGCCCAATAATCTTGCCATTTCTTTTCAACTACTTTGTGGTTATACAAGATTTTTCTCTCCTTTTACAAATAAAAAAGCCCTATGATGTTAATCATAGGACGAGTTATCGCGGTACCACCTAAGTTTCACAATCTGTGACACTTAATTGCTCCTTAACGCGGATGGCGACGATAGGTTTCAATACCAGGACAAGTTCGCAATTCCACTTTAAGACTTCACAGCAACCAGTCTCTCTCTGAAAAAATATCCTTGTTACTACTTCCTGACCTTTATTTTCTTATAGATAATGATTATAATTTACCACAAATGCTAAAAATTACAAGGGGAGACTTTCTTTGATTAATACAAAAAATCCACCAAGAGATACCCTGATTCCAGGGATAATCTTTGTGGTCATCTACGCAGCGTGGGCGATGCTAGTGTCATCTGGGTCACAGTTTATCCACAGCTTTGACAACGCAGTCATCGGCATCGTTTGCAACAACAATCCGGCTAACGTGGCTTTTGCAAAAACTTTTACCAATTTAGGCAATACTAGCACGATCACGATAGAAACGATTATCTTATTTATAATTTTAATTACGTTTAAACAATATGCCTACGCCTGGTTTACGGCGGGGGTGATGATTTGTGCCAACTGTTATAACTGGATTATCAAACATGCAGTTGAACGTCATCGTCCCACTGTTCACCATTTAGTTTATGCCGACGGCTACAGTTTTCCATCAGGTCACTCAGTTGGTAGTGCCGCATTATTCGGAGTTTTAATTATTTTGACTATTTTATTAATTAAAAGCAAATTCTGGAAAACTCTATTGATCATGATTTTGGCGCTGTTCCCAATCCTGATTGGCTACACAAGAATATTCGTCCATGTACATTATCCATCTGATGTTTTTGGTGGCTGGATTGAAGGAATCACCTTTGTTTTACTTGGTTATTCTTTCTTGTATCACTTTTACATCGAACCGAAGATGTTAGAAAAATCGCAAAAATAAACAAAAAACTAGTGAATTTAATTTTTCACTAGTTTTTTTGTTGGTAAGATTCACAATCTGCGTAATAATAAGTAATGGAACTATTTGAATAAATCAATTAAACGATAATAATTTTATTAGTTTAAGGAAACGATTTATGAAAAATTTTAAGCCTTGGAAAAAATATCCACTTATTGCTGGTGAGCTAGCTGAAGTCGATACTTTGATTCAGCACACCATTTAAACTCCCCATCAGAGTTTACAAGCTGCTTTATTAACAATGGCTGATAATGGCGGCAAATATTTACGCCCTAGCCTTCTATTATTAGCAGCCCATGTAGTCGGAAAAGTTAATCAGCAAACTATTAATTTAGCCTCATCCATTGAAATTTTGCATATGGCGACTTTGATTCATGATGATACCATCGATGATTCTGATTTGCGCAGAGGCAATATCAGCATTCAAGCAGAATTTGGCAAAGACGTTGCAGTCTATGCTGGTAATTTATTGTTTACCAACTTCTTTGACTTGATGCTTGATACCACTACGGAACAT
>NZ_GG700755.1:170518-175315 GCF_000160855.1 Lactobacillus helveticus DSM 20075 = CGMCC 1.1877
TATTTAGTGCGCAATGCCCAGACCATGAGCCATATTTTAAATGGTGAACTAGGTCAAATGGCTGAACGCTTTAATTTAGAGCAGACTTTTACGGATTATCTAAATGATATTAAAGGCAAGACTGCCGCCCTCTTCCGCCTAGCTGCCGAAGAAGGTGCCCATTTTGCTGGTGGCAATGCTGAACAAAGCACAGCTTTGGCCAATTTTGGAGAGAATTTAGGCATTGCCTTTCAAATTGTGGATGATCTATTGGATTATACAGGCAGCGCTAAGCTTAACAAGCCTACTTTAGAGGATTTAGCTACCGGCGTATATTCACTGCCACTTTTATTTGCGCTCGATCAGCCTAAGCTAAAAACGAAACTGTTGCCTATTTTAAACAAAAAGCACCAAATGTCAGTTTCAGATATGCAATTAATTCAAGAAATCCTTGTTAATAGTGCCGTAATTGAAAAATGTCTAAGCAGTCGATTGCTTAGACATTTTTCAAAATAATAGTGCAACAACATTGCTTAAGAAAATGCCGCAACAATTATTGAAACGTAGTTTTTAAAAGATGGAAAAGCCAGATGCATTGAACGTGCATCTGGCTTTTTTTTACTTGGTATTAATTTTTTGTTCGCGATAAGTTCGGTTCAAAATAATAGAAACAATTATTACGATTAATGACACAACATAGACGGCTTTTAATCCAACTAAAAGGACCTGCCGCAATTGCGGAATCGTATCTGCTGCTAAAGTTTTGGCATTTTCTGCGGAAACGATTTTGTTCATCATCCCTTGCGTCAAGCCAGGGTGCTTAGCTAAGCCATGAGCTACTGAAGTATTAAAAGCAATACCGTAGATGGAAATCATCATGGTTTGACCTAGATACTTCATCAAAGTGTTAAACGAAGTAGCCACACCAATGTCGGATTTAGGCACCAATACTTGTGAACGAACCTGAGAGGCTGTTGTAATAACCCCAAATGCGGTTCCGTTAAAGGCTGCGACAATGCAAAATACCCAAAACGGCGTGTAAATTGGCACTAACAGCAACACCAAATCAGTGATCACTAATACACCTAACATATAGTCATAGGTCCTCTTAATGCCCCAACGGCCAAGCATCCAGCCTAGAATGAATGAACCAACAATCCACATCAGTGAACTTGGCGTAACGGCAAAACCTGCAAGAGAGGCATTCGTTCCGTTAATTCCCTGCATCCAAGTTGGAATATAGAATTCAAATCCGATAACTACCCCGCAGATCAGCAAAGTAATCAAATTCAATGCAAGGAACTCTCGATTTTTTAACATTGAGAGTGGCATCATCGGGTCCGTAGCGCGTTTTTCAGTCTTAAAGAAGGCAATTACCGATACCGCAACTAAAAGAGCTAAGACAGCCATTATTGCAATATTGGTATTTTCACCAAGATCTTGCAAAAAGAACATTAATGCCAATAACAAAATCACCAACCAGGTGGTTCCTTGCAAGTCTAACTTAGATTTGGCATTATGCTTCGGCTCTTTCAAATAGAAAATTACCAGCAAAAATGCAATAATTCCGATCGGTACATTAATGTAAAAGACCCAATGCCAAGATAAGTGTTGAACAATAAATCCACCTAATAATGGAGCAATTACTGAAGCTACTCCCCAAAAGCCAGAGTTAAGTCCTACGAGTTTGGCACGTTTTTGCAAAGTATACAAATCGGCAATCAGCGTAATAGCAACTGGCTGAACTGCTCCTGAACCTAATCCTTGAATTGCTCTAAACACAATCAATTCAACCATGTTTTGAGCTAGGCCACACAATGACGATCCAATGACAAAAAGTGCAATTCCAAACAAAAAAACTGGCTTTCGCCCAATGCTATCAGCCAGTTTTCCATATAAAGGAGTTGACACGGCTGTCATCAAAAGAAAGATTGACACGACCCAGTTCATAATTTCCAATCCATTCAGATCAGAAACTATAGTTGGCATCGCGGTAGAAACAATCGTTCCTTCAACACCAGACATAAAAGTAGTCATAAAAATCGCAAGCGTGACAAGTGACACGTTTGTTTTCTTCATTTTACTCCCTCTTTTTATTATTTATTGTTTTTGATGTAATCAAGTAAATCTTGAGTTTTATCGGTCTTTTCCCATGACAAATCGACGTCTGTTCTGCCGAAGTGACCATATGCGGCAGTTTGTTCATAAATAGGACGACGCAAATCAAGCATCTTGATAATACCTGCTGGGCGAAGGTCGAAGACATGACGAACTGCTTCAGTCAAAAGATCATCGTCAACCTTACCAGTACCTGCAGTATCGATCATAATTGATACTGGGTGAGCCACACCAATAGCGTAAGCCAATTGAACTTCACAGCGATATGCCAGACCTGCTGCCACAATATTTTTAGCAACATAACGAGCTGCATAACTAGCACTACGGTCAACCTTTGTTGAATCCTTACCTGAGAAGGCACCACCACCGTGACGAGCATAACCACCGTAAGTATCAACGATAATCTTACGTCCAGTTAAACCAGAGTCACCCTTTGGTCCACCAATAACGAAACGTCCTGATGGGTTAATCAAGAACTTAGTCTTTTCATCCAAGTAACGAGCTGGAATAACTTGTTTAATTACTAAGTCAATCATAGCTCGACGAATTTCTTCGTTAGATACTTCCGCATCAGTTTGAGTAGAAATAACTACAGTATCAACGCGAAGTGGATTATTGTTTTCGTCGTATTCAACTGTAACTTGTGCTTTAGCATCTGGGCGAAGCCAGTCTAAGGTATGATCCTTTCTTAATGAAGCAACACGTCTCATTAAGCGGTGAGCAAGTGAGATTGGTAAAGGCATTAATTCTGGTGTTTCCTTAATAGCAAAACCAAACATTAAACCTTGGTCACCTGCACCAATTTGATTCAATTCGTCTTGATCAGACTCATTTTCTCTTGTTTCAAGTGAATGATCTACACCACCTGCAATATCAGGTGATTGTTCATCGATATCCACCATGACAGCACAGTTGTTGCCGTCAAAACCTAATTCAGGACGATCATAACCAATTCTCAAGATGGTCTTACGTACTACGTCTTGAATATCAACATAAGCACTAGTTGAGATTTCTCCGAAGACAAAAACCATACCTGTAGTTACGATCGTTTCACATGCTACGTGTGAATTAGGATCTTTTTCCAACATTGCATCCAGAATAGCATCTGAAATTTGATCAGCAACTTTATCTGGGTGTCCTTCAGAAACTGATTCTGAAGTAAACAAACGTCTTTCCATAATAGTCCCCCCATATAGACATTAGCTATTCGGTTACAAGGCATCTTCACTAATAATAGTGAATCCTTTCAGGACTTGAACCGATAAAATTATTTTGTTCGTTCTTTTTGCAAAAAAAAAGACTACCGTCTCCGCGGTAGTCCCGAACAATGGAGGATACAGGGCTCGAACCTGTGACCTCCTGCTTGTAAGGCAGATGCTCTCCCAGCTGAGCTAATCCTCCATAAGTGACCCGTACGGGATTTGAACCCATGTTACGGCCGTGAAAGGGCCGTGTCTTAACCACTTGACCAACGGGTCATATCTCTTAATCAAGAGTACTTTATTATAATAACTAAATCAGTTTTAAAAGTCAAGAACTTTTTTAACTTTTTTATTTTTTAGTTATCTGAGTGACATCTCAATCACAACGTTTATTATACTACTAGACATCCATCATTTATGCAAGGGGTATTTTGAAAAATTTGAAATAATTTTTGATAATTGCTTTTCATCCAGTGATAATAGCTCACACCATTAGGCATCGTCTCCCGTACATCAAGTACTGGCACGTCTGAGCGCTTAGCCAAGTTAACCATATTATTAACCGTACTGCTTGATGCTTGAATATTATTAACAAAGAAGGCAATTTTTCTTTGTTTAATATCCATTTGCATCTTGTGGACCACTTTTGCATTAGGATCTGTTTCATTTTCCACAGCCTCTTCAAAAGCGTGATTTCCAATCTTAAAATGGCACCGCTCTAAAGCATAATCAAATACTGGCTCACTTACATAAACCGGCTTTGCTTTTTGTCCATCTATTTTATCCGCTAATTTCTTTATTGTATTTATTTTGTTCAAATACATTTTGGCATTATTTTTAAAGTAAGGTGCGTGCTTGGGATCAATTTGACTAGCTTTTTTAACAAGATAGGCAACATATTTTTGTGGCATATCCAGGTTATACCAAATATGAGGATTATCTCCCTGTTTTAGCCCCATAAGCTGCTCTCCCACTTTAGTAACGTGAATATCATTAGCATTAGCTAAATTGGTCATCCAGCTGTCATATCCTAAGCCATTTGCTATCACAATATTGGCATTCGCTACTTTTTTAGCGGAACCAGTAGTAGGTTCAAAATCATGAGGATCTGTATCTCCATTGTTAATAACTGCCTCTACTTTGCCATGCTTACCTACAATATTTTTAGCAATATTGGCATAAATATTAGTTGATGTGACAATATCGACTTGGTGTTTTCTAGTATTTTCATCTTTTTTGGTTGAACAAGCTGATAAACAAAACAGTAAAACTACTATTAACAAAGATGAAAATATAAATGTTTTCTTATTTTTCATTTAAATACCTCTTGTTAATTATTATAAGGTAAGAAAAAAGAGATCATATTCGTTATGATCTCTTTTTTTTCATTTATCTACGGAGTGTGAGGGATTTGAACCCTCGATACAGGTATAAGCCCGTATACATGATTTCCAATCATGCTCCTTAAGCCACTCGGACAACACTCCATACAAAAGTA
>NZ_GG700755.1:178595-180524 GCF_000160855.1 Lactobacillus helveticus DSM 20075 = CGMCC 1.1877
AGGTACTACCCTCAAAACTAAACAAAGTTTCTCAGTGTGCTTCCGCTTGCTTTTGTGACTTCTCTTAGTATCTCTACTCTCCATCACTTCAGCTTCCTTAGAAAGGAGGTGATCCAGCCGCAGGTTCTCCTACGGCTACCTTGTTACGACTTCACCCCAGTCATCTGCCCTGCCTTAGACGGCTCCTTCCCGAAGGTTAGGCCACCGGCTTTGGGCATTGCAGACTTCCATGGTGTGACGGGCGGTGTGTACAAGGCCCGGGAACGTATTCACCGCGGCGTTCTGATCCGCGATTACTAGCGATTCCAGCTTCGTGCAGTCGAGTTGCAGACTGCAGTCCGAACTGAGAACAGCTTTCAGAGATTCGCTTGCCTTCGCAGGCTCGCTTCTCGTTGTACTGTCCATTGTAGCACGTGTGTAGCCCAGGTCATAAGGGGCATGATGACTTGACGTCATCCCCACCTTCCTCCGGTTTATCACCGGCAGTCTCATTAGAGTGCCCAACTTAATGCTGGCAACTAATAACAAGGGTTGCGCTCGTTGCGGGACTTAACCCAACATCTCACGACACGAGCTGACGACAGCCATGCACCACCTGTCTTAGCGTCCCCGAAGGGAACTCCTAATCTCTTAGGATGGCACTAGATGTCAAGACCTGGTAAGGTTCTTCGCGTTGCTTCGAATTAAACCACATGCTCCACCGCTTGTGCGGGCCCCCGTCAATTCCTTTGAGTTTCAACCTTGCGGTCGTACTCCCCAGGCGGAGTGCTTAATGCGTTAGCTGCAGCACTGAGAGGCGGAAACCTCCCAACACTTAGCACTCATCGTTTACGGCATGGACTACCAGGGTATCTAATCCTGTTCGCTACCCATGCTTTCGAGCCTCAGCGTCAGTTGCAGACCAGAGAGTCGCCTTCGCCACTGGTGTTCTTCCATATATCTACGCATTCCACCGCTACACATGGAATTCCACTCTCCTCTTCTGCACTCAAGAAAAACAGTTTCCGATGCAGTTCCTCGGTTAAGCCGAGGGCTTTCACATCAGACTTATTCTTCCGCCTGCGCTCGCTTTACGCCCAATAAATCCGGACAACGCTTGCCACCTACGTATTACCGCGGCTGCTGGCACGTAGTTAGCCGTGACTTTCTGGTTGATTACCGTCAAATAAAGGCCAGTTACTACCTCTATCCTTCTTCACCAACAACAGAGCTTTACGATCCGAAAACCTTCTTCACTCACGCGGCGTTGCTCCATCAGACTTGCGTCCATTGTGGAAGATTCCCTACTGCTGCCTCCCGTAGGAGTTTGGGCCGTGTCTCAGTCCCAATGTGGCCGATCAGTCTCTCAACTCGGCTATGCATCATTGCCTTGGTAAGCCGTTACCTTACCAACTAGCTAATGCACCGCGGGGCCATCCCATAGCGACAGCTTACGCCGCCTTTTATAAGCTGATCATGCGATCTGCTTTCTTATCCGGTATTAGCACCTGTTTCCAAGTGGTATCCCAGACTATGGGGCAGGTTCCCCACGTGTTACTCACCCATCCGCCGCTCGCGTCCCCAGCGTCATTACCGAAGTAAATCTGCTGGTTCTGCTCGCTCGACTTGCATGTATTAGGCACGCCGCCAGCGTTCGTCCTGAGCCAGGATCAAACTCTCATTTTGAAATTTAAGTTTGAATGATTGCTCATTTGATTATTTAAGATCTTTGTCTCAAATTTATTGCTTGCGAATTGACTTCGCTTCTTGTTTGGGTTTTTACACCCGCACACTTTTAGCGAAACTTTGTTCAGTTTTCAAAGTACTACCTCCGTCTGGCTACCAGACGGCTTTTATATTTTATCAAATTCATAATTCTTTGTCAAGAACTTTTTTGAATTTGTTTTTTTGCCGCTCAAGCTCTCGCCTGACGACAGTTAAATATATTAC
>NZ_GG700754.1:0-7294 GCF_000160855.1 Lactobacillus helveticus DSM 20075 = CGMCC 1.1877
GAATCAAAATGATTCGGTTCATCAAGTCAGATCATCAATCAATGTCTTAACTTAATGACATTGGACTCCGATAGAATATCGAAATCAAGCTTTAAAAGAATTTATTTAAAACTAACGTCCAACTTTAGGGGTTAGCTTCATAGCTTAGTTGGCTTTTTTCTAATATTCATTTGTTGTTACAGTAACTACTTGCTCATCATTCAATTTCACCTGATACTTAAATTTTTCGAGTAAGCGCCCATATGAAATGCAATATAGCACACCTTCTTTCGAAACCATAGTGATGTAATTAGGCTTGAACGGCAGCCTTAAGATATCATCCGCAATCGCCTTTACTGAATTTACCTCTCCAATATAATTAGGTGAAATATTCATGTTGCTCCACTGTTTACTTAAAGCGTTGCGATATTCTAAATTACTGCCAATCTGATTGAAAATGCAGTAGCGATAATCCGTGCCCTTAGTATAGTGATCTTTCCACATTTGATATCTCTTGGCAAAATCAGTCAAAGTATCATTTTCATTCACTTCCCAAGGTAGGGTAGCGTGAATATCTCCAATTACATCGCTAGCATCAAAGTTCGAAAACTTCCTGATATTCAAAGCGATCTTTCCCGTAATCTTCTTCATCTTATGATCTTTCATCATCGCTTGTGACAGTAAGTAAAGACCGTTAATGTAAATTTGATCCGTCGTTTTAGCAGGGCAGGCGAATTTTGTGATATAGAGTCGACCATCTTCTTTAGTTAAATTGAGTTCTTCCTGCGTTTGAGGTACCAAAGAAAGGGCCGCCTTTAAATCAGTACTTTGATTAACTTCTTGAACAAAACTCATAAATTCAGCATAAGAACTGGACTTAATTTGCTCAATTTTCAAATTTCCTTGATACAAATCTACGAATATTTTCTTCAATTTGTTAGAAGAAGAGGCATCTAGAGCGTGGTGTGAAAAGACAATGTTTAACTCCTGCTTCTTCATATTGAAAATAAGGCAATGAATTGGCGAACCAGGCTTAGAATACATCACTTTTTCTAAGTCAGTTTCGGAAAAGCTGTTTGCGGTAACAAGTGAGATTGGAGCTGGATTGATTATCTTCTTGAAATATAGTTTACCGTCTCGATCTTTAAACCAAGCAAATTTCAATAGATCTATCTTAGTAGTTAAATCAGTAAAAATCTGTCTAATCTTCTGAATTTCTTCAAAGTTAATTGTCGGAAAAGATACTCTTAGCAGGTCAAAAGATGGTTTTTGTTGTGAAAAGAGACTCTGCTGCGTTGATGAAGCAGTAATTTTCGCATCCTCATAGCTGCTCGAAAAGTTTGCAAACAGCAATTTAAGATTAAGTAAGTCAGCTTCATTTGCTTGCTCGCGAGTCTCTGCAGCTGTATTTGTTTGCTGCTTGTCAATATATGCTGCCAAGCGCTCAAGCGTGTTCAACAGTGAGAACTGGGCATCATCAATCTGAATCTTAAAAGTATTTTCTACATCAACAATGAAGCGCACTGAATCCAGAGAATCCAGCTCTTTAATTTCATTAACGTGGTATTTGGCTATCAACTTTTTCAATTCGTCTAAAGTGTTAGAGCTATCAGTAGTCAAAGAACGATTATAATACTCGTCGATCATTCTTTGCGTATCAATCTTACGGTTGTAGGTGTACAAGAAGTGATCGACCTTAATAATTATTGGATTGAGATAAGTTGGCAGTTTACTTTTAATCTCAGCTTCTTTATCTTGCGAACTAATGTAAAAAATATAGATTCGCTTGTTTTTGAACTTCGCAATTGCTGTGGTAACATCAGCGATTTTCGATACTAGAGTTTGAATTTCACCTAATTCCACACGGATTCCGTTAACTTGGACTTGATCGTCTTCTCTTTCTAGGAAAAGTAGCTCACCGTTTTGTAAAATTTCTACCTTATCACCAGTTTTATAATAGCGTTCACCGTCAAGAGTGATGAAGCTTGAGCTGCTTTTAACAGAATCTAAAAGATAGCCGTCTGTTACTCCATTTCCGCCAATATATAATTCACCTTTTTTTGCTTCATTATTGTTTGCATCAAGGACTTTTACCTTTCCCTCTGGTAATGGGCGGCCAATCGGTACGTATTCTTCTTCATTTTCAGTTACCTGATGATAAGTAGAATAGACAGTTGTTTCAGTCGGACCATAAAGATTAAAAACTTTGCATCCCTTATTAAGCGCCCGTTTCAATTTTTTTGCCAAATTAATCGGAAATGCTTCACCGGCTACCATCAGAAACTTGAGTTTATCAAAGGCTTCAGGACCAACGATATCAAGAAGTGCCTCCGCAAATGAAGGGGATAAGGAAAGGTGCGTTATTTGCTTTTGATTAATTAATTTGGGAATTAGCCTGATACTCTCTGAATTAGAAGGACTTGTTGGGAGACAAACCAGCTCGGCACCGGCAATAACGGGCGACAGAAGCTCTGTTAATGAAACATCAAAAGAATAAGGCGTTGAAAATAAAAATTTGGTCGTCTCGTTGACGTTAATTAATGAGTACAGTCTTGTAAGGATCCACTTTAGATTGCTTTCTGTCAGAAAAACTTTTTTAGGAATGCCGGTACTGCCAGAAGTAGAGAGGATGTATACATTTTTTTGCGAGAACGGTTTAGCTTTAAAGTCGGCGTGATTATTCTGATTGAAAAGATCAACTTGAATGATATTTTTCTGCTTAAGTGTGGCAGGTAAGTCAGTTATTAAAGTATCCCATTGAACTTCTTTTACACGATCAGTGGCTTCAGGTAGGTCTAACGCTGATACAAGTGGCATAGGGATGCGGTTGGATAGCCAAATTCCAATTACTGTGGGCAGTACAAAACGGGTATCTTTTAAATAAAAGGGAACGATGTCCTGAGCATTTTCCTCATCAAGTTTAGCGGCTAATTGCTGGGCAATATTGGAAATTTCTTGATAGGTATAATCACCATTTGGTGATTTAACTGCCACTTGATCAGGAGTATTCTGGCTGCGTTGAATAAAATTATCAATAATAAACATACTGAAACTCACCTTTCTGTTTTATATTTAGTTCCTTTTCTATGAAATACTAGATAGAGAGGACCTACATTAGAAATTAAATATGCTATGCTACTTTCAAACGCTAGAAGGAAATTATTTACCGGTAATTTTCCGTGTAAATTTTTCGCGATTGAATTAGATAACCAGAATCGAAGAAATGTGGTAGTTAGATAAACTAAAGTAAAAACTAGTGCTAATCCACTATTTATAAAAATAAGAAATATAAAGATAACTAGATAAAAGCTAGGTAGTAATAGCCATGCAAAGGCTCCTCTTACTTGATTTAGATAATAAAGAAAAGTATTCAATTGTTTAGTATCTTTATTCTTACTTAATATTTGATAAAATTTTTTATTATCAGACAATGTTTTGAACCAATTAGCATTTTGTTTAGCAAGTATTTGAATATTTTTAGGAGATTCCCCATATTCCAAGGCAAATAATGGTTCAATTATAATTCCCTGACTTCTCAAATAGAAACTAAGATAAATATCTTCACACCAAAATTCAGTATTAAAGCTACCTATTCGTTTTAAATAATCAAATCTGACAAAAAGTCCATGGCCTACAACATGATTCCTTAAGAAAATAGAAGGTAATATAGCATTTGTTAGTCCATTTATTAATTCAAAATTAGTTTGATAAACAGCGAAGCCTTGCATAATTGGACTTAACGTATTTAAGTTAGAGAAAAATGCAGAATATTCTTGCATAATTAAAGGAAAATGCTTCTTTAGGGCAACTGTTTTTGCCTGAAGGAATGCGTCTTTTCCGGGGCGACTATCGGCATTATAGACACAGAAATAGGAGCTTTTCTCATCAATATCATACATTTTATAAATTGTATCGAATGCATAATTTAATTGATCAGCCATCATGCCATTTACTCCAGGATAGTTTAAAAGTTTAATGTCTTTATAACTATCTGATGTATCAATCTTTTCTTTTACAATGTCAAATGTAGTTTTTCCTTGATTGGTTAGCAATTTTTCTTTATCAGTAGTTACGATGAATAATTTTGCATCAATTTTTGTACTAGTAATAATATTTACAAAATCATCTATCGTTCTATTAATTATCTTTTGTTCTTGTAAACATGGAATAACTATAAAGAATTTTGGTTTTTCATCTCTAGTTTCTTTAAAGCTCGCAGCATTATTTTTATTTTGCTTTATTTTTTTATTCACTAGCATTGTTCTAGCTATGTGCCACAAACATTGTAGTAGCATTAGAAACATTATTAATTCTGCTATTGTTATCATAATTAGCCCTCCTTAATAAAATTTGATGAGTTAAATCACAAACTAGTGATTTGTTTTAAAGCCTCATCATAGACATCCCGTGGTGAAAGATTTGATGTATCAATTAGTGCCTTTTTCATGTCTAATTCTTGAAATTCTTTTTCTAATATTTCTTCTTGCTTTTGTCTTGTACTTTCTTGAGTCCAGACACTTAAAAGGTGATGATTCCGTTCCAAATTTCTCTTTGATGAAGCAGAACTATCAGCTTTTAATAGTAATAGCAAGTCCGGACTGTATAATTTATATCGTTTAGCTTTTTCTATAAAATCGTCTAAAAACTCTAACGATTTATTATATGTTCCAGATATATTAGAAGATTCGAAAGCAAATGCTGTCGCAACGATTGAATAGGGTGATTTATCAATTACAACATTTTGTCCATGATCAGCAAAATAATTTGCATCAAACCATTTATCAAATTCTAGGTCAAATAATATTTCCTGATTCCGTAATTCTTCTTGAATATTTTTAGGAACATATAAAATATTATCTCCTTTTTCATTTAACCTATTTTCTAGATATCTTATTGATTCAGGAACAATTTTATAACCTAGTTGTTTTGATAGGTTATTACATAAAGTAGTTTTACCTGAATTCGATATGCCATCTACCTGAATTCGATATGCCATCTATAAGTATTATTTTTCCTCTACTCATAATATTAATATCTTCCTTTCTTAAGAAACAAGATGCATAACTTTTTTGTTAAAGCTTTTTTAATAGTGCTATAATTTATTAACAATCATTTATTTTAATTAATTTTATTCTCATTTATTTCAAAGTCAATACTTTTTATGAAGGTGATTCAATGACAGAAGAAGCAAAATTAACAAAAACGGAAAAGCTAAATACGGTTAAGGTTACTACCAGTAATGCGATTTCGAAATTTGGTGATGTTTTATTTGACTACGTAAATACAGTATTTCTTTCTTCTATTCCAAATGGAGGTTTTTGGCTGTCTTTCTACCAAAGTAGTGAAGTTTTAATCAGCGTATTTTTTAATTTTTGGGGAGGTGCTGTCTCTGACAGTGGTAATAGAAAGCGAATTATTTTTCATTGTGATTTGATTAGTGGATTTATTTGTCTTATATTAGCAATTTTTATTCCTAAGTCATTTTTTATTTATACGATTATACTTATCAATATTGCACTAGCGATAATCACGTCATTTCGAAGCCCAGCATATAAAGCGATTTTTAGAGAAATTGTTTATAAAGAACACATTAATACTGTTAATTCTACTTTGGAAATTGTAAAAGAAATTGTTCAAATTGCTGGACCTAGTTTAGCTTTGTTGATCGCTAATTTTTTCGGTAATAGAATCGCATTAGTTTTAGATGCAGTTTCATTTTTTGTTTCAGGTTTACTCATAAAGAAGCTGACTATTTTAAAGAAGCTGACTATTTTAACAACGCAACCTAATAAAAAGCACAAGAAAAATACCCTTTTTCAAATTAGAGAAGGTTTTCAATATATTCTGACTAATTCGCAAATAATGATGATTATCATTTTCTCTAGTATTGTGAACTTTATCATTGCCGGATATAATTTGATTCTACCTTTTTCAACTTATGCTTTTAGTGGGACAACTTTAAAGGCGTATGCAGTTTTTTTAACTGCTGAATCTGTTGGTGGTCTAATTGGAGCCTCAGTATCAACTTTTCTGAAAAGGGAACCCACAACAAATCGGCTTATTTTATTTATTACACTATGTGGAGCTTCACTAATTTTTGTGCAACAATTATTTCAACTATCGCATTCTATTATTCTTGTAGCGACGTTAATCGTCCTATTTAATCTTTTTTTGTCGATCTTCAATATTCAATTTATGACATTCATTCAGATTAAGACTGATATTAATTATATAGGCAGAGTTTTCGGAATTATTTTTTCGGTTGCAATTCTCTTTATGCCTTTCGGTACTTTTTTCTTCCAAATAATTTTTGATCTTAAAAACCCTTATAATTACTTAATTTTAGGACTTTCGTTAGTCGTTATATCTTTGTTCACTTTTGGGATCAACTTTTTATTTGCTCTAAAAAAGAAAAATTAATATCAAAAAAATGGCCCACGCAATGTCAATGTCTTAACTTAATGACATTGAAAATCAATTCAACCTCTTTTTTTAGTTAAAATTTATCTATCAAATTACTATCTTCTATGATCAACAAAAAAGCCATGCTATTATGCAGAATCTCCTCGCAATTCTCTAAAGCGCCGATAAATTGTCGCTTGGGAGATGCCTAATTTCTTGCTGATTTCAGAGTAACTCATATGATCTTGAGTATGCAATTTCCAAGCAAAATCGATTTGTTCTTGATTGTATTTTCTTGGCATTCCTTCGTGGAAGTTAGGATTATTTGCTTTAGCCCACGCTTTGCCCTCTTGGGTGCGACTAACAATTAAATCTCTTTCAAATTCCGCAAAAGCACTGAAGACAGTAAAGATTAAACGTCCACTTGGTGAATTATCAATCGTTCCAATATTTAAAACCCGCAGAATGACCCCCTCAGCATTCATTTGCTTAACAATGTTGAGTGCATCTTGCGTATTTCTAGCTAAGCGATCTAATTTAGTGACGATTAAGGTATCGCCACTTTCAATCTTGACCATTAATTTATCAAATTCAGGACGATTAGCAGTTGTGCCAGTATATTTATCTGTGAAGATATTTGTGGCTCCAGCTCGCTTTAAATCGTCAACTTGACTACTTAAATCTTGTTTAACAGTAGATACCCTTGCATAACCATATATCGTATTCATGTTTAGCTCTTTTCTAGTTGATTCTTGACACCAAGTCTTGACTACACGTAATACCCACATTTTACGGTATTCTCAAATTGTATTCAAGACTGTCAACTTATGAATATCAATACTAAATTTTTAAGTAAAAAAATAAAACGACTAATATCTAACTAATTAAAGAAAGTTTATTAATCGTTTTAGTA
>NZ_GG700754.1:8688-9973 GCF_000160855.1 Lactobacillus helveticus DSM 20075 = CGMCC 1.1877
TTTTTAATTATTTACAATGATAGTATAAAAAAGTAGTAGAAAACAAACAATTATTGCTATTACATAACCTATCAACAATCCTAATACTAAGGTAACGGAATGACGTTGTAGAAAAGTACATATCCAATCTCCAAGCATAAATAGATAAAAACCTATAAGCCAATAATTTAGTTATTTCTGATTCATCCACGGTAATACTAATATAATTAGTATTACAACGATTGATGCATATCCTATACTTTTATACGCTGAATCATTAAGTAATGCGTGACGCATACAAAAAGCCCCCTTTATTGGTAACGCCAGCCACGAATCTTATAAACTCTACCAACTTTGTATGGGCTTACTTGTCCTAACATTGCACCAACTAATTTTTTAGAAACAGTTGTAATAGCCCAGGAAGCTACTCCCATTGATGGAACACCAAGAGCCGCTGAAATCAAACTTAAGACAGCACCAAAGGCTACACTATAACCTTCTATTCTGATCTTATTTAACATTGATTTAGAAAGATAAACATTAATGTTCCCATTACCATAATTTTTTACTTTAGTAACGCCAGCGTGGTGTCTTTTGGCTAGTTCAGCAGAAAATTCATTTCCATATGCTTTATTAATAGCTCTGAGTAAGGCATCATTAGAAATTTCAAACGTTTTAACCCCATTTTCATTAGTAAGAGTTCCTGATTGAGCAATATCTTCAGAAAGAGTTTGTTGTATTTTAGTATTTTCCGGAACAACGCTTCTTTTAGGAATCACAAACGTTTGAGTATTTCCTGAGTTTGCCGATTTTGTGTCACTATTAATTGTAGAAGCGCTAACGCTACTAGAAATAGTTGGTGCTACTACAGTTAGCAATGTGGCAGATGCCATAGCGACTGCCGTAAATTTAGATAATTTTTTCATAAAACTTATTCCATAATAAAACTGTCTTTTCTTACTTAATAATTACTGGTAATTCCCACCAAATCATGTATGTCAACATTCTTTCGTAGTCTTTTCTATCGCTTTAGTTTTATTCTAGCTCAAATTATAAGGTTTAATTACATTCTGTATCATATTTATTACACAGCTATTAACTTTGAAAGGAGGAAATTTACAATGGTCAAATCTCCAAAATGGTACTTGAAATTCGAAATTGGCTCTGGCTCTAACAATAATTAACTATTACGCGTGGTGCTAGTTAAATCGTTTTAGTTAATAAAAAAGTCCAATCGGACTAGACTCAAGTTGTAGTATTCAATAGAAAAGAGTCTGATCTGATTGAGCTGCCTTAAGCTTAAGTG
>NZ_GG700754.1:11157-20791 GCF_000160855.1 Lactobacillus helveticus DSM 20075 = CGMCC 1.1877
AGGATCTACTCTTAAAATCCATTCTTGTTTTTTCAAACTCCTTAAACCAAATCTTGTCGCGATAGAGTGCATCCCTACCAGATAGCTTTTTAGATTCCAGCTTTTTCTTATAGGTGGTCATCGCATATTTAAAGAAGTAGTCAAGTAGTCGCTAACTGCTAACCAACCTAATCCGGCTAAAGCTAGGGATGATAATATTATTTTTTTCTTCATTTTGATTCTTCCGTATTAAATTACTTCATTATTCATTTTATAATAGTTAATGATTATTACTAATTTTAATTATACTTGAAAATGCGCTTAACAGATTTACTTCAATTAATTAACGATTTAAATATTAATACTGCTTTTTATCTAAAAATAGACGATAAAATTGTCCCTTGGGGCAAACTAACCCTGGTAGATGGCCGCTGTCTTCTTTATCCAGGAAAAAATGCGATGACTAAAGCCAAACTTATCCGCTTAGTTGGTCATATGCATAACCGCGGCATCCCTCTTTTAATAGCAGTGGACCAAGAAGAACATCATATTTTCGGATTGCAAATCAAAGAAGAAAGCAATCAAATTATCCTTATGTAAAAAGGCTACGATCATTTTTAATCATAGCCTTTTTCATTTTACTTAACTTTATACTGACGAATATTGCCTTTAGTACCTGCAAAATACCAAGTACCTTTTTCATCGTCACTAGTCAATTCCTCATTATCTTCTGGATCATCTAATGCAGTATTGAAGATCTCTTCGTATTCAGGAACACTAACCTTCTGACGACGCTTAAGCATCTTTTCATCACCAGCAGCGTTAACTTCTTTTTTATAGCCCTCTACAAGATTGCCGCTATAGAATTCGCCCATGGCACCTGATCCATATGAGAATAACCCAACTAAGGCACCAGTTGGCAAATTGCCATTTTCAAGCAAACTCAATAAGCTCATATAAAGAGAGGCAGTATAAATATTACCAACCCGACGTGATAATTGCTTAGAAGCATCAAATGAGTTTTGCAATTTCTCAGTAGTTGCTTCATCTTGATCAGCTACTGCAAGACGATTTGCCTTAAGCCCCATCTTTGTGAATGGCAAGTGATAAATAATTGCGTCAAAATCGTTTGTTTCTAACTTTTTTTGCTTCTTATAATCTGCAAAAGTTTTACTAAAGAAATCTAGGTAAACCTGGGTTGAATACTTGCCATCAACCATTGCTAATTTAGAATCGTTTGGACGCCAAAAGTCATTAATATCTTCACTGTATGCACTATGACCATCATTTAAAGCCAAGATAGCTGGATCGGCTTTAATCAGCATGCTTACACTACCGGCACCTTGAGTCACTTCACCAGCAGTACCAATGCCGTAACGCGCGATATCACTACCAATCACCATTGCTGTTTGGTCAGGATGCACTCTAACAAAATCACGTGCGATCATTAAAGCCGCAGTCAAGCCAAAACACGCTTCTTTTACTTCAAAAGTTCTTACTTCTGGTTTTAATTTAAGTGCTGTTTTAACAAAAAGTGAAGCTGACTTAGATTGATCAATGCCGCTTTCAGTACCAAAGACCAATAAACCAATCTTATCCTTGTCAATGCGATCAATGTACTTCATCGTTGCATTGATTCCCATTGAAACAGCGTCTTGGGTTTGATCTGCCACGCTCATCTCACTTTGACCAATACCGATCAAATACTTATTTGGATCTTCATTTCTAGCATAAGCCAAATCAACCACATCTACATACTTATTAGGAGTAAAAAGTCCAATCTTATCAATACCTACTCGCATTATTTTCCCTCTCTTATTTGCTTTAAAACAGCCCGAGCATAACTCTCAGAATAATCCTTTTGCTTAATTATTTGCGCTAATACCTTTTTCTTTTCCTCATCACTAGCATTAAGTTCCGAAACAATATTGCGTGCTTGCAATTTCATGTGACCAGCCTGAATTCCCACAGTAGAAATTGCTAGCAGCGCTGCTAAATTATTAGCTAATCCAACACTGACAATAATTTCAGCTAACTTAGCACTATTTATTTCCTTACCTAAAATAGCAAAGCTCTGCTGGACATCCTTGCGCGCTTTAATCGAGCCGCCAACTACTCCAATAGCCATCGGCAAAGTGAGTTCACCAACTAGCTTGCCATCTTGCATCGTCCATTTAGACAGACTGCGATAATGTCTATCCTGACTAGCTAAAACTGCAGTCGCACTTTCAATTGCACGATAGTCATTTCCTGTTGCAATCAGCACGGCATCAACGCCGTTCATGATTCCTTTATTATTGGTTACTGCTCGATATGGATCTTCATAACCAATTTTGCTAAGCAAAGCAACGCGTTCAGCCACTTTCCTACCGCCCATCGTCTTAGGATCAAGAGTCACCGTCGCTTTAGTCAATTGACTAGGATAATTGGACAAAATCGCAAATAATTTTTCTTCAATGCCTGGAAATTGTTTTAACTTAGCTGCTAAAAATTCCAAGATCGAATTCGTCTTATTTGCTCCCATTGCTTCAGCGGGATCAACCAAAACTTTAAGATAAACTAAATCACCTTTTCGTTCAGCTTCAATTGATCTAGTTCCACCACCATGACGAATCAAACTAGCAAATTCTTTGTTAGCCAAATCGATTAAATCCGGAAATTTCTTTTTTAAATCTGGTAAAGAAAAATCATGATTTACCTTTAAAACAATTTGACCATAAATTCCTGTGCGCTTGCTAGTTGCCTTAACTCCGCCATTACGTGCAAAAATATGAGCACCATGATTGGCAGCTGCTACAACTGAAGGTTCTTCTACAGCCATAGGGACCATATACGATTGCCCATTTAGCAGAAAATTTTGCACGACTCCTAAAGGCAAACGCAATTGTCCCACAACATTCTCGCTTAATTTGTCTAAGCGATTAAGAACCTGATCATCAATATCTTCTAAATTTATTCCTTCAGATTGTAAAATTTCTCGCCTTTGCTCAGGCTTCAATTGATAAAACTTCATTAGATATTCTCGATTTCATATGCGATTGCTTGGCCACCGCCAATGCACAAGGTTACTAATGCACGTTGACCTTGCTCTTTCTTCAAGCCACTGATTGCAGAACAAATCAATCTAGTTCCAGTAGCACCTAACGGATGTCCTAATGCAATAGCACCGCCCATGATATTCAATCTATCATCAGGAATTTGCAAATCACTTGCTACTGCTACACTCTGTGAAGCAAAAGCTTCGTTTAGTTCCACGATATCATAATCATTAATTGAACGTCCTGTCTTTTTAAGCAATTTTTTCACAGCAAAATATGGCGTATATCCCATATAAGCAGGATCAAATCCAGCCTCCGCAAAGCCCCCCAGCTTAGCGATTGGCTTTAAGTTCAAATCTTTAACCTTGTCTTCTGTGGCTAATACCAACATACTAGCTCCATCTGTTAACGGTGAGGAATTGCCAGCTGTCACATCACCATCTTCTTTAAAGACAGGTTTTAATTGGCTTAATGCTGCCATAGAAGTGTCAGAACGAATTGGTTCATCATGATCTAAAGTCTCACCATTAATTTCAATTGGTAAAATTTCATTATCAAAAAAGCCGGATTTTGTTGCATCTGCCGCTTTTTTATGAGAACGAAGACTAAATTCATCCATTTCTTCACGACTAACATGATATCTTTGAGCAACGTTTTCAGCGGTAATCCCCATATGTTGTCCAGAAAAAGCATCCATCAAACCATCATTAATCATAGTATTTACTAAATGATCTGCAGGATTTTCTTTATTCTCTTTTTTAACAAAATATGGCGTACGAGTCATGCTTTCGCTACCACCCACTGCGACTAAATCCAGGTCGCCTAGTTCCATTTGACCTTGAGCCAGACGAACAGCCTTAAGACTTGAGCCACAAACATCATTAATCGTTGCCGCAGTTGATTCTTTTCTCATCCCTGAGTTAAGAGCAACCTGTCGGGCCATATTTTCACCTAAGCCTGTACTCAACACATTTCCCATGAAAAGTTCTTGAACATCATTAGGATCAATATTTCCTGCTTTTAAAGCTCCCTTTAACGCCATTACACCAAGATCGATTGACGAAGCATCTTTAAAAAATCCACGATACTTGCCAAAAGGTGTTCTCTTGGCCGCTACAATATAAATATTTTTCATCACTATTTTTCTCCATTTGTATTATTAACACTATGATCATAACAAAAAATATGTCAACTACCCCAGAATAAATTCTGAAGCTTGGTGGCTCGTTAGCTTACGCTAAACCAGAACACCAACTTGCTTAGATACAGGCTGGGCTTGTCACTAATAATCTTATGACTATTATTGATAGAGGTCGCCTAATTACCAAAGCCTTTTTAGTCCACGAGTTGCTAACGGACTCCCACTTTTTAAGCAGCTTGTTTTTTAGGATTTTTCCAACTGCCTAA
This sequence comes from Lactobacillus helveticus DSM 20075 = CGMCC 1.1877, assembly GCF_000160855.1. Classification (GTDB taxonomy): domain Bacteria; phylum Bacillota; class Bacilli; order Lactobacillales; family Lactobacillaceae; genus Lactobacillus; species Lactobacillus helveticus. The sequence goes on from NZ_GG700754.1 coordinate 15,582, forward strand.
GCCCTTTTCAAGAATATTTACCGCCGCATTCCAATCGCGAATATGATAGGTCTGACACATTGGGCAAGTCCATTCACGATCTTTTAACTTTAGCTTACGGCAGCCATTTTGTCCCATGATTGTGCCACAATTATGACAACGCTGAGTGGTATACTTGGGATCAATTGTCTGGAATTCTTTGCCATATAGCTTGGCTTTATAGGCCAGCATGTTAAGAAAACGGCGCCAGCCCACATCAGAGATTGCTTGAGATAAGGCATGATTCTTAAGCAGGTTCTTGCTTCTTAGCTCCTCAGCAACTACTAAATCGTGTTTTTTGATTAATGCAGTTGAAAGGACTTGCAAGAAATCTTCACGCTGTCTGCAAATCTTGGCGTGCAGTTTAGCAACTAATAGTCGCTGTTTTTGATAATTCTTTGCCATCCGCAAATTGTGCCCTTCTTGCTTAGCACGTCTTTGCCTGCGAGAGAGGACGCTTTGGACGTGGGCAAGCTTCTTTTTAACTTGACGGTAAAAGCAGGGGTTGGCAACCATTGCTCCATTGGAATCAGTCAAGAAATTGTCTAAATTAAGATCAATCCCAATTTGACTCTGCGTTTTAGGCAATTTTTGAGCAAAGGCTATATCGCTGCCTAATTGCATTGACAAATAGAACTGGTCACCAGCAGTCTTTTTAATTGTAACTGTTCCGATTCTAGTTGAAACACGCTTAAGCAAACGATCCTTAATTAGTTTTCTCAAGCCAGCAATGCAAATAACGCCCAGCTTAGGCAATTTAACGTGCTTAGCATCAATAAACTTAGCTGTTCCATTATCAAGATAAGCTTCCTTTTGTTTGGGATACTGGCAGTTGGTTTGATATGACCAATCGCTGCGTTTCTTGTGAAAGGTTGGAATTCCATGCCCGATTTTACGATAGTGGTTCCAGGCCTTGCGATAGTTCTGAATAGCATTGGCCAGCGCTAGACTATCAATTTCTTTAACGCGTAAGAAGCTATAAGCATCGCGAATATTCTTGGGCTTAGCTAATAACTCGTCATTAGCAACTACTGTTTCTGCCAGCTTGGCTTCATAATCATTAAGAATAGGAAAGCAAATGGCATTGCATTAATTTGTTTAACAGCTAGAAAACGACGAGCATGATAATTAGTCCGATTACGTCCTGCATAAGAGTTATAGACAAAACGCTGGGCATCATAGTTCAGCTTGATTATTTTCTTTTGCTTGGAACTAGGATAAAAGCGCAGCTTAATACCAAAATGATAGGCTAAACTGCTCATTTGCTTCATGTTTTTCATTAAAAAATATAAAAATACTAAGCTCTCGCGTAGTCTGTAAACAATTATCTGCTTTTTATTTATTATTTTTATCTTCCGCTTCAAATTGCTTAGATAACTTCTTAATATATGCACGTAATTGATCCTTAATCTCAGGATGCTTTAGTCCATATTCAATAGAGGTTTCAAGGTAGCCCTCTTTATTACCAACATCATGACGTTCACCTTTAAATACATGAGCAAACACGCGTTGTGTCTTATTCATCGTATCAATGGCATCTGTTAATTGAATTTCTCCGCCACGACCTGGTTTTTGATGAGCTAAAATATCAAAAATTTCTGGTGTAAGCAAGTAACGGCCAATAATAGCGTAATCACTTGGAGCTTTATCAACATCAGGCTTTTCTACAAAAGACTTAACGTTGATCAAACCAGGCATGATTTCATTTTCAGGTTCAATTACCCCATATTTAGAAACTTCTTCATGAGGTACAGGCATTACAGCGATAGTAGAGGCATGTGTCTTGTCGTAACGATTAATCAATTGCTTGGTTAAAGGCACTTGATCATCCATCAAATCATCACCAAGCATTACTACAAATGGTTCATCACCAACAAAGCTACGAGCACGATAAATTGCATCCCCTAAACCAGCTGGATGTGGTTGTCTAGTATAGTACAAATTGACACCCAAATTGGTAATTCCTTGGGTCAATTTAAGTAATTTGCTTTTGCTCTTTTCTTCCAAGTCTTGTTCAAGTTCTGGATTAGAATCAAAATGATCCTCAATTGGTCGCTTATTCTTACCAATAACGATCAAAATATCCTCAATACCAGACTTCTTGGCTTCTTCTACAATAAATTGAATTGTTGGTTTATCAACAATTGGCAACATTTCTTTAGGCAAAGCCTTTGTTGCAGGTAAGAATCTAGTACCTAAACCGGCAGCTGGAATAACAGCTTTTCTTACTTTCATACAGACACACTTTCTATTCTCTATTTCTTAACAGTATCATAGCAAAATTATGATTTTAGAGCTACTTTTGCTTCCTTCTTTTATCTTGAATGTAGCTAGCAATTCTACCAGCAGAATACTCAAGTTCTCCGATCCGGTTACGAATAATCGTGGCATTGACGGCTACACCAAATAAAAATAATAGTGAAGCAATGTTCAACCACAACATAAAAATGATGAACGTACCGACAATTCCGTAGTTTTTCCAAGTAATCGGGAAATTATGCAAGTAAAAACTAAATAAAAACGATAATGCAATCCAGCCACATGAAGTAACAAATACACCTGGCCAAATTACCCGTTTTTTCAGCTTAATATTTGGCAATACATAATTTAAATAAAATACCGCCAAAATTATAATCAAGAAAATTACTGGATAGCGATAGCTAAATATTTTACCCACTTCATGAACAGGTATCTTAAATATTGCATCCATTAAATCTAGCAATTCTTGACCAAACGCCAATACTACACCAACTGCAGTAAAGATAATAATCATCAAGGTGGTAAAGATGACCATAATTAATCTTGTCCACAAGGAATTAAGCATTGAGAGCTTTAATTCCACTTGATGGACACCATACAGTCGGTTTTCGCCTAATCTAATAGCATTAACTAAATTAGAAAAGGACCAAATCGCCAAAATAATACCAAATGAAATATAGCCAGTAGATGTCGTTTTCAACAAAGAATTGATGATTGGCATGATAAAGCTAGATACTTGATCTGGAAAAATCAAATTTAAATATTTTGCAATGGGAGCTGTATCGATATGAAATAGAGGCAGAACATTTCCGATAATAATGATAATCGGAAAGATTGAAAACAAAATATAATAGGCAATTACTATTGAACTATCAATAATCTCACCCTGTGACAGAATTGTACGCAAGGTAAGAAAGAAATCACTTATTTTTGAATTAGATCGATTTGTCTCATTTTTCATTCAAGAACCTAGTCATCCATCTCATCAAAGTGAGGGATGTATTTTTCTAAACCATCATATGGTTTTTGCAAAGTTAAAATCTTAGGACCATCCTTGGTAATAGCAAAGGTATGTTCAAATTGAGCAGCATTTGAGCCATCTGGAGTTGCGTAGTATACCCAATCATCGTTAGGATCATCAACCGTTCTTTGATCAATGTGCCAATCGCCACCTGCTTCAACCATTGGTTCACAGGTAATAGTCATACCTTCACGAAGACGAATACCATGACCAGCTTTACCCCAGTGTGGTACTTCTGGATCTTCGTGAATTGATGGTTGAATACCGTGACCAATTAATTCACGGACGTCACCGTAATGATTTTCATCTTCAACCCAATGTTGAATAGCTGCACCAATATCACCGATACGGTTACCAAGAACAGCTTGATCAATCCCTAAGTACATTGCCTTCTTAGTTACTTCGATCAACTTCTTGTCAGCTTCTGAAATTTCACCAACTGGATAAGTAGTACATGAATCTGATTCGTAACCATTCAAGTTGCAAGTTACATCAACCTTAACGATGTCGCCTTCCTTTAAGATACGATCTTTTCTTGGAATTTGGTGAGCAATTTCATCGTTAACTGAAATACAAGTACCATACTTATAGCCTTCAAAACCTTGTTCTGAAAGACGACCACCACGACTCTTAACGAAGTCTTGGCAGAATTCTTCAATTTCCCAGGTTGAAATTCCTGGCTTAATTACATCGCGCAAGCCTTCAAACATTGTTGCAAGAAGGTGTCCTGAAGCTTGCATACCTTTAAGTTCTCTGATTGATTTAATTGTAATCAAAATAATTTCTCCTTTAAAAATATATTCCTCATTATTATAACGTTTTACTGAATATTTTTAAAAGTTTATCAAATCTGGGCTAAAAACCGAAGTTTCATGTATAATAAAGTGTCGTATAATGCAGTGAAAGGTATGAAAAATCATGAAAGCAAGAATTGTTTACGCCAGTATGACTGGCAATGATGAAGACATGGCAGATATATTAGAAGAAGATCTTCAAGACTATGGCTTTGACGTTGAAACAAGCGATGTTGGTTTCACGGATGCCAGTGATTACTTAGAAAGCGATCTTTGTATTTTCATTACTTATACTTATGGTGAAGGTGCAATGACCGACGAAATTGCAGACTTTTATGAAGAATTAAAGGCCTTGGATTTAAGTGGTAAATATTTTGCTGTGATGGGTTCTGGAGATAAGACCTATGGCGAACATTTCTGTGAAAATGTTTTTGACTATGAAAAGGCATTTAAAGAATGTGGTGCTACTGAAATTACTAAGCCCGTCACTATTGAAAATGCACCTGACGATGAAGCTATCGATCTGATTGACCAAGCTGCAAAGGAAATGGCTGATAAGCTACATGACTAAAAATAAAAAAGAAGTTACTGCTGTCGATCAAGCTCAAATTCGACAATTAGGGCAAAAGTTGCTTAAAAGACACCGTAATCTCTGGGTATACATGATTTTCGGCTTCGTGGCTGCCTTAATTAATACTTTAGTCTTTATGGTGCTTCATTCTTGGTGGCACAGCGTAATGGTAATTTCCAATACCATTGCTTTTATTGTGTCTAACCTGGCATCATTTTACTTTAACCAAAAAGCCGTTTTTATTAATAATGTCGATCATGATCACAGCACATGGCACAAATTAATAGTTTTCTTTACTTACCGCGTAATTAGTTTAATTCCAGATACTTTAATTATGTTGGTAGGATTATCTTGGCTTCATTTAAATGCTTTGCTTGTTAAGATCATTGACCAAGTACTAGTTGGTGTATTCAATTATTTAACTACTAGATCAGTCTTTCAAAATCAAGAACATACCATGATTGAACGAGCTAAGATGCGGATTCAAGAACAGAAAAATAAACAAGAAAATAAAAAGAGCAGCAAAAATTAATTTTGCTGCTCTTTG
>NZ_GG700754.1:23062-32482 GCF_000160855.1 Lactobacillus helveticus DSM 20075 = CGMCC 1.1877
GTTCTTATTCAAAATCTTTTGGTTTTTCTGCTTCATCTTTATTGAAGTAGTAATAAATTGCATCCATAATGCGGTCGCTAGCATGACCATCACCGTACGGATTCTTGGCATTCGCCATCTTGTCATATGATTCTTTATTTTCTAAAAGTTCTAGCATGTTTTCTCTAACTGCGTCGACTTGCGTGCCTACAAGCTTCAAAGTACCAGCCTTCACGCCTTCGGGACGTTCAGTTGTGTCACGCAAAACAAGCACTGGCTTGCCCAGACTTGGCGCTTCTTCTTGTACGCCACCTGAATCCGTCATGATAAAGTAGCTGCGTTTTGCTAGATTGTGGAAGTCAACCACATCAAGCGGTTCGATCAGGTGAATTCTAGGATCGCCGCCTAAAACTTCGTTAGCTACTTCCTGCACCCGTGGAGACAAGTGCACTGGATAAATAATTTCTACATCGGGATGTGAATCAATTACCTGACGCATCACCTTAAAGACGCGGCGCATAGGTTCGCCTTGGTTTTCACGTCTGTGCATAGTCACCAAGATCACCTTGCTCCCTGGTGTAATTTCGTCCATAACAGCGTGGTGGTAATCTTTTTGCACAGTTTGTTCCAAAGCATCAATTGCAGTATTCCCAGTTACGAAAATATTGTCTGCTTTGTGATTTTCTTTAATCAGATTGCTCTTAGATAATTCAGTTGGAGCAAAATATAAATCCGCCAAATCATCGGTCATTTGGCGATTCATTTCTTCAGGAAATGGCGAATACTTATTCCAAGTTCTAAGTCCCGCTTCAACGTGTCCCAATGTAGTTTGTTGATAAAAGGTCGCAAGCCCCGCCGCAAAACTAGTTGTCGTATCACCGTGAACCAGCACAACATCTGGCTTTTCTTCCTTGATGACCTTTGACAAATCAATCATCACTTTCGAAGTAATATCTTCCAAAGTTTGATTCTTGTGCATAATGTTAAAGTCGTAATCAGGTTTAATTTTAAAAATATCGAGTACTTGATCCAGCATTTCTCTATGCTGTGCACTGACTGCAGTCACTTCGTCAAAGCGCTCATCTTTTTTCAATTTTAAAACAAGTGGCGCCATTTTTATCGCTTCAGGTCTTGTACCAAAGACAGTCATTACTTTAATCTTCTTCATATAATTCCCTCCGATGACCTTATTTAACTATAACTGATTTATTTCTATCTTGCATCTTAATTCTGTGTTTTAATTAAATGTGTATTTATAGAAAGTTGGATATGTTTATGAATTCTAGTTTAATCTTTTTAAGTACTACAGCCTTATTTATTATCATTGGCAGTTTCTGCTTAGTATTTGGATTGGACAAGGCTAAACCTGCTAAACTTAGACGACGCTTGCTATATTCTGCTTTAATCTGTGTCTTTGTCGTCTGGGGCTTAATTACTTACATCATGCTCAATCCATTAGGTTAGTATTTACAAAAAAAGCCATCTGCATCACAGATGGCTTTTTTGATGACCCCGGTGAGATTCGAACTCACCTCTACGGTTTAGGAGACCATTGTTCTATCCAGATGAACTACGGGGTCAAACCTAAGATTAACTTTACCAAAAAATAGGGTAATAGTTAATCTTTTTTTCTAAAATTGTGTGGTAAAAAATGTCTTAGGATTATTGGTATCCGCAATTTTATCTGCCGCAATAACGAATGGCGTCCAAATTGCCAAAGTAATCAACATATCGACAATGCTTAAAACAATGGCACGCCAATCATAATTGCAGGCTAAAAATGGACCGATAATCGGTGGCATAATACTTGGCACAGCCACTTGTACCGGATTAACCAATCCCATTACGCTCACCCAATAAGAAAATGCAACACTAACCACTGGTGCCAACACAAACGGGATTAAATAAACTGGATTTAAAACAACTGGCAATCCCAATAAGATCGGTTCACCAATATTAAAAATACCTGGTACAAGCGCAATTTTAGCCACCGTACGATAATCACTTCGCTTAGAAAACATTAAAATAGCAACGATTAACATCACAGTGCCACCAGCACCACCAAACCAAGCAAAAACATCAAAGGATCCACGTCCCCAAAGGTATGGTGGAATACGACCATTACGAACCGCCGTAATATTGCTATTTTGGGCAGTTAACCAGATCGAATCCAGAATTGGGGATAAAACTCCCAACCCATTGATTCCGAAAAACCAAAATACTTGTACTAACATGGTTACTAACAGTACTGTACCAAAGCCTTGGCCCCATTTAACCAATGGCATTTGAATACTAGTTAATAGCCAATCGCCCAAATACTGACCGGTTAATGCTTGAAAGAGATAATTAATTCCGCCCACGCTAAAAATCGCAATTATCGCAGGAATCATCGAATCAAAGGCAGCCTGTTCTGCATGTGGTAAATTAGCTGATAAATGAACCATGATTCTTGCTTTATAACAAGCCCAATAAATAAAGAAACCAGCTGAACCAAATAAGATAGTAGTAAACAATCCCGTAGTTGAAAACTGACTGATATCAAAAGCATCCCTGATCAAGATACTATCGCCATGAAATTTGATTTTTGCAAAACTAGCAATGCTTAAGGCAAACGATGATAGTGAAACAATCGCCGCAGCTAGTCTATTTCCTTCAAAAGCTTTGGCTAACTGATAACCTAACGCTAAAGCAAAGAAAAAGGCAAAAAGCGAAAAAGTTCCTCGCCATACTAAATTGCTAATTGATACGAATGGCTGCATTGCAAAAGCAAAAGCGTTCCAGCCTAAATGAATTTTAGCGGCTTCAACCAAGCTTTTAATCAAAACGGCTAACGATCCAGCAATCGTAATCGGCATTAAAGAAACAAAAGCATCCCTTAATGCAACTAACCACCTTATCTGCCCTAAACGCTTAGCTATCGGCAATACATAATCTTCCAGCCATCTAACTAATCGATTCATTTCTTCACCTTCAGATAATGAGGATGATATCCCTTATTTTTCTTATTACGTTTTTTGTGCTTCTTTTGCTTTTTCTTAACTACCTGTTTAACTTCTGCAGCAGCTTCCTTCTTCCTTTCTTTCTTCTTAGGCTTGCTAGTAGTTAAATGATAACCTGCAAAATAAACGCGCTCTATTTGAAGCTGATCTGCTAAAAGCTTCTTTAGATCACGGAAGTCGTGATCATCACCCAAAGTTACCACGTAACCTGTGGCGTTCATTCTTCCAGTTCGCCCCGCACGGTGCAAATATGTATTTTGCTCACTTGGAATATCAAAATTGATAACATAGGTCACACCCGGAATATCCAAGCCACGTGCAGCAAGATCAGTAGCTAGAAGCAACTTAGTCTTTCCTGTAGCTAAATCGTTTAACGCTTTTTCACGACGCTGCTTGCCAAATTCATTAGCTAATATTTCAAACTTAGTCTTAGTATGACTAAAAATCCCGGCAAAACGCATCATGGTTTCATTAGAGTCAAAGAAAAGAATACCCTTAAAATGATCCAGCTTGGTCATTCTTTGCAAAAATTCAATTTTATGTTGATTATCAACTTGTAAGAAATAATGCTTGGTAGTTGAATTTTGCTGGTTACGCACATCGACTAAAAGGAAATTACGAGCAAACAATTCTTCTGCATCTCTCGTAATCTCTGAATCAGTGGCACCAAAAAGCAAAATTTGACTATCTGAGCCTAAATTTTGGCCTAATGCAGACAATAGTTCAAGTTTGGCAAATTCCAAAATATCGTCTGCTTCATCGATAATCATAGTCTTAATTTGAGCTATTTTAATTCGACCGCTTGAGAAGAAATCAAAGAATCTCCCCGGAGTAGCCACTATCACTTCCGGATGCTTTTTCTTTAAATTATCCTCTTGTCTTTTTCTATTACCGGCTCCTACTAGCGTTGCTCCCTTTAAATCCAATGCATGCAAATAAGGATTAATAGCATGTCGAATTTGAACAGCTAATTCAGTAGTTGGAGCTAAAATTACTACGCTGTTAGCATTGCCTTTTTCTGCTCTTTCTAAGCTAGGCAAAGCATAAGCTAAGGTTTTACCTGTTCCTGTTTTAGCTAAGCCTATCAGGCTGGCTCCATTTTTGATAGCATCATAGGTTTGCTTTTGTATTATTGTTGGTTCGGTCTTATGCTCTTCGAGCAATACTTGTTTTATTTTTTCTTGATACATTATTGTGTTAATTGTCCATACTTCTGTTTATATTGACCAACGGTTCCGTTATACGCGTACATCGTGATGCCCTTTTCCAAATCAGAAACATCTTTTACGCGTCCATTAGTCGTATAACGCCAAAATGAATATTTTAATTTATTAGGTGCTTTTTTACCTGTCGACATAAATAATATTGCCTGATTAAAGTATCGGCGATACTTTTGATCAAGCTCTACCATTACTGTTTTGCCTCGTTGCTGCAACATGCGAGTAAACTTACTCATCGACTGTAAGTACTTTTTACTAGGCCCAGCCACCGGTACAATCAGAATCGGCAAGCTTCCTGTATTATTGCCTACTTGGTTAAAAAAGTACCGATAGTGCTGCCGAGCAGTCGATTCATTACTATATAAAATTTCGCTGCCAAAAGCGAGTTGCGTACCTAAAATCTGATCACGATAGGATAAATAATTTTCATCAAAATAAGATCTGCCTTGTGTGGATTTTAAATAAACAAATGAAATTCCATTCGACTGCAGCTTATGCAAATTCACATAATCTACATCTTGATTCAGCTCGATCCCTATCGGACTAGAGTTAGAGTCTGGCGGCAAGGTCGTTTGTCTTTTAAAATTAAAAAAGCCAATTAAAAGAAATGCAATTGCTAAAATTAATAAAGTCAAAATTGCAGGTAAAGTATATTTATGATGATACCTTTTCATGGCTTTTCCTCCCGCTACTATTTTAACTAAAAATGCGGATCATACCAAGCCTTGAATGTGCTAAAATAATTACATATTAACTTTTTTAAGTATGGTGAAAGTATGAAAAGACAAATTTCTTTTGGACAAGCTCTTGCTACCGTAGTTGGTTCAGTGATCGGAGCTGGTGTGTTCTTTAAAATTGGAACAATTACGGCCCAAACTGGCAGTAGTTCGACCACAATTTTTGTATGGATCTTAGCCGGAGTGATCTCTATTGCGTCTGGATTGACAATTTCGGAGATTGCAGCAAGTTTGAAAATCAATGGTGTAATTAAATATTTGGATTATACTTATGGCCATGTTTGGGGCTTTCTATTTGGCTAGGCACAAATGATTGTTTATTTTCCTGCACAAATTGGAGCACTTAGTTCCATTTTCGGGGTACAATTCGTCTCACTATTTGGCATAGAGGCAAAATACGCTAATCTAATAGCTATTTCTCTTGTATTATTTTTACTAGCTATCAACTTGATTGGCACCAAATTTTCTAGCAAAATGCAGTCTATTATCACTGTCTTAAAAGTGATTCCAATTGTTTTGATTATTATTTGGGGATTCTTTAATCAAAATAAAATTCCAGCTCCCATTTTTCCATTGACAGTAGGAGACAATATTTCTTTTCCTAATGCCATCAGCCAAGGATTGCTTTCTGCCCTCTTTGCCTTTGAAGGATGGATCGTTGTTACCAACTTGGCTAATGAGGTTAAAAATCCAGAAAAAGATCTATCACGTGCGATTATTTTTGGTTTATCTGCCATTACCTTAATTTATGTTTTGATTAATTACACCTTTTTAACCGTTTTGCCAATTCATGAATTAGTCAACAACAATAACGCTGCATTTGAAGCTTCAATGAGATTATTTGGTCAATTCGGTGGGAAACTGGTAGCCATCGGCATTCTAATCTCTGTCTATGGTGCAGTTAATGCCTTCATGATAACAGGGATGCGCACGCCATACATTTTAGCCCAAGACAATCTTTTGCCATTCTCAAATAAAATTGGTAAAGCCAACATCCACACTGGTGTACCAGTTATAGGAGCTTTAATTGTAGATGCGATCGCCATTATAATGATTTTGCTGGGCAACTTTACTGTTTTAACAGATATGCTAGTCTTCGTCATGTGGACTTTTAACACTATGCTATCTATCGCAGTCATTATTTTAAGAAAACGCGAACCCGAATTGCGTAGACCCTTTAAAGTTCCGTGGTATCCACTTATCCCCATCGTTTAAATTCTAGGTGGTATTTTTATTGTGGTCTCCATAATTATTAATCAATTCGTTCTATCAATAATTGGAATTGGATTAACTTTGCTGGGTTTGCCAATTTACTTTTATTTGTTCACATATTTTTGAATAACTTCAGGCTTTAACACACCAACATAAGGGATGTTTCTGTACATGTTCAAGAAGTCCAAACCGTAACCAACTACGAATTCGTTGCCAACCTTTGAACCATAATATTCAAGGTCAACATCAACATTTCTGCGTGATTCCTTATTAAGCATAGCACAACACTTAACGCTCTTAGCTCCACGCTTCTTGATTAAGTCCTTCATGAACTTCAAGGTTAAACCAGTATCGACAATATCTTCTACAATCAAGACATCACGATCTTTAACATCAGTTGCTAAGTCAGTCACGATCTTAACTTTGCCAGTTGATTCGAAACCATCACCATAACTAGAAACATCAATAAAGTCTAATTGGTGAGCAACATCCATTTGACGAGTTAAATCTGTTAAGAAATAAATTGCACCCTTCAAAGCACCTACAACTAAAGGCTTCTTGCCTGCATAGTCTTCAGTTAATTGCTTACCTAAACGGACACACATTTCATGAATGTCATCTTCAGAAAATAATTTATGATCAATAATATCGTTGATATTGTCGGCTTTAACCAATTTACCTACCCCTCAATCCAATTTATGTTTAAAACTCTTATTATTAAGAAATTATAACATCTTCATACAAAAAAAAGCGTCTTAAAAGACGCTTTTTCTGAACAGTTTCTATTTTTGACTGCTTTTTTCTTTCTCTTTTGTTTTCTTTTTAACATTAATTGGGGCTACGATAAACCATCGCATAAATCCTTGCTCAATACTATCAAGCGTAAATTTATAGTCCTCGAGTTCAATCGTTTCACCCTTTTTAAGGTTAGGATAGTGTTCCATCATATAACCACCAATAGTAATGATGTCGCTATCTTGAAATGCCTTTAAATCTGTGTGGAAGAAACGTTCAAAGTCATATAAGGTAGTCTTCCCTGAAACATGAACATTGCCATCTTTATCCTTGATGATGTAATCATCAGAAACGTCATCAATTTCATCTTTTACAGAACCGAAGAGTTCTTCGTAAATGTCCTTATCGGTTACGATACCACTTGTACCACCATATTCATCAACAACCAAGACAATTGGAGTGTGCTTAGAAATCATTAAATGCAAAATATCTTGAATCGGCATTGATTCAGGGACAGTGATAATCGTTCTAATAATTCTAGTTACTGGAACGCTGCTATCAACTTGACTCTGTTGGACAATATCATAGGCATAGACGTATCCTACCACATCATCTTTATCCTTATCCCTAACTACTGGAAAACGGCTGTATCCCTCTTCTAAGTATTTCTTAAGGGCATATTCGATAATATCCGTAGAATCAAGCACTGACAAACGAGTTCTATCAGTCATGATATCCTTAGCGACTTTATCGTTTAATTCAAAGGCCCGTTCCATATAAGTAAGGTCTTCTTTATCAAGCGAGCCACCATGCACCGCATTACGCGATAACTTGATGATTTCAGATTGAGAATAAACCTCATTTTCTTCATCAGCTGGTGCAAAACCCATTAGCTTCAAAATACCATTGGAGCTTGTGTTAAGCAACCATACGAATGGATAAACAATCGTGTGGAAAATATGAAGCGGTGTAACAATCGCCATCATCATCCTCACAGGTTTATCAATAGCGATATTCTTAGGAACAACTTCAGTTAATACAACTTCCAAATAGGTTAAAAGAATCACACCCAAAATTGCACTTACTGACTTGATGAGCGATTCACTCATCGGAGTTAAATGAAACGCATCCGCTAAAATAACGTCAAACGTATCAGCTGAAAACCAACCTAAAACTACTCCTACAAGAGTAGTACCTACTTGCGTAGTTGAAAGGTACTCATTCAAATTATGCGTCATATGAAGCGCATGTTGTAATTTCTTTTTGTTGCCTTGACCCTTAGCCAGCATATCTTCAAGTTGACTAGGTCTTGTTTGCACTAACGCAAATTCTGCAGCAACAAAGAATGCAGCAACAACAAAAATTAACAAAGTTGCAACTAGATTAGTTGCTATCTGAGCTGGAATCAAAGCATTATCACCTTTTTTTATAACTTAATTACTAAAACCTATTTTACCATTTATTAACCGTAATAGTTCAGTTTTACACAATTGAAATTGGCTTATTTAGTTAATTTGTAAATTTTTTCAAAAGGTACGCGTGCTGGGATAAATTTTGGATCGTTAATCTCTGCATTTTTATCGATATAACCAACTGCAGTAGCCATACCAACTGCTTCGTCTTCAGTAATCTTAGCGTATTTTCTAACAAGATCTGGATAAGAAACCATTGAGTGAGCTGGCATAATTCCTAAGCCGCGATTAATAGCTAATAGCATAATACTTTGTGCAAAAAAAACTAAATCAAATACTGACCAAGCTGGAGACTTTTTAGGCACTGTCAAGAAAATAATTGCTGGTGCATTGAACATAGTTTTATTAGCATGTGAAAATAATTGCAATTTATTTCTAAAGAAGAAGCTCTAAGATGCACCTATAGTAACCATATTTCTACTTGGGAAAACATCCCAATCAATTGACAGCATTGAAGCGAAATCTTCGTTTGGCTTTACGTCATTGTCATTATTTTCAATGGAGGCCTTCTTAAATTCTTCCAAGGCATCCCTACTAATACCTAAGCTCTCCAAGGCTGTGAATTAAGCAATGATGGGGATTGCTGTGCCTTTTTAATAATTTCAGCAATTGCATTTTCAGGAACTTTTCTATTAGTAAATTTACGAGTTACATGTTCTTTTTGAAAAACTTCTTTAAAATCCATTGTTATTCTACCCTTCTTAAAAATTACTCTATTTTATTCATGCATATTATAGTTTAACAGGTCTAGACTATCTTGACTCTTTTTTAATCTCAGCCTTTTTTCGCTGAGCTTCAATTGCTCTCAGGTGGCCACTCATTGCTAAATCATTTTTTCTCATAGCAATAAAAGCTGTAATAGTTAATTCCAATCCGCCCACGCAAATCAACAACAATCCAACAGGGAATAAGTATAATGCACCTTTAGGAATAAACGAGGCTTTAATTACACAACACAAAATTCCAATCAGCATTAAGAAAATTCCAACAATTACTGCTTTTGTATTTGGTCGATATCTTTTCATCAAATTCTCCTCATCTTTTCTCTACCTCTATATTAAAAAAA
>NZ_GG700754.1:33865-44173 GCF_000160855.1 Lactobacillus helveticus DSM 20075 = CGMCC 1.1877
CTTAATTTTACTCATTCAAATAACTAACCAAACCAGGCAAAATCTTCTCAGCCTCTTGACGTCCCACCTGATAGACACGCTTAATCTCATTTTTATCTTGCTCAAGCGTGCCAATATTTAATGCTTCTGGCGGACGAATGACAAACGTCTCTCCCGCATTTTCATCCGCTTCAATGTTGTCCAACACGGCGTTATAATCTTCTGCTCTTGTAGCCAACTTATCTAATACGGCCGGATACTCACGCAATAGCACCTTTTCAACTGGGAAAAGTTTGCTTTGTTTCTTTCGATATTCCTTTGGCTGAGTTGTAATCACGATCTTTTTATCAAAATTATTCTTCTTCAAAAAGCCATACGGGATCGAATCTGAAACGCTGCCATCAAAATAATAATGACCACCAATAGCTACCGGATGCGCAAAAAATGGAATCGATGATGAGGCTCTGATCCATTCTAAATCTACATAACCCGCATCCCTCAATTTATGATAAACTGGCTCTCCTGTTGCGGCATCCGTTGCCACACACCAAAAGTCCATCGGATTAGCCATAAAAGTCTTCTTATCAAATACATCCAACTTATCTGGCAAAACGTGATAACAAAAGTTGGCCGCATACAAATTACCTGATCTGCGCCATGACTTCCAGCTTGCATAATATGGCTTACCCGTAAAGCGCAGATTATAACGCAATACTCGGCCGATCTGTCCCGACTTCATATTAACGCCAAAAGCCGCACCAGCTGAAACGCCAATTGCACTATCAAAACTAATATTATTTTCCATTAAGACGTCAAGCACACCCGCGGTAAAAAGCCCACGCATGGCTCCGCCTTCTAAAACTAAACCTGATTTCATAACCTATCCCCTATAAAAAAGACCTATGTTTTTTCGACATAGGTCTAATTTATTCTTATTTTAAAATCACTTCAAGCCTTTCCATTTCCACTCAGTAACTTCTGGCATATCTTTACCATAATCACGAATGTATTGGTGGTGCTTTTCAAGCAAGTCATCCATATGACTAATGAAGTCCGCATGCTTGCCCTTTAATTTTTCAACGCTTTCAACAGCATCCTTAGCTAAATCGAAACGGTCCAAGTGGTTCAAAACACGCATGTCAAATGGAGTAGTAATGTCACCATTTTCCTCATAGCAGTGAATGTGAACGTTATGACGGTTTCTAGCAAACCAGATTGATTCCATCATGGTCTTGTAGCCGTGCCATGCAAAGATTACTGGAACATCCTTAGGGAATAAGCGATCAAATTCTTCATCAGAAAAAGCATTCTTATTATCCTTAGGGCTCATTAACTTCATCACGTCAACCACGTTAATGTAACGAATCTTAAGATCTGGGAACTTGTCGTGCAAGATATCGATTGCTGCCAAAGTTTCCATTGTTGGTTCAGTTTCAGTTGAAGCAAAGACTACATCCGGCTTAGCACCCTTATCAGTTGAAGCCCAATCAACATAGCCTAAACCGTGATCAACCAGCTTTTGTGCTTCTTCAATTGAGAACCATTGTGGACGAGGTTGTTTTGAAGTTACCAAGACGTTAATGCATTCACGATCTTGCAATGCCTTGTTACCAACGGCCAATAAAGTATTGGTGTCTGATGGCAAGTACTCATGAACAAGATCTGGACGATTCTTTTCAAACAAGTGAGTTAAAATACCTGGATCTTGGTGAGTGTAACCGTTGTGATCTTGTTGGAATACAGTTGAAGTTGCTACAAAGTTAAGTGATGGATAATCATGACGCCAGTATTGTTCCTTAGCTTTTCTGAGCCACTTCATATGTTGGGTAAGCATTGAATCAACTACACGGCCAAATGCTTCATAGGTTGCGAAAAATCCGTGACGACCAGTCAAGACATAACCTTCAAGGAAGCCTTCGTCTTGGTGTTCTGATAATTGTGAATCAATTACTCGACCACTTGGAGCCAAGTTTTCATCATTTGGTTCATGAATCTCTGTTTCCCATTGACGCTTTTGATCATCAAGAAGTTTAAACAAACGGTTAGACTTAGATTCGTCTGGACCAAAGCCACGGAAAGTAGTTGGGTTGAGCTTGGCTACTTCATTTAAGTACTTAGCCCATTCTACCATGTCTTGTGCTTCAACAGAGCCTGGCTTATCAAACTTCAAGGCAAAGTCGCGATAATCTGGCAAGTTCAAACGCTTAGGGTCAATTCCACCGTTAGTGATTGGATTCATAGCCATACGGTGGTCACCCTTAGCAGTGTTTTCAAGGACGATTTCCTTTGGTGAACCATCTTCATTGAATAATTCATCAGGCTTGTAGCTTTCAAGCCAATCAACCAGCATATCTGCATGCTTCATGTCGCTTTGAGATACCGGAATGGGAATTTGGTGAGCTCTAAATGAGTTTTCAATTGGATTACCATCAAGATCCTTCTTAGGACCAGTCCAACCCTTTGGACATTGGAAGATAATTAATGGCCAATGTGGCAAGGTAGCATCATTATTTTTACGGGCGTGCTTTTGAATAGCCTTAATCTCTTCAATGACTTCATCCATTGTCTTAGCCATTTCTTCATGAACTTGCATTGGATCCTTTTCACCATCGAAACGGCTGCCCTTAAAGACTGAAACGAAGTGTGGGTCCCAACCCATACCGCGGAAGTATTCAGTCAATTCTTGATCGCTCATTCTGGAAACGATCGTTGGGTTGGAAATCTTGAAGCCGTTGATTTGCAAGATTGGCAATACTGCACCATCTTTAATTGGGTTAATAAACTTGTCACTAAACCAAGATGCAGCAAGCGGACCAGTTTCGGCTTCACCGTCACCAATTTCAACTGTGGCAATAACATCTGGATTATCCAAAATTGCACCTACACCGTGAGACAATGCATAACCTAATTCCCCACCTTCGTGGATTGAACCTGGAGTTTCAGGAGCAGCGTGTGAAGCAACACCACCTGGGAAACTGAAACGCTTGAACAACTTAGCCATACCCTTTTCATCTTGAGTGATTTCTGGATAACGTTCAGTGTATGAACCATCAAGGTATGAATTAGAAACCATTACCTGACCGCCATGACCAGAACCTTCAATGTAAAACATATTCAAATCATATTTCTTAAGTACCCGGTTCAAGTGGGCATAAATGAAGTTTTGTGGTGCAATCGTGCCCCAGTGACCAATTGGCTTGGGTTTAACATCTTCCGCAACTAATTTGTGTCTCAAAAGTGGGTTTTTCATTAAGAACAACTGACCAACTGATAAGTAGTTGGCTGCGCGCCAATAAGCATCAACGCTCTTTAAATAGTCTTTAGAATCGTAATCAACTGGCATTTATTTTTCTCCTTATGCGCTCTAAGTCAGCTCTTTTATATTGTATTATTTATAATTCTATCATACCAATCTTCTTGTCAAATTCAATCATTTTTGCAATTGGATACTACCAATTTAAATAAGTCTTAAGATTTACAACCGCATCGTCTTATTCTTGTAGTTACGCTATTTTCGCTTTTTAATATAAGTGTTTGCTTGAGCAAATACTGATAAGTACAGATAAACAAGCAAGATCAAATAATTACAGCAGCAGACTGACATGTTAGATTAATTGATGGAGAGCGAAAGATGACTCAAGAAGAACGACTAATTCAAATCAAAAAACTATTAAAAGAAAAGCACCAGCTTTCAACCAGAAAGCTTGCCGAGCATTTTCAAATTTCCTTTGATACCGCTCGACGAAATGTGATTCACTTAACTTCAACTGGCCAAGCAATCCGCATTCATGGTGGATTGATGGAAATTGATCAAAATAGCGTACCTGATTTTTTAGCCAGAAATCAAATTCAGTCGCCCATTAAACTGAAAATGGCCAAGATGGCAAAAAGATTCGTCCATCCCGGTCAATGCGATTTCATCGGTTCTTCAACTATTTTAAAACAACTCTGTCCTTTGCTTAACGGAATGGATTTACAAGTAGTAACTAACTCAATCGACAATGCATTAAGCATGTTAACCAGCGAAATTCCATCCGTTCGACTGCTAGGTGGCTTAATCAAACGCTACATCTATTCGGAAGCAGCTCTGGAAACGATTCGCAAGATTCATTTCAATACAGCATTCATTGGGGCTTCCAAAATAAGAGCTGATGGCGTCTACACCCCTAGAATGGAAGACGCGGAAATTGTACGTACGGCAATTGCTCGTGCCAACCAAGTTGTTTTAGTAGCTGAGAAATTTAAATTTACTAATATTTCGTCTTCTCCATATATGTCCGCTCTGTTAAATAAAGTTGATGTCCTAATTACGGACACGTCCTTAACGGAGGAACAAAGATCTCTTTTTGATTCTAAAACACAGATTATACCTATCTTAAAGGAGTAATTATTATGTTCAGCCTATTTACTCATAACAAACATGCCACTTCTGATAATAAAAAAGTTTATCAGGAACTTAAAAAGTTTTACAACAGTTTTTCCAGTGATATCTACAATGAAATGAACATTGGTCGCTATCGTCCTATTCGTGATGCTATTGGTTTGGTCATGAATAAATTTGATAACAATGATCATCCTATGGAATATACCAGCAAATTAGTAATGTACATTGAAGCTACTGTAGCGTTAAATCACTTGCATCTAACTCCTGAGCAAGAAGATTTAATGCGAAAATTAACTGAATTGACAAAATATGTAAATCTTTCTTATGTTTATCTGAGTCCTATTGATTCAGAAAAGCAATTTGCTAATATTTAGGTAAAATCTAGACATGCTCTAGATCAAAAAAATGAATCCAAAAAAGTCGTTACCCTAATCCGATTAGAGTAACGACTTTCTTTATCCTAAAGATGGATTCCAAGAAGCATTCGTGCTTCTCTGCTCATCTTATCTGGTGTCCATTGTGGATAATAGACCAATTTTGTTTCACACTTCTTTATTCCATCAATCGACATCGCTGCTTCATAAATTGATCCAGTCAAGACATTGGTAATTGGACACCCCATAGTAGTTAAAGTCCAATTAATCTTGCAGACTCCTTGATCATCTACATCAATTTTATAGATCAAACCTAAGTCAATGAGCGATACGCCTAATTCTGGATCAATCACTTTCGCCAAAGCATCATAAACAGCTTTTTCTTTTTCGTTTAATTTGCTAACATCCATTAGCCAATGGCTCCTTCCATTTGGAAACTAATCAATCGGTTAAGCTCCACAGCATATTCCATTGACAATTGTTTAGTGAATGGTTCTACGAATCCCATAATGATCATTTCGGTAGCTTTCCTTTCAGGAATACCACGGCTTTCAAGATAATATAGTTCCTCATCAGAAACCTTGGATACCGTAGCTTCATGTTCCATCGCTACATGAGCGTTGTTAATTTCATTAGTTGGAATTGTATCTGAAGATGATTGATCATCCATAATAATCGTGTCGCATTCAACGTGAGCTTTAGAACCGTCTGAATTTTTAGCAAACTTGACGCTACCACGATAATCGGTTGAACCTCCACCTTTGGCAATTGACTTGGAAACGATTGAACTAGAGGTATTAGGTGCATTATGAAACATCCCTGCCCCAGAATCTTGATGAATGCCGTGATGTGCAACCGCAATTGAAAGCATCGTTCCGCGTGCACCCTCACCATTCAAATAAACACTAGGATACTTCATAGTAACTTTCGCACCTAAATTGCCGTCTACCCATTCCATCGTGGCATGCGCACCAGCTACAGCTCGCTTGGTTTCCAAACTATAAACATTATCTGACCAGTTTTGAATAGTAGTGTAACGACAATATGCATCACTCAACACATTGACTTCAACTACCGCAGCGTGCAATGAACCAGATGAATACTGTGGAGCAGTACATCCTTCAACATAATCAAGGTGCGCGCCCTTATCCACGATGATTAAAGTTCTTTCAAACTGACCAGAATTTTCAGCATTCAATCTAAAGTAAGCTTGAACAGGAGTTGGTACCTTAACGCCTTTAGGCACGTAAATAAATGTACCACCAGACCATACAGCGCCATTTAATGCGGCAAACTTGTTAGAAGTTGGTTTTACTAATTTACCAAAATACTTTTTAAACAATTCTGGATATTGTTGCAAGGCGCTATCAGTATCCATAAAGACAATGCCTAGCTTATCGAATTGTTTCTTCATGTTGTGATAAACCATCTCTGACTCATACTGAGCAGCTGAACCAGCCAAGTACTTTCTTTCAGCTTGCGGCACACCCAGGCGCTCAAAAGTTTCTTTGATATCTTCAGGTACGTCTTTCCAATCACGGTATTTTTTATCCGTCATTTTTTGATAGTAAAGCATATCCTTCAGATCAAGACCTGATAAATCTGGTCCAAAATTAGGCATTGCCATTTTTTGGTAGATCTTGAATGACTTTAAACGATAATCCAACATCCATTGTGGTTCATGCTTTTCTGCAGAAATTTTTCTAACAACTTTTTCGTTTAAACCACGTCCAGTTGAGAACTTTGGTTTCACATTATCGTGAAACCCATATTGATAATCTTCATCTTTTACAATGTCTTCTACCTTAGTCATTTTCTTCGTCCTCGTCTTTGCCTAACAAAATCCGCTCAAGTGCCCACCAGGCTAAAGTTGCACACTTGATTCTAGCTGGAAACATCATAATATTGGTCATTATTTGTGCATCCCCCAGTTTGGCAATCTCATCCTTGCTACAATCTTTGCCCATTGCCATCTTGGAAAAAATCTTAGCAATTTCTATTGCCTCATCTTTATTCTTTCCTTTAACAACCTGAGTCATTAAACTCGCAGAAGCTTGACTAATTGTACAACCTTCGCCATTAAATTTGATCGCGGAAATCTCATTTTGATCATTCAAATTAAGAAATAAATTCAATTTATCTCCACAGCTAGAGTTATACACTGTTGTTTGATAATCAGCATCAGCAAGACTGCCATGATTCTGTGGATTGTTTGCATTTTCTAAAATTACTTCACGGTATAAAGATTTAAGCCTATCTAAGCTCATTTTGGAAGAACTCCTTTATTACTACTAATGCGCTCAAGAACTTATCCGCTTCTTCTTGAGTATTGTAAATCGCAAAACTAGCTCTCACAGTACTTTCAACTCCTAGAGTTTCCATTAGAGGCTGTGCGCAATGATGACCAGCTCGCACTTCAATTCCTTCTAGATCTAGTGCTGTAGCCAAATCATGAGGATGAATACCTTGCATATTAAAGGAAATTACGCTGCTGCGTTCACTGATATTTTGAGGGCCATAAAACGTCAATCCTGCTATTTTTTGTATTTTTGGAAATACATAATCAATTAAATCTTGCTCATATTGCCGCAGCTTATCTAAACCAACATGTTCAATAAAATCAATTGCGCCTTCTAGGCCAATTGCCCCTTCAATGTTTGGCGTGCCAGCTTCAAATTTTTGAGGAACAGGAGCCCACGTAGCACCCTCACGTGTTACATTAGCAATCATTTCACCGCCTAAACGATATGGTGGCATCTTCTCTAATAACTTTTTTCTCCCATATAAAACTCCGATGCCATCTGGGCCAAACATTTTATGTCCAGAAAAAGCATAAAAATCAGCTTCTAGTTCTTGCACATTAACATCAAAATGACCGATAGCCTGCGCGCCATCCACGACAATAACTGCATTATTTTGATGAGCTAGCTGAGCCAATTCTTTAATTGGATTAATGCATCCTAATACGTTGCTAACTTGGGCAACTGCTATAATTTTTGTTTTAGGCGTGATCTTCTTCTTAGCATCTGCTAAATCAAGCTTTTGTTCCTGATCTAATTCAATGAACTTAAGCTTAGCATGCTTACGCATCGCTAACTGTTGCCAAGGAAGTAAATTGCTGTGATGTTCCATGATGGAAACCACGATTTCATCCCCAGCCTGAATATTCTGCTCACCATAGGTATTAGCTACTAAATTCAAGCTATCAGTGCAACCACTAGTAAATACTATTTCACGCTCACTTTTAGCATGAATGAAATCTTTAACTTTCTCGCGCACGCTTTCGTAATACTTAGTAGCCCACATCCCTAAAGTATGGACGCCACGATGAACATTGGCCCGATAAGTTTCGTCAAAATGCATCATTTTTTTACTAACTGACACAGGTATCTGCGCTGTAGCAGCATTATCTAAATAAATTAAGGGACTATCATTGATTTTGCGTTTTAATATAGGAAAATTATCCCTAATTTGCTTGATATTTTTGTCCATTAATCAATTTTCTTTCTAGAATATCAATCATCTTTTGCCGGACATCTTTATCTGGAACTGCATCCAACACTGCACCCAAAAAGCCTCTAATAACTAATCTCTGTGCTTGATCATAAGGAATACCACGACTCATCAAATAATTCATTTGAACAGGATCAACTGGTCCCACACTTGCAGCGTGAGCAGCAATAACATCGTTTTCATCAATTAACAGTAAGGGGTTTGCATCCCCACGAGCATCTGGTGACATCATCAATACTCTATTCTGTTGATCAGCTTTAGAGCCATGAGCTCCATGAACAATTTGACCAATCCCGTTAAAGATCAGCTTGGATTGATCTAACAGAACCCCACGCTGATTAATTAAACCCGTTGAATGAGGGCCACGATTCGTAACGCGATTATTGATAAAGTACTTTTGCTTATCACTAGTAACTGAAACCAATTGTGAGTTAGCATAACTACCTTCGCCAACTAGCTCTGAATCAATTTCGCCCAAGGTATCACAAGAGTTCATCAATCCAACAGCCCATTCAACATGCGCATCTTTTTCAATATTGGCATGACGATCAAAGTAAAAAGTGGTTTTCTTGCTTAATTCTTCTACTGATGAAAATTCAACATGACTGCCTGGTTTAGCAATGATTTCCACCATCATATTCGCAATATTGCTTTCTTCGCCAACTGTAGTTAAGTGTTGCAAAAAACGACAACTACTATTACTATCTGCCACGATCAACAAATGTTGGTACCAATTCAATTTTTTAGTACTGTCTTGAATTAGCTTAACTTCAATTGGATCATCTAAAACAACATTTTTAGGAATGTAAAGCAAAATTCCGCTGTTTAAATAAGCTAAATGTTCCGCATTTAATTTATTTTCATCACCTTTAATTACTTCGGTCATGAAATATTTACGCATAAAATCAGGCAAATCACGAAACGCCTCAAATAGATCAACTAATACTACACCTTTATTAGCCATCTCTGGTGATAAGTTAGTTTGAATAGTATCAGTACCAAACTGAATTAGATTAGTTTCAAAATCTTCTGTAACATTTTCACTACTTGCATCATTGGTGCATATAGTTTCAGATTTGTTTGCAAAATCTACATCACCAGGATGAAAGTGTTCCATCTTTGGCATAGCTAATTGAGAAATTTGTTCTTGAGCCTTTTCTCTTCTTTTAGTAAGCCAGGACGGTTCATGATTTTCCTCACTTAATTTAATTAATTGTGCCTTCTCATCCATGAGATAGCCTCCTAATCTTCATCAACTAATTTGATATGAAGACCTAATTCGTCGCGCAGGCCAGCATAGCCTTCATTTTCAAGACGTTTAGCCAGTTCAGGGCCACCATCTTTGACAACACGGCCACCCATCATAACATGAACTACATCGGGTACAATGTAATTAAGCAATCTTTGATAGTGAGTAATAATTAATGAACCGAAGTTGTCACCACGCATTGCATTTACACCACGAGCCACTACCTTAAGAGCATCAATATCAAGCCCTGAGTCAATTTCATCCAGGATGGCAAATTGTGGCTTAATCATCAATAATTGTAAAATTTCATTTCTCTTCTTTTCACCACCTGAGAAGCCTTCATTTAAGTAACGTTCAGTCATTGCTTCATTCATATCAAGCAGATCTAGATTCTTATCCAATTCTTTCAAGAATTCAGTTATTGGCATTGGATCATTTTTAGGACGGCGTACATTAATCGTAGTTCTTAAAAATTCCGCATTAGTAACACCAGGAACTTCGGCAGGATATTGCATTGCTAAAAAAAGTCCTTTACGAGCACGCTCATCAACTGGCATACTTAAGATACTTTCACCATTTAACAAAATATCACCTTGAGTTACGTGATAATGTGGATTTCCCATAATAGTCTCAGACAACGTCGACTTACCTGTACCATTAGGACCCATAATGGCATGAATTTCTCCAGTTTTAAGGGTTAAATTGACTCCCTTCAGGATTTCCTTCATCTTTTTCTTTTCATCATCTTTGACCTCAACGTGTAAATCCTTTATCTCCAGAACTGACATATATATTTCCTTTCAGTAATC
>NZ_GG700754.1:45818-47132 GCF_000160855.1 Lactobacillus helveticus DSM 20075 = CGMCC 1.1877
TCTTAGTATCAAACTTTATCTTTCAAATAATTGATAACCATCTGCTATACTTGAAGTAGTATAGAATTTAGAGAGGGCAAAATTAATGAGTAAATTACCTTTCAAAGTAGTCGCCGTTGACATCGATGGTACATTCATGCGTGATGATCAAACTTTCGATCATAAAAGATTTGATCGTGTGTTAACTAAATTACGTGCCGATGGTGGACATTTTATTGTTTCAAGTGGTCGTCCTTATCCACGACTAAGACGTGACTTTACCGGCTTTTTAGATAGAATTGATATGATTGCTGATAATGGTTCGCTTTTAATTCAAGATGAACAGATTATCAGCACTCATCTTCTTACTCATAGGACAACGCTTGATTTAATTCGTTTCATCCAAGAACATTATCCAGAAAGTTCTATGATTGTTACCGGTGTAGAAGATTCATACACTACAGTGGATGCATCCCCTAACTTTAAGCAAACCATGAACTTCTACTACCCTGATCGTGTAGAAGTTAGTGACTTAATAGCTGCTATTAGTCCTCATAATCGGATCACTAAAATCACTTTAAGTTATCGTAAGGATTTCTCTAAAGAACTTGAGCAAGAATTCAACAAGCACCACGCCGAGAAGATTCACTGTACTTCAAGTGGATTCGGTCTATTAGATATCGTGCCATATAGCGTCAACAAAGGCAGCGCTATCGAATACTTCTTACGCTACTTCGATGCTAAGCCAAGTAAACTGATTGCCTTCGGCGATGGAATGAATGATAAAGAAATGCTAGAGTTAGCTGGCTACAGTTATGCAATGGCCAATGGTGAACCAGAATTAAAGAAAGTAGCCAAATATGAGGCACCAAGCAATAATGATGATGGTGTTTTGCAAATCTTAGATAGCTATTTGAATAAGTAAAACGAAAAATAAAGCTGGAAACAATTCAGCTTTTTCTTTTACCCAATCTTCTGGTCCCATATTATCAATCAACCTTATCAGCCGTTTCCTTATCCTTTTTGGTATAATATCTTCTAGCTTCATCAACTAGAGGCTTTACTGGAATAATTCGAATATATCCCTTTAAGATCGGTACTTTAACTATTAAATCGGAATGTTTTTCTTCAAAATAAGTACCAAAATCATTAAAGTCATCATATTTATCCAAATCATCAACATCTTTAAAAGTAATCCATTTCACTTCACCATTCTTATCTTTAATTGGCGCCTTTTCTGTTAAACTTGGTCGACCAATTGTAGAATCAGCTAAATGAAGTGATGTACAACTTTCATAATCTGTCCCTAGCATAACAATCTTCCCATCAAGAGTA
>NZ_GG700754.1:48516-55164 GCF_000160855.1 Lactobacillus helveticus DSM 20075 = CGMCC 1.1877
GTATCAACCCCTATCTCATGGATTCCATTTTCCACTTTAGAATACTGCCCTACTGATATGATCTTTCCATCTAAAGTCATTTCTGCTTGCATCAATCCCAATGACTTTCGTAATCTCTTAAGTTCTGCACCGATAGATTTATTTTTCATTTTACCTTTTCTTATAATCATAAAAATTACTAAAACCCTAAATAAAAAAAGTTGAGTAAAAACTACTCAGCTTTTTACTTACCTAAATTAACAAAAGTATTGAAATTCATGTAATGATAATGAACCCGCATATTTTACACTTCAAACGGCGTTCCATCATCTAAAAAGAAAATACCCTCCATAACGCCGACTGGTTCATTTTCCTTTAAATGCATCTGCTTTTGATCTTCAGCATTCGAAGGTTCAACTGTAATATTCAAAAACGCCTTAGTTACGGTCTTGCTTTGTCCATCCTCTAAATAATTAAACAAAAACTTCTGCAAAGTTTCAGGCTTTAATTCCGGCATAATTTTGATCGGCAAATAACCTGTTTCAATCAAAAATGGCTGTTCATCGAGTAAACGCAGGCGCTTGAATTCATAAACAAAAGCATTTTCATTTAAAAATAAGTCTTCCGCAATTTCCTTAGTAGCCTTAATCACTTGAAAATCTAACAGCTTTATTTGCTGCTTTTTACCAGGCACCTTAAAACTATCGGTGATTCCCAAATTCGAGCCGTCATAACGAAACATGGCCTGATTTTTTAAATACAGCGGGTTAATAAACGTGCCACTGCCTCGCTTTTTAAAAACAATTCCTTGCTAGGCCAATAACTCTAGTGCACGCTTCATCGATGAACGACTAACGTCATAATGCTTAGCTAAACTACGCTCATCGGGAATTCGCATCCCATTATATTTATTATTTAAAATATTCTGTTTAATATCCTGCATTACTGTCCGATAAACGTAATCTGCCATTATTCTCTTCCTTGATCAGAATTTTTAATACTATCGATAAACCATTTTGAAAATTGAACTAAATCTACATCTGTCGCAATCTCTGCATTAGCATGCTCTTGATCCATAAAATTAATTACACTTGCACCGTATGTAAATTGACCACGCAATTCAATCTCTACATTAGCCTTTTTTAAGGTAAACATTTCTGGATGAAGCAAAATGCCCACAGCTGTTGGATCATAGATTTTAATACGAGGATCACCATCTGGCTCATGAATGTGTGAAAATAGTGAGTAAAGCATGTTACCGACTTCACCACATTCTTTTACCTTGCTCATTTGGTCTTGAGTTAAATGGGCCTTATTGCCGATTTCAAGTGGGGCAACTTTAATTGGCAAACCGCTGTGGAAAACAACTTGAGCAGCTTCAGGATCCCCTGCAATATTGTATTCTGCAAGTGGACTATGATTGCCGCGGCCGATATTACCACCCATAATCACGATTTGATCAATATTTTCCTTCACTTCAGGATATTGTTTAAAAAGCAAAGCATAGTCAGTCAACGGTCCAATGCCAAGCAAAGTGACTTTTTCAGGACTATTCTTAATTTCTTCAGCCATGACAGTTGCGGCAAGACCAGGCTTAACCAAACTGCGATCTGCTTCTTCAAAATCAAAGCCGGCAATGCCAATCTTGCCGTGTACTGATGCGGCACTAATCATTGGTGCGACTAATGGTTGATTGGCACCCACCACTACAGGAACCTTAGTATGCAAAAACTTTTCTAAATTCAAAGTATTTTGCAAAGTATATTCAAGTTGGACATTTCCCCAGGTTGGAACGATCATTCGAACATCGAGCTCTTTAGCAAAAAAACTGATTGTCATTGCTGCAATATCGTCAATTCCTGGATCTGTACTAATAATTAAAGGTTTTTTGTTCATGAAATTTACCTCTTCTAAACGTATTCATTGCCTTAATGATACAAAAAACCAACCAATAAAAAAAGTGGTTCGATCTAATCTAGATAAAAAAGCCTAGCTTGGCTAGACTTTTTTCATTTACTTTTTAGTTTGTTTCTTAGGTTTAATTCGCTTAATATAGCTTTCTTGATGCTTGCCTAAGATCAATGGTACTCGTTCTACCACAGTATCTGCATACTCTAAACCAAACCAAGAAGCTGGGTTAGAAGATAGATTTTGCAGCCAGACTCTAGCCTCGACCATAAACTTCTCATAACCAGTCAATTTAGTTAATGGACTAATTACATCATTAACAATGACGAAGGAGAAGTCACCTACATCTCTACCAGGAATAGTAGTGAATCTTTGAGGTTGAGCCTCAATAGTACCATCTGCAATCAATTCATGAACAATTTGCCGTAAGTAGACGTTAACGCTAGTTTGCTTTCTAAAACCTAGATAAAGCTGAACGTTGATTACGTTCTTAGTACCGTACGTATTTACTGCATATTCTGCGGTATATGGTTGGTTTGTTACATTGACAGTAACAAACCAATAGGCTTTAGCACGTTTAGGTCTTTTATCCAAAATTGAATAAAGCACCTCACGCTTAATGAACTTATTATACTTAACCTTTGCCATATAAACAACATTAGTGGCATAAACGGGGTAATCTTCGCAGTGGCTTAAATCTGTCAGCATTTCTGTATATTCGTCTAAACGAACGTAAGCATTCTTAGCCTCACGCTTATCACGAATCTTATTTCCATAAAACCAAACATACATGATTGCCAAGATAAAGCCAGCAATTAAAACAGTTACGTAACCGCCGTGTAAGAATTTAGTCAAACTGGAGATTAAGAACATCCCTTCAATAAAAGCAAATGCAATCAAAAAGATCAAGCGTAAGTAAAGTGGTTTGCCTTTTTTACCCAAGTATTCAAACAATAATATTGTAGTCATCAACATAGTGACAGTAATTGCCAAACCATATGCTGCTTCCATGTGGTGTGAAGTTCTGAATAAGAACACAATTGCTACAGTTACCACACAGATCATTTTGTTAATTGATGGAATATAAATTTGTCCTTTTTCAGTTGAAGGATAAATAATATTCATTCTTGGTAAAAACTTTAGACTGCTGGCCTCAGCAACCAAAGTAAACGATCCAGTAATCAATGCCTGGGAAGCAATGATAGCTGCGATCGTAGCCAAGGCAATGGCAAAAAGACGCAAATTGCTAGGAACAACTTCAAAGAATGGATTGAAGTCACCATTACCAGCATGATAGCTAGCATTATGCAAAATCCAAACGCCTTGGCCTAGGTAGTTTAATGAAAGACAAACAAATACATATGGCCAAGAGCCCATAATATTCGCTTTACCTACGTGTCCAACATCCGAATATAACGCTTCAGCACCAGTAGTAGCCAAGAAGACAGAACCCAAAATTAGGATTCCGACTTTATTAGCTGGACTAAACAAAATTCGAATAGCATGAATGGGATTAATCGCTTCCAAAAGACTCCAGTCATGGCTCAAGTTAGCAATGCCAACTACTCCTAAAAAGGTAAACCATACCAGCATAATTGGACCAAATGCTTTACCAATAACGCTGGTTCCCATCCTCTGAATTGAGAATAAAATTACCAAAATGATGATAGTAATCATAATTACAACTTCTTGAGAAGGAACCGGAATCACATCACCAAAGCGCATATTCTTTAACCCTTCAATCGAAGTGGTAACGGTCACTGCTGGTGTCAAAGTACCATCGGCAAGCAGAGCTGCACCACCCATCAGAGCCGGGATGACCAGCCATTGGGCTCTTTTTCTAACTAAAGCATAAAGAGAGAAGATTCCTCCTTCGCCATGATTAGTTGCCTTCAAAGCAATCATGACATATTTAACAGTAGTCAACAAAGTTACTGTCCAAAGAATTAACGAGATTGAACCAACGATCAATTCTCGATTAACGTTGGCAATCCCGCCATTTTCAGTCACAATTGATTTCATTACATATAATGGACTTGTTCCAATATCACCATACACAATACCTATGGCGATCAACAATCCCGCAAAACTCATCTTTTGCTTTTTAGTAATTTTATTCATGCCTAAAAATCCTCTATAAATAAAAAATAGTTAACTTTAACCATTTTTTGCTAAAAATTATTATTTAATTTTATCTTCAATTGTGCCATCGCTATGGGCAATGATTACTTCATCACACATATCAAGGAATAGGCCATGTTCAACTACACCAACGGTGTGGTCAAGATAATCGGCTAAACCATGTGGTGCTGGAACAGGATCGGCAGCCAAATCGATAATGTAATTGCCGTAGTGAGTAATGTAGCGCTTATCGCTATCCATTCGCCATTGAGGTTTCAATCCTTCTTGCTTAAAACGTTTAAAGTTTTGTTCACAAGAAATTGGCAATACTTCAACTGGTAAAGGAAATCCACCTAATCTGTGGACAAGTTTTGATTCATCCACAATCCAGATAATCTTCTTAGAATTAATGGCAACATTCTTTTCAAGGGTTAGGGCACCACCGCCGCCTTTAATTCCGTCTAAGTTGTCCGCAACACGGTCAGAACCATCAACGGTTAAATCAACTTGATCAACATCGGCTAATTCGCTAACTTTAAACCCTAGACCTTCAAGTTGTTTTTTACTTCTATTGCTGGTAGTAACGATTGCCTTTAACTTTAAGCCATCATTATCCTTGCGCTTGCCTAGAGCATCAATAAAGAAAGCGACCGTTGAACCAGTACCCACGCCTAAAATCATGCCAGATTTTACCATGCTAGCTGCTTTTTCAGCGGCTTCTTTTTTCAAGCGATCTTGTTCTGTTTTAGCCATTATTCATTATCCTCCATGGCTTCTTCTACTTCCTTGGCAGTAGGAATTGAAGGTTGAGCACCCAAGCGTTGAACTGCAATTGATGAGGCACGATTAGCAATCTTGGCAGCTGCTTCAAAATTAGATAAGTCTGGCTTTAAGTTGCTTGCTAAATAACCAATAAAGGTATCGCCTGCACCAGTGGTATCAGTTGCTTCAACTTTATAAGCTGGAACTAAGGTTTCAATATCTGCAGATGAAATATATGCACCTTTATCACCGTATGTAATTACTACGTTTTTAACGCCAAGAAGATGCAACTTTTCAGCATTCGTTGCCAAAGTTGAATTGTCCTTTATTTGGATGCCCGTAATTTTGTCACTTTCAGTTTCATTTGGCGTAATAATATCTGTGTATTGCAACAACTCTTTTGGAATCTTATCAATAGCAGGAGCAGGATTTAAAATTGTGATTTTTCCTGCCTTTTTAGCTAACTTGAAAGCCTCAATTGTTACTTCAAGTGGCGTTTCGAATTGGGCAATAACACAGTCAACATCTTTAAACAAATCACTAGCAGCCTGAATGTCTTCAACGGTCAATTCATAGTTAGCACCATGATCGATAATAATATCATTTTGTCCTGCTTCTTTTAATGTAATATAAGCATGACCAGTCTTGCTTCCCATCGTGGTTTGAACATAGGTAGTGTCAACACCATAACTCTTCAATTGATGGGTGATATAACCACCTTCGCTGTCTTCACCGACACGATTAATAAAATAAGTCTCCGCACCACTTTTAGCTGCGGCGATGGCTTGGTTTGCACCTTTACCACCACCAGCAGAAGTTATTTCTGTGGCGTTAATCGTTTCACCTGGTTTTGGAAAGTCCTTTACGTGCAATGTAGTATCTACATTGCTTGAACCAATAACTACAATCTTCTTCATGAGCATCCCTTCTTAGAAATGTATTTAATCATTTCAATTATATCAAAAAAAGCATTCAATCCTACGAATGTTTTTTTGACATTTTAATGTAAAATACCGCCATTGACAAAGCCTTTAAGTCGCTCTGCTTCCCATTTAAGAGTATCGGAATCATCGACTTGTGAGATCTTATAGCCAACAAAATATGGTGAAGCATAAAAACGAGGAATAATCTTGCAGCAAGTGCCTTTGCAATCATTAATCGGATAAAAGAATAAGTTGTATGAATCCACACCGTGTGACAAAACGGAACGCATATATTGCGCACCTTTTTGGATTAAATCTGCCCACGTTTCTAAATTGGTATTATCTTGAGTTAAAATATTTACCTCTTGATAGCCTTGAACTGGATAAGCTGAAAGATTCATTTCTACTGATCCTGATCGTCCAACTTCAAAGCCTTTGAAATTGTCGAGGCCAATATCGCGATAGCCATCTTTATGGTAGAGACCAACAATCTGCATGTGGGGATGCGTCAAAGAACCATCGGATTTAGGACCAAAGTTTTTATACCAGAGCACGCTTTCGTAGCGTCCTGAATTATTCATTTTTTGAAAACATTTCAATCCAAACTTCATTAATTCTTGATTGTCTTCACGGGTATAAGTTGAAATATCGCCTTGATGATCGCTTGATTCAATCAAAATAGTTTGGTCAGTATCCTGCAAAGTTGGATATTTGTTCTTTAGCCAAATCTTGTCCCCATCTTTTTCATAGATATTAGTTAAATGTGCGACATCGCAAAAGGGACAACCAGCATTTTGGTTACCCTGGCGATTGCCGTAATCATAATCATAAGGCTTACGTTTACCGATTGAATATTTATATACTAAAGGATTTTTGTCCATATTTTCCACCTGCTAAAAATATTTACTTACTTTCAATAATTAGAATCATTATATTTCACTGTCAATTATGAACG
>NZ_GG700754.1:56115-59921 GCF_000160855.1 Lactobacillus helveticus DSM 20075 = CGMCC 1.1877
AGCCATGCAAGGCAAATTGATCAGTGCAGTTGAGTTCAAGTATGATCGCCACTTGACTGACGTGATTTTAGACACGATTGAAAGCAATCTGATTGATGAGCTGAATACGCCAGAAAATCATGAGAATTTAAGGCGCCTGCGCAGCTATCTTCATCGTCGCTGGGTTGATATTAAGCCATTCAAAATGCGTCATTTGTCCGTAATTAAAGCAATCACCGCAAGTATACTTATCGCGTTAAAGGACAAGGAAAATACGGGTCAGAGAATGGCGCTGAGGGTATTTTGCGTGTGCTGACTTGCATTAAAAACAATGAGCTGGAATACTGGCTTAGCAGTGAGTTTGCAGGTGGGCAGCTCGATATTGGTGACCGGGAAGAATTGAAAGGTGCAGTTCGTGCCAGCCTAAGAAAAACGCATGAAGCTCATCTAGGCATTCATCATGGAGCAATCGAAAGCTTAACAGCAGGACATAGCTATTTAAACGATTTTATCAGAAAATAAATCAAATAAATATTTAAGAAATTAAGGTCAGACTAATGGTTAATAGCCTACCGCAAAAATATTGACACTTACTAGGATGAATTAGAAATTGCCGAGTGACTTAATATCGGGTATGATAAATGCAATTAATAATAGATAACCAAACTCACGGAATTTGAAAGGATGCAAACAATGAAAGCAGTTATTACAGTGATTGGCCATGACCAAATTGGCATTGTGGCAAAAGTTTCTCAACGGTTGGCAACTTTGAAAGTTAACATTACCGATATTTCCCAGACGCTGATGCATGGTGATTTTACCATGATGCTCATGGGCGAATGGAACGATGATGATGTGCAGTTTGAAGTTGTCAAACAGGGCTTACAGGATTTGGCAAATGAGACCGGCCTATCGATTAATATTCAGCGTCAAGAATTATTCGACGCGATTCAAAAGCTGTAGGAGTAGGAGGTCGCCAAAATGGAAACCAAACAAATTTTAGAGACCATTCAGATGATTTCTGAAGAAAAACTTGATATTCGAACCATCACAATGGGAATCTCGCTATTCGACTGTATCGATAGCGATGGTGTTAAGGCCCGGCAAAAGATTTATGATAAATTGACGACCAGTGCCAAAGATTTGGTGAAGGTTGCTGATCGAATTGAATCAGAGTATGGCATTCCCATTGTGAATAAACGGATTTCTGTGACCCCGATTTCAATGATTGCTGCCGCGTGTCACGATGATAATTATGTTGCCTATGCGCAGACAATGGAAAAGGCTGCTGAAACCCTGGGGGTTGATTTGATCGGCGGCTTCTCCGCGTTGGTTCAAAAAGGCTACCAATCAGGTGATCGAAAATTGATTGCTTCGATGCCGGAAGCCCTGAGTGAGACACAACGGGTTTGTGGCTCGGTTAATGTGGGTTCAACAAGAGCCGGGATTAACATGGATGCCGTCAAACAAATGGGCCAAGTGGTTAAAGATTTGTCTGAAATCGATCCGGTCAGCTGTATGAGTCTGGTGATCTTTTCCAACGCGGTTGAAGACAATCCGTTCATGGCCGGCGCCTTTCATGGCGTTGGTGAAGCTGATAAAGTCATTAACGTTGGGATTAGTGGTCCGGGCGTTGTTAAACGGGCGCTCGAACAGGTCAAGGGGGAATCAATTGACACGGTTTCCGAAACGATCAAAAAAACGGCCTTCAAAGTCACGCGAATGGGCCAGTTTGTCGGTAATGTGGCTGCTAAAGCGCTGAACGTGCCGTTTGGAATCGTTGATTTGTCGCTGGCGCCAACGCCAAGTCAAGGGGACTCGGTCGCCGAAATTCTTGAAGAAATCGGTTTGGAAAGTGTGGGTGCCCCGGGAACGACGGCTGCTTTGGCATTATTGAATGATGCAGTCAAGAAGGGTGGCGTGATGGCTTGTGAACATGTTGGCGGGCTGTCAGGTGCCTTTATCCCCGTGTCAGAGGACAGTGGGATGATCAAAGCTGTTGAGCACGGTAATTTGAATTTGGAAAAATTGGAAGCAATGACTGCTGTTTGTTCGGTGGGATTGGACATGGTGGCTGTTCCGGGAGATACGCCGGCTGAAACAATCAGTGGGATGATCGCGGACGAAGCAGCTATTGGTGTGATTAATAATAAGACAACGGCGGTGCGGGTGATCCCGGCCAAGGGCAAGCAAGTCGGAGAGCAAATTGACTTCGGCGGCATATTCGGCTATGCGCCGGTAATGCCGGTAAACACCAATAGTCCAGCGAAGTTCGTTCAAAGGGGCGGAAGAATCCCGGCACCGATTCATTCGTTTAAAAACTAAGAGCGCGACGAGCCCCGGTTGACCCCGGTATATAAGTCAAAGACAGCCCTGATGAACGTTTTTTGTTCATCTTATATTTTATCTATGAATAGTACGCTTATCTATGGTAAACTACCTTTTGAAATGTAAAAAAGCGAAAGGCGGAAAAAATGAAATTTTACAAAAAAATGGCACTAATTGGAGCTTCTGTTTTAGCAGTTGCTGGTTTAAGTGCTTGCTCAAATAACAGTAGTAGTTCTAAGAGTTCTTCTAAGATTCCTACCAAGATTAGTAAGAAAACAACAATCAACTTTTGGTACTCATTAACTGGTACTTCTCAAAATACTTTAAAGAAATTAACTAGCGATTTTGAAAATAAAAATCCTAACATTCACATCAAATTGCAAAGTCAAGGTGGTAACTATTCCGACTTGCAAGCCAAGCTTGTTTCAGGACTTCAATCACCAAAAGATTTGCCAACCATTACACTGGCTTATCCAGGCTGGCTTTACAATGCCGCTAAGAATAAGATGCTTGTTAACTTAACTCCATACGTTAATAATAAAGAAATCGGCTGGGATTCATACAAGGCTAGTGGCATCAAGAAGGCCCTTTGGGACGGTGCCAACATCAACGGCGTACAATACGGTGTGCCATTTAACAAGTCTGTAGAAGTGCTTTTCTACAACAAGACATTGCTTGATAAGTACGGCGTTAAGGTTCCAACTAATATGAGTGAACTTGCTTCTGCATCAGCTAAGATCTACCGTGAAAGTCACCACAAGGTTCGCGGTGCTGGTTTTGACGCTTTGAACAACTACTACATGATGCAAATGAAGGAAACCTACGGCAAGGACTTCAACAAGAACTTGAACTTCGCTGCTAAGGATTCTGTCAAGGTTATCAATTACTACGCAGATGGTGTTAAGGCTGGTTACTTCATGCAAGCTGGTACGCAAAAGTACATGTCAACTCCATTCAACAATGGTCAAGTTGCAATGTTCATCGGTTCAACTGCTAACGAAGCATACCTTAAGCAAGGTTTGAAGAAGGGCTACACATATGGCGTAGCTGCTCGTCCAAGCTCAATGAACGTTCAACAAGGTACTGACATCTACATGTTTAAGAAGGCTAGCGCAATGCAAAAGGCTGCCGCATTCAAGTACATTAAATTCTTGACTTCTAAGTCATCACAACTTTACTGGGCAAAGCAAACCGGCTACATGCCAGTTAACACTGCCGCTTTGAACGACACTGCTTACCAAGAAGCAAAGGACAGCAAGATTCCAGCTATCTTAGCTAAGACTTCTAAGAACCTTTACTTCTTACCTGTAACTAAGAATTCAATCACTGCATATGACCAAGTTAACGTTAATATGCAAAACATTTTGGCAAAGGCTGCTAAGCACCAATCATGGACTAATGATATTAAGACTGGCAAGAGTAAGCTTGATGCTGCTTGGAAGCAATAAAATAAGTTAATTAATTAGATTAAAAAGACATCCTTCGTTTTGAGGGATGCC
>NZ_GG700754.1:60626-65109 GCF_000160855.1 Lactobacillus helveticus DSM 20075 = CGMCC 1.1877
AATGCACAGATTGTCATTGATCGCTTCCACATGATTCAGATGCTCACTCGATCATTCAATTCATTAAGAGTTCGAACCATGAAGACCTTTGACAAGAAATCCAGAGAGTATCAGCTGCTCAAATCTCCCTGGAAACTATATTTAAAAAAGTATGATGAACTCGAAAAGATTCATCCTCGCTATAATTGGCATTATAAAGATTGCCTAACTCAAGTGCAAGTAGTGATGGAGGGTATCGGTGCCAACACTACATTAGAAAACTCATATAATCTGATGCAGAGCTTTATTAAGGCGATTGAAGACGGCGATACTCAGAAAATTGAATCATTAATTGCCAGCAAAGATTCCATTGAAGCTTTAATGCATAAAACGCTGCTAACCTTCAAACATAATCTAAAAGCGGTACTCAACGGAGCAGCTTTGACTTACTCCAATGGCTGCCTTGAAGGCTTCAATCGCAAAATCAAACAAATTGAGCGAACAGCCTTCGGCTATTCTAACTTTATCAATCTTTTAACCAGAATTCGTTTAGAGGAAAACTTGTTTAAAGAAAAAGAACCAAACAGCCTTTTAATGGCCGCTTGATTCTATTCATTTACTCTCTATCAACAGGATTTGACAAAGAGCCTTAAAATCCCGTGTTTTCTCCGGCAATTAATCAATAAATCTGTGTACCCTTAAACTGATTAATCGTTTCATTTAATAATTTACTGGCAGATTTTAACCGGCTAGGGACTCGTCTTTCATGTGATAGCATCGCCCGCAAAATTGGCAGATTAGTTTTAAACCATTCATCTCTCCAAGTCTGCGGATTTCCTCTTTTTATGCCATACGAGCCCTTAAATAAAATTGTCACTTCATGCGGGTTGCTAATGACAAACGCATGCATGCCATCTTCTGCATGAACATTGCGACATACAGTTCCAATATGATGAGAGCCAATATCAATGCTTTCGCCCAATTGTAATTCATCATACGATTTTTTAGTTAATTCAATTCGCTCCAGACCTGTTAATTGTTCATTCACATTCATAATTTTTACCCAAACAAAAAACTAACTTCTACTCTCATAGTAGCATAGTTAGTTTTTAATATATGAATAAAGTTTTAGTTGTATTTCTTTTGCAAGTAATTGGCAATTGTTGATAAGCAGAAACATACAACAAAGTACATGATCGCAATAATGACATACATTGGAATCAAGTAAGTCGTATTTTGACTGTAGATAATTTGTGCATTGTATAAAAGTTCTGGCAAAACAATAATTGTTGCAAGTGACGTATCCTTAACCAATGATACGAACTGGGCAAGAAGAGCTGGAATCATGTGGTTCAAAGCTTGTGGCATTACCACATGATACATTGCTTGACCATAACTCATCCCATTAGAACGGGCGCCTTCCATTTGTCCTGGATCAACTGAGCCAATACCTGAACGAACGATTTCCGCAAGCATTGCCCCTTCAAAGATTACCAATGCCGCAATTGAAGCCGTGGTTGGATTCGTTACAATGCCTAGTTGAGGCAATCCGAAGTAAGTAAAGAAGATGATCAGCAAAAGTGGCAAGTTACGAATAATATCGATAATGAAGCCCACGATTGCTGAAACATATTTGATCTTCGTATAACGAATCAGCCCCAAAATCAGACCAACTACAAAACTAAGTGCAATTGAAATCAATGAAACATAGATCGTTACCCAAAGTCCCTGCAACAAGAAGCGGATATCAACCCATGAATATGCATGAATAAAAGTTTCCATTTTCTATCCCCTTTCTATTGTGCTAACTTTTTCTCTAAGTGACGCATGTAGTAGCTAAGTGGCAATGTCAAAATCAAGTAAAACAGACCTACAACCACATAAGTATCGATTGTTCTAAATGTTGAAAAGGCAATCAATTGTGCCTGATACATTAAGTCAAAACCAGCTACAAAGGCCAAAACTGAAGAGTTTTTAACTAAGTTTACGAACTGATTGCCAAGTGGTGGAATCACGATCTTCATTGCTTGTGGCAAAATGACATAGCGCATTGCTTGCGTATAAGTCATCCCGTTAGAACGGGCACCTTCCATTTGTCCTGTACTAATTGAACTGATACCTGCACGCACTGTTTCAGCGATAAATGCGGAAGTGTAAAGCGTCAAGCCAATCGTACCTGCTTGAAAGCCTGACAACTTAACAATATAGCGTGGCACAATCAAATAGAAGATCATTACGATAACTAGCAACGGAATATTTCTAAAAATCGCAATATAAACCTTAGCAACTATCTTGCCAAACTTAGTTGGTGCAACTTCAAGCAAAGCGAAGAACACACCAAGAATCAAACTGAATATTAAGGCAATAATACTACATAAAATAGTATTCCAAAAACCTGTTAAAAAACTTCCCCAGTTATTAGTAATAATTTGCCACATTATTTCAGTACCCCCTTAAGACTAAAACCAGGAATTCCTGCAAACCATTTCTTAATTAAACGGTCATACGTACCATTCTTTTTAAGCTGATCTAGGGCTTTATTAATATGATCAACCATATCTTTTTGTCCCTTATTCACAGCTATACCATAAGGTGCATTATTATAAACGCCACCTACTAATTTATAACCTGGATTTTCTTGTGCAATACCGGCAAGCAAACCATTATCCGTAGTCAAAGCTACACCTTGATTTGCCTTTAAAGCTGACATTGCTTGACCATAATCATCATATTGAAGAACTCGTGCCTTAGGTTCAAACTTGTGCACATCGTTAACGGCAGTCGTTCCCTTTACAGCCAAAACTGTTTCACCATTCAAATCCTTAACGTTCTTAATCTTGCTGTTATCTGGAACAAGCAAAGATGAACCAGCTGGGAAGTATGGCTTAGAAAAATCAACTTGTTTCGCACGCTCTGGCGTAATGGTCATCGTAGCTAAGACCGCATCAATATTTCCATTCTTAAGCAAAGGAATTCTAGTATTGGCTGTTGTCGTCACAAAACTAGCCGTAGCATCTTTACCTAGCATTTGCTTAGTTAAAGCATGAGCTAAATCGATTTCAAAACCTTCGATTTTACCAGTTTTAACATTAGTTAAGCCAAATAATCTGGTATCGGCTCTAACGCCCCAAATTATGTGCTTACTCTCTTTTACTTTTTGATAAACATTTTGATTATTTCTTTTCCCGCAAGCTGTTAATGCAAAACACAGAAAAAACAATAGCGGAATTAAAAGGAATCTTTTTGCTTTTTTCATATATAGTTACCTTAGTATTTAGAAATAACCTTGCTCAAGAATTGACGAGCACGTTCAGTACCAGGATGTGCAAAGAATTCTTTTGGATTGCGATCTTCCAAAATTTGACCCTTATCAAAGAAGATCAAACGATTGCTTACCTTTTTAGCAAAGCCCATTTCGTGAGTAATCACAACCATTGTAATACCTTGCTCTGCAACATACTTCATAACGTCAAGCACATCTTCGATCATTTCTGGGTCCAAGGCACTAGTTGGTTCGTCAAATAAAATTACCTTAGGATGCATTGCAAGTGATCGAGCAATAGCTACACGCTGCTTTTGACCACCTGATAATTGACGTGGGTATGAATTAATCTTGTCAGCCATCCCAACTTTTTCCAAATATTCCATCGCTACTTTACGATTTTCATCGTCAGGTCTTTTAAGTACAATCTTAGGTGCCAACATTACATTTTCAAGTACAGTGTGATTATTGTACAAATTGAAGTGCTGGAATACCATTCCTACGTTTTTGCGAATCTTGTTGATATCAGTCTTTTTATCAGCTAGGTCATAACCTGTTACAATCAATTGACCGCTGTTAATTGGTTCAAGTCCATTTATTGTTCTAATTAAAGTACTCTTACCAGAACCTGATGGACCAATAATTGAAACCACTTGGCCTTCATCAATTTTTAAGTTTATATCTTTCAATGCATGAAGCTTTCCGTAATATTTATCAACATGTTTAAATTCAATAATTGCTGCCATAGTTTCTACCCTTTCTTTCGTTTTATGTTATGTAATAATACTATTTTACCTTTTTTATGGTTAAAACTAAATACCTGCACCAGCTAAAACGATCGTTCATAATCCAATTAATAATATTTATTCGGCTTTTCAAAAAAGAGTCTAATTTCATTTAACAAATTAAGCCAACTTAGCTATTTTTACGAATTTTGTATAGATTATGAATTTCTTTTAGAAGATACAGAAAAAGCCCTTCGTCTTCCTATTGCAGGGACGAAAGGCTTCTTTCCGCGGTACCACCCACATTGTCTAATTATATAGACCTCTTTATGGAGCACAATCATGCCCCACTGGTGTGGTAACGTGCCGGAGACGTCTCAACCTACTTTAAGAATTGTTATTTCGGTGAGCTGCTAAAAGTGTTTTTCAATA
Organism: Lactobacillus helveticus DSM 20075 = CGMCC 1.1877; assembly: GCF_000160855.1. GTDB lineage: Bacteria > Bacillota > Bacilli > Lactobacillales > Lactobacillaceae > Lactobacillus > Lactobacillus helveticus. Next base: position 65,025 of record NZ_GG700754.1, read on the forward strand.
ATCCAGGGTCTATTGATTTTGCACTGCCATCAGCTCACTATAAAGAATAGATTATTTACTCGTCTTTTTCATAGCCTTTTAATTT
>NZ_GG700754.1:65824-82350 GCF_000160855.1 Lactobacillus helveticus DSM 20075 = CGMCC 1.1877
GATATATATATTTAACAGTATTTTTCATTAAAAAGCAAGGCAATTTCCTTACTTTTGCAAAGAAGTTTGATTATAAACTCCGATTGCCGAAGAAGATACGACGAAAGATATCATAATTATTGGCTGGTTAGTGGTTAAGGTTGTTAAAACCATGAAAACAGCCGTCAGTGGTGGCAAAACCAACAAGATATTTCTATAACCATATTTGTGAACTGTCGCAATCATTAAAGACATCAAGATCGCCGTTGCGGCATTAAAAATATTAAGTCCTGAAATTAAATGTGGTGCCACAATTTTATAGTAAGAAAGTGCCGCGTCATTGGTGATACCAGTAACTGCACCTAAAATACCATAAATCTATAAGTAGATGATGACATTTTTACGATAGCGCGGATTCCAATTCTTTATCGCTTCCGCTTCTTCTTTCTTTTCTTCGCTTGTTCGTCGAGTCAAAAAAATCCTTCTTTTTATGAAAACGTATACATATATCCATATTCATTTTAGCGCTCAAACTATATTAATTCAGTATATACGTTTTAGATAAGACTTATTTTGTTATTGGTTTTAAGGCTTTATCGAACAAATTAGTGATTAATTTTACTAATACCCCATCAAAAAGAAGAGCTGAAATCATACTTGTAATGAACATTGCAACTTGCAAAGTTACGCTATAATGACTCCATCCAAATAAGAAGTATGAAGGAATAAAACCACCTAAATTAGCAAAGAAAGCTCCAGTTAAAACACTCTTCCAAGAAAATCTTTCATAACGTTCGTTTTTAGGGAAAAAGCCAACTTCATTTGCGGCCCCCTGAACCAAACCTTCAAAAATCGTCAATGCACCCCATTGTCCACCGATTGCCATCTCAACTGTTGCAGCTAACAATTCACCAATCGTACCTGAGCCTGGCGTAGGAACAAAATACATTGCAAGAGGTGCGGCCATGTACCAAAGACCTGTAAAAATATTATCCACAACTAGTGCATATCCTGTCGGTAAAAAACTAAGTTTGACTAAGTTATACACATTATTAAAGCCATAGGTGTAGAGAACTCCCATGATAATCCCGATCAGGGTAACTAAAATAATTGATTTAACATTCCATTTTGATGAACGTGTAAACATAAAAAATACTCCTAACTATCACAGTCAGTAGGAGCACAAAAATAATCTATCTCATCGCACTTTCCTTAACGCAAGTATTATCTTGTTCAGGTTCAAAGGGTATGTCTCAGCCTTTCAGCACCCCTAGTGACTTTTTTATTTAACTAATCACAGCATACCACATTAATCGAATGCCATTTGATCAGTATAAAGTTTGTAATAAAAACCTTTTTCTTTTAATAATTCTTCATGGCTGCCAGACTCAATTACATTGCCGTCCTTTAGAACAACAATCTTATCAGAATTCAAGATAGTCTTTAATCGGTGAGCAATTACGAAACTAGTACGACCAGCAATTACTGCATCCATCGCCTTTTGAATCTTTTCCTCAGTTACCGTATCCACATTTGAGGTAGCCTCATCCAAAATCAAGAAATCTGGATTAGTTAAAATAGTTCTGGCTATTGAAATCAATTGTTTTTGTCCCGTCGAGAAAACAGAACTGGCATCATTCACCTGGGTTTCATAACCATCTGGCAAACTTTCAATAAATTCATGAATATCAGCTTGTTTTGCCGCACTAATTACTTCATCCATCGAAGCATTTGGCTTGCCGTAGCGAATATTGTCTGCAATCGTGCCAGTAAATAAAACAGAATCCTGCAACACGATACCAACGTTATTACGCAATGATTCAAGCTGAATATCGCGCACATCGGTTCCATCAAATGTAATCTTACCGGAATTTACATCATAAAAACGATTAATCAGATTCATAATCGTGGTCTTACCTGATCCAGTTGGACCAACTACAGCTACGGACTGACCTTTATTTACTGAAATATTAATTCCATGCAAAATTTCTTTGTTTTCGTCATAACCAAAATGAACGTTCTCAAGCTTTACAGCCTTTTGTAAGCCATGGATTTTTTTGCCATTTGGCACTGCATCTTCGTCTTTTTGCTCTTCAACCGTTGCTAATCTTCTAGCACCTGTTAGTGCCAATTGAATCATTGAGTAAATAGAAGTGATTTGAGTTAATGGTTGGAAATAAGTTTGAGAATATTCAACGAAAGTTACAATTAAGCCCAAACCAATTGCTTGACTAACTTGACCTGAAATAATCATCCAGGCACCCATGGCAATTACAATGGCTAAGTTAAGCAAGTTTAGTCCGTTCATTAATGGGAAAAGAATACCTGAATAGAATTGTCCTTTAAACATAGCATTTCGAACTCGGTTGTTGTAGGTCTTGAAATTTTCCACAGATTCTTTTCTTAAGTCATTAGTAATAACGATCTTTTCACCATTGATCTGCTCAGTAATATATCCGTTCAAATCTCCGATCTCATCTTGTTGCTTATCAAGATAAATGCGAGCTTTTTTCATAATTAAGACACTGACAATCAAGATTAATGGTGTAGTAGCAATTGTCGTCCATGCCAATTGCTGGTTAACCATAAACATGATCACAATCGTACCGATGAACATTATTCCCTGAGAAATAATCTCAAAGATCGCGTTGTTCATTGCGTTAAAAATATTATCCAAGTCGGAAGTAAATAAGGAAAGCAACTTACCATCTTGGTGCGTGTCAAAGTAGCGCACTAACATGCGTTGAAACTTAGCAAATAAATTTTCACGCATATCGTTAGTTGAATCTGCATTAAACTTGGACATCACCATCCAAGCAATAAAAATTGCCACCTGACTTAATACGTAAAACAGCAGCATTGACCATAACGCACTATAAAAGGTGTTTAAGCTAGCCGTACCTTTCTTTAAGTCAGATAAATATTTCGTCAAATCAGTTACAGCACAACCTAAAAAAGTAGGAGCAATAACCTGGGCACCACTTGATAGCAAAGATAAGATAATTACAATAGCAATGCCCTTTTTATATGGCTTTAAATACTTAATAAAATAGCGAATAGCTTTTCTTGTATCACTCATTATTTGCCTCCTCTCTTGCCTTTTTGTGTCTTGAAAATTTCTTGGTAAACTGGCGAAGTTTTTAATAATTCTTCATGAGTACCTTGTGCAACCAGTTTTCCATCGTCTAAAACTAAAATTATATCTGCATGTACAACTGACACGATCTTTTGCGCAATAATAAACGTCGTTGTATCTGGCAATTCATGTTCTAACGCCTGTTGAACTTTCTTTTCAGATTCCGCATCAAGTGCAGAAGTAGAGTCATCTAAAATTAAAATCGGTGTTTTAGCAACCAAGCCACGTGCAATAGATAGACGCTGCTTTTGACCACCTGAGAAATTGGATGACCGCTCTTCTACTTCATGATCAAATGAATCGTTATAGCGTTCAATAAATTCAGATGCTTGTGCCATATTAGCTGCTCTCTGCAATTCATGCAGCTTTGCCCTAGAGTTACCCTGACACAAATTAGAAGCAATGGTGCCTGAAAACAGAATAGCACGTTGCAATACGAACGCCACGGTTTTACGCAAGGCTGTTTCATTAACATCCTTTAAATTATGACCACCAATCTTGATTTCACCTTTGTTTGGATCATAAAGACGAGCAATCAGCTGAGCCAAGGTTGATTTACCTGAGCCTGTGGCACCTACGATACCAACCATTTGACCTGGTTTGATTTTAAATGAAATATCTTTTAAGGTTTCATCATCGCCATCAGGTAAGGTTTCATCATCGCCATCAGGATAAGTAAATGACACGTGATCAAATTCAACAGAGCCACCCAAAACATCAGTTGGAGCATTTTCATTAAATTTAACATCCGGCTCTGTATCAAGTATTTCTTTAATACGACCTAAGGAAATGTTACCTCTGGCGAATTGCATCATGGTCATTCCGGCGATCATAATAGTCCATAGCAGGGTTAATATATAGTTAAAAAATGGACTAACAACTGCTACATCAGTAGGATGAGCCACAATGCCTTGCCCAATCAGATAAACTACCAGCGTAATCACTAAATATGCAATAAGCTGAAAGGCCGGCATAATCGTTGAAAACCAATAACCAATCACGATGTTATAGTTATTCAAACGATCTGAAGTCTGATTAAATTCCTTAATTTCTTGTGGACCTTGGTTGAAAGATTTCACTACACGAACGCCTTGTAAAGTTTCTTGTGCACGACCAGAAATTTTATCCATCGTCTTTTGAAATTTATCAAACAAGCTGTTCATTTGTTTTAAAGCATAGATACCGAAGCCGATGATCAAGATCACCATTACTACAGTTGCCCACCAAAATCGTGGAATAATCACGATACAAAAAATAAAAGATCCTACAATTAAGATAGTCATTCTGAGCAATTGCATAAAAAGTTGCATCAACATGTTCATGATCTGATTCATGTCGTTGATCAACCGCGTAGTCAGTGAACCTGCAGAGAATTTTTCAATATTGCCGAAAGAGAAACTTTGAATCTTGGCATAAGTTTCTTCACGCAAGTCACTAGTTACGCCTTGGGTAACTCTAGCTGCATAATACACATTAAAAATACCTGAAATAATGGCAACGATTCCCAATACAACTAAAATAACGCCATCACGAACAACGATGTCTTTTTGATCCAACATAATTGCTCGCTGAATATTTTCTAATAATTTTGGTTGATATAATGTTGCAAAAGCTGAAACAATAATTGCAACTAAAGCTGCAAAAATATCTTTCTTATAATGTTTAAAATGTGGTACTAAGATTTTGAATGCTTGCATTCCTTGCTCCTTTCTTCATTTAAAAAATCCCAGAAAGTATTGCTCCATTCTGTTAATAAATCCGTTAAAAGCTGCATCTTTTCAGAGCCAAGTTTTTGAGCGGTCTGCTCTTCCAATCTAAATAATGATTGCATCTTTTGCTTAGCATATTTATTTCCAGCAGCAGTTAACTCACAAAAGCGCACTCGCTTATCATGAGGATCAACGCTCATAGCAAGATAACCTGAATCATGCAATATCTTTATTCCCTTATTAATGGATTGTTTGGGCAGATCAGTTAATCCAATCAACTGTTTTTGCGTTAACTTTTTACGTAATAATAATTCATACAAAATTACCGATAAATAATCTGATAGTTCATGGTCTTGATCCCACTGTTGATAAGCTCTATTACCATGGACTATGGCCATATTTAATTTTTCTGATTCACTTATTTTCATTGTTTCACCCACTTATTTAGTCCATATACGTACTAATAATATTAGTACATATATGGACTATCGGCAAGAAGATAAGTTTTCATTTTTTTAGAAGAAACTGGTATAATGAAGAATTAGTATAGAAGGTTAGGGAGTGACACCATGAAAAAGAGATTTTTTCTTTCAACCTTACTAATTGGAATAGCGCTTTTTACACTATCAGCTTGCTCACAGAATAAAAAGCAAAATGTTTATCAAACAGTAAAATCTACCAAAACTATTAATTGGGGTGTTAAGGCTGATACCCCACTGTTTGGCTCAATGAACATTAAAACTGGAAAAATCAACGGTTTTGAAATCGATCTTGCTAAAGCACTAACCAAGGAAATGCTAGGTAAAAATGCCAAGGCTAATTTTGTTACTACAACGGCAAACACCAAAATTCAATTATTAAAAAATAGAAACGTAGATGCAGTAATTGCCGCAATGACTATTACACCTGAACGTGAAAAACAAGTTGACTTCAGTAAGCCTTACTTCCCTGCTGGGCAATCAATCATGGTTGCTAAAAATAACAAAATTAAGAATGTTAAGGACTTAAACAATAAAAAGGTTTTGGTTGTAAAAGGAACGACTGCCGCTGATGCAGTTAAAAAGTTCGCTCCAAAAGCAGAAATTCTACAATTCGATGATTACGGTCAAGCTTTTACCGCTTTAAAAGCTGGTCAAGGTGATGCTTTTGTAACTGATAACGGTATTTTAGTTGGTATTTTACGTGATAGTTCTGGTTACAAATTAGTCGGTGGCAACTTTACCAATCAACCATACGGGATTGCAGTCAATAAGGGCCAAACCGAAATGGACAAGCAGATCAATTTAGCATTAACTAAACTAGAAAAAGATGGTACTTACAATCGGTTGCTTAAGAAATGGTTCGGTAATATTCCAGGTTTCAACGTTAAAACAGCTGAGAAATATTAAATCAAAAAAGAGATTAGCTACATAAACATAGCTAATCTCTTTTTATTTGGTAATGTAATCTAACAAGACAAACATCACATCTTTATTCTCTTTGGGCACGCCGTGAGCAATAATTTCTTGCGGAGTTTGATGCAAATCATTATTTTCTAAAGCATATGCGCCATCGTTGATGGCAATCTCGCACACATTGTCTTCTTTAGGTTCAAAATGAAATTGCAGACCAATTACATTATTTCCCAGTAAATATCCTTGATTCTTTACTAAATCACTTGAAAACAATAATTTAGCATCTTCTGGGATTTCACTCATTTGTTGATGCCAATGAAGTGCAGTTAATTTTTTAGGAATATTTTCAATCGTATGATCCTGTAAATATACTGGCGCCCAACCTACTTCTTTAGCTGGTGCATCTAATACTTCATAACCTAATGTCTTAGCACTTTGCTGACTGCCAAAACAAATACCTAAAATCGGTTTGTTAGCTTTCAGCATTTGCTTAATTAATACTCGTTCGTTCTTAATCCAGTCTAATTTATCATTTGGACTATTAGGACTTCCTAAAATCACTAATAAGTCAGTTTCATCTATAGTTGGTAAAATACCAAAATCTGTTGGATAATAAACAAACATTTCATGATTATGCTCATGACACCAATCTTGAATCGAACCTGGTCCCTCATTTGGTGCATGCTGCAATACATTAACACGCATTTTTTTACTTCCTTTAATGTTGATTATCCACAGTATAAAAGGCTCGCCAAATTTCTTCCATTCGAGCTAAGCGATGCCAATCAGCTTGTTGACACAACTTATATAGTTCATAAACAGGATCATAATCAATTTCATCTTTCTTATTTTCTTTCAAATAAGCCATCACAGTCTTGATTAGCATGAATCTGAATTTTTCTATTTCATTCCGATTAAAATATTTTTCATAATATTTAGTAATTAACCGCTCAATCGTAGAATTTGAGGCTTTCTTCAAAGTGACAGGATTTTCACGGTAATCAGATAAGATCTCTTCAGAAATTCCTGTTTCTTTGCTCAACTGTGAAATTTTTACATCATCATCAGTTACAACTTGCTTAGCCTTTTCTACATCTGTTAAAAGATGTGGCATAACCATATGAGGAGGCATCTGTCGTTTATTCAACTCATTAATTATGTTCATAGCTGCTTGTTGCATTTGCTCAATCGCGATATCTTGATCAAGATTACTATCCTTAATGTACCCCACAACAAAAGTATGATCGGATATTTCGTATTTTTTAGTGACAGGATTAAAATAATCTCCTATGACATTATTTACTACAACTTCTTTTGTACCTGCATGATCATAATTAAAAGGTATATTGTCCAACTTATCTGTCACAGAAGAAAATGGCAAGTTATCCATCGTAAAGACCTGAACCTAAACATCATATTCTACTTTATTATCTGTATCAGAAAAATGCTTATCGTACATTCTTACTTCACGATCTTGAATAAAATCTTCAAAAATAATCTGCTCTTTCATTAACAACTTTCCCTATTCCCAATATAATATAATTATTATATTAACATTATAAACAAAGAGCCATTCTTATAAAGACAACTTTTTTAATTTTATTTTACTTTTCACTTGTATTTTTAACACAAAAAAAGGATTCATTTCATCTGAATCCTCTTAATTTTAATATATTTTTTCAACTTGATCTTGAATGCTCTCTTTATCCAAGAATTCATCATAAGTAGTATCTTGTCTGCTGACAATGCCCTTTGGTCCAACTTCGATAATATGGTTGGCAATTGTTTGAATAAATTCATGGTCATGAGAAGTAAACAAGATTGAACCAGGATATGCTACCAAAGCATCATTTAAAGCGGTAATTGATTCCAAATCCAAGTGGTTAGTTGGATCATCCATGATTAATACGTTAGCTGGTTCAAGCATCATGCGAGATAATTGACAGCGCACCTTTTCCCCACCAGATAAGACTTTAATCTTCTTTTCAATTTCTTCACCACTGAAAAGCATTCTACCTAGAAAGCCACGCAAGAAGGTATTATCATCTTGTTCCTTAGTAGCATATTGTCTTAACCAATCCAAAATGGTTAGATCATCATTATTAAAGTTTGCATTTAAGTCACGAGACATGTAGTTAAATGCTGTGGTTTGTCCCCAGGTAACGGTACCAGTGTCTGGCTTAATCTTACCAGCAATAATATCAAGCAAGGCAGTGGTTGCTAAAGCATTGCGGGATAAAAAGGCTACCTTGTCTCCTGGACGAACAATAAATGAAACATTATCTAAAATCTTTTCACCATCAACTGAATATGAAACATTCTCTACCTTAACTAAGTCATTACCAAGATCACGATGCATTTCAAACTTAACAAATGGGTACTTTCTTGATGATGGCTTAATATCATCTAAAGTAATTTTATCAAGTTGTTTCTTACGAGACGTTGCCTGACGAGACTTAGATGCATTAGCTGAGAAGCGTGCAATAAATTCTTGCAACTGCTTAATCTTTTCTTCCTTCTTAGCATTTTGGTTGGCAACGAGTTCATTAGCCAACTTGCTTGATTCATACCAGAAGTCATAGTTACCAACATAAAGTTGAATCTTACCACGATCCACGTCACACATTTCGGTACATACCTGATTTAAGAAGTGACGGTCGTGAGAAACCACGATCACAATATTTGGATAATCAGCTAAAAAGTTTTCTAACCATTCAACGGTGTGAACATCAAGACCGTTAGTCGGTTCGTCGAGTAAAAGAATATCTGGATTGCCAAATAAAGCTTGAGCTAAAAGGACCTTAACCTTCTCTGATTCAGGCAATTCCTTCATCAGCATTTGGTGTTCACTTTCAGGAATATCTAGCGATTGCAATAACTTAGAAGCATTGGCTTCAGCATTCCAACCATCCAGTTCCGCAAACTTGCTTTCAAGTTCTGCTGCCTTAACACCATCCTCATCACCAAAATCCGGCTTGGCATAGAGCGCATCTTTTTCCTTCATTACTTGGTAAAGTTCTTTATGTCCTTGAATAACCGTATCCATAACGGTGAAATCCTCAAAAGCAAAGTGATCCTGGTTAAGACTAGACATTCTTTCATTCGGATCAATGCTAATTGAACCAGTGGTTGGTTCAAGCTTACCTTCAAGCAATTTAAGAAAAGTAGATTTACCGGCACCGTTCGCACCAATAACGCCGTAACAATTACCTGGGGTAAATTTTAAGTTAACATCTTCATAAAGTGTACGGCCACCAAATTTAAGACTTAAGTCGGATACTGTAATCAATCGTTATACCTCACTATTATTAATTTAAAAAATCAAAATTATGTATAAGTATATCAAAAAAAGTAGATCCAAATGAAGTAAGAATCTGCTTTTTTAACTTTTAATTAAAACTTTTTAAAGCTATCTAATTTTTCCTGGGTAATATCGCGAATAATTGCAGTAGCTAAATCGACTGATGCTTTGAAATCTTTATAGCTACTGAAACAATATGGCGAATGTTCATAACGAACTGGAATACCAATAACAATTGTTGGAGCACCATTTTCATAGTAGATTGCAGCACCATCTTGACCGCCACCAGTTCTAACTGAACGAGTATATGGAATATTGTTTTTATCAGCTAAATCACAAGCATATTGTTGAAACTTAGGATTTGGTAAAAAAGTAGTATCCATATCACGAAGCATTGGACCACGCTTTAAACCAGTTTGTGACAGCCAATCTGGAGTAAAGGTATCATCAGCTGGACAGCTTTCAAGTACTAAACAAAGATCAGGCTTAACTTTTCTAGCCGTTACGCAAGCACCACGAAGTCCAACTTCTTCTTGACTGGAAAGTGCCGCAACCACATCAAAATTGGTCTCTTCGCCTTTCAAATTATCAAGCACATCAATCATGGCACCAGCACCAAAGCGGTCGTCAAAGTCTTTACCAAAGAAAAGGCCTGATTTTTCATGGTATTCGCATTTTACATCGACAAAAATTGGACATCCCGTATCGATCTTGTAGTCTTTAATAGTTTCTTCTCTGCTTGAAGAACCAACATCGATTGACATATCTACAACATCTGGTACATTGTTGCGTTCTGCAGCCGTCATGAAGTGAGGCGGCTTAGTTGCAACTACACCAGGAATATATTCGCCATCACGGTTTCTAACTTTAACCTTTAAAGCGGGAATATTATACTTAACCCAACCGCCAAGTGGAACAAATTTGATTAATCCATTTGGACGAACGGCTTGAGTGATAAAGCCTACCGCATCAGAGTGAGCATCAAGCTGAATGACTGGACGATCACCCTTATTTTCTTTTTTAGACGCATAAACATTGAGCATCCCATCGACCTCAATATTAGCGGTCTTTTCTGCATAACTAGTAAAAAGCTTAACGAATTCTTCCTCAAAGCCAGAGGTACTGTTGGCATCAGAGAATTCCTTTAACATTTGAATTTCTTGTTCTTTTTGCATAATTTTCTCCTTAACAATTAGGAATAACATTAACTTTAATCATAATGTTCCAAGCTAATCTTGTCTATTTTCAAAAATATTAAAAAATCTTTGCTAAAATTAATATGTTTAGTAAGGAATGATAGCATGAAAGAAAAACCAATTTGGAAAAAGAACTTATTTGTTTTATCAATCGCGGTCTTTATTGCAGGTATTGCCTTTTCAGAAGTCATGCCATTTTTGCCGCTATATATTGACACACTAGGCAAATTTAGCCATCAACAATTAAACTTTTGGTCTGGCTTTATCTATTCTGGAACCTATCTAGTTTCAGCACTTATTTCACCATGGTGGGGCAAGCTTGCCGACAAAAAAGGACGTAAACCAATGACCTTGCGAGCATCCTTAGGAATGGCAATCGTTATTGGCTGCATGGGATTAGTTACTAACGTTTACCAATTATTCATTTTAAGAATGCTGCAAGGGGTATTTGCAGGATTTGTCTCTAATTCTAACGCATTGATTGCAACAGAAACTCCCAAAGAAAAATCTGGTCAAGCTCTTGGAACAATGGCATCAAGCTTTACTGCTGGTAACTTACTTGGACCATTTATTGGTGGTGCTTTAGCATCAATTTTTTCTTATCGGGTAACTTTCTTTATCACTGGTGGATTATTACTTATTTCATTCTTTTTATCACTCTTCTTTGTTCACGAAACGGACTTTAAACCAGTGACAGAAAAGAAGCTCGACAAAGCCAGTGGTATTATCAAAGAATTACGCAGTCCGCAACTGATTTTTGGACTATTGCTTACTACCTTAATCATTCAAGCTGCAAATAATTCGATTAACCCAATTGTATCTTTGTACGTTAAGCAATTAATGGCTAATCACGGCAACGTTGTCTTTATCTCAGGGGTTATAGCAGCACTCCCTGGTATTGCAACGTTCCTTGCTGCCTCCAGGTTTGGTGCATTTGGTGACAGAATTGGAACTCACAAAATTATTGTGGGTGGTTTTATCGGAGCTACGATTCTATTCTTCTTAACAGCGTTTGTTCAAAATACTGTGGAGCTTGGAATCTTACGCTTCTTAGTCGGTTTCACTGATGCCTGCCTGTTCCCACAAGTTCAGACTCTTCTTACCAAAAATACCCCAGCTAAAATTACTGGCCGGATCTTTTCTTGGAACCAGTCCGCGATGTATGTCGGCAACATTTTTGGACCACTATTAGGTTCAACTATTTCAGGTTTAACTAGCTATAGTATGGTTTTCATTGTCACCGCCATCATCGTGGTCTTCAACCTGATTCTATTTAAATTCAACGTGATCAACAATTTAAGACAAAAATAAAAGCTTGAGTTTCCTCAAGCTTTTTATTCTGCCATTATTTTTGCTTCATGGCGGTTATAAAGATAATTAACTACATATGCGGCTACCAATAAAACTAACGAAACAATCATAATTTCTCTAATTCCGCCATAGAAAATCTTTCTCATTGTAGGCAATAGTTGAACTGGTAAGCTCTTAGCTGATTCGGCATCAATCAGCTTGTTCATCATCGTCATCGTAATGCCTGGATGACCAGCAATTCCGCGCCCTAATGCTAAGTTCATGATTACCCCATAAATAGCAGCCATAATGGTCAGCGCAAGAATTCTAATCAAGAAACTCAGTGAGGTGGCTGGAGCCATATCTTTTTCACTAGCATCAACCTGTACTTTAATTTGCAAGATGACGAAGATTGAACCAACGCCAAAACCAGAAAAAGCAGCAATCAAGGCTAAAATCTGATATGGCGTACTAATTGGAGCAAGGATCAAACCAACTGCAGTGATTGCCATAATAGTCAGATTCGCAATCAGCAAGCGATAGTTATTTACATGTCTTAAGAAATATGGTGCAGTCTGAGAACCAACAATATCTACAATCGAGTTAGGAATTAAAGTCATCCCACCGACCAAAGCCGATGTACCTAAAATTGCCTGTGCCCACATAGGCAAATATGTATTGACTGCAATATATGAACCCCAAGCTAAGGCAAAAATCAAGAAGTCTCCTACTAAAGCCTTATTGGTAAATACACTTAGTGGCACTACTGGACTTTTAGCTTTTCGTTCTGCACGAATAAAGACTACTAATAGCAAAATACCGAGAATAATAAAGCCTAAAACCACTGGCAGACTAACCATTCCTAGCAGTTGTATACCAATTAAGAATGAAGTTAATCCTGCAATTAAAGTGAAAGCACCCAACTTATCAAATTGCGTATTTTTATTAGGCTTACGAATACCTTTATAATAAACAAAACTCAGGATAATTGCGATCAATCCTAATGGGACATTGATATAAAAGACCCAGTGCCAAGACAGGGTATCAACGATCCAACCACCAACTAGTGGTCCTGCAATACTAGCGGCACTAAAACTTGCAGCAATATAACCCAAAATTACAGTTCTTCTTTTAATATTAGGATAAATATAGCCCACGATAACATAAGGCAGTGAACCCATACCGCCGGCTCCGACACCCATTAAAATTCGAGCAATCAAAAAGAAATAGATATCTGGAGCAATTCCTTCAAGAAGGGAACCTAAAATAAACAAAGCCAATGAAAGCTCAAAGGCAAATTTATTACCCATTCTCTCGCCTAGCTTACCCCAAATAGGAACTGAAACTGACATCCCCAATAAAAAGCAAGCCACAATCCAGCCCATATACTGAATACCATGCAAATCAGATACAATCGCTGGGATGGCAGTATTAATAATCGTTGCATCAAGCCCGGACATAATATTAGCGAGCAGCAGTGCAAGCGTCACCATGAAAAGCTGTTTCTTATTCATCCAACTATCCTCGTCTCTTCCCTTAATATACGTAATCACATACTATTAACTTATATAGTAATTGTCAAAATAAAAATGATTTTCATCATTTTACTTTAATGATCTTGACAAAAAATTGCTTTACTAGTTTAATATAAGAAAAAATAGTGATGCCCTTTAAAGTTAGTCCCGTGAGGCTAAGAAGGAAATCTGCATTAACTAGGCTTTTTTGTGCTAGTAATAACAGAAAGACCATCTTTGACTCCGTGTTCAGGTGGTCTTTTTCCTTTGGTCATCTAGAAAGGATTTATATGGCAAAAGAAATTATCGATACGATCGGCATGAAGCGAGCATTGATGCGTATGACCTACGAAATTGTCGAACGCAATAAAGGAACAAAGAATTTAGTTCTAGTTGGAATTAAAACGCGTGGCCTTTATTTAGCACAAAGAATAGCTGCAAATTTAAAGAAGCTCGAAGACGTTGAAATTTCTGTAGGAGCAATCGATGTTTCGCAATATCGTGACGATTTACCTGAGTCTAAAAAAGAAAAAATGATTCATAATCAACAGTTAGATTTTGACATTACCGATAAAAATGTAGTTTTAGTCGATGATGTCCTTTTCACAGGCAGAACCATTAGAGCAGCTCTTGATGCATTAATGGATCAAGGTCGTCCTGCCAAAATTAATCTAGCTATTTTGGTAGATCGCGGTCACCGTGAATTACCAATCAGACCTGATTTCATTGGTAAAAATATTCCTACTGCAATGAATGAAGAAGTTAAGGTCTCAATGACTGAAGTCGATGACAAAGACAGCATTGAGCTAATTAACAAATAGGAGTTTGAATGAATGAGTAAAAAAGAGAATTTTAGAAATCCGGATGCGATTTTAGACGTCTACGAAAAACCGGAGTTTGGTCAGGGCGTGCTCTTGTCCCTGCAGCACATGTTTGCCATGTTCGGTTCAACTGTATTAGTACCAATTTTGATTGGGATCAATCCAAGTATCGCCTTGCTTTCTTCAGGGATTGGTACTTTAGTCCACATGATCTTGACTCACTTTAAGATTCCAGCATACTTAGGTTCAAGTTTTGCCTTCGTTGCTACTATGCAAGCCTTGATGAAGGCTGACGGTTATCCTGCCGTTGCTCAAGGTGCGATTGCTTCTGGTTTAGTTTATGTAATCGTTGCTTTGATCATTGCTAAAGTTGGTTCTGGCTGGGTTAACAAGGTCTTGCCACCAATTGTCGTTGGTCCAATTATCATTGTTATCGGTTTGTCACTTGCAACTACTGCCGCAAACGATGCGATGATGAACAACCAAAAGTATGATTTAACTTACTTCGGTGTTGCCATTTTCACATTGGTGATGACCTTGGTCTTCCAAATGTGCTTCAAAGGCTTCACTAGTTTAGTTTCAATCATGCTCGGTATCATCTGTGGTTATGTTTTAGCCTGCTTCTTAGGCATTGTCGACTTATCAGGAGTTGAAAAAGCTGCTTGGTTCTCTATTCCTTCACTTGATGTGATGGGTATTAGCTACCACTTTAAATGGTATCCAGCTGCAATTTTAGCCATGGCACCGATTGCCTTCGTTACGATGACGGAACACATGGGACACATTATGGTGCTTAATTCATTGACTAAGCGTAACTTCTTTAAGAATCCTGGTTTGCACAGAACCATGATGGGTGACGGTATTTCCACAATTATTGCCGGTTTCATCGGTGGTCCTCCTACCACTTCTTACGGTGAAAATATCGGTGTGTTAGCCATGACTAAGGTTCACTCAGTTTGGGTCCTTGCTGGTGCCGCAGTTTGTGCCATCATCTTCAGTTTTGTTGGTAAGCTTGCTGCCTTGATTGAATCAATTCCAATGCCAGTAATCGGGGGAATTTCGTTCTTGCTCTTTGGTACAATTGCTTCTAACGGTTTGAAGATCTTGGTAGACGACAATGTTGACTTTGGTGAAAAGCGCAACATGTTGATTGCCTCAGTTATCTTGGTTATCGGTATTGGTGGTGCTTACCTCCAACTCGGCAACTTCCAATTAACTTCAGTTGCTCTTTCAACTATCATCGGTATAATCTTGAACTGGGTTCTTCCTAAGAAGGCTGCTAGTGAAAAGGCACTTGAAGAAAAGAATAAGCAAAAACAAGACGGTAAGATTTATCAGTAATTTGAAATAATACTAAACAAAAAGCAGTTATCTATCATGATGATAATTAACTGCTTTTCTTTTTTATCTAAAGCTTTCTGCGATCTCTGGATCCATCTCATCCTCTAAAACGCTGTGCCCTTGATCCAGTATCTTAATCTTGCCCATATCTTCAGCATCAAGCTTAAAGTCAAAGACATTGAAGTTTTCTGCTAGTCTCTTTTTATGAACAGATTTTGGAATCACGACATAATTTCTTTGCAAGAACCATCTAATCATCACTTGGGCTGTAGTCTTGCCATGCTTATTTGCAATTTCTGCTAAAACAGGATTGGTAAAAATATGGTCAGCCCTTCCGCAAATGGCGCCCAAGCTTCAGGTTGTACGGCTTCTTTTTCCATATACGTCTGCGATTTCCACTCTTGGTTCCAGACATTGGTTTCAATTTGATTTACCGCTGGTTTCACATCATTAAAGGTGATTAAATCAGCTAGACGTTCGTTCCAAAAGCTGCTGACGCATGCGGCCTTCTTTGTATAAACGCTCCATTGCACGCCAAGTGCCATAATAATCGTTATATGGCTTATGAATCAGATATAGATCAAGATAATCGAGCTGCAATTTTTTGATTGTCTCGTCAAAGGCCTTGAGCGTTGCATCGTAGCCGTAATCATCGACCCAGATTTTAGAAGTGACGAAAATATCCTCTCGAGGAATGTTGCTGTGTCTAATTGCATCCCCCACAGCTTGTTCATTGCCGTACACTTGCGCGGTATCGACTAGACGATAGCCTACTTCAAGTCCATCTTCTACGACTTGTTGTGTTTGAACTAGGTCATTAATTTGATGAACTACCCCGGCACTTC
>NZ_GG700754.1:83618-84952 GCF_000160855.1 Lactobacillus helveticus DSM 20075 = CGMCC 1.1877
TGCACCCCAAGTAAAGGCAAATAAAAGAAAGTCACCATCTAAATCTTTATTTTTAAACAAAGATACTGGGATGATTGGATTAGCTGCATGATTCTCTCGAATAAAGAAGAGAACAATAAATACTAGACTGATGATAATCAAACTAATCACAATCCAATTAGCAGTTAAGCCAACTAATTGAACACCCATCAAGAATAAAAGCAAGCCAATAACTAACAAACCAGCACCAGGAATATCGAAGACTGGTATTTTTTTCTGATGTAACAGGCTTGTAGTAGATAAGGCAAATGATTAATGCTATCAAACCAATTGGAATATTAATATAGAAGACCCAGTGCCAAGAAAAGGCATCGATCAGCCAACCACCAACTAATGGTCCTAAAATTGCAGCACCATTCCAGCTAGCAGTCAAAGCCAAGGACCTTGGTTCTAGTTTTAATATTTTTAAAAACGTAACCGGCAATAATGTAAGGAAAAGATCCCATGCCACCTGCGCCGATCTCCATAATGAATCTAGAACACAAGAAAAAGATGATATTTGGTGCCATTCCCTGCAAAGCAGCTCCAAGCACAAATAATACTAGAGAAATTTCAAAGGCCTTTTATTAGTGATTTTCTCACCAATCTTAGTCCAAATTGGGATCGAAATCGACATCCCTAATAAGAAAATCGCCACAATCCAGCCCATAAACTGAATCCCATGCAAAGCTGCCACAATTGTCAGAATTGCAGTATTAATAATTGTTCCATCAAGTCCTGACATTACATTCCCAAGCATCAGGGCAATCGTAACCATTGTAATTTGTTTTTTATTCATTCAACTTTCCCTTTAAAAAACAAAAACTCCTATTATCAGCGATAATAAGAGTAAAAAAATATGGAGGATACAGGGCTCGAACCTGTGACCTCCTGCTTGTAAGGCAGATGCTCTCCCAGCTGAGCTAATCCTCCATTATGGGGCGGAATGTGGGATTCGAACCCACGTATGCTGGATCCACAAACCAGTGTGTTAACCCCTTCACCAATTCCGCCATAAACGGTCCATGTGGGATTTGAACCCACGATCTCCTCCGTGACAGGGAGGCGAGATAAACCACTGCTCCAATGGACCAATCAGAGGAGGATGTGGGATTTGAACCCACGCGCGGCAGAACCGCCTAACGGTTTTCAAAACCGTCCCCTTAAGCCACTTGGGTAATCCTCCATAGCCGAACAGATATTATTATACTAAAGTGAGATAAAAGCGCAAGTCTTTTTTGCAAAAAAATGCAGTTATGTCCAATTTAGAACATAACTGCATCTCAAATAATTTTTAATCATGCAAATTCTTTTGA
>NZ_GG700754.1:86306-89320 GCF_000160855.1 Lactobacillus helveticus DSM 20075 = CGMCC 1.1877
ATAAAATAATTAAACTAATAATTTATGACTATATAGCAAGTACTTGTATTCTTTTCCAGCAATTTCCACAAACTTTTCGGTAGCATTATTAACCCAGCCAAAATGTTCAAAAAATTGTCGTGCATTTTCATCTCCATCAATGCACCACAGATAGATCTTGCCGTAACCCATCTTTTTCAATTCATTTTCGGCAGCATTAAGCAAAGTTTTTCCGATATTAAAACCTTGGAAATCTGGTTCAACATATAAAGCCATTAATTCGCCGCACCCTAGCATGCGAGTATCACGCGGGCGACCATAGCTCACCGCAGCACGAATTTTATTGTCATCATCAATAAAAATTAAATTGTGACGGCCACTTTCATTCAACCGTTTAATCCATGCATTTTCAGGAATATTATCTAAAAATACATCTGGCAATATATCTTTATATGTATTTTGCCAACATTTTTGAAAAAGTCGACTTGTTTCTTTTGCTTCATCTTCAGAAATTAGTGGTTTAATAATCATTTTCTACTTCTTTGTAAGAACAGTTACAGCTTCAACATGCAGTGACCCGTGTCTGGCAATTGCACATTAGGTACAAATTGCGCCCTGTCGCAATAGGGAATGTCTACTAAATAGTAGCACATATATCTACACGACTCAAAAATGCTAATAGATCTAGATTGTGTAGATGATTAGCAGATCAAAATTATATAGCCATCTGTGGTAACAGAAGATCCACAATGGTTAGTAGACAAACGTTTGCGGAAACCTGAACTATAAATATCAAAGCAATCATCCAATTATGACATAGTCACCTTTGCGAGAAGTTTTATGGGCGGTGTCTGTTCCCTCGAGATGAGGTGGTTCCAATGAGCTATTCTTCAGAAAGGATTACGGCCCGTGAGCGTCTACCAGACACTCATGCTAGCGTTAGCATTTGCGACTTTCATCGTTGCATTACTAACCTTTATTTTCACATTCTGTGCATAATAAAAAGTAACTAAGCCACCGCCTTTAAAGCGGCTCGCTTTTTTGTCTACATTCATATTTTACCATCAGTGATTACTAGTGGCGAATTACAGATCCTTAAACTGCACATTTCCATTTGGAAATAATGCATTAAGTACTGTTGACTCATGAGCTGATGTTATTTCAAAAATAAAACTATGCAGATTTCTTTTAGTAATTTGACCGTTAAATTGTCGGAACTCCAGAATAAAGCCCTTGTAATTTGATAAATAATTGTTGCTCTTCATCAAACGGTCGTACCTTGTTTTGGTTATTTCTTTATCCTCAGCATTAATAAAACTTTGTAATGCCCTAGCTACAGTAACCCCTTGCTGTATATCGTTTTCCTCTAATATTTATAACTTATTTTTAAAGCTTAAAATATATTTCACTCTATCTTGGAGTTCGTTGAGTGTTATATCTTTTATTAGTTGTATAGTTTCCATCACTTATACCTCCCCATCACAATGTCCTTAACTTCCTGCAAGTAATCGTCATAGTAATTATGGCGGCGTTCTCCGAAAGGTTTAGCTAATCAGCGACGGCCAATGGTGCAACTTGCCCACCAACCATCAAGGCTAAAATCACGACAGTCATTATTATCACTTTAATGTATTTTTGCATGGTGCGTCACCTCATCGAATGAATACTAATCTCTATTGTTATTTTACACCTCTTTATATCACGAAAAATCACCATCTTTTAACGCTACATGGAGTTCACGTTCAAAAATGGTGAAGTAATTAGAGTTAATATGTGAATTTTATGGTGTACGGCACTCAGCTATTTTGGCTGGGTGCTATTTTAAACATTCTGATCTTTATTAAACTTAATTTACAGTAAGTTCGTGTTACTTAATAGTAATGAGCAGTTAAAACATTCTTAAATTTATTAAGTATCTTTGGTTTATCAATGGTTATCCCTAATTTTTGTAAAATAAAGATTCTAACCATAAAGCCGAATATTTTTGTCATCTGCACTAACTTATAAGGATTAAATACCGCCATATTTTCTCTATCTCCGTGTGTTAGAAATACCCTTGTGCTTACAAGCTTTCCAATCCAATCATCTGTATTTCCAACGTGTTCAGATAATAGTTCTCTATAGGATTCAGGCAATTCCTCAATAAATTTGTTTATTTTATCCCTCAAAGTAAGACGTTCATTTCTAAAATACGATTCAATGCCTTGTGTATAATTGACAAGATCATTTTCAATTACCGACCTGTAGTTAACCGTTAACAAATAGTCATCCACCAGTAACTGTAACTCTTTTGAGGAACTTACCCAATTATTTATCACACTGAGCAACTCCGATTGGACATCATTATAGTCATATGAAAAACTGTGCGCTTGAATTATTTAGGGTTGCATACAGCGAATTAAAGTGTTATAGTTAATTAAATTGACATATACGGAAGTTATAAGTATCATTCATCTTTGCTATCTATTATTTTCTTATCCGATTGGACATCATATAGTCATATGAAAAACTGTGCGCTTGAATTATTTAGGGTTGCATACAGCAAATTAAAGTGTTATAGTTAGTTAAATTGACATATACGGAAGTTATAAGTATCATTCATCTTTGCTATCTATTATTTTCTTAGATGTTGATTTAATTTTGTTACTTTGGTTTGATTTCTAGGAGGATATATATATGCAAACTGGTACTGTAAAATGGTTTAATGCTGATAAGGGCTTTGGGTTTATCACTGGTTCATCAGATAATAAAGATGTATTCGTACACTTTTCAGCAATTAAAACTGACGGTTTTAAGAGTCTTGAGGAAGGGCAAAAAGTTAGTTACGATGTTGAACAAGGCAGTCGAGGACCTCAAGCGACTAATGTTGTTCCACAATAATTTGTCTAATATTATGAAGAACTGCTTTTGATAGAGCAGTTCTTTTTTATGGCTCTTCGTCAAGAAGTACTGATAGAAAAATTTGAATAACTTTTCAAACAGCTCGTGTCTGAGATTGGACATGAGCTGTTCTTTTATTCTTCCAGTTGATGGCA
>NZ_GG700754.1:90375-94273 GCF_000160855.1 Lactobacillus helveticus DSM 20075 = CGMCC 1.1877
ATCGTAAAAAAACGGATTTTTAGAGTAAGGGTTAAAATGTAACCACTTAACTAACGAACCTTTTCTTATGCATTATGGCTATTTTTAACTAAAATATTCGGTAATTTTCACTGAATACCGAACATTAAGCAGGCAAATATCAATTGATTTACTGTTTTTGTTGATTTTTGGCACAATTGCTAGTCACAATTGCTAGTAAAGTATAGCTAATCAAAATCAAAAAAGGAGTGTCTAGTCACATGTCAAACTGGGATACTAAGTTTGTCAAGAAAGGGTTAACGTTTGATGACGTCCTTTTGATTCCTGCAGAAAGCCACGTTTTACCAAACGAGGTTGATCTTAGTACGAAGTTAGCAGATAACATTAAGTTAAACATTCCGATCATCAGTACCGGAATGGATACCGTTACTGAATGAGCAATGGCCATTGCAATGGCGTTACAAGGTGGACTTGGGGTTGTTCTCTTTAAGGGGGTTGCTGCCGGACCGGTGATTGCTAGTGGGATGACTTACCTAATTGTTAGTTTATTTAACCTACATTATTAAGGGCCTTGACATAAAATAATAGAAATATTAGAATAAGATTAACAATATTTAATATAACTAGTAGATGAGTACTTATTGCCCAGTGTTTAGAGAACTTCCAGTTGATGAGAAGGGAGCCACTGGGGATAAGGAAGATGGTCTACTAATGGTTTTACTGGTGAGCAGGTGCAAGCCAGTGACGGTTAAGTTCCGTTAATAACTTTAAGTTGATGACTTGTTAAGGCTGTTACTGCGAAGTAACAGTAAATTAAGGTGGTAAAACGGGAGCTCTCGTCCTTGTTGGATGGGATCTTTTTTTATTTGATGAGGTGGTAATGCAAATGAAGATTAAAGTAGCTTTGGCACAATTTAATATCCAATTTGCCGATCCTGATAAAAACCAGCAACGGGTAGCAGAACTAACTAGTATTGCGGCTAAGGCTGGTGCTGATGTAATTGTTTTTCCGGAAATGTGGAATATCGGTTATGCACTTAATCAGTTGGATCGACTGGCTGATGATGGTGGTCGGACTACCACAAAATTATTTTATCGATTAGCACGACAATACCAAATTAGCATTGTTGGTGGATCGGTGGCGGTTAAGGAAGGTGGACACTTCTATAACCGAACATTAATCGTTGATCCACTTGGCCAAGTTGTTGGTAAGTACGATAAGGTTCACCTCTTCCGGTTAATGAATGAACATCGATATTTAACGGCTGGTAATCAAGAAAATTACTTTCGTTTAGCGGGAGTGCCGAGTGCGAGTTTCATTTGCTATGATCTTCGCTTCCCTGAATGGATCCGGACGGTAGCCCGTCACGGCTCGGCAGTCCTTTATTTTCCTGCTGAATGGCCAGCAGTTCGGATCCCTCAGTGGACGACGATGCTAAAAGCTCGAGCAATTGAAAATCAAGCCTTTGTGGTCGCTGTTAATCGGGTCGGGGATGATCCAGATAATCATTATAATGGTCATTCACTTGCAATTGATCCATTGGGGAATGTAATTGCTGATGCGGGCGAAAATGATGGGATTACTTACGCTGAATTAGATCTTACTCAGTTAGCAACGGTTCGAGGTGCAATCCCTGTTTTCGTTGATCGGCGCCCAGATTTATACAAATAGTAAAGAAGGGAGAAAGCAAAATGGAATTTCAACAATCAAAGTTATTAGGTCGATTACCGAAGCAATTCTTTGCCAGTTTGGTTGCCAAGGTTAACCACAAGATTGAATCAGGGGTTGATGTGATTAATCTAGGACAAGGGAATCCGGATAAGCCTACGCCGGAATACATTGTTAAGGCAACTCAAAAATGGGTTGCCGATCCAGCCACTCATAAGTACTCGCCCTTTCAAGGATTACCTGAATTTAAGCAGGCAGCTGCTGATTTTTATGCAGAAAAGTATGGAGCTCATTTTGATCCGGAAAAAGAAGTGGCTATCCTAGGAGGATCGAAAATTGGCCTGGTTGAGCTTCCTTGGGCATTAATGAATCCTGGTGATACTTACTTATTGCCTGATCCTGGATATCCGGATTATTTTTCTGGTGCTGCTTTAGGTGGCGTTAAGTTTGAAACCGTTCCGCTACTTGCTAAGAATAACTTTTTGCCTGATCTTAAGGCAATCCCAGAAGCGGTTGCTCAACGGGCGAAGTTTTTCTACCTTAATTATCCGAACAACCCAACAGGTGCGGTAGCAACAAAGAAATTTTATGAAGAGCTAGTAAGCTGGGCTAAGAAGTATCACGTTGGTATTATTAGTGACTTTGCCTATGGAGCACTTGGCTTTGATGGGCAAGCACCACGGAGCTTCATGCAGACACCAGGAGCTAAGGATGTGGGAATCGAATTATATACCTTCTCAAAGACCTTTAACATGGCCGGTTGGAGGATTGCTTTTGCTGTCGGTAACCAGGATATTATTGGTGCCTTAAACCTTATTCAAGATCACCTCTTTGTCAGTCTTTTTCCTGCATTGCAACGAGCAGCAATCGATGCCCTTCAAGGTTCACAACGGGATGCTGAAATTGCTAAAATTGTTGGTCGTTACGAGGAACGACGGAATGCCTTTGTTGATGCTGCAGAGAAAATTGGCTGGCACGCCTTTGTACCGAAGGGGACCTTTTACGCGTGGATGCCGGTACCGGCTGGGTATACAAGTGAATCCTTTGCCGACTTGTTATTAGATAAAGCCGGTGTTGCGGTGGCACCCGGAAATGGATTCGGTAAACATGGTGAAGGATATGTCCGGATTGGTTTGCTGATTGAACCGGCACGGCTGAAAGAAGCGGTCGCTCGAATCGCTAAGTTACATTTGTTTGATTGATTTAAGGAGGAAATTCAAATGACATTGAAGTATACAGTATTAGGTGCAGGGGCAATGGGCCTTCGTTTTGGGGTACTGCTTCAAGAACTAGCAGGAGCCAAAGTTGATTTTGTTGATAATTGGGCACCAGAAGTAAAAACAATTCAACAACAAGGCGGTGTATATGTTTCTCGGGACCATGAGGATCGCCACTTGGTACCAATTAAGATTTATTCGCCGGAGGATTACCAAGGAGATCCCGATGTCTTCATTGTCTTTGCTAAGCAGATGACCCTGGCAGATCTTCTGAAGCGGAGTGCTCACTTCTTCCATCCTGATCATCAATATGTCTTTTCTGGAATGAACGGGATGGGACATATTGAAAAGATTAACCAATACTTCCCCAAGGAACATGTCGTGGCCGGAACCTGTCTAATTGGGACAGTGTTAAATAAGGCGGGGGATGTCGACTTTATTGGAAAGTCCGGCGCCGGTTCGATTAATATGGCAGCCCAGACAGAGAAGGCAGATGATCGGGTTAAGCAAATCGTGGCCGACTTTACTGCAGCTAACATTAATCCGCACTTAAATAATAATTTTCTGGGGACATTATTAACGAAGGTTGTCTTCAACTCCGTAATCAATACGATCTGTACGTTGTTTGAAATTCAAATGGGGCAGTTTATTGATTACGATGGTTCCGAGAAGCTCGGCAAACAGCTGATTAATGAAGCATATGATGTTGCTGAACGGGCAGGAATTCAATTATTGAGTACCCGTGAAGAGGAATGGCAGACAATTAAGTACGTTAGTTCGGTAACTAATCCGTTGCACTATACATCAATGTACCAGGATATGTCCAAGGACCGGCCAACTGAGGTCGATTACATCAACGGTTATATCTATCAGTTAGGGAAGAAGTATAATTATGAAGCCAGCACGCATGACTTCTTACGGAACCTGGTTCATTTGGCGGAAAATACCCGGAAATTCCGGAAGTAAAAATATTATTGAATGGTAAAGGGGCTAAGTTTGAGTCTTGGCCCCTTTATTGTTTGGCAGATTGCAA
>NZ_GG700754.1:95328-117904 GCF_000160855.1 Lactobacillus helveticus DSM 20075 = CGMCC 1.1877
GTATTTAAAAAGAATAATTTTTGTCATATACGTCGAGTATACAACTCTCCTGCGAATTTTCGATATTTTAACCGAATTAGCATAAATTCAATATTATTTTCGTTAACTCACTCCTTAGTACCAAACTGACCGATTCGTACATACCACAAACGCTACCATATCAAGGCTCACTTCTACTTTCACTACCATAATCAATACGACCTGCCAAACTGGACATTCGCCTACTCGACTATCGAAATAGGACATAGAACACTCGACCCGCTAGCTTCAAATAGAAAAAGTGTACTATTTCCAATCGTTCAGAAAGGAAAAAGTACACTTTCAATCACCTATAAATGCCGTCAGAGCGCGGCTTATCGGCTATTTTTCTGTACGTTCGAGGACCGTTACGCTCTCAACATGTGGAGTCTGTGGGAACATATCAACAGGATCAATTCGATTAAATTCATAACTTTTTTCTTGGAACAATTGCAAATCACGCACCAATGTTGCTGGATTGCATGAAATATAAACAATCTTCTTAGGTCCTGTCTTAACAGCAGCGTTAATAAATTCAGGAGTTAATCCCTTTCTTGGCGGATCAACGAATACCACATCTGTCTTTAAGCCGCTCTTAGCCCAACGTGGCATAATTTCTTCTGCCTTGCCTAAATAATACTTAGCATTAGTAATATCATTAAGCTTAGCATTATCTTTGGCATCCTTGATCGCATCCCGAACTACTTCAATTCCTCGCACAGCCTTAACATGCTTAGCAACGCTTAATCCAATAGTTCCGATACCTGAATAAGCATCAATTACTACATCATCTGGCTTCAAATCAGCCTGTTTGATTGCTAAATTATACAAACGTGGCGTTTGCAAAGAGTTAATTTGGAAGAAACTTTGAGGTGAAATTCTAAACTTCAAGTCTCCAATTTGGTCAGTAATTTGATCATTACCAAAGACCAAATAATCCTTTGGCCCTAAAATGACATTAGTCTTCTTAGGGTTATGATTTAGAATCAAGCCAGAAACACCTGGAATTTGACTAACTTCTGCAGCTACATTTGGTAATTGCATAAAATCTTTATGCAAGCAAACTAAAATTACCATCATCTCGCCAGTCGATTTACTACGGCGAACTTCAAGGTAACGCACCTCACCATTATTATTGATCTCATCATAAGCAGGTACCTTGTATTTACGCAAGATATCTCTTACTGCTACTAACACGCGATCAATTTCAGGATCAGTGGTAAAGAAGTGGGTCAAAGGCATCAAATCATGTGAATGACGTCTAAAGAAGCCAATTTCTAGTTGACCATTTACTTCACGCACAGGAACTTGCGCCTTATTACGATAACCTACTTCTTCGGGACTAGCTAAAGTTTCCCCCACTTCAATATTTTCAAGATGGGCTTTCTTAAGGAGGTTAACCACTTGATTACGCTTAAAATCAAGCTGCTTATCATATTTAATATGAGCAAGAGAAGCCAAGCCTGATTGGACCCCTTGATTTAACTTAACATTTACTCGGTCAGGGCTTTCTTTTTTGATCTTTTCAATTTTAGCAAAAGCAAAGTTCTTCTTAACTTTTAAAATTTTGGCACTAACTACTTCTCCTGGAAGAGCATTAGTTACAAATACTGTCATTCCATTGTAATGGGCAACACCCATTGCCTCATATGAAAGATCAGTAATCTCTAAATCGATAATTTGATTTTTTTCCATAAACAACCAGCCTTTTTAATAAACCATTTAATTCTTTATTATTATAATACTTGATCCAAAGCTACTACAAAATTATTTATCCAAAGTATTGACATATTTTTTTAATCTTGCTATCATAATTTTTAACAATCAACGACAAAGTAGCTACTTCGTTAAGCGTTCAGAGATCTGGTGGTTAGTGCGAACCAGTCAGGCGAAGTTAGACGAATTACATCGTGATTCAATATTGTTCGGATAACTTTTCAGAACCGTTACCATCTGATAGAGATTCAAGCTCTTACGCTTGAAAGAGTGGGTGGTACCACGGCTATCGTCGTCCCGTTGACTATTTAAGTCAACGGGATTTTTTATTTGGAGGAAAACATATGAAAAAGGAAAAGGTCTCCTTTACGGAATCAATTATCATCCTCATAGCTTTATTAGCTATTCTAGGTATTTCAGTAATTAAATTCGGTCTTTCACCAGAAGTCCCTGTTTTATTCACGGTTCTTTTGCTCACCTTTTGGGCAAGATTTCGCGGCTTCACTTGGAAAGACGTGCAAGATGGTATTAAAGAGGGAATCGGCGTTGCAATCATTCCGATTTTTATCTTTATTTTAATTGGGGCCTTGATTGGTCTTTGGATTAAAGCCGGAATCATCCCTTCCATCATGGTTCTTGGTTTTCATTTAATCAGTGGCAGCTTCTTTGTTCCATCAGTCTTTATCGCCTGTGCCATTGTTGGTGTCGCTATTGGTAGTGGTTTTACTACTATTTCTACAGTTGGTATCGCCCTTTTTGGTATTGGTGCCAGCATGAACGCCAATCCAGCTTTGGTTGCCGGTGCAATCATCTCAGGTGCCGTTTTTGGCGATAAAATGTCTCCATTATCAGATTCAACTAATTTGTCATCTGCAGTTGCCGAAAGTGAGTTATTTGCCCATATCAAGAACATGATGTGGTCAACTATTCCATCATTTGTTGTTTCCTTGATTTTGTTCTGGATTCTTGGCAATAGTGGTCATATGGATCCAACTAAGATTGAACGTACTTCTCACGTTTTACAAACCAACTTCTCTATTTCTTGGTGGGCAGTTGTACCTATCGTCTTTATGCTCCTTTGCGCTTGGCGTAAAGTACCAGCTATTCCTACTCTTTTCATCAACATTGCAGCAACTGTGATCATGATTTTCGTTCAAAATCCTCATGAATCAGTACAATCATTGAATAATTTAATTATGAATGGTTTCGTAGCTAAAACTAGCGATGCTTCTGTTAACGCTCTGCTTACTCGTGGTGGTATTTCCAGCATGATGGCGACAGTCGCCTTAATCATCTCTACTCTTTCATTAGGTGGGATGTTAATGAAATTTAACGTAGTTCAAAGTGCAATGGAACCACTTGTTAAGCATTTAAGAAAACCAGGTCGTTTAATTACCGTTACTATTCTTTCAGGTATCTGTATCAACTTGTTTGTTGGTGAACAATACTTATCAGTAATTTTGCCAGGTCGTGCATTTAAGCCTGCCTTTGATAAAATTAAGCTTTCACCACTTGCACTTAGCCGCGTGCTTGAAGATGGTGGTAGTGTTATCAACTACTTAATCCCATGGGGTGTTGCTGGTTCATTTGCCGCTACTACCTTGGGCGTACCTGTACTTCAATTCTTGCCATTTGTATTTTTCAGTTTGCTTTCACCAGTATTCTCAATCATCAGTGGATTTACTGGTATCGGTTTGAAGTGGGCTAAGGATAAGAAATAGATTTTAAGCCAAAAAGAGTGCCCAAAGCACTCTTTTTTAGTTATTCATATCTTCCATCCTGATTTGGGCCTTCTTATGCTCTTTGCTTTCACGATATGGTTCATACACAATATCCGTAATTACTATCTCTGCACCATTTTTCTCAAAAACAAGTACCTGATCAAGCTCTGCATTAACCTGTTTACTTTTTTGTCTATTTTGATTAAATTTTAAATCGTCTAATTCACGATCAATAAACGTCTTCTGTGACCCTGTTAGTTGTCGATATTTGTCCCAAGCATTTTTGGTAAAACTTAAAGTTAAAGCTTGTTTTTCTACCTGCTTTGGTCGGCTGCTGCGTTCTCCACGCACTTCATTATCTGAATATTTTTTATCCATACAATCACTTCCTTAATCTAACTATACGGGAAATATTGTTTATAAAAAATTTCTTTGCCTCAAATAACTCATTTATAAGAAAACCTTAAAAACGAGTGCTACAAACAGCAATACTATACTTTTTTTTCTAAATACGTTAAAATATATAAGACAACTAAATAAAAGAAAGAGTGACATATAATATGGATAACTTTTCAAATCCTGGACGTCGTGAAGTTCATGACGTTTCAGAAGTAAACGGTTTTCTTTCAAAAATGTACGGCTACATGGGACTATCCGTTTTAGTTTCAGCACTTGCCGCATTTTTGACCATGACTGTCTTTAGATCAGCAGTGATGCAAATGCCACCTGCAATGATGTGGATTATTCTTTTTGTTCCAATCGGTTTATCATTGGGCATCAATTTCAAAGCTACTAGAAATCCAGTTGCAGGTTTTGTGATGTTAATGATCTTAGCTGTCATTTATGGCTTTGAATTTGCACTTTTAGCTGGCTTCTATACCCAAGCTCAAATCGGTACGGCATTTGTATCATCTGCCGCTGTATTCGGAGCAATGGCCGTTTTTGGTACATTTACTAAGAAGAACTTGAACAACATGGGTTCTTACCTAAGTGCTGCCTTGATCGGTTTGTTAGTTGCAATGGTTGTTAACATTTTCTTGCGCAATTCCGTTGCCAGCTTCGTCTTCTCAATCATCGGTGTAGTAATCTTCACTGGATTGACTGCTTACGATGCACAAAAGATGAAGGCAATTTACAACAACTACGGTAGCCAAGTTTCAACTAATGGTTTAGCCGTACTTGGTGCTTTGCAACTTTACTTAGACTTCGTGAACATCTTCTTGTTCTTGCTTCAAATTTTCGGCATGGGTGGAGATCGCGATTAATTTTAATAAAAAATAGATGCAGAAAAAATCTGCATCTATTTTTTTATCTAAAGCCACGACTATTATTTGGCATCAAAAATGAAATAAATGGAATAAGAATATATAAGAACATAGCCACCTTAGGCACAACTAGTGATAACAATATTAAAAATAATGTCAAAAGAAACACGAGAATAATTCTATGTACTGACGTTTTTACCATCATTATATTCATCACCTGTGAGCTACGCATTAGTGGCTTTGCTCCAAAATATTGCACAAAAACCTTTAAAATCTGAGCAATGAAATACACTATCCCAAAATTTGTTACCGCAAAAGCAGAATCACGCATCATGATCCACTTGGTCATCACGGGCAAAAGAGATAAAGTGGCTAACAAACAAAAATCACAAATTGCAGTAATTTTGTCAGGCTTAAAGATGAAATAAGAAAAAGCTATATGCAAATCATACCAAAAATCCGCAATAATAAAGAAAGCAATAATGAAAATTACGATATTTCCTAAAAATTCTAAATATTGACTTGCCTTAAAAGCTGGCTGTATTTGCAAAACAATTATCGTAATAATGATAGCAATCACGGCATCATTGAAAGTTTCGAGGTGTTCTCGCAATCTCTCAGGTTCTTTTTGTTGCGCCTGATGTACTTTATCCCGCGCCTCTTTTAATTCTTCTTTCTGAACTGACGATAATCTTCGATAATGTCGACTATCGAATACGTTATGCAACTTAAACATTTTTTACCTAAAAAATGGAGCTTAGCACTATTGACTAAGCTCCATTTATTTTTACAATTTCAACTTTTATTTACCAACATAGAATTCAATACGTTGTTGCAAATTCTTGAATTCTACTGGACAATAGCCACCAATTTCACCATCAAGGTTAACTGGCAGATCCTGTCCCTCACTCTTACCAATGAGCTCAGCCTTTAAACTGCGCGTCTTGGTATAAATGATATTAGGATAATCAACGTGCTTACCATTTAAAGCTAAAGCCATCAACTTCATCATGCTGACAGGATCAGAAGGCTTAACCACGAGCAACTGGAACAAACCATCACTAAGCTGTGCATCAGGCATAACCTGTTCAAAGCCACCGATTGAATTGGTCATTCCGAGCAGGAACATGGAAAGCTTGCCTTCATAAACGCCGTCATCATAGGTCAAACGCATTTCGTTTTCGCTTAAATGTGGCAGCATCTCTGCGCCCTTGATCAAGTATGCAGCATAACCCAAAGCTGACTTTACTTCAGATGGCACACCATATGTTAATTCAGTTAAAGAACCACTGGCAGCAATATTTACAAAATATTGAGTTTGATTGCCAAAAACTGCTTTACCGATATCCATCTTCCGTGTCTTATTTTTCAGAATAACTTTCGCTGCATCTGGAATATTATCACGTGGAATGGCTAATGCACGAGCATAATCATTGGTAGTACCAGCAGGGATAATTGCCATCTTAGGTCTTTTTTCTAAAAAGGCAATTCCATTAACCACTTCATTGATTGTGCCATCGCCACCAGCAGCTACAATCAGGTCAAAACCTTCCTTTGCAGCACGAGTAGCTTCATTACGAGCACTATTTTCTTCAGGTGTAGTTCTAAACGCACTAGCTTCATAGCCAGCCTGCTCTAATACATCTAAAATATCGGCCACATTCTTGGGCATCTGCTCGCGACCGGATACAGGATTATAAATTAATCTTGCTTTACTAGTCATAATTACTACCTTAACGTTCTAAAATTAACGATTTTGCAATTCTTGGTTAAGCAACTTATTAACCATCTTAGGGTTAGCCTTACCACGAGTTTGCTTCATGATTTGACCAACTAAGAAACCAATTGCACGGTCTTTACCATTCTTGAAGTCTTCAACTGATTGAGGGTTATCATCAACAACCTTCTTAACCATTGGAGCTAAAACTGAAGTATCTGATAATTGAACCATACCATTGTCTTCAACGTACTTCTTAGGATCAGTACCGTTAGCAATAGTTTCGGCAAAGACCTTCTTAGCGATCTTGGATGAAATAGTACCATCCTTGATCAACTTGATCATTTCAGCCAAGTGTTCTGGAGTAAGCTTAATGTCATTCAAACTTACACGGTGATCGTTCAAGTAACCATTTACTTGAGTGTTCATCCAGTTAGCAGCAAGTGTTGGATCAGCACCAGCAGCTACAGCTGCGTCAAAGAAGTCTGAACTTTCCTTAGTTTGAAGCAAAACATTTGCATCGTATGGCTTCAAGCCAAACTTATTTACATAGTCATCGTAACGATCAAATGGGCTCTTTGGAAGTTCCTTAGCAATTTGATCGATCCATTCTTGACTAATGTGATCTGGAGCAATATCTGGTTCTGGGAAGTAACGGTAGTCCGATGCACCTTCCTTAACACGTTCCAAAACAGTCTTACCAGTTGCTTCATCAAAACGACGAGTTGAAAGTTGGATGTGGCCACCAGCAAGAAGAACTTGTTCTTGACGCTTTTCTTCGTATGCAAGTGAACGACGAACGTGATCAAATGAGTTCAAGTTCTTCATTTCGACCTTGGTACCAAGTTCCTTTTGTCCAGCTGGACGAATAGAAATGTTGGTATCAACACGCATTGAACCTTCTTCCATCTTAACGTCAGAAGCACCAGTAAATTGAACAATCTTACGTAACTTTTCAAGGTAAGCGTAAGCTTCTTCTGGGTCTTCCATATCAGGTTCAGAAACAACTTCAAGAAGTGGAACACCTTGACGGTTTAAGTCAACGTATGAAAAACCATTGGTTCCGTGAGTGTTCTTACCGGCATCTTCTTCGATGTGCATTTCATGGATACCGATTCTCTTCTTCTTACCACGAACTTCTACTTCAATGTAACCATCACGAGCAAGTGGTTGGAAGAATTGAGTAATCTGGTAAGCCTTTGGGTTATCAGGGTAGAAGTAGTTCTTACGGTCAAAGTGAGTAGTTGGCAAAATGTGAGCATGAGTTGCAATGGCAACCATAATACCTAAACGGTATACATTCTTGTTAACCATTGGCAAGGTACCAGGCATAGCCCAGTCAATAACATTTGTCTCCGTGTTTTGTTCAGCACCGTAAGTTACTGGTGAAGGAGAGAAAATCTTGCTCTTTGTCTTTAATTCGAAGTGGACTTCAAGTCCGATAGTCGATTTAAAATTCATTCAATTAATCCTCCATTCCAGTTGGTGTTTTTTCATAAAACTTATTTGTGCGTTCAATAAAGTCAGCAGTCTTGAAGACGTTACCTTCATCAAAACGCTTAGCCATAACTTGTAAGCCGACAGGCATACCATCAACTAAACCAGCTGGAACACTAGCTGCAGGAATACCTGCTAAGTTGGCAGAAATAGTCAAAATATCGTTGTTGTACATCTTAATTGGATCAGAAATTTCACTGCCAATATCAAATGCAGGTTCAGTAGTTGTTGGTCCAACGATAACATCATTTTCAGCAAAGATCTTATCAAAGTCATTGCAGATTAATGTTCTAACTTTAGCAGCTTGTCTAAAGAATCTGTCGTATGAACCAGCTGAAAGTGCAAATGAACCAAGCATGATACGACGCTTAACTTCTGCACCAAAACCTTCAGAACGTGATTTTACATAAACATCAAGCAAGCTCTTAGTGTCTTCAGCACGGTAGCCGTAACGAATACCATCGTATCTTTGAAGGTTTGATGAAGCTTCACTTGAGGCAATAATGTAGTAATCTGGCACAACATACTTAGTATGTGGCAATGATACTTCATTGATGATTGCGCCGGCATCCTTTAAAGCATCAATTTGCTTTTGAATAACTTCACGCATTTCACCGCTAACTGCTTCCATGTATTCCTTAGGAACAGCTACGCGAAGGCCCTTTACATCTTGACCAATAAACTTAGTAAAGTCAGGAACTTCACGAGTTGAAACAGTTGAGTCGTGTTCATCGCCACCTGCAATTACATTAAGTACTTCTGCTGAATCCTTAACGCGCTTAGTCATTACACCAATTTGATCAAGTGAAGAACCAAATGCGATAAGACCCCAACGAGATACACGGCCATAAGTTGGCTTAATACCAAAAATACCGTTAAATGCTGCTGGTTGACGAATTGAACCACCAGTATCTGAACCAAGAGCTGCTACAACTTGACCACCGGCAACTGCTGCTGCAGAACCACCTGATGAACCACCAGGAACCTTGTCTAAGTTCCATGGGTTATGGGTTGCACCGTAGTATGAGTGTTCAGTTGAAGAACCCATAGCAAATTCATCCATGTTAGTCTTACCAACAAAGGTTGCGCCAGCCTTCTTAAGCTTAGAAATAACTGTTGCATCGTACATTGGCATGTAATTGTACAACATATGACTTGCTGCAGTAGTCTTAATGCCATTAGTAATAATGTTATCCTTGATAGCAATTGGAATACCTGCTAATTTGCTCTTTGAAAAATCAAGGTTTTCTGCAGGCTTTGCATCATCTACTACAGTAATCCAAGCATTTAATTTCTTATCTGTGTCTTTAATGTTTGCCACAGTATCTTTAGCCAACTTATCTGCTGACAAGTCACCGCTGGCAAGCTTTTTATTTAATGAATCAATATTTTCGTTTAAGTAATTCATTACTCGTCCTCGTCCTTATTAATAATTACAGGAACCTTAATATAGCCGTTAGCCTTTTCAGGAACATTAGCCATTAATGTTTCTCTGTTTTGTCCTTGCCAGTGTTCAGGTTTATCTTCTCTAAATACAGTATCGCGATCAACAACTTGAACAGTTTCTTCAACACCTTCAGTATCAACTTCACTAAGTTGATCAGCCATGTTGATAATTGATCCCATTTGATCTGTAAATTTACCTAATTCCTCTTCATTAAACGCAAGTCGCGATAAAGTCGCAACGTGTTTAATGGTATCTTTTGTGATTTCCACGCAAATATACCTCCTATTCTCCGCCATATACATGGACTTGATAATCACTGTCGCCGGTTTCTTTGGCAATCAATGCTTGTACATCATTCACAGATCCAATCTTAATTTCAATTGGAACATTATTAGGCAGATATTTCTTTGCAGATGATAAGACTAAACGAGTAAAACTCTGAATTTGCTCATAACCATAAAATTGGGTGGTAATTGAAATATTTTCTTGAGCAAGCTTGTCATTATCATAACGCAAAGTAGCCGTTACCCCACTAATATTAGGGAAGTAATTTTGAATAGCTGCCTTAAAATCATTAAAGTGAGATGCATCATCACTATTAATTGCTTTTTCATTACCAGTTGTCGGTAAAACTTGCATTTTTTCCGACACGGATTTCCATTTAGTTATTTTACTACTATTAGCGGCCGCTGTCCCGTAAGCAAAGTAAGTTCCACCAACTAATGAATCTTTTTCTGTCTTTGAGAATAATCCAATAGTAATTGGTATATTCTTCAAAACCTTCTTCTTACGCAAACGAGCTATAATTTCATTAGCTATTTTTTCACCCTGAGCTTTTTGTTCAGCACGTGAAATTTCAGTCTTAAATTCTGCACCATTCCGCTTTTTTTGGTAATAGTCAACAGAATTCATTGCCAATCCCAAACTCATTCCGCCTAATTGATACTTTGAACCTGAACCGGTTAAATAGTCCTGCTCTACAATTTCTTCCAAATAAATAGGATTACGAGTATCAGGGCCAGTCTTGCCATTATCAGCTGGATTCAAGCCCTTAGGATTGCTCTTAGATTTTCTAGTCAGCCAATCTGTTACTGTTGAAGTATCTAAATATTGACCTTCTTGGAAAACATATTGATTAGGTGAAAATTGATTTTTAGAAATTTGGATCAATCCACGTTCTAATTCACGCGTATCAACCGAATTATCGTTATTTGTTGCGGTTAAACCTGCAATAGGACTAATTACATAGCGTCCATTTTTCATTAAAACAGTGTAGCCATTTTTACCTGTATTAGTTGTTTGATAGCTTTTTTTCTTAGCTGTTGAAGTAGTCGTGGCATTATTTGCTAAACTTGAATCTTTTAATTTACCACAACCACTCAGAGTGAGCATTGCTCCAGCTAAAGCCATAATCTGCAAATATTTTCTCACAATAATTGTCCTTTATTCAATCTGTGCGATTGCCTCTTCTTCAGTCAGAAGTGGTACCCCTAATTGCTCAGCCTTATTATACTTAGATCCAGCATCTTTGCCATAAATTACGTAATCAGTTTTATGTGATACAGATCCTGTAACCTTAGCACCTAAAGCTTGCAATTTCTTAGTAAATTCGCTTCTTGTATAATGCTCTAACTTACCGGTTAAAACAACAGTTTTATCTTTAAATGGATTATCTGGTGCTTCTTCTGGTTCATCTGCACCCAAGTAATCCATATTAAGACCACTTTCTCTTAATTCTTCAATTAATTTTTGTGCTTCGGGTTGAGCAAAATATGTTGTCATTGATTCTGCAGTCGTCATGCCTATTGTATCGATTGAAGCAATATCTTGCACCCCTAAGGACATAATCTTTTCCAGATTTTTAAACTTTTGTGCAATTAAACGAGCTGCTTTAGCTCCAACATGGTCAATTCCTAAGCCAGTAATCAATAATTCAACAGAATTTTTTTTCGAATTATCAATTGCCGTTAACAAATTGTTAATAGACTTTTCTTTAAAGTGATCAAGCTGAGCTAAATCATCTTCTGTTAAATGGTATAGATCAGCAACATTATGTACTAAATCCTTAGCAATTAATTGTTTAACAATTTTTGGACCTAAGCCCGCAATATTCATCGCAGGACGAGAAGCAAAGTGGATAATTCCTTCTTCAACTTGAGCTGGACATGATGGATTAATGCAGCGTAAGGCTACTTCATCTTCTAAGTGAACTAATTTTTGTCCACAGGATGGGCAAGTAGTAGGAATCTCATAAGGAACAGAATCTGCAGGTCTCTTTGATAAAACTACTTCAGAAATTTCAGGAATAATATCGCCAGCTTTATGAAGCTTAACGGTGTCCCCGATTCTAACGCCTTTTTCATTTAAGTAATCTGGATTGTGTAATGAAGCTCTGGCAACTGTTGTCCCTGCTAATTGAACAGGATCCATCACCGCCGTAGGTGTTACAACACCGGTACGACCTACCGTCCAAACGATATCACGCACAATTGTTTCTTGCTCTTCTGGTGGAAACTTATAAGCAATTTCCCAGCGTGGCACCTTCACGGTGTTCCCTAATTGCTGTTCAAGGCTTAAATCATCAACTTTTAAAACAATACCATCAATGCCATAAGTTAAGCTATTACGCTTAGCCGTGTATTCGTCGATAAAATCAAATACTTCATCAAGATTAGCCAATTTACGACCAGTTTCATTAGTATGAAAACCCAATTCATGCATGCGCTCAATTGCTTGGTGCTGACTGGTAATCTCGCGTGGTGGATTAACCCATGTATAAATAAAGGTACTCAGTTGCCGCTTTTTAGTAACCTTAGGATCAAGCTGACGAAGTGAACCGGCAGCAGCGTTACGTGGATTAGCAAACACGCTCAAACCTTCATCTTCACGCTCTTGATTCAACTTGGCAAAAGCTTCTTTTCCCATGTAACATTCACCGCGAACTTCAATAGTCAAAGGCTCCGGCAAAACTTGGGGAATATCCGCAATGTAACGCGCATTAGCCGTTACGTCTTCACCAATATAACCATTGCCTCGAGTTGAAGCGCGAACCAATTTGCCATCTTGATATTCAAGAGACAAGGATAAACCATCGATCTTTAACTCGACATTATATTCAACAGGATGACCAACCAACTTTTGCATTCTTTGGTCAAATTCCTTGAGTTCGTCTTTTGAAAAGACATCCCCCATTGAAAGCATAGGAATTGGGTGGTTAACCTTTGTAAAATCACTATCGATTTCTCCACCTACACGCTGAGTAATTGAATCAGGCGTAACAATTTCAGGGAAAGCTTTTTCTAGTTCAAGTAATCGATTATAACTTTGATCATAAACATTATCTTCAACTTCAGGCGCATCTTTTGAATAATACGCATCGGCCCATTCATCTAGCTTGGTTCTAAGAGAAGCTGCTTCTTTTTTAGCTTCATCAAGAGTAATCTTAGCCATTTTTACCTCCTGATTAAAAATCTTTTTATTTTTATCTTTATTATACCTTCTTAATAGGCGCAAAAGCTGCTAGAAGCCGCTTAATTCCTTTATCTGGGAAGGCGATGTCTAATTCCATATCTTCACCAGTGCCATTGACTTTGGTTACAACACCGCGGCCCCAGGCTTTATGTTCAACTTGATCGCCAACGCTCCAGCCCTTCTTTTCGGCACCTACGGCACCAGAAGCTTTCTTAGCGGTATAAACTTGTGCACGAGCTCGTTCAGCTTTACGCGCAAATGGTGCCGTTTGTGATTGGAAATTAGACTTGATGAAACTACTCTGAAGTTGGTTGCTTTCTTCTTTTTGCAAATCTTTAGGGTCAATTTCATCTAAAAATCTTGAAGGTGGATTATTTTGCATACGACCATACATCATTCGTGAATATGCATTAGTCAAATAAAGTTCCTTCTTAGCCCTAGTAATTCCTACATAAGCTAAACGACGCTCTTCTTCAAGTTCGTTATCGTCCATCATTGCTCGCTGCAATGGGAACAAACCATCTTCCATCCCTACTAAAAAGACAACTGGAAATTCTAGACCTTTGGCTGCATGCAAGGTCATTAAGGCTACTTGGTTATCATCCTCATCTAAGTCATCTTGATCACTGAGCAATGAAACTTCTGCTAAGAAATCACTCAATGGATTTGATTCATCTTCATCTGGTTCATAATGATCATCAAAACGCTTAGTAACTGATAAGAATTCATCCAAGTTTTCTAATCTTGTTTCAGCTTCAATAGTATTTTCTGCTCTCAAAGCATCAGTATATTCAAAGTCAGACAAGATCTTTTCAGTTAAACCAGTCACGCCATGAGTTTGAGCATAAGCAATTGCATCCCTCAATTTTGTGCCAAAATCACTTAATTTTTTAGCAGTTCTGGTATTAATTGGACTTTCGGCCACATGATCCATTGCATCCAAGGCGTTATAGTGATTTTCATCCGCAAATGCTAACAACTTATCCACAGTTGCTGCACCAATACCGCGCTTAGGTACATTAATGATTCGGTTCATGCTCATGGTATCTGCAGGATTTGCAACTAACTTCAAATAAGCCATGATATCCTTAATTTCTTTACGGTCGTAGAATTTGTGTCCTCCTACGATTTGATAAGGAATATTTGATTTAACAAAAGCTTCTTCGACTGTACGTGATTGAGCGTTAGTACGATAAAGAATTGCAAAGTCCTTGTATGTGCGTTTTTTAGCTTCTACCTCTTCTTTAATTTTTGAAATAATGTAGTGCGCCTCATCATCACCACTTTGAGCCTGATAATAAGTAACTTTGGCACCTTCGCCTTGATCGGTCCATAAATTCTTTGCCTTACGGTTTTGATTATTTTTAATCACTGAGTTTGCTGCTGACAAGATATGGCCAGTTGAACGGTAATTTTGTTCTAGCTTAACAGTCTTAACACCATCTTTTTTGTAGTCAGATTCAAAATTCATGATATTTTCCATATTGGCACCACGCCAACCATAAATTGACTGATCTGCATCCCCAACTACACAAATATTTTTATATTGTGCAGCTAGTGCATGACAAAGTTCATATTGTGCTTGGTTAGTATCCTGGTATTCGTCTACCAAAATGTAACGGAATTTATTTTGATAATAATGTAAAGTCTCTGGATCCTTTTTAAACAAAACCAAAGTCTGCATAATCAAATCATCAAAGTCCATAATTTGATCACGGCGCAGTCTTCTTTGATATTCTTCATAGATCTTAGCTGCCATCTTATCAAATGGTGAACTGGCACTTGCGGCAAACGCCTTAGGATCAAGCAGGTCATTTTTCCCATTAGAAATAGCAGATAAAATCCCGCGTGGATCATACATCTTAGGATTAATATTCAAATCCTTTTCAATATGCTTCACCAAGGTCAATTGCTCTGCAGAATCCGCAATAGAAAAATTATGACTATAGCCAATCTTATCAGCGTCTCTACGCAAAATTCGAACGCAAAGAGCGTGGAAAGTCGACATCCAAATATTTTGGGCAGCTGGTCCCAACAATTTTTGTTCACGCTCACGCATTTCATTAGCCGCCTTATTGGTGAAGGTAATGGCTAAAATATTCCATGGTGCAACTTGATTTTCTTCAACTAAGTAGGCTATTCGTCTAGTTAAAACAGAAGTTTTACCAGAACCTGCCCCAGCAACAACCAACAACGGTCCTTCAGTAGTTTCAACCGCTTTTTTCTGTTGCGGATTCAAACCGGCTAAGATAGATTTTTCGCTCATTATTGTCCCCTTCACAAAAATAATTTTACTAATGCAGCTCGAATATTATACCAAAAAAAGCAGCATTCATTTTGCTGCTTTACTTTTACTTATCATATTTTTCTAAATCAAACTGTTCAATTAAATTAATTAATTTATCGGCATAATCAGGATCAGTGGCATAACTATCAGTAACTAAGGCTTTTGCCTGAGTTTTATAATCTTTAGAAGCTAAGACATGCTTATATTGCTGATGATTCCATGTTGTACCATTTTGAAACAAGCGCGCATGAGCTCGAATTGAAGCCTCATATGAATCATAAATTTGAAAACGAGCTTTAACCGTAATCCACTTACCTTTAACGTATTCTTTAGTCGTCATCACCGCAGAAGTATTTGGATTAGTTCCTTTTACCCCAAATAAATTATTGTATTTTTGCGACAAATCGCTTTGACCATAATTACTTTCAAGACAGGCTTGTGCAACCGTAATACTTGGCAATAAACCATATGATTTATCCACCTCACGGGCAATCGGCCCAATCTTTTTAATAAATGCCTTTTTCTCTCTTAATAATTTTTCGGCTTCTTGTTCACGCTCTAGTTGTGCTTGTCTAATTTGTTCAGATTGAATAGCGTATCTTCTGTAGTAGTGAAAACCGACATAAGCTACTAACAAAATAAACAAAATGATAAACACACGAACAACAGTCTTTACGCTCTTAGGTATCCTTGACTTACGCTTTTTTGCCATAATCCTTATTTCCTTTAATTCATTAAGTAAAGTATAACCTATTTTTGTGTAAAAAAAAGAAGTCGCTCACTGCGACTTCTTAATTGATGCGGGCGAGAAGACTCGAACTTCCACGATCTAAAGCGATCACAAGATCCTTAGTCTTGCGCGTCTGCCATTCCGCCACGCCCGCGGCACACCAAATATAATAGACTAAATCTAAGAGATGTGCAAGGGGAAATTGAAAATAATTTAAATTTATTTATTTTTAGCTTTTAAATTTTGCTCTAAACGCAGATGTCCCTTGCATTTGCCGCATCTGTACCTTCTAGTATTAATTCGGCGCATACGCGGATATTGCAAGCCGCATCGTTCACAGATATAAATATAATTGAATTTTTTCTGACGACGCAAGCCAATATCTGGTGCATAACGACTGCCACCTACTTTTTTGAGCAAAACTTTAAAATCACGATCACGATGCCGATAACCGCGTTTTAGCAAGTGCAAATGATAGTGACACAATTCATGCTTAATGATGCCTATCAAATATTCATGATATTGTGGTGCTAAAAAATGAGCATTGATTTCAATGTGATGATCATCAAGATGATAGCGGCCACCTGTTGTGATCATCCTGCGATTGATTTTAGCTTCATGCAAAAATGGTCGATTAAAATACTGCAGTGAAATTTGTTCTATTAGATTTTGTAATTTTATCGAATCCATTTAGCATATCGCCCAGCCTGTTTTGGAGTATTGATATGACGCTTTAAATCCGTTACGATTTTATGCTTAAAAGAATGCTTGCCATTCATCCACGTTCCTGTGAAAAGGTGGATAGACTTTGAATATTTAGAAGGATTGCACAATACGCCATCTGGATAAACATGAATGCCATCTTTAAGCATTTGTTCCTGATTGCCAATCTTTAAACCGTATTTGTCTAACAAAATATCTGTTACTGAAATACTATTTACGCCAGCCATTTGATTATTGGCATCAAATTCAAAACTGCGGTCTTGATAATAATCTAAAATATCCTGCATAAATGGGTGCTTTTTTTCTGCACCAAAAATGGCGGCGGACAGGTAATCCTTATTCTCAAAGCCAATAAATGCACGATCTTTTAACAATGGGGTTAAATCATCAATTACGCGCACATCGGTATCTAAATAAATACCACCCTGTTCATAAATTACTCTTGCACGAACGTAATCAGAAACAAATGCCCATTTTTTAGCTTGATAGGCTTGTTCAATATATTTATTTTCATGCATGTCAAAATTATCTTCATTCCATTCAATGAATTGATAATCTGGCAAATTTTTCTTCCAGATCGCAATGCATTCTCTAATTATTTTTGATTTAGGATTATGACCCACCCAAACATAATGAATTA
Source organism: Lactobacillus helveticus DSM 20075 = CGMCC 1.1877 (assembly GCF_000160855.1). Taxonomy (GTDB): domain Bacteria; phylum Bacillota; class Bacilli; order Lactobacillales; family Lactobacillaceae; genus Lactobacillus; species Lactobacillus helveticus. The sequence continues at coordinate 112,561 of NZ_GG700754.1, forward strand.
TTTTTGGTATCATTTTTAACCTCGTTTAAAGAAATTCTTGAGCAGTTTAACAATATCTTCGTTAAAGTCCAACTTAAACATGAACATCAAGCCCAAATAAATTACGAGCATGATAATCGATTTAACTGCCATATTGAAAAATGCAGATGGGATAAAGTTAGGCATTAGCATCCCCGCAGCTAAGGTAATCAAGGCAATCGAAATATATTTAGGCACATCATGAAATACATAAGTAAATTGATAGCCATCACGTACTACCCAAAGTCTAAGCACCAAGACCACAAATTCAGTAATCAAAATAGCAATCATTGCCCCCATTGCACCATAAGGACGATCTAGCACATAGCTTAAAACAATTTCTAAAATTGCTCCAATTACAAATGGGAAGGCATAGTCGCGATCCCGGCTGTTAGCCAACGCAAACTGATTGGCAAAAACGCCCCCAGTTGGAATCATGATAATGGTTAAGGTAAACCAAAACATCAACGGTGTCATCGGAATATACTGATTGCCAAAGAAAAATGGCACAAATTGCTTGGTATTGGCCATAATGATTACCGCAAATAATGTTCCCAGCATTACGGTAGCTTCTAGTGACTTCTTCATGACTACCTTTTGTGCTTCTTTTCCTTCACTAGCCATCTTAGGCATGATAACAAGCGAGATACTAGTAATCACGCCTAAAATCATGTTCGAAATTCTTTGTGAATTATCATAAAAAGAAACCTGGGTCGAACTTGAAAAAAGTCCCAAAATTGGCTTGTCTAGCGATGTATAAATTTGAGTAGCAATCTGCGGAATCATCAGTGTGCCGATCGCAATCGCAGTCTTTTTGAATTTATAAAAATGCGCTACAGGTCGACCAACATAACGGTGAATATCAAACCAAAAGACAAAGGAACCAAGCATAGTTGAAACTGACATGATTAACAAATATTTCCACAAATCAGCTGGTGATTTTACCCACAATAAGATAAACACAACGCTGACTAGTTTTACACAAGTGTTTTTCAAAACAACTCGACCGAAGTCGGCTAGCCCTTGGAAGAACCATGAGATATCCACTTGTGCAGAAATCAAATATGGCACCATCAATAATAGATAAAACCAATATTGAATATGAAATACCGTGGTAATAAAAACGGTGAAAGCAATGGTGATAATACCGGCAATTCCTTGGAAGTACCACAATCCCCAAAATGCTTTAGTTAACTCTTCAGGCGTGCTATAAGTACGCGTTTTTGAAATGGTTCGCATCCCTACATAAGAAACTGAAAGGATACAAAAAATCATCAAAAATTGCACCGTATTGTTAACGCTGCTATAGATTCCGTAAGTTTTGGGCCCTAATACTCTTGAAAGATAGGGTACTGTAATCAGCGGTACCAAAACAATAAAAATCTGATAAACCGCATTATATAAAATATTTAAAAATGTTTTCCGCAATACCTTAACCTCGATATTCTTGAGTCATGTATTCAAAGACGTTTTGACAATATGAATCGCCTTTAGCTTCACTAGTTAGATGTAGCCAGTAAAGGCGCCGATTGGCAATTTGTTGATTATCAAAATGATCCAAATTGTTGATCAACTCTGCTTCTGAATTAACGCAAATGCCCGGTGTAATTTCAGCATACGGACTAAGCAAAAGTCCACGTGTTTTCTTATATTGCTGTAAAAAGTTAGTGACAAAGACAATTGGTTTGTTCAAGTGTAAATAGTCGAAATAAATTGATGAGAAATCAGTCATCAAGAAATCAGTATCACCTAGCAGTTCATACAAGTCATAATTATGATCAAACAAATAATCATTGTTTAAAAAGGCAATGTTGGAATAATTGCTCTTGAAGTTAGCGAATAAGCGCATTTCGTAGGGATGCAATTTCACAATCAAATATTGGTGACGTTTAGCTAATTCATCATTCAATTTTTCCCCATCAAAATCGTCAAAGGCAAAGAAATTACCTGCCTTAATTTTATCCATGATGGTCTTGTCTTCTAGTTCATACCTAAAAGTTGGCATGTAAATTCCGATTTGCGCTTTGTCATCTGTCGTTTTAAACAAATCTTTTAATAATTGTTCTTTGCTAATGACAGGCTTATTTAAAAGATCCAAACGAGGGAAGCCTAACTTATGGTACTTCTTAGTTTCGATCGCCATACAAGCACTCATGAGCGTCTCATACAAATCTGAGCTAGAAACAACGATGTCGGCATTCTTATGCCACAATTTTTCATTGCGCTTATTATCACGATAGCGCGTATTGTTCGCCATGATGCCCATACGCTTCAGCGGCACGCCATGCCACAGCTGGACGTTAATTTGATGCTTGCGCACTTTAAATGGTTGGTGCGTTGTAATGACGTAACGCGCTGCGCCGATCTTTTGCCAAGCTTCCCATTTCAAGTGGGATGATGGCCATGGCTCAATCAAAGACGCGTTATATTCGGGATGATTAAGCAAAAGCCATTTATAAAATGCATAGCCATTTGATCCAGAACGTCCTGAGCCATTTAGAATAACGATATTATTATTTTCCATCGTCGTAAAACGCGCCCTAAATTTCATTAGCGCTAGATACAGGCGGAATAAAAAACTTTTCATTAAATATACTTCCTCAAAATAATCTAATTTAAGCATACAAAAAAAGCCTGAGTTTACTCAAGCTTTTTTCGTTTATTTTGCTAAACTTTATCTTTTGCCAGCTCTTCTTTCAAAGAATTTAACGATTTCTACAATCAAAATCATGCAAAGACCAGCAATTAAAACAACTGCCCATTGTGCGCCATTAAGTTCAGTGATATCAAAGAATCTTGTCATAAATGGCAATTCAACAGCTGACATTACTAAAGCAGAAATGATGATCGCACCATTGAACCACTTGTTAGAGAAAGTATGCTTTCTAAAAATAGATTGGTGCAAGTACTTTGAGTTAATCGCATGGAACAATTGAATCAAGCCCAATGTTAAGAAGGCCATAGTTAAGGCATCCCCGTGTTGCAAAGCAGTATTATCGATGTGCAGACCAACATGCAATCCGAATTGATAAGCACCTAATACTAGGACGCCTTCTAAAATACCTTGATAGATAATTGAACTAGCTACGCCGCCGCTAAAGAAGTTGGACTTTTTACCACGAGGCTTGCACTTCATGATGCCATCTTCAACAGGTTCAACCCCTAAGGCAATGGCTGGCAAAGTATCAGTTACCAGGTTAATCCAAAGTAATCGTACTGGAGCTAAAATATCCCAGCCCAGCATCGTCAGCATAAAGACGGTTAACACTTCACCGACGTTACAACTCATTAAATATAAGATAGTCTTTTGAATATTGATGAAGACTTTACGTCCTTGCTTAACAGCTTCAACGATCGTGGCAAAGTTATCATCCGCCAAAACCATATCGGCAGCACCCTTAGATACTTCAGTATCGGTAATTCCCATACCGATTCCGATATCAGCTTGCTTTAAACTTGGTGCATCATTAACACCATCACCAGTCATGGCAACGATCTTGTCATTAGCTTGCCATGCCTTAACGATTCTTACCTTGTGTTCTGGTGATACGCGGGCATAAACGTTATAGTCAGCTACGTGCTTCTTAAAGTAGTAATCGCTTAATTGATCAAGCTGTGCACCAGTCATCATGTCCTGGATCTAGGATCCCTAGTCTTTCCGCAATCGCTTGAGCTGTTACTTGGTGGTCACCTGTGATCATAACAGTTCTAATACCAGCACTATGAGCTTCAGCTACAGCAGCCTTCGCTTCTGGACGCTCTGGGTCAATCATGCCGGCAAGACCTGCAAAAATCAAATCTTGTTCAACGTTGTCAGTACTTGGATCATCGTAAGTCTTATCAATTACTTTGTAAGCTAAGCCCAAGACACGCAGAGCTTTTTTCGCCATATCCTGGTTAGTTTGCAAAATATCTTGTCTTTGCTGTGCAGTAATTGGAGTAATTTCGTCATTTATTTTGACAGAGGTTACTCGCTTAAGCAGTTCATCAGGCGCACCCTTAACTGCTACAAAGAACTTATCGCCATATTTGTTAACAGTACTCATCAATTTACGTTCTGAATCAAATGGTACTTCTTGAACTCGCTTATGTTCTTCAAGCAAGTCATGCACGTTAATATTTTGATCAAATGCGTATTGAATCAAAGCCGTTTCGGTAGGATCTCCAAGCAAGTCCCTACCATTTTCACTTCGGTTTTGGGTCAAAGTACCAGTCTTATCTGAACAAATAATGTCGGTAGCACCCAAAGTTTCAACGGCTGGCAACTTTCTTACAATTGCCTTGTGTTTTGCCATCGTTTGCGTACCCAAGGCCAAAATAATCGTAACAATTGCTGGAAGTCCTTTAGGAATGGCAGCAACAGCTAATGAAACGGCAACCAAGAACATGTCAATCAGCAAGGCATTCATTTGCTCTGTGCCTTGCTTGGTGAACATCCCGACAACGAAAACAATCACACAGATAGCCAAAATCATAATCGTTAAGATCTTGCCTATTTTCCTTTAAAGGAGTATCAGTTTCATCGGCATTGTTAAGCATAGTGGCAATCTTACCAACTTCGGTATTCATCCCTGTTCCAACAACAATACCTTCACCGCGACCATAGGTAACATTGGTACTAGAATAAGCCATGTTAATTCGATCAGCCAAAGCGATGTCATCACCTTGCAGGGTCTCATTGTTCTTATCAACTGGAACGGATTCACCGGTTAGAGCAGCTTCTTCGATCTTTAAACTATGAGCACTAATTAAACGCAGATCGGCTAGGACAACGTCCCCTGCTTCAAGTAATACAATACCAGCTCTGTACTTGGAATTTGCACAATTGCATTATCCTGGCGCACATGGGCACTCGGCGTGGCCATCTGTTTTAATGCATCGATCGCAGCTTCAGAACGTGCTTCTTGAATTACCCCTAAAACAGCGTTCAAAATAACCACGATCATAATAATTGCGGCGTCTGTCCACTCATGGGCAACTACCCCACTAAGAATCGCAGCAATGATCATAAAATCTTTAAATTGATCAACAAACCGCATGAACATGCTCTTCTTCTTTTTAGAAACAAGAGAATTTGGACCATACTTTGCTAATCTCTTTTTGGCTTCTTCACCAGACAAACCAGTGTCGATTGCGGTATTCAAATTCTCAACGACATCGGAAATTGTCTCTGTGTAATATTTTCGAGCCATTCTATATCATCCTCTCTCAAAATAAAAAAGAGACTTACATGCTTATAGCACATAAGTCTCACAAATTAAGATAAACCCAGAAGTATATCATCTTCGGCTGTTGGGTTTATCGCAAGCAAATTGCCGTTACTCCC
>NZ_GG700754.1:118510-123820 GCF_000160855.1 Lactobacillus helveticus DSM 20075 = CGMCC 1.1877
CGGACTTGGTGCCTTTGGCTTGTAGTTGTGCTCTTAATCTCTTGTATTTACGTCTTTTACGCAATATCTGTTGTCCACTATAGAGCAAAGTCTTGCCTTTTTCGTCATAACAAGCAGTTAAGAAACGCAACCCACGATCAATTCCGACAACGTGTTCAGCTTGTGATACTTGATACTCTGGCAATGAAGCGGTTGCACTTAAATGCACATACCATTTGTTTCTTAACTTAAGCAATTTAAGCGAGCCAAACTTCCATTTAGTTTGATCAAGGTACTTGTCAAAGCCTTTACAGACGAAATTAACTACTTTTCTGCCTTGCAGGGTATTTAACGATAATTGATGATTAGCAGCTTTGTAAGACCAATCCCGACTACGCTGCAAGTCAAGCTGAGGACGTTTAAAACGTATTGGTTGCCATAGCCAAGTGAGATTACGATAGATTTGTGCCCAAATAGCCCGACCACGACTGTCTTTCTTTCCAGTATCATAACGAAAAGGATGTTGAAAAAGTTGAGTCCTAACAGTCTTATAGCGAGCAATAACCGTTTTAATAGCTGATTGTGCCATTTGACTTTTAAGGTTAAATTTATCGCGTAAGTCATGATATAGCGCTTGGTTCAGCTTAGACTGCTTTAGCACAAAATTATGATCAAAAATGTACTGTGAAATATAGTTGCAGGCATCACGATACTTAAGCATGGTAATTGAAAAAGCTCGCGCAGTTTCATTACCAATATTAAGCAACTGAGCTTTAATAACTACTGATTGATCCAAATGATTTCACCTCCTTAGCAATATTCACTGAATATTATATCATAAATTAATTAGTGAATTATAATATAGAAAAAAGGGACTGAAAATGCAATTCCTCCCCGCATTAAAATACGGGATCTCCTTGCTTAATCAGTCCCCAAATTTATCAATGAGTAAGTTCATTATAAGATCATTTTAGCGCTTTCACAAGTTTTAGTTACTTCTTGTAGAAATCATCAAATACAGTAACTGGCAAATGACGCTTGTGTTCACTCTTCTTCCATAATTTTTTGATTTGATCAGCTGCTTTATCGCTAACTTCCTTGCCTTCAAGGTAGTCATCGATTTCCTTATAAGTTACACCTAAAGCAACTTCATCTGGTAAATCTGGCTTTTCTTCTTCAAGGTCAGCTGTAGGAGCCTTTTCATAAAGGTGAGCTGGACACCCCAATTCCTTTAAAAGCATCTTGCCTTGACGCTTGTCCAAGCGGAAAAGTGGAGTTAAGTCAGCAGCACCATCACCAAACTTGGTATAAAATCCACTGAAGTTTTCGGCAGCGTGGTCAGTACCTACGACTGCACCCTTATTAGCACCAGCAATGGCATATTGAACCACCATTCTTTGACGAGCCTTGATATTGCCTTTATTAAAGTCAGTAATCTTTTGACCACTAGCTTCAACAACCTTTACCATTGCATCTACTGGTTCCTTAATATTAACGATTAAATCTTGGTCTGGATGTTGGAACTTAACAGCATCTGCAGCATCGCTAGCATCAGCTTGAACGCCATATGGCAAACGAACTGCGATAAATTGATAAGAATCATCGCCAGTTTCTTCACGCATTTCTTCAATTGCCATTTGGCAAAGCTTTCCAGTTAAGGTAGAATCTTGACCACCAGAAATGCCCAAAACATATGACTTCAAAAATGGATTAGCCTTTAAATAATCCTTTAAGAAATCAATTGAACGTCTGATTTCTTTTTTAGGATCAATTTCAGGCAAAACATGTTCATATGCAATAATTTCTTTTTGTAATTCTCTCATCGACCAATGCTTCTTTCTCTAATCTTACGACGGATATCTTGAATAAGATCCATCTTACTCTCGTACAAGTTTTGTGACAAATCAACTGGATATTCTTGTGGGTTCAAGCTACGCTTGTATTCATCCCATAAGCCGTCCAAATTATCAGCAACAAACTTCTTAATCTCATCGAGGCTAGGTTGCTTGTAAACAAGCTCGCCATCCTTAAAGATATCATGCAAAAGCGGAATAGCAGTATAATCAGTTACCACTTTGTTGATATAAGTGTATTGTGGGTGGAACATGAACAAGGCATCAAACTTGCGCGGATCTTCGTTATCGCGAGATACCCAGTCTCCCTCATTTTTCTTAGCAGTGTTGGCATTGATACGCCATACTTGCTTTTTACCAGGCGTAGATACCTTGATAGCATTAGAAGAAATCTTAAGCGTATCACACATTGCATCTACTTCATCTTCCATGGCTACTAACTTGTAAACTGCACCAAGTGCTGGCTGATCATAGGCGGTGATATATTTGGTACCAATACCCCAAACATCAATCTTAGCACCTTGCATCTTCAAGTTAGTGATTGTATTTTCATCAAGGTCGTTAGAAGCAAAAATCTTAGCATCTGGGTAGCCAGCGTCATCTAATTCCTTACGAACTCGCTTAGAAATATAAGCCATATCACCTGAATCGATACGAACACCTAAGAAGTTGATCTTGTCGCACATTTCGTTGGCAACCTTAATGGCATTTGGTACACCACTGCGAACTGTATCATAAGTATCAACTAAGAAGACGCAGTTCTTATGTGTTCCGGCATAAGCTTTAAATGCTTCATATTCGCTGCCAAAAGCTTCAACTAAAGCATGAGCGTGAGTTCCTGAGATTGGAATACCAAATAACTTACCGGCACGTACATTACTGGTTGAGTCAAAACCACCAATATAAGCAGCACGTGCACCCCAAATTGCGGCATCAGTTTCTTGGGCACGACGTGAACCAAATTCCATCAAGCCATCATTTTGCACAGCTAGCTTAATTCTTGCTGCCTTAGTAGCAAGCAAAGTTTGGAAGTTAATGATGTTCAAAATAGCTGTTTCGACTAATTGTGCTTGAGCAAGTGGTCCTTCAACTTGCAAAATTGGTTCGTTAGCAAAAACCAATTCCCCTTCCTTCATGGAACGGATATTAAGCTTTAACTTAAAGTTGCGCAAGTAGTCAATAAAGTCGTCATCATAGCCTTCCTGCTCCTTCAAATATTGCAGGTCGCTTTCTTTAAACTTTAAATTCTTTAAATAATCAATAATGTGTTCCAAGCCGGCATAAACAGCATAGCCGTTGCCAAATGGCTCAGTTCTATAAAAAGCTTCAAAAACAGCATTGCGATCAGCAATCCCCTTTTTGAAGTAGGTATACATCATATTAATTTCGTATAAATCAGTGTGTAAGGCCAAAGAATCGTCTTTGTCTAATTCTGGGTAAAACATTGTTCCCCTTTCTGTAATTAAAATTTCATTTTTCAGTATTATACAGCCAATACTAACACATTGCTATTTTTGAACTTGATTTTCTTATTAGACGTTTTCTGACAATGTGTCGTAAACTTTTTGAATTGTCTCTAATTGATTTCTTACAGAAAAGTGCTCTTCGGCATAACGTTTCTCATTATTAGCAATTTGACGCAATTCTTTGTTTGACTTATCTACTGCTTCACCAATTACCTTAGCAATCGAGTCAATATCACCAGTTTTAGCAATAAAGCCATACTCTGGCCCAGGAATCATCTTGTGAATATCACCAACATCTGTGGACAAAATTGGGATCAAATTATCAGTAGCTTCTAAAAGCACAAGTGGAAAACTTTCTGAATATGAAGTAAGCACTGCTAAATCAATTCGCTTATATAAACCACTAAGCTGATGATGAGTCATAAAGCCGTGGAAAGTTACTTGAGGAGCCATATCCAATTGTCTAGTCAAAGCCTTCAAAGCCTCAAGTTGACTGCCATTCCCCGCAATATACAAGCGAATATGCTGGTCATCCAATTTTTTCACGGCCTTTAAAAGCAATTCCTGTCCCTTAACCTTTTCAGTACGCGCAACGTTAATAATATTGAAATAAGTATGCTCATATTTAGCTGGAATTTCGCTATTGCTGTGGAAAAAGATACCATTATAAATCACGTGTACCTTGTTTTTATCCACCTGTGCTTTATTAATGAGCAGCTGTGCAAAACGATTAGTTACTGCAAAGATACAATCGGCTTTTCTTAACGCACGCAAATTCAATTTGGTAAAAATTTTGCCTAAAATGCCGCGCCCTTCAAAATCCAAGTAAGGGTCTGAATGCACAGTGATGCACCAAGTTGCCTTAATTTTCTTATGAATTAAAGAAAGAAAAAGATTGGCTCTAGCCCCATGAGTATGCACAATATGGTAGTTGCCATCATTAATAAATTTGGTCAATTTACGCAAACTAGCTAAATCATAACGACTATTAGCTCCAAGCACATGGGTAGTAATCCCCTTGGCGCGGGCTGCCTGAGCTACCGGACCTTCAGCTAAAGTCAGCAATTCAAAATTTTCACCTTCATTTTTGGCTTCAGTTAACAAATTAACAATATGTGATAAACCGCCACCATTTTCAAGACCAGCATTTACATGCAAAACCTTCATCAATTAATTATTTTCCTCTCTTCGATTGTTTAACTCGGACAACAAATTTAGGCAACACCATCATTCGCTTAAAGCGAGATGGATTAGTAATTAAACGATAGAACCATTCTAAATGTGTTTTTTGGAAACCTTCTGGAGCTCTTTTGACCATGCCAGAAAAGACATCAAAGCTACCCCCTACACCCATCATTAAAGCTGGGGTTTCATTTCTACGTAAAATGGCTAAAAGCTTTTCTTGTTTAGGAAAACCTAGCGCCGCAAAGACCATATCTGGATGTGTTTTTTGAATTCTGCGAGCTACTAAATCTAAGTCTCCCTTAAAGTAGCCATCTTCTGCACCGACCAAGTTAATATTAGGATATTCTTTAGCGACTTTTGCTTGTACAGCATGAATTACCGCTGGCTTAGCACCAATAAGATATACACGGCTGCCGCGATCATTGGCTACGCTCATCAGCCAAGTGAACAGATCATAACCCGTCACTCTTTCAGGCAATGGCTGTTTTAACATCTTAGCCGCCTTAACGATACCTATTCCATCTGCAGTGATATAATCTGTATCATTTTTTAAAATTTTCATGAATTCTGGGTTTTCGTTAGCTGCCATCACAATTTCAGGATTAGCAGTTACTACAAAAGTAGATAAGTGATCATTCAGTCGACTAATAAATTCATTTTGAAATTGATTAAAAGTTTTATTATCAAAATTAACGCCTAAAATATTAACTTTATCCATTTCCACACACCTCACACGTCTTTTCATCTAGTATCTATTTTACCATTGGAATAAGCAAGTACGCCTATGATATTCAAGTTTTATCTTTTCTTCAAACATGATAAGATTG
>NZ_GG700754.1:124935-131096 GCF_000160855.1 Lactobacillus helveticus DSM 20075 = CGMCC 1.1877
GGAGAAAAAATGAAAAAAGTAATTACTTATGGCACGTTTGACCTGCTTCACTATGGTCATGTTCGCCTGCTTAAAAGAGCTAAAGAATTAGGCGATTATTTAATTGTAGGACTTTCTACTGATGAATTTAATGAATTCAAGAAGCATAAGGAAGCTTACAACACTTATCCTGAACGCAAATATATTTTGGAAGCTATTCGCTACGTCGATGAAGTTATTCCCGAAAAAGATTGGGACCAAAAGATCGATGATATTAAAAAGTACGATGTCGATACTTTCGTGATGGGCAGCGATTGGGAAGGCAAGTTTGACTTCTTAAAGCCTTATTGCAAGGTAGTCTATTTACCAAGAACACCAGGTATTTCCACCACAAAAATTAAAGAGGATCTTAAATAAAAAAAGCTCCAGTTCCACTCAGTTTATGAGTGAAATTGGAGTTTTTGTTTTGTCTTTTAAATTCTATTTAGAAAAAGTAAATTCAAATCGTTCAGCCACATAACGAGCACGGGTATATTCAAATGGTTGACCACTTGAAAGCTCAGTTACCTGGCGTCTAGTGATTAAAGGTTCACCTTTCTTAGCCTTCAATAAACGAGCATCTTGTTCATTGGCAATAGTTGCAGAAATATATTCTGTTGCTTTGCCAATTTTAAAACCGCTACGCTTTTCCAAGGTTTCATACAAATGGCTAGAAATATCTTCCTTAGAAAAATCTTTAACCAAGTAATATGGCACCGTAACTACTTCATAACAAATTGGGACATCGTCTGCATAACGAATTCTTTCCATTCGCAATACGTTTTCATACTGTTTAAGAGCTAAACGCTCTTTTTCAGATAAGGATGGATTACCCACTTGATAGGAAATTAACTTACTTGAAGGCACTTGACCATTAGCCTTGGTAATTTCAGTAAACGACATAATTCCGGAAATTTTTTCTTGTACCTTTTGGCTGGCAACATAAGTACCACTGCCAAGTCGGCGTTCCAGAATTCCTTCTTCTTCCAATGTTTTAATTGCCTGGCGCAAAGTCATCCGTGAAACGCCAAAGCGTACTGATAGCTGACGTTCTGCTGGAATTTGATCCCCAACTTTATAAACGTGGTTTTCAATATCGTGTTTAATCTGGTTATGGATCTTGATGTACATTGGTTCTCCCATAACTACACCCCCAAAGTTTAATACCAATTATCATTATATGATAAATTGGTCTAGATTGCATTTGATACACTAAGTTAATTTTGTTTAGCTATTTTTTCTTAGCGGTCCAATGCATCCCTAAAATATAAACGTTGGGACGCTTGCTATATTCTACGTTCAACGTGTCATTTTGTTCAGCTAAAACATTGGTCTTCAGTTTGGCCTCGTCTTGCACTGCCAAATCGGCTTGATTGGGATGCAGTACCAGATCATGTCCATTTAGTTGAGCTTTGCCACTCAAAGCTAAGAAATATTCATAATTCATATTGCCGATAAATGTTACCCGCGTAGCCTCACAATTACTCTTGTCTTGAAAATCCGCATGCTCCATAATGATAGAATTATTCATTGTCACCTTAGCCTCATCGACTACCATCATGCGATCAATAGTCGAATTTTGAATAATAGTATGCGTCTTTTTATCAATATAGATTCCACCATTAAATTTGCTATTAACGATGTTGCTCCAGCAATCATCACTTAGATAAAGACACGAATCATCCTTAGCCGTAATAGTACTGTTAAGCATATTCATCCAAGTTTGACCATGCAATAAAACATAGTCGACTTCAGAATTATTGAGATCTAATTCCGCATTTGTTTTTGTAAAAGTGTTGATACTACCGCGAATATTAGAATTATTGATAATTGCGGTACCGTGACCCTCAAGAGCCAAAGCACAATAATTTTCAGATGGATAATCAATCTGTGAATCATTCATTTCCAAACGAAAGTCCGCATTCTCATAAATAGAGACGGAACCGCCAGTTACCTTCGTTGAATAAAGCTCTAACGTCACCTTGCCGTTAATGGCAATAGCTGCCGTGTCTGTACCATATCCCTTAACGCAACAATTTCGCAAAGTAACATAGCCATCAGTTTCGATAGGCACAAAAATACTATTATTATCGGTTGTCGTATTTACACAAAGATTTTCTAATGTGACATAACGACTATCTTCTGAAACGCTGATATTGCCATAAATAGTTGTATCCTCAGCTAGACTACCTGTTCCCTTAATTGTAATGTCTGTTAATTTTCGACCTTGAGGCAAATAATAATATCCAGGTCCCAGCATTAAAACATCATCAGCATGCAAGTCATTCAAGGCATCATGCCAACTAGTAGCGCTACTGGAACCGCCAACTCTAATTATTCTAGCCATTGGGTATCCTTTCTGTGAAAACTAAATACTATTGTACTTGTTTTTAAGCGTTGATGTATTGCTTTAGCGCAAAAAAAGAAACGCCGTTAGGACGTTTCTTCTTCGGGTTGGGTGTTCTTTTAGAACTATTGGGTTAGCTGGATTCGAACCAGCGCATGATGGTACCAAAAACCATTGCCTTACCACTTGGCTATAACCCAGTACCAGCTGAACTTTTTACTTGTCGTTCAACAATGGAGGAGGGTGGATTCGAACCGCCGAACTCAGAGAGAGCGGTTTTACAGACCGCCGCGTTTAGCCACTTCGCTACTCCTCCGTTAGCTGACTTAATTATAATAACTAATATCGGGATAAAATGCAAGGGCATTTTTAATTTTTTTGCAAATAAATTAATTCCTTTGACGCAAAACCACATATTGCCGCAACTTAGGATATTCCAAGAACAATATGTATCATAAGTCCAACTAGAACTAACGTTGAGTACCCAAATGAACCAAGAACTCTTATTGGTGAACATGACAATACTAGAAATATCCCGTAAGATTTTAATGATCAGTTTTTCAGATAATTCTGTTTTGTCCATTTCTGCACCGTAAAACAATTCGACTAGAATTCCAATGATGAAGATAATAATCCAGCCAAGCAAGTAATACCAGCCTCGTTTAATTTTCACCTTAGGCAAACCTAGCTTATCCTTTTCATTACTAATCTTAACTTTAACATTACGCGTTTGAAAAAGTCCGATTGCGATGCCGACTAAAATTAAGAGCAACGTAACCAGCATAGTTAGAGGCGTAAAGTTTTGACCTATACCAAGAATCATCATAATCGCAGAATATAACGGAATGATGATCAATGACAGTCTGGTCGCTGTTTCATACTCACCCGTAGTTTTCAAAAAAGAATAAATCAAAATAATTAAAAATATCCATAAGCCCATAATTTTGCCTCTTATTACTTAATACATTTCTTCAATTGTACAGCAAAAAAGCCGGTGCATTTCTGCATCGACTTTTTCATTTATTTTAATTCTACTTTTTAATAGAAGTTTACAGCCTTGATGTAACGCTTGTTGTTTCTGCAGCCTTCAATTCTGTAGTACTTCTTACCGTTCTTGAATCTGTATGAAGCACCGTAAGTAGTTACAGTTTGGCCCTTGTATACTTATCAGTACCTGGGGTACGACGGTATGATGACCAGTAAATGTAAGCATTGTGACGCAACTTACGTTGAGTACCATTAATGTTAGTTACACGAACGTATTCGTCCTTGTTAGCTACCTTGTAGTAAGTCTTACCCTTGATAGTTACAACAGTTGGAACGATGTCAATGTTAGTGTAAGTGTCATACATGTGACCCAAGAAGTTACCATTCTTGTCGTAAGCCTTTGAAGCTACCATTACAACGTGAGATTCACCTTTTTCAGTAGCAGCTGGTTTTACAAGTGATGACGTCTTTACCCAAATGTTGCTTGAGTTAGCATCTGACTTAGACTTGGTTGAAACCTGTGAATAAGATTCTTTATTATAAGTCTTAGTTTGATCAGCAACGTAAACTTGATCACCATCCTTGAAAGTAGTTGAACCACTCAAAGGATTATTACCATAGAAGTTATAGGTTGGAATTGAACTTGCTCCATTAGCATATAAAGTTTGCTTATTATGGCTGGAAGTAATCAATACAGTATAAGTAGCGGTAGTCTTCTTACCAGTATAACCGGTAGCGGTTATTGTTACATTATAATAACGCCCTGCTTCAGAAGTATTAACAGGATTTGACGTTGCTTCAACACTTGCAAACGTTGTATTAGCTGGACTTTGTTGAGTTGAAATAATAATACTTTCACCATTACTATTAGTAAAATTCAAAGGATTAAAGCTAGAGTTAACGGCCACTTGGAATACTTGTCCATTTAAAGACTTATCTTTTTGTGCTTGACCATTAAAGCTCCAATTGATCTGTTGATTTTGTAAGGTATCAACAGGAGTACTTACACCTTCAGGAACAATTGGAATTTGAACTGAAACTGTTTGATTATTAGCACTTGCACTTAAAGTAATATTGAATGAAGTATTTGGAACACTTTCAATCTCTTCGTAGCTACTTCCTTTTTTATCAACTTTATTATTCTTAGTTGGCTTGCCATCCTTGTCAACATTAATAGTTTTTACAGATACATGCCTTTATATTGCATATAGTAGGTTAACTCTCTACTATTAAGCTGTAGTTACCGTACTGTTACAAAATAAAATCAAAGCTTTACAATTTTGTGAACTTTTCCACAAAGTGTTGACTTTCACCCAAAATCAGTCTACACATTTTACTTATCTTCAATAACAAGATCCTCTTCACGAACAAATTGTAACTTTTGAATGAAGATATATCTCATGGCAAATCCTAACAAAATTGGCATCCCCGCAAATAACAACATAATGAATCCAATTGCAAGCGGTCCACCAGCTATCTCTTGATATGCTGCCATCGGACCAATCAATCCTGCAGAACCAAATCCTGCGGAATTAACTGTACCGCTGATTTCAAAGATTGCACCAACTAATCCAGCAATACCCGCACACCGGCAAGAACAAGCGCGGATTTTTCAACATATTAGCCATCTGAATCTTAGGAGTTCCAATGAAGTGAGCAATTGTCGTACCAAAGCCGTTCACCTTGCTGCTCATAATAGCCAAAGTGAATGCACATGCAGTAATACCCAAGTTGGCACTACCAGAAGCGATGCCTTCAACACCAATTGTCATGGCAATTCCTACTGAAAAAATTTGTGACACAATCAATGCTGCAAAGGCAATTCCCATGAGCATGCCCATCACGAGCGGTTGGAAGTTAGTCAAAGTGCCGATTGTTTGTCCTACAGCTCCAGTTACCATCTTTGTGTAAGGAAGCATGAATTGGCCCACGCCACCAGCAACTACTGCCACGATCAATGGCAACAAAAGCACAGTATAACTGCCCAATTTTGGTGTCAAAAACTTCACCAAGAATGCCGCAAAGAAAATAGTCAATGCAATAATTACATCTCCTGAACCCGACAAGATAATCTGACCATTTTTCACCTGAAATGCGCCACTTGCAATCATCGCAGCCGCTGTAATTGAACCTGACTGAATCAAGTTGAACTTAAGCAAATATGACACGCACAATCCCCGCAAATACAGCTAGCAAGCTACCCATCAACGATGTCATTGTCAAAATATTCTGTGCACCAGACCAAGAGTGTGCGATATTCTTCATCAATTCATTAACTAACGCACCAGGCACCAAGGCGATCACTACGCCAGTACTCACACCATTCAATATGTTCAAAAGGTTTTCTTTGAAATCTTTTCGCATATAACTTCCCTCAATTCCTTTTAATGAAAAAAGCCCCAGGGACTTACGTCTCTGGAGCTTCACTTGTACTTGAAAAACTAGTCGAGAACGCAGACTCTCTCTGCAATAATATTAGATTCTCATCCTAATTTTTCCCCTGATAAATATTATACTGTACTTTTTATTTTTAATATAGTTAAGATTATTTTAAGGTTAGTTTTTATTTAGGCACAAAAAAGATCAGGCTCACTACCTGATCTTACTTATTGGGTTAGCTGGATTCGAACCAGCGCATGATGGTACCAAAAACCATTGCCTTACCACTTGGCTATAACCCAATCTTCAAACCTTTTTTACTTGATTGGTTCTATTTGAATGACCTCTCAATCACTCAACAGATATTAGTATAGGAAAACAAGGCAAAAAGGTCAAGGGAAAATTTAAATTTTTTCAGTAAAAATTTTTC
>NZ_GG700754.1:131595-136786 GCF_000160855.1 Lactobacillus helveticus DSM 20075 = CGMCC 1.1877
GATTAATTTAAAGCTCGCTATTTAACTTTTTGGATGATTAATAGCGAGCTTTTGGTTTACCTCAATAAATAAAGTAATTTTTTAATCTTTTTGATTAAAATTATATCAACCATAAAATGGCAGGTCATTAACGTCCCGCTATTTTGTATTAACAAACATCTTTCTCTTCACTCTATTCATCAATTCAAAATTATTAGTAAAAATGCCTGCTACGCCCCGCTTAAAATATCGCTTAGCTAATTTAGGATTATCCACAGTCCAAATGCGCTGAGTAATTTTACTTGGCAAATACCAATGTGGATGAATCGCAGCAAAATGATTTTTTCTAACAAGCCTTTGTGGAAAAAGAATCGGAACTTTGGTTAAAAAGCAATATTGCTGATGCGGATCAACACGCTGGCAATTTTTCAAAGTTTGATAATTGAAAGACGAAAAGATAATAGGATGCACGAAGTGATACTCTTTTGCCAGTGCCAAAACAATAGCTTCAATGCCCTTATCATGAACCTTATTAGTTTTGAATTCTAAGTTAATGTACAAGTCTTTATCTTGCAAAATTTCAAAAAGTTCTCTCAACATAGGCACAGGTTCGCCATTTTTCAAATGGAACTTTCTGATTTCACTCAACGTATAATCCTTGATATAGCCGCTGCCATCAGTAGTACGATCAATTTCTTCATCGTGCATGACCACAGGCACCTTGTCCTTAGTCAAATGCACATCAAATTCGACGCCTTCAGCCCCATGCGTTGCCGCATAGCGAAAGCCTTCTAATGAATTTTCAGCGAATTTCACCGGCAATCCCCGGTGAGCAAAAATAATTGTTTCTGTCATATTTTATCCCACAAAAAATGCCACCTCACGGCAGCATCCCTTTTTCAAAATTAATCTAATACAATTGCACCTTGAGTTGCCAATACATCGCGTACGAGAGTCTTAACGTCTCTTCTAATAACCATGCCGTCAGTTTCCTCAATATATTCCTTATAGTGAGGAGTTTGAACATGGGAATCATATGCTTCATCATTTGCATAAACTTCAACAAAGTACCATTCGTTAGGATTATCCTTGTTAGTACCTGACATCATAATTTCCATACCTGGTTCAGATGCAATACTAGTAGTCATTTCCTTTTTAACTGAATGAGAAAACTTTTCAGCATCTTTCTCTTTAACTTCGACAGTTACCAGACGCATAACAAAATTATCTGCATAGCTGTTCAAAGCCTTTTGTGCATGAGTTGTGATTACTTCTGGCTTTAAGTTGATAATCTTCTTATCTGTGCTAATGCTATCCACAGTTTCTTCGAAATCTACTGCTGACATTGATGCAATATGCGCATCTTCTGCTTCCTTATTGCGGAACAATTCAATCTTGTAATTATCTTCGCCCTTAGCATCATCATGAGCACTACCGATAACCAAAGTTCCTTCTTCGGCTGGAATAGAATCATGCATATATTTTTCAGCCTTGCGAATATATTCATCGCGATCATTTTCTGCAATATTTAATTTAGTAATTTTAAAAATTGGTGTTTCATCCATTTTTCTTGCAGGCCAATGGCTTTTCACATATTCGACTTCATGACCATTGCTCTTCAGTTGAACGCATTCAGCATTACGAAAACCATGGAATTTGCGATTACCCGCCTTTTCACGAATGTATTGTCCCATGCTATCGCCGTGACCGACTATTAAAATATTTTCGCCATCTTTAGCATCCCGCAAAATCAAATTAATTCCGCGTTCTATCCGCTCAACTACTTCGCGATTATCTTCCATTGAACCTGATCTAAACTTCATTAGTGGCCACCAAAAGTTTTTCTTAGCCTCAAATGGCCCATAATTTTTCTCTTTTAAATCTTTCAAGCGCTCGTAATCCATTCCAGGACCAGCAATAATCTCTAACGTATCACTGGCACGCTCCTGCGTTGAACAATACGCCTTATCAAAGACTATTCGCTTTTTCTTAAAATAATCTCGCAAAGCCTCAGCCTGCTTAATACCTAACTTAGTTAAAGCAGAGTCACAGCTGCCTTGCATTCTTTGTTGAGCATTGAATAATGTCTGTCCATGTCGTACTAAATATAAATTTATCGCCATTTAATTTTGTTTCAAACTCTCCGCAGGCCATACATAAGTATCCAAATGAACATTTTTGCCATCAACTGACAACTTAACAATAGAAGCATTGGCAAAACCAGCAAAGTTGGGATCGGCAACATCTCTAACATATTTAGCTAAAATATCACCGTGACCAACAACTAATGCAGTTTCACCATCATTTACACCCTTCAAGATTTGCGTAATAGCGCGATGCATTCTACCCACAACATCTTCATCTTTTTCCATAGTTGGATCACCATTGGGATTATTGTAGTTCCAAGGAAGCAAAAATTCATCTTGACCTTCAAAAATGCCGTAACATTGTTCACGCAAGTCCTTTAGTCGCTTATATGGCATCTTATGATCTGTAATAATTTCTAAAGTGTCACAGGCACGTTCTTGGGTTGATGAAAAAGCCTTGTCAAAATGAACATCATGCTTTTGGAAATAGTCACGTGCCATCTCTACTTGACGAATTCCCATCTCAGTTAATGGAGAATCACATCTTCCTTGCACCTTGTGATAATAATTAAAATATGTTTGTCCGTGTCGCACTAAATATAAAGTTTTTGTCATATCTCTCTCCTTAGTATTTTTTATCTATCATATCAAAAAATCACGCCTATTACGTGCTTAATTTAATTTTTACGGCCTAAAATTGGTGTTATACTTCTCGCTTTCCACAATGAAAGTCGGGACACTAATAAAGTGCATTGAGTAAATCTTGCCCGTCTTAGAAATGCTAAAGCCATAATAATTATGATCGCCATCATGGCTTGATCCTTGAGTATTAAACAAATCGCCAGCATGTTCCCATTCACGGTACAAAGACTTGTTTTTACGCTCATCTTCACCAGATCCAGCGAAGCCAAAAATCATTTGTTTCAAGCCAAAGTAGACATTGCGCTTCATTTCACCCATTGGCATAGTGGTTTTATTAATAGTAAAACCAGCCATATCTTCAACATAATTATCATCTAATTCAAGGCCATGCTTTTGACAAGCTTTGACAATACCTTCTACATAATGTCCTTGATCTTTAATGCTACGTCCATGTTCTTCATATTCTTTGGCAATATCATCTGCCAATTCTTGCGTACCAGTACTATAAATCCAAGGTTCAAGTCCTAATTGTTCACGAGCACTATTAATTACTCTTAATGAAAAATCGGCTAATTCATGTTGTTCACTCGCAGAAAGCTTATCCGGATTAATTAGCTTTTTATCGCTTGCACTTTCATCAGTTGCAACCCGTGAGAAATTATTTTCTTCCATGCCTTTCATTGAAGCTGCAATAAATTCTTCACTTGGATGGCCCTTATATGCTTCTAAAAGTGCAGAACGCGTATAGCCACTTGGCAATTTAATGACAGCTTGACTATATCTATCCACTGTCTTCTTCACCAATTTAGCATTTTTAGCTAAAATCCAATGTGAATTATTACCAATTTTATAAGCCAAATGCTTTTTCTTGCCAATTTTTAGATAATTCTTAGCAGAATAGGAATATGTTCTGCTTGTATAAGCGTAATACTTAGATTTTTTACCGCGATTTGTATAAAGACGTACTTTTTTATTTCCTTTTATTCGCAGTTTACCTTTGCTGGCCGCTTGTACTACTTGAGGATGAGTTTGCGTAAGCATGCTAACAGGTCCCATTAAACAGACACTAGTAAGCAATGTCACCATCATTTTCTTTCTCATAATTGTCCTCACTTTCTAGCACTGTCATAGCCATAATTTAATTATATCGTACTATTTTGAATTACAAAAAGACACCTCTCCGAATTTGGAAAAAGTGCCCTTTCTTATTATTCAATTGTTATTTAGTTTTTAACTGATTAATACCAGCCGTTTGCTTGCCAGAATGCCTTAGCAGCAGTCCATGAACCGTAACGGCTTTGTACGTATTGGTCAGCAACTCTTTCTTGGTTGGCAGCTGAGTAGTCACCGTTCAAGTATGATGCTGAAAGTTGGTACTTACCTACGTATTGACCGTTTGATGCGCTGTATGAACCACCTGATTCACGAGCAGCAATCCAAGCCTTAGCACTAGCTTCTGAACCAGTTGCATTTGAAGTGTATGACTTTGCACTAGTAGTTGCAGCGGTTTGAGTAGTTGCTGCTTGTGATTGAGTTTGGGTTTGAGTTTGAGCAGTAGGTGCTTGGCTAACAGTTGTAGTTGACTTAGCAGTTGCATTGTTTGCTGCTACATAACCAGCAGTTACGTACTCAGCACGAATCCATTGGTTCTTGCCTAAGTCGTACCACTTATGACCCTTTGAGTCGTATGCAGTCTTAATAACTTTCCATGAAGTGTTGCTTGCTAAAGTTTGACCAGTTGCTACTGGGTTTTCGTAGTTGTTGTATACAGTAATTGAATTATCTGAAACGTAGTTTACAGTTACTACGTGAGCGTCATTTTGAACTATAGCAGCTTGAGCTGTTTGTGAGCCCGCATTGTTTGCTACTACTAAACCTGTAACTGACATAGCAGCTACTGCAATTGACTTAACTAAGATAGATTTAATCTTCAAAAAAATCCTCTCCTTAAAGTTATAAAAAATAATATAAGTAACGAATTTTCACTTATTCGTCTGTCTGTATTAACTCGACATCGTATATACTACAAGCTTTTCGTTTCAGAACCATAACAGGAATATCACTCGATCATTAAGAAAGTATTACTTGATATGACATTCTTGTAACATTTGTAACATTAGTGTAAATTTATTTAGCTTATACAAAACATTGATCTATCAAGCTTTCTAGCACTTTTATTTTTTGGTTTGCTATGTGCAAAAGCATGTTCGTATTTAACACGCTGAAATATTGTTGCAAACAAAAATAGATTCTTTCCAGTTAGAAAGTTAAGTGCTATAGTAAAATTGTATTTTTAAATAAAAGCGAGGAATAATTATGACTAAATACGAAGTTAAGTTAACTGAAGAAGATTTACAAATGATCAAAGATTGTCACTCAAAGAACCCTTCAATCATGAAGGCTATGAACGAAGCTAAGAAAGTTGAAGACTAATTAATATTTTTGATCTCTAAATCTAAGAAAAGAACCTAGGAAGTAGTATA
>NZ_GG700754.1:137988-140502 GCF_000160855.1 Lactobacillus helveticus DSM 20075 = CGMCC 1.1877
TATTGCTCCTAGGTTCTTTTTTCATTCATAATCGTTAGTTAACTAACTTACCACTCAGTTACTAGCTAAAAACTATAACTCGTGATACAGTGAGTGTATAAAATAATTTGCTTATTTTTTGCATTAAATAAACAATAGGACACAAAAAATCGTTACTCCAAATTCGGAAATGAGTAACGATTTTTTATTTCACCAATTTTTAAAACATAAAGCTTTAACTAGAAGCAAGGTTAGCGACGTTTATCTTTCATTAAATTCAATTCCTTGTGGATTTTCCCAATTATAGATGCGAACGATCTTACCATCAGCATCAAGCACTACCACATTACCATCATTGTGTGGATAAATTAAAAGATCAGAATGCGAACCACCATCAGTAAAAATTCAGGCTGGCTCACCTGGATACTGCATTTTTCTAACAATGCAGTCATCTCTTAACAATTGCTTCATCTTCCGTCCATCATTATATTTACCTTCCAAGGCAGCTGTAGGCGTATGACCAGTAGCAATAGTCTTACCAGTTCGATTATGAGCAATTATTTCATCTACTTGATTAGAATCCTTCTCGCGCCCAAATACGGTAAAAATCGTAATCAAACTTCAAACCATAAACTTCCTTATTATATGTCGCAGGATCATTGTATTTTTCATCAGGGCGCACACCAGCATGGACCAAAATAATTTGCAGCGTATCATACATCGTCGGACAAGATTTCAAGAAACGGTAATATTTACTCTCTCTAACTTCTTCAGGTAAAAGAGTCCGACCAAATATATTGGTTAAAGTCTTACCGCCACCGTTATAGAACCAGATTCCATTTTGGTGCTCGATTCCGTCCGCAAAGTTAAGCATCATCTGTTCATGATTGCCTAGTAAAACGATGGCACCTTGATTTTTTGATCCATTAAGTAATCCAGGACCTCTTTAACATGCTCGCGGCCATCAATGTAGTCACCGCCGGTAACCAATTGAGCCAATGGATTGTCTTTTTTGGCTTGTTCAATTAAATCAATTGTCTCTAAATTGCCATGAATATCAGAAATAAAAATATAATTTTCTTTTTTCTGATTATCTTCAAGAGTTCGATTAACAATTTTACGGGTCATTCTTACCCCTTCTTATCCTTTTGCTTTTAGATCGTTAATTTATTTTGCTCCAAGCTTTTTGCAAAACATCGCTAAAATGTTGCAACTCGTTTTCATCAAACACAATTAACAATCCGTTTCTAACTACATCTAGTTTTTCATCGTCATTACAACTTAATTCCAAACTAGAAATAAATAATGCTTCCTCATCAGGTGCCTTCATTAAAACATATTTTGCTTCATATGGAGCATCAGTTTGATTCTCGTCCAAATATTCCATAGCAATTTGATCTAGCAGCTTTTGAGGGAATTCAAATGCTTGAATAGTACTTTCTGATTCTTTTTGACTTACCCAACCTTGATAATTGTCAGGTGTAACTTCATCAGGCATTTTCATTAACATAAATTCTGATTTGTTCTTATCAATAAATAATTGGCAAAGTTGCATTGCTCTTTCTCTTTTCTATTACATTATTTTCCTCTTACTTCTATTATAAGCGCCTTTTGCATCAACTATTAGAAAATCGACTACAATATAGATGAAAAGAAGTGATTTATATGTTTAATGACAAGAATGCTATTTTAGCTAAAAATTTACATGTTGATTCTTTTAAGTATCAATCAACTGAGGATATGCCTAATGAAGCTTATGAAAAATGGCAAGAAAGTCATATGAATGCTAAGGTATTTAGCTTAGAATTTCGCAATATCGGTCAAAGCGGCGAATGGCAAGAAATGATTGTCATTTGGGGTGACTAAAAAAGTCAGCTTTTCTTGATCTAAATCAATTTCTTATCTAATTGTTTCTTGTATAATTTAGTTAACAAGTAAAGAGATCTAGATAGGAAGTAACGAATATGCTAAAAATCACATTTACTGACCGAGCACTTGATTATCTTAAAAGAAGAGAAATCGCTGACAAGACTTTAATTTTAATCACTGATGATGGCGGCGGTAAGTATTCCATCAAAGGCGGTGGCTGCAGCATTGGCTCCCATTTTTCAATTATTTGGGTTGATGAAAAAGATCCTGACTACCCTGTTCAATTAGACAATGATCAAGGTCTTAAAATTTATACTTCTAAGTATGACATGACCTTGATGGGACCAAACATGGTGATGGACTATGATGCCGGTAGCCTTAATCTTCGTTCTGATGAAGGAATCTTAGATAGCGGCGTTGAAATTGGCAACGGTGCTGCCCTAATCAAGGCTAACAAGAATGTCAAAATGACTGGCGTTGAATGGCGCTGTTAATAATGAAAAAACTGCTTTTGCTTTATGCAAAGGCAGTTTTTTTGTTTAACTACAGTTAAAACTTTTAGCATTTTTGTCGATTTATTTAACTATAGTTAAAGCTTTCGGTGTTTTTGCCTATTTTTTAACTTATTAAGTAAAAATATACTTTAAGTCCAAAGTTTTCTATAAT
>NZ_GG700754.1:141628-144562 GCF_000160855.1 Lactobacillus helveticus DSM 20075 = CGMCC 1.1877
AAGTAGAAAGAAAAAGGGAGTTGCGGTAACAACCCTCTTTCACACGAGCCGCCAAATCCATGGTGGTACAAATCATATCAACAAAAAAGTCACTACAACCTGTCCAGAGTTAGAGGCGGCTTTTTTGTTTGCTTTCTTATTTTCTCCACAAATCGTGGAATGCCGCTATCATCTCTTTTAAGACATAATGTTTTTCTATCTAAAATATTATTCTAAGCCTTATATCTAGATACACCATCTAAATAAGTTTCACTCAAAGTCATGTCTGGATTCAAAACAATGAAATCAGCTGGCTTATCTGGCTTAATTGAACCACATTTATCAAGCTTATTAATTGAACGAGCTGGTACATATGAAGCCATCATAATTGCATCTTCAGGAGTAACAACGTTCCAATCAACTATATTCTTCACAGCTTGCTTCAACAATAAGATACTACCTGCTAAGTTATCGCCGTCTTTTAAGCGAGCCATGCCATCTTTTACATAAACTGGCAATTCGCCTAACATGTAATCACCATCTGGCATGAGTCCTGCTTGCATACAGTCAGTAATCAAACAAATATGTTCTGGACCCTTAGCACGTACCAAAGCTCTAACAGTTGGTTCCAATACATGGTGGCCATCGCAGATCAATTCATCAGTTACCAAGCGAGCAGAATATGCAGCACCAAGCAAGTTAGGAGCATGTTGTGACATTGGTTCCATACCGTTATAAGTATGACAAAACATAGTAGCACCTGCTTCGACACATGCAATAGCATCCTTATAATCTGAAGCTGAGTGTCCTAATGCGATGATGATGCCATCTTTGACCGCTTGACGAACGAATTCCTTAGAGCCCTTACGTTCTGGAGCCATTGACATCTTAATTAGCATCCCATCTGAAGCTTTTTCATAACGGCGAAGCTCTTCGATTGAAGGATCACGCATGTACTTAGGATTTTCGGCACCAGCATGTTTAGGGGTAAAGTAAGGTCCTTCAAAGTGTAATCCTTGAATTTTGGCACCAGTTTCTTCACCCTTATGTGCTGCATATTTCTCACAAGTTTCGATTAAATGTTCATCACTATCAGTAATTGTAGTTGGCAGCCATGAAGTAACCCCTGCTTGGAGTAAACCTTCAGAAATCTTGTTAATTCCTTCCCAGTCACTCTTCATGGAATCTTCATTAACTAAACCGTGAATATGAGTATCCACTAATCCAGGAGCGATCCACTTACCAGTGTAATCAACAATCCTGCCTTCTGGTTTTTCATCTTCTGGATAGTAAAAACCAAATTTTCCGTGATCATCAACTTCTAAATAACCACCAATTTCAGTTTTGTTTTCCAAAAAGAATTTATCTGCATGAATGAAATATGTCATCTTTTTTCTCCTCATATTATTCATTATATTGCTTAGATCTATATACAAATTTATCTCCGCGAGCGAGTGCCTGCGTAAACTCGATCGGGATGTTTTTATCATTTATTGCTTTACGATTAATTTTTAAACTAGCCGTGTTTTCCTTAACGTGAAGAAGGTTAGACTCTTCCTTAGTTAAATTGACTGCTTGCACATCTTCGAATGCTAAAACACTAATTTGATGATATTTCTTTTTCAAGATTCCATATAAAGTCCCTTGATTCAAATCTTCTAGTATTAAATTAGAAAAAATCTTCTCTGGCAAATAGGTGCGGTTATACACTAACGGCTCGCCATCAGCGAGGCGCAATCTGATCAATTCGTATGCTTGATCATTTGGCGCAAGATTTAATTGCAGTGCAATTTCTTTTTCTGGTTTACACAATTTAAGAGAAATATTCTTAGTAGATATTTCCTTGCCTTCGCCTTCCATCTGGCTGCTAAAAGAATACATGCTACCTAGGTTTGGTTGCTTAATGAAAATCGGTGCGACAAAGGTGCCCTTACCGTGCAGACGATAAATCAAACCTTTTTCTTCTAATTCATTAAGCGCCAAACGCACAGTGCTTCGACTCACCTTGAACATGTCAACTAATTCTCGTTCACTAGGAAGCTTCTGATTAGGTTGATAATCTTTTTTGATATGTGAAGCCAGTTGGTTCATCAATTCTTTATAAAGTGGGCTTTTCATTTACTCACCTTCTAACTGGTTAGTACCACTTCAAGTAAAATTATATATCATGAAAAGGCTTTCTATAAAGTGGTTATAACCAGTTATAAATATTAATAATGAAAAATTTTTCCAAACAAAAAACCTTCGTTTTTCAGGACATACCCGCGCATTAACTGCGAAACGAAGGGATTGACTTCTCATCTATATATTACTATATACGGTTTAATTATCCCACCGAAATCCAAATTTCCATACCAACAAATATTTTTATCAAAAACACAAATATTATTTCCAACTTTATCGGTCCCAATTATTTTTAAATTATTAACTTCATCTTGAAAATCATCTGCCACTTTATTGGGTAATTCGAGTGTTATTTGACATTTACTAGTCAAGGAAGTCAATTGATTCAAAAAAATGGGTGTAATATTTGATTTTCTTAAGTCACCGCCATATTCATTAAAATAATGTTGACCCTGTTAGCTCTATATTACATGACTTTTGTTTAATTTAAGACAATAAACATTTTGTTCATTTAATTGAGCAAAAATCTAAAATATAAAAGTTTGATTAAACACTTTTATTACTTAAAGCAAAAAGACCTGCATGAATACTCAACTTCTAAAGCTGGGCTTCATTACAGGCCTTTTGTTAGTACTCTGATGCTGAATGGCAGAATCGAACTGCCGACCTTCTCTTTACGAGGGAGACGCTCTACCAACTGAGCTAATTCAGCAACCTCACAACACTAGAATTATACCAAAAGTGTGGATTCCATGCAATTAGGAAAGCATATTTCATCTAGTGATGTGATTAGATTGCAGTATATTTTAAATTTAATTAAAAAAATGCTAT
>NZ_GG700754.1:146711-148546 GCF_000160855.1 Lactobacillus helveticus DSM 20075 = CGMCC 1.1877
AATTGCTTGTGAAATAATTAAACTAATAATTTATAACTATATCCTGATACGTTTTACCTTTGTCTAAGGTATAGCGCTGATCACATTTGGAGATATAATAGCGAATCCGCCGACCCAAATCTTGCTTGTCTTCAACCTGCATTTCTAGATCATAAAGGTTATGTTCATGATCTGCGACAAAGACATCTAACCGGACATCTTTTTGAACTTTATGCGATGGATCCTTGATTTCTTTCTGCTTTTCGGGCAAGAAAATCTTTGAAATTTGCTTTTTTCCAGTCACTGTTTGCAAAACATAGCGACAAAAATCAGGATTAGCCATCACTTCGCCAAAAGCCTGATCTTCTGAGAAGCCATACCATGACTGACTTTTTTTATGTTTCTTTCATTACACACCAACTTTCTAATAATGTAAGAGAAAATACCCTTCACTATTTAATACGCAAAAAGTTGGCAAATTTTTTTCAGAAATTCATACTTATACTTAGAAAATACAATATTTACTTAAAAGAAGGCAACCAACATGTACAGCATTCCTAAAATAAAAACTCACAACGAACAAATGATCAAGCTTTATGCACAACAAATCCGTGAGACTGTCGATAACACTACTATTTATGATGAGCAATCTACCTTTTCAACTCCATCATCTTCCACTTATCCACAGTTATGTTTCATGCCAGTAAATACCGCTACAGCGATCAAAAATTCCAAGTGGCAATCTGAAAAAACAGCTGCACTCAACTTTGCGGACTACTTAGAAGCTGGTGGCGGATACTTACGCGGCAGCGTTGCTCAAGAAGAAGCGCTGTGTCTTGAATCTGATCTTTATCAGTGTCTTGCGCCATTTGAACAAACTTACTATCAATGGAATAATGCTCATATTAACCATTCACTTTATGAAAATCGCGCTCTTTATTCACCTAACATTCTATTTGCCAGCCCTGAGATTTATGCACAGGTGGATATCATTACCTGTGCCGCTCCAAACTACAGCAAAGCAAAACTATTCGGTATTTCGTATAGAAATGCATGTATAACTTTACAAAATCGCATGTCCTTCGTAAAACAAATTGCAGAAAAAGAACATGTCGCCCATCTTATCCTTGGAGCATGGGGAGCCGGAGTTTTTGGCTTTAAAGCAAAAGACGTTGCACAAATGTGGCACAACGTCTTTAATACAAAATCTTCAATTAAAAAAGTAACTTTCGCCGTAATCGATGATCATCGTAATTCGGCGGCACAAGATTTTAGAAATGAATTTACTGATTGAGTCCTAAGTGACTCTTTTTATTTTTCATTTTCCAAATTATTAATAGCAGTTTCAGCTAAAGCATAAGCTTGTTGAGCCTGATTTTTAGCTTGAACGTAGCCATTCAAGTTATCATCACCACTTGCTAAAACCCTGGCAAAAGCAATTTGTTCCGCCATCAAAAAGTTAAACAAAGAATCCCACTTTTTATCTGCAAACTTAATCTTTTTAGTGGAAATCTTAGACATCAATTCACGGGTTAAATTAAAAGACTTTTCCAAAATTTGCTCATCCGCATCCGTCAAATCACGCACATTGTATGCTTGATGAATTTGGTGTACCTTGAGCAATTCTTTTAACAAAGTTCTGGTTTGAGCATCCTTAGACACATTTTGATTAATTTTAAGCATTGATATTCTCTTTCCTTTTCAAGATATTCCCATTATACCAAATAGTATTCGCCATTTGTTTAACGCAGCGTTTCATCTCTTGAATGTCTAATACACTATAAGCAAATTCCTTACGCAATAATTCTTTAGGCAAATACTGATCATACTTATCAATTCCTGGAACTTCTTTAGGA
>NZ_GG700754.1:149749-168940 GCF_000160855.1 Lactobacillus helveticus DSM 20075 = CGMCC 1.1877
CGCTTTAATTAATAGCTCCCTAGAGAGAACAAAAACTTAATATGAGTACAAAAGAACGTTATTCTCAAGACGAACTTAGAAAAGCAAATCCAATGTTTAGCCGCACTCGTGCAACTATTGAGAGTGCATTTTATGGCAACAACGTACACGAAGTAACTAGTGTTTCTGAAGCTTATAATCTAGTTAAGAAGCAATCAGGCGTTATTGTTACTGATTTGCCAATTTTACACATTAAGGAATTAGGTTTACAACCACGGTAAGATCTTAGGTAGAACTGCTAGTGCACGTCACTTCGTTGATAATCCTAACGAAGATGCTGAAGCATTAAACGGTAACTTGCGTGAAGATATCTACAAGGGCCATGAACAAAAGTATTTAAAGGCTACTGTTTTGGTAGGTCTTGACCCATCATTCACTGTTAAGGCCCACATCATGATGCCAGAAGATCAAGCCTTCAACTTGCTTTCATACATTTTGAACTTCCACTTCTTCGACGATGAAGCTGAAAAGATGTATGCAAAATCTAAGTTCTATGATGAACCTGATATTTACTTCTACTTCGGTGAACTTAAGAAGGGTACTTTAACCTTCGCATTCTACGGCTTGTCAGGTTCTGGTAAGTCAACTTTGACTCACGAAATGTACGATGGCAAATACGACATCACTGTCCTTCACGACGATGCATTCATCATTTCACGTGAAGATGGTTCATCTGTAGCACTTGAACCTTCATACTTCGACAAGACCCACGACTACCCAGCAGGTCATCATGAGACTAAATACTACACCACTATTATGAACTGTGACGTAACGTTAGACTCAAATGGCAAGAAAGTTATTGTTACTGAAGACTTACGTAACAACAACGGTCGTGTTATCAAGACCCGTTACACTAGTCCTCACCGTGTAGACTTTGAAAAGTCACCAATTACTGCTTTGTTCTGAATCATGAAGGATGGTTCATTGCCACCAATTATTAAGATTGATGATCCAGTATTAGCAACTACTATGGGTTGTACTTTAGCAACTAAGAGAACTAGTGCTGAAAACTTGCCTAAGGGCTTCGACATGAACACCTTGGTTATCGAACCATTCGCAGACCCATTCCGTGCTTACCCTGTATCAGGCGATTACACTGACTTCAAGGAATTGTTCACTAAACGTGGTGCATCTTGCTACAGCTTGAACACTGACGCATTCATGGGCAAGGATATTCCAAAGGAAGTTACTAAGAAGTTAATCGAAGACTTGGCTAACGGCAACATTCAAGACAGCGACTTCAAACCATTCGGTAACTTCAAGGGTGTCAGCTACTTACCAATTGATGATTATGAAGTTCACCTTGATGACCCAGAATATCAAAAGACCTTGAAAGACAGAATGCAAGATCGTTTGAACTGGCTCAACAAGTACGATGAAGAACATCCTGAAACTCCAATTCAAGATGAAGCTAAGAAGACCTTGGAAGCTATTATTAAAGAATTGAGTTAATAAGATATTTACTTCATATAATTGAATATAATTTCTTAATGACAAAAAGACGAGAGTTTAGATCAGCTCTCGTCTTTTTGGTTTTACTTTTCAATATAATCTCTAGCCGCCGTTAAAACGCCCATCTTACCA
The DNA here is from genome assembly GCF_000160855.1 of Lactobacillus helveticus DSM 20075 = CGMCC 1.1877. Taxonomy (GTDB): domain Bacteria; phylum Bacillota; class Bacilli; order Lactobacillales; family Lactobacillaceae; genus Lactobacillus; species Lactobacillus helveticus. The sequence continues at coordinate 151,373 of NZ_GG700754.1, forward strand.
TACTCAGTAAGATATTCTTTAGCTGCATCAAAAGTTACCCACTTGTCAGCAAGAATTTCTTCCTTCTGAGCAACTACCTCCTGACCTGGAACATACTTTGCTAAAAAGAACGTAACCGTCTTAAATTTAGTATCTGTTAATGCATAATGGGTTTTACGTACAAAGTTAAAATCAAATTTTGGCTTTAAGCCAACTTCCTCAAAAACTTCACGTTTAGCAGCTTCTTGTGCATCTTCACTTGCCTCTAAATGTCCTTTAGGAAAGCCCCAATTATGGTTAATTACACTCTGAACAATCAAATATTCTAATTGTCCATCAGCACGTTTTTTATAAATAACTGCACCTGCAGAATGTTCCATAATCATTTTTTGTCACCCAACCTTTGTAATTGAAATACTTATTAAATATTTATTATTAAATATTTATTAATAAAAGTCAAGCAATAAAAAAACTGACCAGATCAAGTAAATATCTAGTCAGCCTTATGTGCAGACGAAATTGTAAAGTTTTTATAGAATATTTTAGGTTATTTCTTTAAGTTCTTTTCGCAGTATTCCTTGACCTTATCATCATCGGCTTTAAGCATCCATTCACAAGCTGCTTCAGTCTTCATGGTGTCATGATCATTAGCTTCCATTTCGTGGTTCCAAATAGCATCACGAATAGGTTCATGATTGTCCTTTGCCCAATCAAATACTTGGTCCATTTCACGATCAATCATTGCTGTTTGTTCAATTTCTTTTGCATCTGCCATAATTATAAGCTTCCTTTCATCTACATCTTTTATTCTAGTTCTATTAGTCTTAGCTGTTAAATGAAAGGGCTTAATTTATTAATTCTCTAATCTTTACCATTAACTGCTTCATCGGCTTGGTTAACCACAGTTACTGCATTAAGTGAACGAGGATGACCAATAAATGGCACGTTTTGTTCAATAATCTTCATCAAGAATTCTTTGTCATTGCCTAACTTAATATTAATTTGTGCATGAGCTAATAATTGTGGTTCACAGCCACCTTGTGCGGCAATGTAACAAAATGTAACCATTTCACGGTCACGATCATCTAAACCTTTTCTGGTGTAGTAATCACCAAAGCAATTATCTACGAGACACTTATTGATGGTGCCCTTCTTAGCAAAATCTTTCATTTGTGGACCAAACAAGCGAATCTGGGTCTCTTCGCCTTTTTCTAGGCGATTCTCCATGGTTGTAGTTGCTTGTGATGCTAAAGGTAAATCTACTCCTCTGGCAGTTAAGATATCGTTAGTTGCTTTAAAAAATGGAAAAACGCGACCTAATCCTAAATAATCAACTGCTTGATACAAAACTTCTTTAGCCTCGACTGGACTAACCCCATTATCAAGAGCTACAGGAAGCATTACCTTATGTTCATCTACGCCTTGCATCCCCAGCAAATATGCCAGCATCGACAACATCTTAGCTCTATCAGGCAAATCAACATCTGCTTGTACTTCATCAAAAGCAAAGTGATTAATTCTCTCTACAGCTTCTGGATCCGTTTTTTCTAATAAGTTAGCATGAATTCTTTGTGCATCATCTTTAATTGACATGATATTTTCCTTTCTAAAACGATCTCTTCACTACTTATTTTAAGTACGTTTCAGACTTAAAGAAAAATATCTATTTTTTATTCTGCGGAATAACTTCTGCTTATTAGCAGCACTTAGTTAAACGGACAACATCACGAGCAATCATCAACTCTTCATTAGTTGGAATGATCATCACTTGAATCTTAGAATCGGGCTTGGTGATAAACTTCTGGCCATTGCTCTTATTAGCTTCATAGTCAGGTTTTACACCCATGTACTTAAAGGCATCCATAATCTGTTTGCGCACCTCTACATCGCCTTCACCAACGCCTGCAGTTAAGACAATTCCGTCAGCGCCGCCCATTTCAGCAAGATAAGAACCAATGTAGCGCACAATACGATTAATAAAAATCTTGCGTGCCAAAACAGCTCGCGGATCATCATTGTACTTCAGGTCTCGCATATCTGAGGAAATCCCAGATAAGCCAATTAAGCCAGACTTTTTATTCAAAATATCGATCATCTCATCAATTGATGCTCCAGTTTCATGCATCAAATGCTGTACAAGAGATGGATCGATATCTCCTGAACGAGTACCCATAGTTACGCCAGATAAGGGACTAAAGCCCATTGAGGTGTCGTAAGACTTGCCATTCTTAATAGCAGTAATCGAAGAACCAGAACCCAAATGACAAATAATCAGCTTTAAATCTTTCACATCGCGCTGCATCATTTTGGCAGCTTCCAAGGTTACATAGTGAACAGAGGTCCCGTGAGCACCATATTTACGAGCACCATACTTTTTATAATAATCATAAGGAATGGAATACAAGTAGCGCACAGGATCAAGTGTTTGGTGAAAAGAAGTATCAAACACGGCTACTTGTGGCACATCTGGCAAAACATGCATGAAGGCCTCAATTCCCTTGGCCTCGGCAGGATTATGCAAAGGTGCAAAACCTGCCAAATCCCAAATTTTTTGCAAATTATCTTTGTTAATGACAGCTGAATCTTTGAAATACTCGCCACCATTTACTACACGGTGTCCTACTCCAACAATCTCATGCAATTTTTCAACAGCATGATACTTCTTCAAAGCATTAATCAGCAAATTGACTGCAGCTTCTTGATCTGGAATAGCAATTTGCTTTTGATGAGACTCTCCATTAGCTAACACAATAGTAAAAGTAGATTCAGCTAAACCGACACGATCGGCCATCCCCCGTGCTACTACCTTCTCGTCAGGCAATGAAAATAATTTAAACTTGAATGACGAACTCCCCGAATTGACCGCCAAAACTTTTTTCATTAACTACATCCCCTAAATAATAGTTATATTTTTCACAAGTGAATTTTCACTTAATAGTATAGCTTATTAGAATAGCCAGTCAAATTATTTTTCAAAATTAACTAGGTAGAGTAATTAATGAAACTTATTGCTATATAGGTATTATTTAGAATATGTTATCCAAGATATACAACAATGAAAATTATATTTTGATAAATATCAATATTGTGTTAATTTTTTGAAAAATATAAAAATTACATTCCACTTTGTTCAATTTATAACAAAATTTTAGGGGCAAACAAAAACTCCAACGCAGTTTTGCGTTAGAGTCTTGTTTTATTCAAGGGGATGATTATTCATCCTTTTTCTTTTTGCGATCGGCTAAACCAAAGAAGCCTAAAACCATTGCAAGAATGCCGAAGATACCAGCGGTATTTTCTTTTTCACCAGTTTGTGGCAATTCATGCTTGCCGCCCTTTTCTTCAGATTCAACTGAAGCATCCTTAGTTGGAACATTGGTTTCAGCGTAGGTATCAGCGCCCTTGGGAGAAATTGAATTATTGCCTCTAACTGGAGCAGCATTATTCATATCTTCATGCAAAGGTGCGTTAGTTTCCTTGTAGCCTTTAATTGCGGCTGGACCAGATTCAAGATCTTGATCCTTAGGAGTGGTACCGATTTCGTCTCAATTATAGGCTTATCTGGTGTCTTATCAGGAACTCCTGGTTTATGATCGTCTGGCTTGCTTGGCTTACCTGGGATGATATCATCTCCGCCGCCTTCGCCACTTGGAGTAATAGGAACATAGGTAACCGTGATAGTGACGTTGCCAGTAGCTTCAGTTACGTCAGCAGCAGCAATTGAACTAATTGTAGTAGTCTTGTCGCCTACTTTTTGTTCAATGTGCATTGTGTAGCCTGAAATTGCTTGTGGAGTGTAAGCATCCCATTGTGACTTGCCACCTTTAGCGGTGGACTTAGCAAACTTCCAATCGCTGTAAGTTACTGCGCCAGTTACTTCATCGAAGGTAGCAGTTCTAGTAAATTCAACTTTTTGTTTAATTTCTAGCTTGCTGCCATCTGGCTTGATAACTGTGATTGTACGAGTTGGAGTCTTGGTGATGCTTTCCATTGCTGGATAAGTCTTGCTTGGATCACCTGGAACCTTGCCTGTTGGAATGTCCCCTTCAGGAGTTTCTGGTGTTACTGTAATGGTCTTATGTTCAATCTTAACTACAACAGTTGGAACACCATCTTGAGTTACCTTGACAGTTTCTGGAATCTTCTGATCTGGAATAATCTTCCAACCTGCTGGAACATCCTTAGTTGGATCAACAGGAATAGTTTCATCAGTCTTACCGTCAACCTTGTCAGTCTTAATGGTCTGGCCATCCTTGTCCTTGTAGACAATGTTGGTAGTTTGCTTATTTGGTGTGTAAGTAATGTTTAATAATTTCTGGATCAGTACCAACAGTTACAGGTTTTGTAGCAACACTGGAAATTGTTGGTGTGTAACCTGCAATTGCTGGTACAGTAGCTGTTTGATCAGTTTTCTTAGTTGTACCTTCTGGATCAGTCACATTAATAGTACGAGTAATGGTCTTATTCAAATCATCCTCATGTGCACCATCAATTGGCTTATCAGTTGGAGTCTTATCAGCTGCTAGAACTGGATTAGTGTGTTCAATTGTCTTCTTAATGTGAACCAGGTGAACTACAACTGGTTCATTATCACTAGCCTTAAATGTGTAGCTAGTTGGCAAGGTTTGATTGTCAGCTTCTTTATTCCTTGATGCTTTTAGTAGCAATCGGCATTTTAGGTGTAAAAATGGGCAACTACAGTACACCAATTGCTGTTACCTTCCAAAAAGCTGTCGGTGAATGGGGCTACGTTTTGGTAATCGCAGGGATGCTGATCAGTATCTTTGGCGTCGCCTTCGCTAGTTCATTTAACACGCCAGCGTTAATTGCATCTTTAGCTACTGAGCACTCTATGCTTCCTAGTTGGATTGGTAAAAAGAACAAGCACGATGCTGCTTGGGTCGCAATTTTATTCAGTGCTGTCATCAGTGCAATTTTAATCACCTAGTCATACCTCTTCTTGGTATCCTGCATCGTCCTTGTTTCCTTTGTTCAATATGTCCCTTCTATCTTAATTCAAGCACACGAATGAATTCCCTAACCATGGATTCAAGCTTCCTGGTGGCTATACCATTCCAATTTTAGCTTTGATGATTTCTTGCTACATGGTCACCAACTTCACTTAGAAGACCATTTTAGTTGGTGTCGTTGTCGGTGTTTTGGCTGCTGTTGCCTACTTCTTCATTGAAAAAGACGAAAAAGCAGAACAAAAGCACCAGCAATATTTAGCAAAGATTTAGATGCAAAAAGGAATCGGAAAAAAATCCGATTCCTTTTGTTTTATGCTTTTCAACATTTGCAATAAATTTGTCTTGTTCACTTGTGAACATATATTTGGATTTAGTATAATTTTATCCGTAGAAAAGCTGAAGCGGTGGCTATCCCTCAAGGAGATGGTACTTATGCGTATTTTTTAACTCGTATTCCTATCTTAAAAGAAAGGAGAAGCCCTCGTGTCTGTATCAGATGCGTTACAGCTAATGCTAGATTTCGGCTCATTTGTCGTTATACTAATCTCATTAGTTGTTTTGTTGATTAAGTTCTTTAATCAACAAAACAAAAAATAACTGCTTTAGCTCTGCAAAGCTGGCAGTTATTTGATATGAACTAAAAATTTATATTGGATAGCACCCGTGGATGCAATTCTACATTAAGAGGTTGGCTCATTTGCTGACCTCTTTTTCATTACTATTATAGCAAGTTTTTTAAGCTCATACAAAAATATCCCAATGAATTTCTTTTGTTATGGCTTACTTTATACCGGCTTCTTGATATTCCTCAGGATATTTTTGCTTGAAATACAGAGTATCCGAAGAAATCATTTTGCCATATTTTAGTTCATTACGATATAGATCCAAGAAGTACTCAGGACCTTCTTCAATAAATGGATCATCTGAACACAAATATGAATAAGTCTTTGAAGATTCAAAATCTTCTTTAGCCTTTGCTAAAGAAATTTTCTTTTCTTTAGCAATTTCACGTTCAATAATCATTGAGATTTCTGTCACAAAACGTTCATCTAACTCTTCATCAGTCAGTTTCATACTTCTATCACCTCACCAAAAAATAGCGATGGCACATTCACCATCGCTATTCTTAGTTTTATTCACATATTAATTATTCAACAGTAACACTCTTAGCTAAGTTACGTGGCTTATCAACATCCAAGCCCTTATCCTTAGAAGCATAGTAAGCAAGAAGTTGAGCAGGTACAACCGTCAAAAGTGCTGACATGTAGTAATTAATTTCTGGCAAAACAATGTCATCGCCTTCGCGAGCAAAGTCCTTACCAACAATAGTAATTACGCTAGCACCACGAGAAACAACTTCTTGAATATTACCGCGAGTAAGATCAGCTGTTACAGGATCATTAATCAAAGCAACTACTGGAGTGCCCTTTTCAATCAATGAAATAGTACCGTGCTTAAGTTCTGCTGCAGCAAAGCCTTCAGTTTGAATGTATGAAACTTCCTTCAACTTAAGTGCAGCTTCAAGAGCAACAGCGTAATCAATGCCACGGCCAATGTAGAATGCATTTCTTGATTTAATCAAGTAGTCGTCTGCAAGCTTCTTGAGCTTTTCCTTACCATCAACGATTTGTTGGATACCTTCTGCAGCCATTGCCAAATCTTGACGCAAGTTCCAATCCTTAGCTTCTTGCTTGCCTAATTTTTCACCAAGAGCCTTAGCAAGAACAGCTTGCAAAGCAATTTGAGCGGTATAAGCCTTAGTTGAAGCAACGGCAATTTCAGGACCTGCACCTAAAAGCATAGTATAGGTAGCTTCACGAGAAAGAGTTGAACCTTCTACATTAGTCATAGTTAAGCTTGGAATGCTACGCTTATTAACTTCCTTCAATACAACACGTGAGTCAGCAGTTTCACCTGATTGAGTCAAGAAGATGAAGAATGGGTGCTTGCTCATCATTGGGAAGTGGTAACCAACTTCTGAAGCCAAACCAACTTCAGTTGGGATGCCAGTGTAGTGTTCAAAAATAGTCTTACCAACTAAACCTGCGTGGTAACTAGTACCAGCGGCAAATATGTATAAGCGATCAGCCTTAGAAATAGCATCAAGAATATCTTGATCAACCTTTGGTTCACCATTGTCATCAAGGTAGTTTTGTGACATGTGACGCATTACGCCAGGTTGTTCATCGATTTCCTTAAGCATGTAGAATTCGTAAGCACCCTTTGAAGCTGCGTTTGGATCAATGTTCAAGACGTGAGGTTCACGATCAACCTTTTTACCATCAACAGTTTCAATGGTGTAAGAATCCTTAGTAATGTCACCAACATCCCCATCGTGTAAGTCAACGAAAGTCTTGGTTTGGTCCATTACAGAAATAGCATCTGAAGCAATGATGTTAAAGCCGTCGCCGATACCAAGCATCATTGGTGACTTGTTCTTAGCGATGAAAACATGATCTGGTTCAGTATTATCTACAAGCAAGAATGCGTATGAACCCTTAACAAGCTTCAAAGCTTCCTTAAATGCTGAAAAGCCGTCCAAGTTCTTATCACGAGCAATCTTGCCGATTAATTGAACAACTACTTCAGTATCAGTATCTGAATGGAAGTGTACGCCTTGCAAGTACTTTTCCTTCAATTCAGCGAAGTTTTCAATCACACCGTTGTGAACTAAGTAGAAACGCTTAGTTTCATCAAAATGAGGGTGAGCATTGTCAACAGTTGGCTTACCATGAGTAGCCCAACGAGTATGACCAATACCTACCAAACCTTGTTCGTCTGGAGTCAACTTCTCTTTTAAGTTTAAAATACGACCAACGGCCTTAGTCAAATATTCGTTCCCATTCAAATCATTCAAGTAAATACCAGCTGAATCATAGCCACGGTATTCCAAATTAGTTAATCCGCTTAAAATAATTTCTCTTGCTGGTTTACCAACAACCCCAACAATTCCACACATAAATTTTTCTCCTTTGGTCTAGTTCACTTTTTTGTCAGTGGACTAGTTTGATTTCATTGTTACAGTAAAAATAATATTATTTTTTACCAAAGCGGTCAAGTGATTATTATCGAAATTGGTATAATCGATTTTAAAGCAAAAAAAACAGCGGTCAGTTTTAATATACTGATCGCTGTTTTAAATATTTAAAATCTAATTACTTAGTCTTAATATCTTTACCTTCAAAGCTGTCTCTCATCAATTGAGCAATTTGACTAATTAATGGAGCAACTGGATTAGTTACAGTGTTTTGGTCACCGTAAGCTTCAACAGCTAATTGGTCAACCTTCTTGTTAAATTCATTTTCATCAACACCGTAATCCTTGTAGGCCATCTTGATACCAACTGATTGAGCCAAGTCGATAATCTTTTGAACTAATTCTTCAATCAATTCAGCATCACTTGAGCCAGTCAAACCGATAGCTCTAGCAATTTCTGCGTAGTCCTTGTCAGCACGGTAAACTGAGTAATTAGGCCACATAGCAAGTTTTTCTGGGCGCTTAGCATTGAAGCAGATAACTTGTGGCAAAGCAATAGCATCGCTAACACCACTTGGAATATCAAAGGTTGAACCAACGGTATGGGCAATTGAATGTTCCAAACCAAGGAATGCGTTTGAATATGCCATACCAGCAATAGTAGCTGCATCATGCATCTTCTTGCGAGCATCAAGATCGCCATCGTATGACTTCTTCAAGTTAGCGAAGATGATCTTAATAGCTTCAAGTGACCAGCCCCGAGTAAAGTCAGTAGCCATAGTTGAAACATGGCTTTCGATTGCGTGACCTAAAGCTTCAAAGCCTGACCAAGCAATCAAGCGTTTGGGCAAATCTTGTACGAATTGGTCATCGACAATTGAAACATCTGGAGTCAAAGCATAGTCACAAAGAGTGTGCTTAATGCCAGTCTTAGCATCGCTAATGACGGCAATTGGTGAAACTTCTGAACCAGTACCTGAAGTAGTTGGAATACATACAAGTTGAACGCCGTTAATCTTTGGGAAACGAACTACTCTTTTTCTGATGTCCAAAAACTTTTGGTAAGCTTCCTCAAACTTCATTTCTGGATTTTCGTAGAATAAACGCATTACCTTAGCAGCGTCCATTACTGAACCACCACCGATGGCAATAACAACATCTGGCTTGAAGATGTTCATTCTGTGAACACCATCTTTAATAACGTCGGTGCTTGGATCAAGCGTTACAGCCTTGAAGACTTCGTATTCTTTTTGACCACGACGCTTAGAAATAATGTCAGTAATTTCGTCAGCAAAGCCTTGGTCAGCTACGCCTTCGTCAGTAACGATGAAGAAACGGTTAACATTTGGCATGTGACGCAAGTAGTTAGCAGCGTTATGTTCGAAGTAGGTCTTTGATGGTACCTTTACCCATTGCATATTGTCGCGGCGCTTAGCAACAGTTTTAATGTTAAGCAAGTCGCGAGCACCAATGTTGTGTGAGAAGGTGTTAGCACCATATGAACCAGTACCCAAAGTAAGTGATGGGAGCATGTTGTTATAAAGATCACCGATACCACCAAGAGCAGCTGGTGAGTTAACCAAGATACGACATGCATCCATCTTCATTGAGAATTCTTTGATTACCTTTTGATCACTTGAGTGAAGGCCAGCAGTGTGACCACGGCCACCGTAATCAAGCAATTCTGAACAAATTCTGAAGGCATCATCATGATCCTTAGCACGGTATAAAGTGAAGACTGGTGAAAGCTTTTCAGCTGAAAGTGGGAATTTTCTACCAACGCCCTTGTATTCAGCAACAATAACCTTGGTCTCCTTTGGTACATCAACGCCGCAGAGCTTAGCAATTTCATAAGCTGACTTACCAGCTACAGGACCTGCAACAGTACCACGTCTTGGATCGATGAAGCGTTCTTCAAACTTCTTAATTTCTTCTTTGTTCAAGAAGTAGCAGCTCCACTTCTTGAATTCTTCCTTAACTTGGTCGTAAATTTCATCATCTACAACAACTGAGTTTTCAGAAGCACAAACCATACCATTATCGAAGTTCTTTGACAAAACAATGTCATAAACCGCACGGTCAATATTAGCAGTCTTTTCAATATATGAAGGACCATTACCAGGACCAACACCGATAGCTGGCTTACCTGATGAATATGCGGCTTTAACCATACCAGGACCACCAGTAGCCAAGATAGTTTGAACGCCTGGGTTATTCATCAAATCAGTAGTAGCATCCAAACTTGGTTCTTCAATCCATTGAATGGCATCTCTTGGAGCACCAGCAGCTACAGCAGCAGCTTGGATAATTTTACCAGTTTCTACACAACACTTTTGAGCTTGTGGGTGGAAGCCGAAAATAATAGTGTTTCTAGTCTTTAAAGCAAGCATAGCTTTGAAGATAACAGTTGAAGTTGGGTTTGTTACTGGAGTAACACCAGCGATAACACCCTTAGGTTCAGCAATCTTGGTTAAACCTAATTCTTTATCTTCTTCAATTACACCAACAGTTTTTTCGTGACGCAAACTGTTCCAAATATTTTCACTAGCGTACATATTCTTGGTAGTCTTGTCTTCTACCACACCACGCTTAGTTTCTTCAACAGCCATCTTAGCTAGTGGGTAAGCATTTTGTTCACCTGCAGTAGCAACTGCTTCACAGATCTTATCAACTTGTTCTTGTGTGAAGTTAGCCATTTCATCTAAAGCGACATGTGATCTTTTTACTAAATTATCAACCATGTCGTAAATTTGCTTTTTCTTCTCTTCCTCTGTTTGAGTCTCTTTTGGTTGTGTCTTAGCCATTATTTTATTACCTCTAAGATCTACTAATTCTTGTGAACTAATTTACAATATCAACTATAGCACAATAAAATTAAAAGTAAACGCCCTAATTTTGGTGATTCACTAGTGAACAAGCGTAAAAAAATCACCCTAAAATTTACTATTCAACTAATGAAAACGGTTGCTATTTTGCCAGTTTGTGAATTGACAAACATATTAATTTGCATTATTTTTCTTAATTTTTTAAAACTTTCCTATAATCACTGGTACTCCATTGCAAAAATGATAAAATATTAAGTACATGTGATAAAATTGAGAATATGGGAGAAAATATATGAGTGAGAAAAAATCAGAGACTAGTTCTGGATATAAGAGAACCCTAAGCAATGCTCACATTCAATTAATTGCTTTAGGAGGAACAATCGGAACTGGTCTTTTTCTAGGTGTCGGTGACAGTATTCATAGGGCCGGGCCTAGCGTTATCTTGATCTATATCATCGTCGGTATCTTTCTATTCCTGCTCATGCGTGCATTGGGCGAATTGATTATGTCCGACCTCAACAAGCACACTTACATTGACTTTATTGAACAGTACCTTGGAAAAAATATTGGTTTTATTACCGGCTATCTGTACTGGCTTAGTTGGATTACTTTGGGAATGGCAGAAACTACTGCCTTAGGAATCTATTTCAAATACTGGTTCCCTACTTTAAAGCCTTGGATACCTGGCATAATTACCATCGTTGCCTTATTAATCATCAATTTAATCTCGGCACGTGTTTTTGGTAATTTGGAATTTAGTTTTGCTATTATCAAAACCATTACAATTGTTGCTTTTGTTTTATTAATTTTGTATCTATTAATTACAGGTGCCAAAACCAGTTTCGGACCTGTAGCTTTTGCTAATTTAGATGATCATGGCGGATTCTTCGCCCGTGGTCCACACGGATTTTTACAAGGATTCCAAATGGTAATCTTCAGTTTCATTGGGGTGGAATTGATCGGATTAACAGCGGCAGAAGTTCAAAATCCAGAAACTACATTAAAACGAGCAATCAATCAATTGCCAATTAGAATTATCCTATTCTATGTCATGGCAATTTTAGGAATTTTATTAGTAATTCCTTGGCCAAAGGTTTCTACTAATTCTAGTCCTTTTGTTCAAGCTTTAGGTGCAACCGGTATTCCCGATGCTAGTTCAATCATTAACTTCGTAGTAATTTCGGCAGCAGTCTCTTCCACTAACAGCTTTTTATACAGTGCTGGTCGACTTCTGCTCTCTGTTACTTACGACGGCAAAGGTAAATGGAATAAGGCTTTCGGTCACTTATCTAGAAGAAAATTGCCTCAAAACGCATTAATTCTGTCCGCTTTGCTCATGGGATGTGCACCGGCTATCACCTTGGTTATTGGTGATCAAGCCTTTAACTTTATTTCTTCAACAGCAACTAGTATGTTCCTGATCATTTGGTGTTTAATGGTTTTAACCCATATTTCATATAGAAGAAAAACACCAGCTGATCAATTAAATGACTTCAAGATGCCTGGTTTCCCTTATATTGATTATTTCATCCTACTTTTCTTCATCTTATTAATTATTTTGCTCTTAATTTTACCAAGCTATCGTATCCCGATGATCGCAGCTATCGTTACCTTCATCGTGCTTTACTTAATTTCTAAATTATGGAGCAATGAAAAAGCTGTTTAAAAATATAAGACGTGATGTTTCAAGCATCACGTCTTTTTTAGTCGATTTTTTTGATAACTTTATCTGGCATCCCTGCCACTACCGTATTAGCAGGCACGTCTTTAGTAACCACGGCACCTGCAGCTACAACAGCATTTTCACCTACGGTTACACCGGGCAAAATGGTAGCCTTAGCACCGATCCAAGCATTCTTTTTAATAAGCACCGGCTTTAGTTCTAATTCTTTTCGATGATGAGGATCAAGCTGATGATTAACTGAAATTAAGTAGGCTCCAGGGCCAATTAACACATCATCTTCAATAGTAATACCGCCTAAGTCAACCATCATCACGTTTGCATTGATAAAAACACGTTCACCCAATTTAATATTGCGACCATAATCCGAATAAAACGGCAATCGAATCTCAATTGTATAAGCCACCGGATCGCCAATAATCTCGCTTACCAGCTACCGCACTTCACAGCTACAATGACGCTGCGTATTTAAGTTTTGTAAAAGTCGTTGATTCTGTGAAATAATTTGCTGCATAATTTCTTGATTTTCCGCATTCATTTTATTGCCTTCCTTTTCTTGCTCATTTTTAGTTTAAAAGGTAAGCTAAACAATATAAAAAACTTATTTATTATCAGATTGGATAACTATTTTTTATGGTAAAAGAAAAAAGGAATTAAGAGTATTAAATTATTTTGTCGCTACAGCACAAGAATTGAATATGACTCGAGCTGCACAAAAATTGTTGGTTTCACAACCTGCTTTATCGAGACAAATTGCTGATCTCGAAGACGAACTGGGTGTTAAATTATTTAACCGGCGGCCACTTCCTTTGACCTTAACATCTGCGGGACAATACTTATTTGAACAAGCCAAAGAAATTCTAGCCTTAACTGCTAAAACTAAGAGCAATTTACAATCTACAGCTATCATTAGTGGTGATTTAACTATCGCTGCAGGTGAAAGTATCGCTATGCAACGAATCATGAATATTTTAAGCAATATTATTCAAGATTATCCTACAGTTAAGGTTCATATTCTAAGTGGTGATTATGAATTTGCCAAAAAGAAATTAAATGTTGGTACGGTTGACTTCGCGGTGATCATCGGCAACTCAACTATGCCTCTTTGCAACTCCCTGAGAAAGACACTTGGGGTGTGTTAATGACAAAGGATGATCCTCTAGCTAAAAAAGATCACATTACTGCTGCTGATTTAGCTGGCCGCAACGTTTTAAATTCACAACAGACAGAGACCATGCATTACTTTGATAGCTGGTTTGGCAATTACAAAGACCAGATCAATATCATTGGAACCTATAATTTAAGTTTCAACGGTACTTTATTAGTTAAAAATCACGCTGCACTTTCATTAACTTTAGATAAATTAGCAGATGTTTCGGATGAATCCAACTTAACCTTCCGACCGATTTATCCAAAAATGACAGAATCGATTACCGTCATTTGGAAACATAGCACTAACCTTTCAGCTGTTGCTGAACTTTTCTTAAATCGTCTGCAAGCCTCGATAGCTGAAGACTAAAAAATAACCTAGTTCAATTCGAACTAGGTTATTTTCATACTTTTTTATTTTTTCTTACTAGTAAAACGCTGCTTAAGCTGTTGCCACATACTCAATGCTTTGCGCATATGATCAGCTGGCACATATTTTCTCATTGCACGTAAAACTTCTTTGGGCTCACGTGCTGCAAAAATAAATTTACCATTAGACTTTGTTCTAATTTCAAAACGAGGGATATATTTTCCCTTGAAGTGGACATCTGCAACTACATAAGTTACTTCCTTCCATGGAATTTGAACATAGTCTTCAACGTTTCGTTCATTATAAAATTCAAAAGCTCGATCGCCGATCATAATTTTGCCGTATGATGCAATCCCTCTAAACCAGGTAGCATCTACCGTCAGATCGACTTTTGTATTAATTGATTTAGCCATTTATTAAAGAATGCCCCATACGTGGAAGAGAACACCGATAACAAAGATACCAATGATAATCCAAATTGGAGAAACTTTCTTCTTCAATAACCACATACATAAGAAGGTTAAAAGAAGACCAGCTAAACCTGGAATTAATTGGTTCAAGTTATCTTGCAAGGTAGTAACCTTAGTGCTTGATAATGCTTTACCATTACCCATGTTCCATTCAATAAGAGCTTGTTGAATACCTTTACCACCGGCAGGAAGTTTGTCCCATTCGATGTAACCACTCTTTGGAACAGGGGTCTTTGAAACAATAGGTGTAAACTTGACGTTTACCCAACGTTCAATCAAGGCGCCCAAAACGAACATACCCATCATTGAAGCACCACGGGTAACCTTTTGAAGCATACCACCTGACATGTCATTGGTGATAGCTGAACCAGCCTTGTAGCCAAATTCTTGTGTGTACCATAAGAAGACAAGTCTGATGATGTTCCAGATAACGAAGAATAAGATAGGACCCATTACGTTACCTGAGATGGCCATTGATGCACCTAAGGCACCAACGATTGGACGAACAGTGTACCAGAATACAGGGTCACCAACACCGGCCAAAGGTCCCATCATACCAACCTTAACACCTTGAATAGCATCGTCAGTAACTGGAGTACCATTAGCTTTATCTTCTTCCAAAGCTAAAGTAACACCGATAACTGGTGAAGCTAAGTATGGGTGAGTGTTAAAGAATACTAAGTTTCTTTGTAAAGCGGCAGACAAATCTTTCTTGTTAGGGTATAACTTTCTCAATGCAGGAATCATTGAGTAAGCCCAACCACCGTTCTGCATTCTTTCATAGTTCCATGAACCTTGAAGTAATTGTGAGTGCCACATAACGTTTAAACGGTCATGCTTGGTTAATTTAATTTTCTTATCAGCCATTATTTAAATCCTCCTCTATGCGTTCATTTTAATAATCATCAATGATATCGCCGAGTGGATCGCCGGTACCAGCATCGTCAGAGTTGTTTGAACCTCCACCGTTGCCACCCTTAGCTTCAAGAGCTAAGTACATCAAAGCCATTGAAAGACCGATAGCACCAAGGGCGATCAAAGTTAAGTCCTTGATAGCAGCTAAAGCAAAACCAATTGCGAAGAATGGCCATACTTCCTTGCTTGCCATCATGTTGATAACCATTGCATAACCTACAGCAACAACCATGCCACCACCGATGGTCATACCATCTGATAACCATTGTGGCATCATTGCAAGCCAACCTCTAACAGTACCTGATGGAATAGCCAGAAGAAGTGCAGCTGGGATAGCAATTCTCAAACCTTGCAAACATACAGCAATCCATTGCCATACGTTAATCATACGCCAACTACCCTTTTTAGCTTCAGCATCCATGATGTGAACGATAGCAGTTGAAATAGTACGTACAATCATAGTTAAGAACAAACCAGCAACAGCCAAAGGAATAGCAATACCAGTAGCAGTACCGATACCCTTAATTCCTTGACCACCTTCAACCAAAATAATAGCTGAAGCTACTGAAGCCAAAGCGGCATCTGGTGCAACAGCGGCACCAATGTTTGCCCAACCTAATGCGATCATTTGTAATTGACCACCCAAAATAACACCTAAGTCCAAGTGACCGGTTACTAAACCGATCAAAGTACATGCAACTAATGGTTGGTGGAATTGCCATTCATCCAAGATACCTTCCATACCTGCAAGAAAGGCAACAAACACAACCAAAATCATTTGTATAGCGTTCATTTCTTTACTCCTCATTAATTATTTCTTTTGCTCGAATTATTTCTTTTGCTCGTTAAGTAAGGTTTGAGCTTTCTTCAAGATAGCATCCATATTGCCTGCTTGATCTGAAGGAACCTTTCTAACATCAAACTTAACGCCCATCTTTTCGAGTTCGCGGAAAGTGTCAACGTCTTTTTGGTTCATAGACAATACGTTGTTTGCGTTAACGTCGCCGTCTTTATATGACATTGAACCAACGTTGATTTCTTTAAGATCAATACCACCCTTGATAGCTCTCAAAACATCTTCTGGGTTTTCAAACAAAAGAAGTGCATGAGTATTACCAAATCTTGGGTCCTTATCAATTTCTTCCATCTTCTTAAGTGGAACAACGTGAGCCTTCACACCTGCTGGAGCTGCTTCACGAATCATGCTCTTACGCAAATCGTCCTTAGCAACACTATCTGAAACAACGATTACTCGATCTGGCTTCATTGCTGGAATCCAACCAGTAGCAACCTGACCGTGAAGTAAACGTGAGTCAATTCTGGCCAAAACATATTTAATGTGGCCATCGCCAATCACAGTCCCCTCTGGGATTGACTTACCATTGCCGCTGCCGCCGTTGCCGCCCTTTGCGTCTGCCTTAGCTGCTGGTGCAGCTGTCTTAGGCATCAAATCAGATGGCTTAGTCTTAATACCATCTTTTGCGGGTTCTACGACTGAAGTTGCAATGTGATGTGCAGTAGCATTAGCATCCATCATTCTTTCAGTTAATGCTTGTACAACCATTGGTAAATTCATACCAGCTACAATTGCCCATTTATCATGCTTTTCAGCAAGACCATTTGCTTGGTTAAATGGTGTACCACCCCACAAGTCAACCAAGAATAGAACTTCATCTTGGTTTTCAAATAAAGCAATTGCTTTTTCCATTTTTCCACGAATATCGTCTGGACCTTCACTAGGCTTCAAGATAACGTGGGCAAAATCTTTTTGTTCACCGAAAAGCATTTGCGCAGATTGTGCAATACCATCGGCAAAACCACCATGGCTGGCTAAAACAATTCCTACCATGTAATTTCCTCCTCTAGATCAAAAAAATGAATCCGCTTTTATTATACGATAAATGACTTCTTTTACAAAGCAATAAGGTATTTTACTTCTGACGTAAAATCCCGCTTCATAACGGAATCGTAGTAGCCTGCTTCCATTAATTCATCCCCACCATAAATTTGACCTGTGCTTTCATCGCAATAATCAAGATCGGGATCTAAACCATACAATTTTGTTTTAGTAAAAATCGGCTGAGCTTGCGACATAATATTAAAGTTCATCACTAGCACTTCTTTTTTATCTTTAGAGACAAAATTCCATGCAGCTTGATTACTGTTAAACGGTGATTTCAAACGATAGAAGTCGCCGAACTGAATTAAATGACGTAATTTTTTATATCTACCA
>NZ_GG700753.1:0-1489 GCF_000160855.1 Lactobacillus helveticus DSM 20075 = CGMCC 1.1877
AGAAATGACATTTAATGCTGCTCGTTGCTTTTTTTGGTCTACGTGAGTGTATAAATCTGTGGCAGTAGTTCCTTTTTGACCTAATTGCTGTGCTACTAAAACCTGATCTTTAGTGACGGCATAAAGTTCAGATGCTAGTGTATGGCGCAATTTATGAGGTGTAAGAGGATGACCAAAACTTGCCGAATATTTGTTAACCATTTTTTCAATTGCATTAGTAGTCATTCGTTTGGTTTGGTTATGCCATCTAGTTAAAAAGAAAGCGGTCTGCTTAGGATCGGCCATATAGCGCTCAGCTCGAATTTTTTTATACTTTTTTATATAATCTAATGTCCATTCTGCAATAGGGACACTATCTTTTTGGCCACCTTTACGGGTAACGTCTAATATAGCATCTTTAATATTCAAATCCTGCATATCCACGCCGGCACATTCTGAGACTCTAATTCCTGTTCCTAAGATTAGAGCAATAATGGCCATATCACGTTCTTTATTCTTTTTAAAACCTGGTTTAGCCTGTTTATTGCATTTATTCTCATAATCATGAGCAATAAATTTAAGAAATTCGAATTTAAGATTTCCAGTGTACATATGTGATTCTAAAACGTGAGCTCGATAATTTAATGTCTTCGTGTCATTTAAAGATTCAATTTTAAGCATCACATTTCGTTCAAAATAGGACTTCCCATTATTATTGTCTGCTGTAATAGTTAAAAATTTAAATAAAGAGCGTAAGGCATTGATTGAACGATTGATAGTAGTGGGGGAGTTTAAATGACCCTGTTTATTCTTAGTATGCCCTAAGTTATCAATATAAAGCATGATATCATTTCGACGCAAATTGGCTAAAGTATCTGGCAAAATATGTTGATTATCTTGAGCAGAAGAAATACCTTCTTGACGCAGCCAATCAAAAAATCTGCGTATTTCAGTTAGGTATTGATAAGTAGTTGTCAAGGAATGATTAGTGCCCAAATTATATTGTTTAACAAAGTCCGGCATATTATCTAATTCAGTTTTGATTAAACTAAGATACTTAGTAGATTCCATAATTCCTCCTTATTCGAACAAACGTTTTAATAATTATATCATAGAAAAAGAGCAATAAAAAACACCTATCTTTTACAGGATAGGTGAACAAAAAGCTTCTATCTTTAATTATTACTCCCAATTCAACACTAATATTTATAGTATTAATGTAAAAACTGTTTGTAGATAATTAAAGAATAGAAGAATCACGTCACTATAACTAGAATACTAGCAATGCCGGTAGCAACACCTGAGCATTCCAGTTATAGTAACTTTGATTTTAATATCTATATAACGTAGACATTTAACATCAAGCAAAATGATCTATATTATTAGACAATGTTGTTTGTATGGTACAACTTACCTTTCAAGTATTTATTTTAAGATGATTATATCTAATGATCAAGTCTTAATGGCAAATTATTAAAAAATATTTTTATTTAACATTAACTTAGATTGG
>NZ_GG700753.1:2866-6620 GCF_000160855.1 Lactobacillus helveticus DSM 20075 = CGMCC 1.1877
AGATTGAAATATTGTTTTTGTAATTTCACGTATAAAAATTGTACAATAAAAACAATAGAATTATATAAGACGAGGGAAAATTATGACAGAAGAAATTGATGTAAATTTACAAGCTAAAAATCCAAGTGGTGTTAAATTATTAAATCGCTTGTATGATGGACATTTAGTTTTAAACGATATTGGTGTTCGCTTAGATGAACAGCTTAATAATGAAAATGAGGAGTTAACAGTGCCAACTCAAGAAGATGTTAACAACTTATATGATACCTTTGGCAAAATGGTACAGACTTTTGGTGATATTACTAATGCTTATGGCAATGTAGATACTTTTGCGGATAATTTTGCAGGGACCACTAAGGACTTTGCAGAAAGATTAATCACCGAAATGGCAGATTTTAATAATGGTATTGCGGACATTGGAGATACTGAAGGCGGCCTTGAAAATTATGATAACGATAAGCTCAATGATTGGGTTAACCAAGTTATGGGTGATATTGTAGCCACTAATGAAGAATTTAATAACTTAATTAAGGAATAAAGCATAATGAAAAAGATACTGGTTATTGGTTCGCCTGGAGTTGGGAAGAGCACATTTTCTAGAAGACTTCAAAAGAAGATCAATTTGCCAATTATATATCTAGATCAACTTTTTTGGAGATCTGATAAAACTACAGTATCCAAAGAAGAATTTTTAAGCCAAGTTAAGTTAAAGATGCAAGCTGATGCTTGGATAATGGATGGTAACTACAGTGATTCTTTATTTAATGAGCGACTTAATGCATGTAATACTGTATTCTTTTTAGATTATAGTGTAGATACTTGTTTAAGTGGTGTTCGTCAAAGATGGGGAAAGAAACGACCTGATATGACCTGGATTGAAGAGCAAGAAGATAAAGAGTTTATGAATTATATTAGGCTTTTTCCTAAAATACAAAAGCCTAATATTGTTAGGATATTGAAAGATCATCCTAATATAACGGTTTATAGTTTCAAAAATAGACAAGAATCTTTAGATTTCTTAGATAAATTAGGCTAAATAAAAGACGTCTCAGTGTAGTGAGGCGTCTTTTTGAATACTGGATTACTTCATTAAACTGGCTATCGGATAAATAGTATAGTCTGCTCTGTAAGCTATTAAACGATGACCATCGATTACAAACTGGGTAGCATTTTTCATGTCACTTTTATGAATAGAAACGTTTTTACCAGTGAAAACTGCAATAGGCATCCCTAGCTGACTTCTAATCATAACTACTTTAGCATCCCCATTCCAGTCATTTTTAAAGTTTTGATACATAGTATTTAGTAAAGGAACAGCTTTGTTTTGATCATTAATGTTTACGTGCTTATTAAACTCATCTTCGTAGTTCTTTAACCCTTCATATGCAATAAGAGTAGAGCCTACGTGAATCATTCTGTTGTGGCCATAATCGACATCAATTACGCTAGATTTTTCATTGCCGCTACTATCTTTTTGAGACATCTTTTTATCTGTATGAATATCAACGGATTTAGCCTTGATTTGATCGATCTTTTGTCCATTAGAATCGTAAGTAGAGACCGTTAATGGTAAAGCGCCAATCTTAGAACGCATTGATAATTCCCAATTTTCAATATTACTACAACCAGAAAGTAAAGTTATTGCTAAAGCACCTAAGCTTAGCAATGAAACAAGCTTCTTTTTATGCATGTGTTTTATTAACCCCTCAATTTATTACTTAATATTATATTGTTGAATTTAATTTTATCACATTTGTGCTTGAGGGATGCAAGAGGGATTAAGTTATCATTAAGTAGGGTATTCGTGAATATAGCTATTTTTTATTAAAAACAAAAAATGAATTGATCATCACTTTTGACAATCAATTCATTATCTTACATATAAAATGTCTATATTTAATCATCAGTGCCAATTATACGATGCCAAATATAAAATCCAAATCCGATAATTAATGCAATAGCCGCATATAAAAACATCCAAGCATATATAAATCCACCGAATATTCCTAAGATTCCTGCGATAATCATCAAAATCAGACCAGTTATATCACCACCTAAATACGGGCTTTTCTCTAAACAAATATAGACAATTCCGGCACCGATAAATAAACCAGCTATGACTATTTCTAAAATACCACCAAAAATACTTTTAGTTGCGTATATATCTAGTAATTGACTTAATAGACCATCTAAAAATAGCCATATTGATAAAACAATCATTAAAATTCCAATAACTAATTTAGTGACTCTCATCTTTTTTACCTCCATGTCTGTATATATTATCTAAGCAAGAAGCTCAAACCTAGTCTTTTTAGGATTATTTAAAAGTATTAGCCTTAACATATGCATTTTTACCGACTCTATAGTAAGCTTCATTGTTAATGTAATGCTTTGGCCCATATGTCTTAATAGGCGATCCTTGCTTTAATGTTTTCCATTCGGCATTAAGTGATCCATTGCTTTGGTAAACATCAGCATCAGCCTTAAATGTGCGTGAGTTACCTAAGATATTACTTGCCATGATGTATATTTATTGTCGCCAAATTTAACGGCTGATTTACCGTTGCTTAATTTAGTTTTGCCACCATAGTAGGTAACTGATACATAAGCTTTATAAACTTCTCCTGTACGTTTGCCGTTACCATCATATACGTAAGACTTGTACATTATTTTACCAGTGTGCTTAGTATTAGAATTAGATGGTGCTTGTGAGACTGCAGAGCCTGAAATAGATAATGGGAGTATAGTTATATTGCCATCAGTGGACATACCTTTCCAATTATCAGTATATTGCCATATAGCTATGCCGTCCATTGAAGGGAAGTATTTAAAATTAGGTTTATCTACTCGTCCAGATATAGCATATGCTGCTACCTATAAAGAGTTAGGATATTTTTTGACAATAGAAGGTGTATTAATATTATTTTGTAATACAGAAGAACTAGCATAAAGAAGAGGTTGATATCCAGCTGCCTTAATTTCATCCATAAAAGCTAGGATGGCTTTAGCAGTAACATTCTTACCATTAGTAATTATATTACCGCTGCCAGTTTCATAATCACATGCTAGATATGATCCCTTAGGTAGACCTAAAGCTTTAGCAGATGAGACAGCATATTTAGCTTCGCTTTTAGCCAAGGAAGCGTTTGAACTAAAAGTAGCAAAATGATAGCCCATAGGCGTCATATCATTAGCAATAGCCGATTTTATTTTTAGGATTTCTGTAGCTAGTACCTTCGCTAACTTTGACTATTGCAATTTGGGATCCAGCTTTTGCATAGCTGTTAAATCTGCACTTTGATAACTCGCAACATCAATACCTAATCCTCTAGCAGCTATAGAAGTTGCTGAAGCTTGAACTTGAGAAGGATAAGTAGTGGAGAGGGGTGCAGGTAAGATGCTAATCCCAGCATTTACTAACATAGTTGCACAAGCTAATTTTACAAATGTTTTCTTTTTTAACAAATTAATTCCTCCATAATTGGTGGAGAGAGTTAATGATCTATATTTCTCACATTTAATATACTTAAAACTTATATATCATAGATTACATTGGTAGGTACCAAAGCACAATAGCTGAGATTAAATATTAATACTGTAGTAATCATATATACATATATAAATATTTGCAATAAAATTGAGATAATCATTCTTTTTATTTACTGTGCGCTTCTTTAAAGGGATGCATGCAGTAGGCTTATTGGGGGGTTGGTAGACAAAATAGATAATATATAAGATCGGAGATAGAGGAGTA
>NZ_GG700753.1:7369-24780 GCF_000160855.1 Lactobacillus helveticus DSM 20075 = CGMCC 1.1877
GGAGTATATATGTGAGGTAAATACTAGCTTGCAAAATAAAAAAAGTAAGACTATCAGTAAAATATAAATCAGCACTGATATTATAATTAGAATAGCTTGCTTTTTAGAAACTTTTAATTTTTAAATAGCAAGAAAAATACTTAAAACCTAAAGAAAAGTATAAAGAAGCCTATTTCGTATATTACTTTAATGACAAAAATATTGTGATTATATAAAATATAGACAAAAATATTGTGATTATATAAAATATAGATAGTTAAGAAAAGCGCTTAATTAACTGAATAGATTATATAGATATTTCTTTAATGAAAGTAAAGGCGATTAAAATGCTACATTGGATTTGGGTATTAATTGTTGGAGGAGTTATTGGTTTGATTGCTGGAGCTCTTACAGGGCATGGGAAGTCAATGAACTGGATTGCTAATATTTTAGCTGGATTAATTGGTTCCTCATTAGGTCAAGCTTTATTAGGTGCCTGGGGACCTCAAGTTGCTGGCATGGCAATTGTACCGTCAATTTTAGGTGCAGTAATTTTGGTAATCATTGTTGCCTTCGTTGTCAGCAAGTTTTGAACTGCATGATATTTATTCAAATAAAAATAAAAATTTAAATAAAAATTTATAGTAAGTACTATAAACGAAAAGGCTAAATCAAGGATAAAAAATTACTTGGTTTAGCCTTTTTTGTTGCCCTATTCTCTTAGAAAGAGGGGAGTGAAAGAAGCGTTTTGGTGATAAAAGCCCAAGATTTAAATAGTAAAAATACATAAATTCCTAGAATGAGTTAATGCAGATGCTGTTGATGATCAAAAATTCACTTGTTATAAAGTATCTAATGCTGTTTAAGTAGTAAATTTGAAGTATAAAAAGATATTTAATAGTCAGATTAATGATTAACTGTATACAACTAATTTAGTTTTTTAATCTGCTTGCCGAGAAAGTACATATTATTTTAACTTGATAAAATAATATGAGATGAGCAGAGGAGGAAAAAGATAAATTTATGCTAAATTTGGCGTATGTTGACCGTTTATGGAGCGAAAATGTAAAAATTACACACAGATGTGAAAGATTTTAAATAAAAACAAATTATAAATGTTTAAAAATGTTGATATATCAGCGTTTTTTAGGGAAGTAGCATCTACCTATCATTAAAATTATTGTTTTAAATAAAGCATAACCGATAAAATTTCCTACTATTTATTGATTTATTTTATTGCCAGATTTGGCAGCAAAACAGAGAATTCCTATTAAATACTATTTATGACGTTGTCTTCACTAATTCAGCAATAATTCAGCAATTTTTTATAGTTTTATTTCAAGCTACCATCTTTTTTCTTTCTACCATCTTTTTTTATTCATATTAGAACTTAAGGATTAGCTGATGATTGGTGATTCGATATGAATCTTTAGATATGAATCTTTATTAGTTATAGTGACACATTTATTAGTTATAGTGACACATATGCTAATTAATTATAAATCTGCATTATTAAACCAATCTTAGTTGATACAAAGAATGTATTATTAAATACAATTCAATTACTAGTTTAAATTACTAGTTTACTAGTTTAATAGACAATTCTATTTTTAGCAGCATGATTTATCTAATGATATATTATGCTGCTGCATAGTTTTATTTAAATGGTAATAAATAAAACTGGTTTTCAAAATTTAAATTGTTCATCTTATAAAATTAACAAATTAATTATCAATTAAAAATAATGAACTGGACCGTAGAATTGCGATCTCAGCATTCATAAAAATGAAAAAGATCATTTAGTTAATCAAAATCACAAAAAGAAAAAGCATAAAAAAGATTTGCTAATCTAAATACTAAAAAATGACTTCTGTCCAGATATTGAGATAATTTCTATAGTTTACTTTACATAATATGAATTATGCGCAGATATGCTTTAGAAATATTTCAATCTCTTTTATGCTCTTCTTTATTTTAATAATTCTATTTTCTTATTATTTTTCAATGCGTTTTTCAATGCGTTTTTCAATGCATTAATATAAATCATATTTATAATAGCCAGCAATAATATTACAGCTATCCATATTGTTTTTAAGATTAGAAACTTTTGTAGGAATGCTGAAACAATTGCACCAATTCCAAATGAAATAACTAATAACATGTAATTGACAGCTGCCGTATGCTGACTTTTATCCTCACCAAAGAAAAATGCGCTCCAAGCAACAACGGATTTTTTTAGATTTCCAGTTGTAAATGCATTATTATATCCCATTCCTTCAATTTTTCTGAATGATGCATTTTGAATTGCTAATCCAAATGCAATCGCTGGCACAATGTAATAATTGGGAACGCTACGTGGCAAAAAAACTACAATCAAGCAAATAGCTAAAATTGGAAATAAACAAAATACTCTCCAATAATAGCCTTTAACATATTTATGGAATAATCCTACTACAAGTAATCCCACGATAAATGTACTTGCTCGGTTAATCATACCAGGTATATTATGATTTGCTAAAGAAGAACTAAAGAATATGATGTTTCCAGTTTGTCCTGCAGAAAGCGTATGTCCCCCTTTGAATATATGTATACGCATCGACAAAACCACCACAAAAAGTAAGAGCGCATGCTAATTGTCGTGATTCTGCTGGACGCTGATAATTAAAAATCTCTTTTAACCTCATTTTGTAATAATTCCCCTCTTTGATTTTTATAGCCAAAATACATTATAAACTTTGCCCAAAATACATTATAAACTTTGCATAGAACAAAAATGTAAAGTTTTTTTAGAATATCTTAAAATAAAGAATCAAAATATTTAATTTTATAGAGTTTTTGAGTTAAAATTGCCTAAATGGAATCACGGGATAAGGGTCAATAAAGTGTTTGTATTAATATCTAATATTCTTATATCTAATATTTTAATATTTAATATTTAATATTTAATATAGTGTAAGTTAATACTATTAAAATAGTGTATTCATTTTATCCTAAAACTTTTATAGTCTATACCTATAAGGGTACAAGTAACTTGAAAGGATCGAATGCTTTGTGAATATTAATTTAGGAGAAGAAATTTCTCGTAGAAGACGTGAACAAAAACTTACACAGGAGGATTTAGCTGAACTTAGCGATCTTTCAGTTAATTTTATTTCACGTTTAGAAAGAACTAAGGATCAAAATATTAGTATTCAAAAGCTTGATTCAATAGCTCGAGCTTTGAACACTAATACACCAGATATTATTAACAATGCCTACTCTGCTACAAATGTTAAGCCAGAGAGTCATGTTAACAATACACCTATTTTCATTCAAAAAGTTACTAATGAGCTAAGAAAATTACCAGATGATCAAGCTGAACGAGTATGCAAATCTCTCATCGTGCTTTTAAAAGAAATGAAGTAAAAAAAGAGTTGCAAAAATGCAACTCTTTTTTAGTCTTGAATCTCTACTTCATCAATAGTTACGTCTTCTAATGGCTTATCCATTTTATTTTTCTTTACTTTAGCAATTTCATCAACTACATCCATGCCATCGATCACTTGACCGAAAACAGTATGACGACCATCTAACCAAGGAGTTCCCCCCTGCTTATAGGCATGAATAATTTCTTTAGGATAACCAGCTGGCTCCATTTGTTTGATATAACGTTTAGGCATATTTTTATTTTGCACAATAAAGAATTGACTACCATTAGTATTAGGACCTGAATTAGCCATTGATAAAGCACCACGAAGATTAAATAAATCACGTGAAAATTCATCTTCAAAAGGATGTCCCCAAATACTAGTACCACCTGTACCGTTTCCTTCGGGATCACCACCTTGAATCATAAAATCACTGATTACTCGGTGAAAAATAGTAACATTGTAGTAACTTTTTTTTGCTAATCGAACAAAGTTTTCGACAGTCATTGGTGCTTGATCTGGAAATAATTGAATTGTGATGTTACCATGATTGGTTTTAAGAACTGCACGAGGACCTTTGACGTTTTCTAAATCTAACTGTGGGTATGACATAATATATCTCCTTTTTAATAATTTAAGATAAAAAATGACTAGGATATGCCCCTAGTCATTTTTTATTAAGCAGTATCTAAAGAATTAACCTTCAAAAGCTTCTGTCAATGGTGGAACTACTTGCTTTTTACGTGATACAACACCAGGTAACTTAACTTCTGAATCATTAAGCTTCTTATCAAAAGCTTTTTCAAATAATTCTTTAGTTTCATCAGAACCGACTACTAAAGCTTCAGAGTCAGAATCAAGAATATTAGTGATTAAAAGCATGAACATATCATAACCGTTATCGTTTGCTGATGCTTCCATAGCCTTTAAAAAGGCATCCTTGCGTTCTAAAGCTTCTGGTAGGTCAACTACATTGATTTGTGCTACACGTACATTGTGACCGTTTAAAGCGAAGCTCTTAGCATCTAAATCAATCAATTCCTCTTCTGATTTATCACTGATGTTAGTACCTGCCTTAAGCATTGCTAAACCATATTCTTTGTAATCAACGTTGGCAATTTTAGCTAATGCTTCAACAGCCTTTTTATCATCATCAGTAGTAGTTGGTGACTTAAGAAGTAAAGTATCTGAAATGATAGCTGAAAGCATTAATCCAGCAAGCTTTTCAGGAATTTCAATACCGTTTTCGTTAAACATCTTCCAAACAATAGTTGAAGTACAACCCATTGGTTCAGCACGGTAGTACAAAGGATCTGCAGTGTTAAAGTTCATAATTCTGTGGTGATCAACAACATGAGTAACTTTAACCTTATCAATGTCTGAGACACTTTGTTGAGGTTCGTTGTGGTCAACCAACATAACAGCGTTAACTTCTGGAGCAGCTTTCTTAATAACACGAGGAGCTTCAAAACCAAATTTCTTAAGGGCATATGCAGTTTCGTCATTAGGTTCACCTAAAGCGACTGCTTCAGTATTGTAACCTAATTTATTTTGTAAGTATGAAAATGCAATGGCAGTACCAATAGCATCAGTATCTGGATTTTGGTGTCCGAAAACAAATTCTTTTTCCATTGAATAAATTGCCTCTTTTTCTAACTTTTTATTTAATCTACTAATAGTTTACTAAAATTCTGGTGCTTGTCCAAGAACTTTTCCCATTCTTTTAAGAGATTTTGCATTCTAGGAATTTCAAGTTTACCTTTACGGTAAACATAAGAGATGGTAAATCCATGTTCTTCTTTTAGATAAATTGGAGTTAAATTGGTTGAATCAATTTCATAACGATGGGCGTCATAATAAGATTGTGTAATAAAAGTATCGTAATCTGAATTCTCAGCCATTTTGATTAATTCCTTAGTAGATCCAATTTTGATAGGAATAATCGGTTTGTTCTTCTTTCCGAAGTAACCATGCATCAAAGGAGTTAAATAGAAATTATCAGGATATGCAACCCATTTTATATTTACAAAACGTGAAACTGGGTAAGATTCTCCAGCTTCAAAAGTTGTTTTATGAGTTAAAATTACTAATTTATCGTCATAAAAACTCTCGTAGTTATATTGATGACGTAAATTAGTGTCTTCTTTCTTAGTGTTGTCAGGCAAATACATAATAGCCATATCGACTTGATTAGTATCTAGTCTACGCCACAATTCCTTACGATCAAAATAGTTAATAGTAAAGGTTACATCTGGGTATTTCTTGTTAAATTCACCTAAAAATTGGTAAAAAATATTTGATTGAAGTGAATTCAAAATCCCTACAGAAATATGGCCTTTATCTGCTTGAGTATATTCTTGAATATCACTTACAACTCCATTGATAGTATTAAGCAATTCAACCGCAGCAGTTTCCATTTCTTTCCCTGCTTCAGTCAAATATAATTTCTTTCCCATCTGACCAAATAGTGGAGCACCAATAGCGTGCTCGAGCTTCTTTACTTGCTGAGTTAATGCAGGTTGAGTAATACCCAAAATTTGAGCTGCTTGGGTATAGTTCATTGTATCAATCAGTTGTAAAAAATAATGTAATGATTTGGCTGACAATATTGTATCAGTTTTAGGCATAACAATTATCTTCTTTCTCAAAATTTCATTTTATGATAAGTCATGTCCCATAACATAATTTATTATCTATCCAAAAAGAAATAGTGTCAAAACAAATGTCTCAGCACTATTTTTCTTTTTATAAAATGTTATTAAATAATAAACAAAATATTAATTTTGACTACTAATTGGTCGCCCTAA
This sequence comes from Lactobacillus helveticus DSM 20075 = CGMCC 1.1877, assembly GCF_000160855.1. Taxonomy (GTDB): domain Bacteria; phylum Bacillota; class Bacilli; order Lactobacillales; family Lactobacillaceae; genus Lactobacillus; species Lactobacillus helveticus. Next base: position 13,563 of record NZ_GG700753.1, read on the forward strand.
TTCGATATTCTTTGGTGTACCATCTACTGTCGTATCAATAACAAATGAGCCATTTGAATAACGGTCGCCTAAAGGATATTCAGTAGTTTTAATTTCGATATGGCGATCACTAGAAGTAGTAACATGTAGGATATGATCTTGAGCATATGGCATTAAAGCCACAATTCTATGTGGTTTTGTCTTTAATTCGCGTAAGACTAATACACCACGTTTGGCACGAGAAACTTTATTGACTAAAGAAAGTTTAAACTGTTTAAAGGCACCACGTTGAGTAATCAAACCAACATGCATCAAATCAAGATATTTGCTATCAACTAAAACGTAACCAACTATATAGTCGTCATCTTTAAGATTTACAGATTTAACCCCAACAGCTTTAGAACCTGATGTTGGAATTTCACTAATATTATATCTAACTGCATATGCACGATGGGTAAATAAAGTAATCTCCTTCTTATCAGTAGGATTGATTAAATTTACGCCGATCAACATGCTATCTTTATTCTTTAATTTAATAGCTGTCATTGCACGAGATTTGTAAGTTCTAGTTGGTTGTAAATTAGTTAATTCGAGTTGCTTAATATAACCATCGTTAGTAGCAAGAATAAAGTTTTTCTTTATATCTAGACTATCAAATACAAATACACGGATAATTTGCTCATCGCTGTCTAACCCAATTTCTTGAGAAAGGTGTTGGCCAGTCTCTTTCCATTTAGTTTCTACCAATTCATGAACTGGTCGGTAGATAACATTACCATGGTTGGTAAACAGATAGAGGTTGGATAAAGTAGATAAGGTGTTTTCATAAATTACTTTATCCCCATCTGGCAAACCGTTATCAGCATCATCAGTAGATTGGTATGATCTCAAGGAAGAACGCTTTAAGTAACCATCACGACTAATTAATACGCGTACTTGCTCATCAGCAACTAATGCTTTTTCATCAATCTTAACTTTAGCACTCTCTTCTGAAATTTCAGTACGACGAGGACTAGCAAATTCCTTTTTTACTGCTGATAGTTCTTTGATAATTTCTTTTTCTAATGTCTTTCGATCTGATAAAAGCTTGCGATATTTTTCAGCAAGCTTATTGAGCTTACTTTGTTCAGCAATTAACTCATTTACATCGGTATTTGTTAATCTGTAAAGCTGTAAAGAAACAATTGCCTCAGCTTGATTTGCAGTAAATTTATATTTAGCAATTAAGTTCTTTTTAGCATCAGCTTTATTTTTAGAAGCACGAATAGTCTTAATAACTTGGTCAAGAATATCCATTGCATGGATTAATCCTTGAATGATTTCTAAACGTGCTTCAGCCTTGTTTAAGTCAAATTTAGTTCGTTTAGTTACAACATCTTCTTCATGTTCTAAGTAAGATGATAAGATTCGCTTTAATCCTACTTGAACAGGAGTCATATGATCAATTGCGACCATATTGAAGTTGTATGAAACTTGTAAATCAGTATTTTTAAATAAATAATTTAGAATGTTTTGCGCATCGGCATCTTTTTTCAGTTCGATAACGATTGATAAACCGTGGCGATCAGTTTCATCACGTACTTCTGCAATACCATCAATTTCTTTATTTAATCGAATTTCATCTATTTTTTTGACTAAAAGGGCTTTATTAACATCAAATGGAATTTCAGTTGCAACGATTTCCTGACGATGTCCACGAATTTCTTGAATGCTGGTTTTCGCTCTAACTTGAATACGGCCTCTACCAGTTTCATAAGCTTCTTTAATACCTTGGGTCCCCATCACAATAGCACCAGTAGGGAAATCTGGACCTTTTACAAATTGCATTAGATCTGCTAATGAAGCATCAGGATGTTTTAACAGATAAATAGTAGCATCAATTACTTCGCCTAGATTATGTGGTGGGATTTCAGTAGCATAACCTGCGGAAATTCCTGTTGAGCCATTAACTAATAAATTGGGAAAACGTGCTGGTAAAACTGTTGGTTCATATTCACTGTCATCAAAATTAAGAACCATTTTGACAGTTTGCTTATCAATATCTTGCAAAAGCATATTGGATATTTTGTTTAAGCGAGATTCGGTATAACGCATGGCTGCAGGGCCATCGCCATCCATTGAACCATTATTTCCGTGCATTTCGACTAATGGTTCGCGCATTTTCCAATCCTGTGATAAGTGAACTAAGGCTCCATAAATGGAACTATCACCATGTGGGTGGAAATTACCCATGATATTACCAACGGCTTTAGCAGCCTTTTTAAACGGCTTGTCATAAGTGTTTCCATCTTGATACATTGCATAAAGAATGCGTCGTTGAACAGGCTTTAATCCATCACGAATATCGGGTAAAGCCCGTTCTTGAATAATATACTTGGAATATCGTCCAAAACGCTCGCCCATAACTTGTTCAAGCGGCATTTCACGAATTCGTTCTTTTGTGGCCATTAATTAAAAACCTTCTTTAATCATCTTCTGATTCTAAGATTGAGCTATCTTCGCCCATTCTGAATTTAACGTTTTCTTCAATCCATTTTCTTCTGGCAGCAACTTTATCACCCATTAAGGTAGTTACTCGTCTTTCAGCAAGGGCAGCATCGTCAATTTTTACTCGGATTAACATTCTGGATTCAGGATTCATAGTTGTTTGCCAAAGTTGTTCAGCATTCATTTCACCCAATCCTTTGAAACGTTGTAATGAATAACCGCGCTTCATTGCTTTTTCATCTTCTGCAAGTTCTTCATCTGTCCAAGCATATTGAATTTGTGCCTTCTTACCACGGCCCTTTTGCAAGCGATAAAGAGGTGGAAGAGCAATATATATCTTTCCTTTTTCGATCATTGGGCGCATATAGCGGTAGAAAAAGGTTAAAAGCAGGATCTGAATGTGAGCACCATCGTCATCGGCGTCAGTCATGATGATAACTTTGTCGTAGTTTGAATCATCAACATTAAATTCAGCGCCTACGCCAGCGCCGATAGTATAAATCATAGTGTTGATTTCTTCGTTTTTAAAGATATCTTGCAATTTAGCCTTTTGAGTATTTAAGACTTTACCACGTAAAGGCAAGATTGCTTGGAAGCGTCGATCACGGCCTTGCTTTGCTGAACCGCCGGCAGAATCGCCCTCAACTAGGAATAATTCATTCTTTTTAGGATTGCGTGATTGGGCAGGAGTTAACTTACCAGAAAGAACTTCTTTTTTGCGTCTCTTTTTACCATTACGGCTTTCATCTCTAGCTTTTTTAGCAGCTTCACGTGCATCCCTAGCTCGTTGTGCCTTTTTAACCAATTCCTGAGCTAATTCACCGTTCTCCATTAAATAGTAAGACATCTTCTCATAAACGAGTGAATCAACTGCAGAACGTGCTTGAGGAGTACCTAATTTACCTTTGGTTTGACCTTCAAATTCAAGCAATTCTTCTGGAATTTTTACTGATAAAACAGCGCTTAAACCTTCACGATAATCTGATCCATCAATATTTTTATCTTTTTTACCAAGCAACCCTTGCTTTTTGGCATAATCATTGAAAGCACGAGTAAATCCACTACGTGCACCAGATTCATGCGTTCCACCATCACCAGTCCGAACGTTGTTAACAAAAGATACTAGATTTTCTGAATATCCATCACTGTATTGACCGGAAAATTCAATCTCCATGCCGTCTTGTTTTCCCTCAAAATAGAAAACATCACTAATAGTTCCTTTACCCTCATTTAGGTAAGAAACAAAAGATTTGATTCCATCATCATACTGAAATACATCATGATGTTCAGGATCACGTTCATCAGTTAAAACAAATTTAACTCCTTTAAGCAAAAAGGCAGATTCTCGAATACGTTCCTGAATAGTCTCATACTTATACTTAGTTGTTGAAAAAATCATGGCATCTGGTTTAAAAGTAATTGTCGTACCAGTAGGATCTTTAGTTTTTCCTAAGCACTTAAGAGTTCCAATGGGATGTCCACCCTTTTCAAACTCTTCTTCATATGCTTTACCATCTCGAACAACACGTACTTTCATATAGCTTGAAAGTGCATTTACTACGGAAGAACCTACACCGTGAAGTCCACCAGAAGTTTTATAATTTTGCTCGGTAAACTTACCACCGGCATGGAGCACGGTCAGAATAACTTCAATAGTTGGTTTTCCTGACTTATGCATCCCTGTAGGCATTCCACGTCCAAAGTCTCTTATAGTTACACTATTATCTTTATGAATAGTTACATCAATTTCTTTACCAAAGCCGGCCATAGCCTCATCAACTGAATTATCGACTATTTCATAAACCAATTGATTAAGTCCATGTATATCGGTTGAACCTATATACATACCTGGTCGTTTACGAACGGCTTCCAATCCATGTAATATTTGAATTGAAGAATCATCATAAGTATTAGCTTTTGCCACTAAAAAATCCCCCATTTAATCAATAATTCACCAACACCCTATATTTAAGGAATAATCTTTGCTAAAATAGCGATAGATTAATAGGAGTTGTTGAATATGTTTGCATTAAAATTTGCATCGTTGTTTATTTTAGCATACTTGATCGGATCTTTTCCGACGGGTGTATTAGTAGGAAAGATCTTCTTTCACAAAGATATAAGAAAGTATGGCTCTGGCAACATAGGTACTACCAATACTTTCAGAGTATTGGGTCCTGTAGCTGGAATTATCGTCTTCTTAGTTGATTTTTTCAAAGGAACAATAGCTACGTTGCTACCAGTCTTGTTTCATCTAGGATCTCATTATCTCTGTTTGATTTTTGGTTTAGCTGCTATTTTAGGTCATGCCTTCCCTATCTTTTTAAAATTTAAGGGAGGCAAAGCTGTTGCTACCTCAGCCGGTTTCTTATTAGGATATAATGTGCATTTTTTTTTAATTTGTGCAGTCATCTTTTTCCCAATCTTGTTTATTACAAGTATGGTCTCATTAACTAGCCTAATCTCAGTAGTTTTGATTTTTATAGCTTCGTTCTTCTTCCACGACCTTGCCTTGAGCATTATCAGTGGATTACTCGTAGTCTTAATCTACTGGAGTCATCGAAGCAATATCGTCCGTCTTAAACATCATCAAGAAAATATGATGCCATTCGGATTGTATTATTGGTATTATAAAAAACATCACTAAAATTAAACTAAATATAAAACCAGCAAGTGTATAACTTGTTGGTTTTTTGTTGCTTTTTTATTATACCTATGCAAACAATAGTTCGCAAGTGCGAAATCATTTTAAGATTTTTAACAAACTTTCTCTGTTCATCGTGGCTTGCGCCATGCCATCGTTATCTAAGATTATTTTTGCTAGGTCTGCTTTTTTGTGTTGCAAAGAAATAATCTTCTCTTCAATACTATTCCGGGTAACCATTTTATAAATCTTGACAGTGTGCTTTTGTCCCATTCGATGAGCACGATCGCTTGCTTGATTTTCGGCAGCTAAGTTCCACCTGCTTTAAGTGAGATCAAGAAAATGGCAGGTTTATCTAATGAATTGAACTGATGAATTTTATCCTGTCGTTCCTTTTTAGCCGTTGCTCCGGTAATGACAAAAATAGGAACTTTTAATTTACGGAGTTTGTTTTGGATAATCTCTAGCATTGAAGTGAATTGAGAAAATAGTAAAATTTTATGTCCATTTTCCAAATTAGCTTTAATCAAATCAATAGTCGCAATTAATTTACCTGAATTGCCGTGATAATTCTCATATAACAAGTGAGGATCACAGCATATCTCGCGCAACTTAGTAATCTGAGCAAAAATTTCAAAATGAGCGCGTTTAAACTCTGCATCCCCTTGGCAAGACAATTCAGCAATTAATTTCTGCGTTTGCAGTTTATATAATTCGGATTGTTTAGATCCCATATTAACATAAACAATCTCTTCTTCCTTTGCGGGCAAATCATTCAGAACGTCTTTCTTTAGTCGATGCAAAATGAATGGAGTAACCATTTCAACCAATTGTTTTTCGGCTTCTTCATCCTCATCCTTAATTATTGGTAGTTCAAACTTTTTCTTAAAATCTAAGTATGATCCTAAAAAGTTGGGCATTAAATAATCAAAAACACTCCATAATTCACTTAATTTGTTTTCTATCGGTGTTCCGGTTAAAGCGAGTTTATGATGAGCTTTAATTACTTTAACGGATTGAGCCGTAATCGATTGATGATTCTTAATATTTTGGGCTTCATCAAGGATCTGTATATTAAAAACAAGTTTTTGATAAGCTTCTAAGTCACGGTTTAAAGATTGGTATGAAGTAATCAATAGATCATATTTGGATGCATTGGCTAAAATTTGTGTTCGTTCTTTTTTAGTTCCAACAAGCACAGCGGTTTTAAGTTCGGGCGCAAATTTTTGTGCCTCATTCTCCCAGTTATAGATAACTGATGCTGGAGCTACTACTAAATTGGTACTGTCTTTCTTTTGGTGAGCTAACAATAAGGATATTACTTGTATTGTCTTACCTAATCCCATTTCATCAGCTAGAATGCCGCCAAAATTGTAATTAACTAGTGTATTAAGCCAATTGAAATCCTCTTTTTGATATGGACGTAATACATTTTTAAGTTTATCTGGCAATTTATTTTGTTTTAGTTCATTTTTATTTAGATCTTTAATTAACTGATTAAAAGATTCATTGCTTGAAAAATGCAAAGAATTAGCCTTCCGCATTTCTTTAGCAAAGTAAAAGGAGCGGTAAGCGGGCAATTGCAATTTACCGATGATAAAAAAGACAGTAAGCAAAAATTATCGCTTACTGCCTTTTTTATTTTAGATTTAATTATTCGTCAATGTTAGGTGCTTGATTAATCTCAGCTGCCATCATCCAAATTCTCTTTTCAAGATCATTGTGACAAGTAGTTAAGATATCACTTGAACTGTAGTCTCCTTCTTCATCTGCAGCTTTGATACCTTTTTCGTAAAGGTGTGCCAAGTGATGATAACCATCAACGATAGTAGCAAAACGCTCAGTAGTAGGTGTACCCCACTTGCCAGGATGAGCTTCAATGGTTGAATGATCTACCATTTCTGCCAAGCTAGAGTATGGAGAGCCATCAATAGTAATTAATCTTTCAGCGATTAAATCACGTTGATCGTTTAATTCAGACATTACATCATCTAAGTATGGGTGTAAGTTTAAAAATTCTGGTCCACGCATGTACCAGTGTTGTTGACGTACTACCATTTGTAATTGACTAAGATCAGCAACTGCTTGATTTAAAATTTCTTTGGTCTTTTGATATTGCATAAAACTAATCTCCTTTGACCTGAAAACTATTAATAATAGCGTTCATCACTATGATAGCAAATACAAAGTGATTAGTAAACTAATATGGTTATAAATTTAATTCAAATGCTAATCTTTCGGGGTCAATTGGGTCTTCTACCTTTATTGTCCCTCTTTCAATAAATCCGTGGCTTTTAGCAAGATGTTGCATAATTGCATTCTTTTTAAAGGTATCAATTCTGAAGTTAAATATATTATTTGCTACTTGCAGTGAAATTAAATTGGAGAAAAAGTAATTTCCTAGATGCATCCCGCGGTATTGATTGCTAATAGCCATACGGTGAATAGTTGCATACTTATCTTGTTCATTTTGCCATTGTCCATCTATTACTTGATAAGTAGGTTCAATTCCTGCGATTACTGCAGCATATCCTGCTACATGATGATCAACGATTAAAACATAACCCACATTCTTCTTTATATCTTGCGTAATAGTTTCTTCATTGGGATATCCACTTTGCCATTGTGTGCTACCAGCTTTCTTTAAGAATGCTTTAGCTTCATCGATTACTGGCACAATTTTGTTAATATCATTTATTTTTGCTTTTCTAGCGTAAATGAGTGTCATGTATTTTATCCCCCTTTTTTATATTTTAATCAAACTATACGAAACTAAGATATAGAGGTCAAATTCACTACATTATTTTGAATCTGTCCATTATCTGACGTTTTGCTATGAATGTGCTTAACTGCCTATTCACTTTAACATATGATGTTTACATCAAGTCCTATACAGGATGTATGAAAGTAATCAATCTATTAAAAAATGAGGTAAACATTGTATGAATAAAATTGATGAATTGATAAAACATGTGAAAGAGGCAGATGCCATAATTGTAGGAGCAGGAAGCGGAATGTCCAATGCGGCAGGAATGGATTTTTGGTATTCTGCAAGTCCCCTATTTATGAAGCATATGAAGTATTTTTATGATAAATATCATTTTGAAGGCATTTTTAATGGCTTTTATACTCGTTTTGATTCTAAAGAGGAACACTGGGCTTTTATGCTTGAATCATTAAAAATGATCCTCAATATTCCACCGCAGAAGCCAACTTATGAGTATCTTAAAAAGTTAATCGGCAATAAGCCAGTTCATTTTGTAACTACTAATCAGGATACTCTTTTTAAGAAGTTTTTCCCAAGTGATCAAGTAAGTGAAATTCAGGGATCATGGGATTATTATCAGGCTTCTGATACTAGTACAGATCAAAAACTCTATAGTACTAAAAAGATGGTTGCAAAGTTATTGCCTAAAGTTAAAGATCATTGCCTACCAACTGAATTAATTCCTAAAAGTGATATTAATGGGTCTGAACTTATTCTTGGGGCACGTGGTCCGCAATTTTTAGAAGGAAAAAGATATTTTGAAGAACATCAGAAGTGGAATAAATTTATGGCTGATCACTGCAGTGAAAAGATTCTGTTTCTTGAAATGGGTGTTGGTCGTATGACACCGATGTTTATTCAGGAGCCATTCTGGAAAATGACCCAATATTTAAAGAATTCTTTTTATATTAATATCAATCCTAAAGATGCTATGACTAATCCAATGATTCATGATCGTTCTTATTAATTGGGGATGATATTAATGAGGTTCTTAAAGAAGTTAGTGCAAAAATTAAGGAGAAAGACAATGACTAATAAAACTGCAAAGATTGCAAAACAATGGTTGGATGACGCTGATGCTATTTTAGTGACAGCAAGCAATGGACTCTCTATTTCAGAAGGATTGAATTTGTTTGCTAATGATAAAAAGTTGAAAGAAGTACTCGGAGACTTAGTAGACAAATATCATTTACCTAACTTGTTGACTGCTTTTGCTTTTAAATATCCTAATCAGTTAGATTATTGGCGAATGGTAGCCCGAGTTGTAGAGTATTATGGCAATAATTATGAAATAAGCAATTATATGCAAGATATAAAGAAAATCATTGGCAATAAATCCTATTTTGTCTGGACATCTAATATTGACCATCATTTTGCTCTAGTGGGGTTGACTAATTTATTTGAAATTGAAGGCAATTGGTTTGAAGGAGTATGCAGCAACCACCCCGCCGAGCACTCCGTACATTATTTAGCTTCAAAGTTGCACGAAATTTATGAGAAAGATCAAGCTGGGACGCTTACTGAAGCTGATATACCTAAATGTGATGAGTGTGGTGCTCCCCTTGCCTTAAACATGGCTGGTAAAAATTTCCAGATTAATCAAAAAAAGTTCAAGCCTTTCAAGATTTTATTCAAAAATATGAAGATAAAAAATTAGTTGTCCTTGAATTAGGGATTGGACCACGCAATCAAATGATTAAAGCACCAAGCATGTAGCTAGTTGCTACCGCTCCACACGCTCACTATATTACTATCAATAAAGGTGAATTATTGATTCTGAGTCAAATTGCTGAAAAGTCTATTGGATATTCTTCTTCGATTAATGCAGCCTTTAAGGCATTATTAACGGGTAAAAGTTATGGTGCTGAAACGCAAGGCCCTGCCGCTCCTGAGGCTAAGCCTCAATTAACACATGAGCAAAAAGCTAAGCAAGATAAAACTATGCAGCAATTTTACCCTAATTACATGGTAGATAGTGGTATTAGACCAGGCAGCCATCCAATGTATTTAACAATCGATAAGGACCATCCTTCCTTATTGCATACGGTACAATATGGGCAATCTTGGATGCATTCTATTGGGGATGCTGCGATAGTTCATTGCTTTACTCAAAACGGTAAGTATTATAAAGTTAGATTAGGACTTGATAAAAATAAAGATGAAGTTCATGGCTTTTATGCTGATCCAGGAACCTTTATTGCGATTGAAACTGCTGAAAATAATGGAGTTGGATTTTCACAAATCTCTACAGAACTTCCAGATGGTAATGATGGTGCAATTTATGTACCAAGAAAAGATAAATTATTGCAACTATTTCCTGCTCAACGTGATATTATTGAACGATTTAGTGTTAAAGAATAAGATTGTGAGTTGATAAGTTATGGTAGAAATCAAGAGAAGAAAAACTGATCGTAGAACGCTCTATACAATTAGAGTAATTAAAGATGCTTTTATTAAATTAGTTAAAGAAGAACTTTATTCTAAGGTCACAATTACTCAGATTTGTCGTGAAGCTGACATTACTCGCTCTACGTTCTATTTGCATTTTACGTCGATTACTGATGTATTAAATGCTGTCCTTGACGATGCCCTATTTTGGGTTCAAGATTCAACTACAGGGTTAGACACGGATGATAATTATTCTTTGATTATCTTAATAAGAACGAATCTTTAGTACCTGCTTGTCAACGGATTGGAGATTCAGATAAATACCAAAGCTTATTAATGGATCCAGATTTAAGTGAATACATTATTGGCCGGATAATTGCTCATGAACGAGGCAAAATTTTGCCATTAATTATTAAAAAGACTAGATTGAGCAAAGAAGATGCCGAAACATTATTTACATACGCGTGGTGCTAGTTAAATCGTTCTAGACAATAAGCTAGATTATAAGTCAGAATAGCAATTTCTAATCGTGCTTGAAAGCCAGTTAAACTGCGCGCTCAATTGTTCTCGGCGTTGTAAGAAGTTAGAAGTGAAAAGTCGCTTTCAATTGTTCTGCGAATAGCCATCAATTGACGATCATTGTGCTTTTTGGCGCCCATTTGGTTACCTAAATTATCAAAACGCTTATCAATCTTCTTTAAGTCTTTACCGTCTGTAATTTTTATCATTATGGTTGTTGGAAAATTATTATCCATTAAGTTTTATGAAATGTTTAAAATATCAATTTCTTCTTCGGCTAAAATTTTACTTATTTGAGCGATAATGCCTATTTTATCTTCGCCACTTATAGTTAAAATAGCTTTCATATGCCATCCCTCTTTTCTCTCTAACCTGATTTTAGGAGAAATAATTAAGATGTACAAGCAATATATATGTACATTAAATACGGAAAC
>NZ_GG700753.1:26015-31923 GCF_000160855.1 Lactobacillus helveticus DSM 20075 = CGMCC 1.1877
CAAAATGATATTAATGAAAAAATAAAAATCAGATATTTCATTAGTTCTATGAAATATCTGATTGATTATTTATTTTCAATCTAAGCAAAGACCTTGTTTATGTAGTTCTTCTACCAATTGATCACGATCAGTTTCATGATTATTAAGTTTAGCTCCAGTAATCTGCTTAGTGAAAGAATCAATTCTGCGATTGCTATCACGTAAATCGTAGTAAGTAGTAACTACTTGATCATAATCTTTCAAATCTTTGACATCAAAATCTTTTGGATATGAATTTTCAAAGCAAGTAAATTTAAGTGGCAACCGTGGCTTCAGTTGTGGCTCTTGATCAGCTACGCCTACTTGCATCCCTAAAACAGGAAAAGTCAACTTAGGTAAATCAAGCGTTTCAAGCATTTGCAGAGGATGATCATTAATTGTACCTAAAGGTACATAGCCTAAATTCATACTTTCGACAGCATTTGCTACATTTTGAAAGGCAAGGAGCGTATCTTCCATGGCTTGGAAGAAAATATCAGTTGTATGTACTCTACCATCGTCTTTATTTAATTGAGTTCTGATTTGCTGATTGCGGTAAAGATCAACGATAAAAATAAATAGGTCTCCTTCTGCACCTACGTAGTTTTGACCGCAGAGTTCCTGAATCTTTTTCTTTTTTGCTTCATCGGTAATGTGCAAAAGGGATGCATTTTGCATGAACATACTGGTAGCTGTTCTGCTAAAAACAGTGTATAAAGTTGCTAGTTGTTCTTGATTTAAAGTAATATCCTTAAATTTTCGAATAGATCTGTGGTTGAGTTGGGCATCAATGGTTGGATTATGAATCATGTATTAATCTTCTTTCTAACTATTTGTAAGTCTATTATATTGTAACAGAAGATTAATAAAAACGAACAATGACTTTACTTGATTTTAGAAGATAAAGTCATTGCTCGTTTTTTGTTAGTTATGGAATTATATGGATATATATTATTGATTATTAAAGGTTTTTCTTAAAGAAATTATCAATTTTATCGAATGGAATGTAATCATGATCGCCACCATCATATAGATAGGTGTGAGTAGCGTTAGGTACGATTACTAGTTCTTTATTGTCGCCTTTCAATTTCTTAAAGGTATCTTCACCCATGTAACGTGAGTGAGCTTTTTCACCATGGACGATCAGCACCGCATTCTTAAGATCTTCGGGATGAACTAAAATCTTAGTATTCATCCAACCAGGCATACTTTTGTAATACCCAACCTTCGTTAGAGTTAACTGATCGTTTGTGGTAGCCGCGTTTGGTCTTGTAGTAAGCACTGTATTGTTTAACGTAGTCTGGTTGATCATCGAGCTGGATATTCAAAACAGCCGCCAGCTTTAGCAAATTTGCCAGTACCGTATTCCTTGGTTCTTTGTTCTGCAATTTGTTTCTTATTTTGATAACGTTCATCAGCTGTACCTTTGTCGAAGTATCCCCAAGCACCAACACGTGGCATATCGTACATGGTAATAGCCGCAGTTGCCTTAATTCGTGGGTCGTTAGCAGCGGCATTTAATGAAATACCACCCCCACAACCGCAAATACCAATAATCCCATCATAGTGTCCAGCCATAGCTACTAAATGGTCGATTTGTGGAAAGTTCTTTTTCCCAGCATTCAATTTAATGTAGGAAGCAACTTCTAAGTTCCCCATTGAGTGAGCTACAATATTAATTTTTGAATAATGATATTTGTTTCTTACCAAATCGATAGCATTTTTAACATAGCGCGCTCCCGTAGAGTCGTATGCATTAGCATATTGTCCATTATATTGTGAGTTAGTCAGCTTATTGTCTGAAAAGTTAACCTCAACTAATGGATTCTTAGCATTCTTCTTAATCTTGCCGATCAACCTGGCATGGCCCTTCTTATTTACATTAACTCTGACAATTGTATTAGTAGCTCCTGCTCTTTTTATTGCTTGAGCCATCGTATCTTCTGCGTGCCAGCTGCTTCCCCAACCATGAAAGAAGAAAGTTGGAACAGTTTTTGAATTAACTTTCACTGGTTGAATCTCTTGAACCGCATTTTCATCATGATTTTGCTTGATCTTAATTCCGGCAACGATTGCGATGATAATAATTAAAATTAAGCTAATAATACCTATCCCCTTTTTCTTCATAAAAATCCCTTCTTGGTGTTTTTTTAATGTTGTCTTAATTATATGAACTTCAACTAGTTATGTGAAATACTTATTATCATGGTCAAGCTATAGGTAAAAGTTATATATTATTATTTTGATTAAAAAAGAACCCAGCTAAGCTGAGTTCTATAAATTCAATTCATATGCAACACGGTAAGGATCAATTGGATCATCATTTTTAATGTTTCCTCGTTTGACAAAGCCAGCATCTTTAACCAAGTGTTGTACGATCTCATTTATTCTGAAAGTATCAACACGATAGTTTCTAACTCTCTCGGCATAATGTAAAGAGATCAAACTGGAGAGTAAATAACTTGCTAGATGCATACCCCGATACTCATTGCTGATGGCAACACGGAGCAACATAAGGATCAAGATCGTTTTTCCATAAACCATCAATTTGATGATAATTGGGATCAGAACCAGAAGCAACAGCAGTATAACCAGCAATTTTTTGGTCAACAATCAATACCCAGGCAGCATCTTGATCAATATCTGCATTAATTGCATCAGCATCGGGATAACCACTTTGCCATTGTGGATTGCCATCTTCTTTTAAAAACTTTTTGGCTTCGTCAATAATTGGCATAATTTGCTCAAGGTCATTTTTAGCGGCTTTGCGAATGTAAATTAGTGACATAATGTTTCTCCTTCTTGAATAAATATTATCAGAATACTTAATAGTTTCTATTTTAAGGATCTGATGTTTAAGCTTATTTAAAAGGTTTTAAGCAGATAATTTTGCTTCTTTTCGGTTAAGTATTATCTTAAATTATAGTAAGTAAATGGAAGAAGGATTTAAAAATGAAAAAGTTCGACATTATTCTTATCGGTGCAGGTCCAGCTGCAATCAATTTTAGTATAGCCACTCAAGGTTCAGACAAAAAGATTTTAGCAATTGAAGGCGATAAATTTGGTGGTACCTGCCCTAACTATGGTTGTGAACCTAAGATTTTCCTTGAAGGTGCAGTCAGAAATGTTTTATCTAGTCAATTGTTGCAAAACCGTGGTATTGCTCAAGCAAGTACGATTGATTGGAACACCTTAATGAAGACTAAGAAAGCTACTTGGAAGAATATGCCTGCTGCTCAAGAAATGGGCTTTGAGAACTTAGGCATCGATACCTTACATGGCTACGCTAAGTTTGTTGATAATCATACTGTTGAAGTGAATGGTGAACAATATCAAGCTGATAAGATCGTGATTGCCACTGGTCAAAAGCCAAGAAAGTTGAATTTCCCAGGCTCTGAATATACGCACAATAGTAATGATGTTTTAGATTTGGATAATTTACCCAAGAAGACCGTCTTCATTGGTGCCGGCATTGTTTCAATGGAAATGGCTACTTTGCTCGCAGCTGCTGGCAGTAAAGTAAGCATCGTTGAATTCTTAAGTCGCCCAATGATGGCATTTAGTGAAAAACATGTCATGAACACAGTTGAAGACATGAAGAAGCGTGGAATTGATTTTTACTTCAATCAGGGTGTAAGTGAAATTAAGAAAAACGATGATCAATATGAAGTCATTACTTCAGCTGGAACTAAGCTAACTGCTGACTATGTAGTTGATGCTAGCGGCCGAATTGCTAATGTTGATAAACTTGGCCTGGAAAATACTGATGTGCAGCTTTCTAAGCGCGGCAGCATTATTGTTGATGACTATCTTGAAACTAATGCTAAAGGAGTTTATGCTGCTGGGGATGTCATTGAAAAGAAACAGCCTGCACTAGTTCCAACTGCACACTTTGAGGCAACATACTTAGGCGATCAGCTTGTTAATGACAAACATGATCCAATTCATTATCCAATCATTGGGGCATCTGCTTTCACTTTCCCACAAGTAGCTCAAGTTGGTGTCAGTGTTGATGAAGCTAGAGATAATGATGAATATACCGTTGTAGATATGGATCATATGTTTAATACAGATATGGAATATGCTGGTAAAAATGATCAAAGCGCTAAATTAAGCTTGGTTTACAACAAGCAAAATCAATTAGTTGGTGCAGCTGAAAGTAGTCAAAATGCCATTGATGACTTGAATGGTATCATCCCACTGATCGGTTTAAAGATTACCAAGGAACAATTAAACAATAGTTATCAATTAATCTTCCCTGCTGTAAACTTTAAGACTGAGTTTATGGGGTAAAGAAAATTGTTGTTAATTCAAGTATCATTAGTAAATACGTTCTTAGTCAAAAAAGAGAGGTAAATTAAGTGCTGGTTCCACAATTGCTGATATTTCAGCAATGATTGCACATGCTACTGGACATGAAATTGCAGGAACGTTAGTTGATGCTTTTAGTTTGGCTGCTACATCTATGAGTAATAGATTATATAACTATAATAAAACACATAAACATAGTAAAGTGTATATTGATTTGAATTACACTTCTACATATTCGTTCCATACATTTTAAGATTTAAATACACGAGGTAGTTAAAAATGGAAAATAAAATATGGGTGTCTGCAATTCTATTAATAATAATTTTAGCAACTGGCGCTACCCCAACCTATAAAAATTATCGTTATTGGCTTCAAAGAAAATTAGGTTATTGGAATGCACTAGTACCAATAGCAATATTAGTAGTTATGAATTTAGTAGCTTGGATCTGGTCTGGCAATGTCACGCTATTATTTCTTTTGCCTGTAGATTTGGTGTTTATTTTTGACTCTATAATTACTTATTTTGAAATTTCTCATATTAAGAGAAATAAATATTAAATGTCTAAAAAGTGTCTGGGAAATAACTAACTCTCAGATACGAAAAGACGATCATTTTAACTCTTGATTTGAGTTACTTGACCGTCTTTTGTCAATGTCATTAAGTTAAAACATTGACAAATCTGACTTTATGAACCGAATCAAATGATTCGGTTCTTTTTATTTTAAAAAGAAAAAGTGAGCAGAGTTTATTAGCCCTTCTGCTCACTTTCATCATATTATCCGTTCTTTCATAGAAAGGTTGTGATAGTTAGTCAAAGTTTATAGTATCTAATATGTGTTCTCTTGTTTCTTGATCTAACCCAAGATAGGTCAACGTTACCTCTTCAGAACTATGGTTAAGTAACTTCATCACTAATCCAATATTATGGTTAGTTTGTTCATAAACTTTAAAAGCTCCAGTTTTTCTCATAGTATGAGTTCCCAAATAAGGAATATTTAATATCTCACCTACTCTATGCATAATCATATAATATCTTTTTCTGTCTATATGTTTATCAGGGTTAGTGAAAGAAGGAAATAACCACTCGCTTGTAAATACTTGTTGTGCTGGATGATCTTTTTGCCACTTTTCTAACCAATCATAATATTCTTGTAAATCTTTAACTACGGGTTTTAAATAAAGAACATTTCTTTTCTTTGTTTTCTTATCAATAGTATATGCGTTCCGCTTCACACTACCATCATAATCATATACATCTGACTTTTTTAATTTTAAAACATCACTAACTCTTAGTAGTGTCGCTTTACCCACTTGAAAAATGGTGTAATTTCTTACTCCAGTTTCAAACTTATCGTGAAGACAGTCTTGAACACTTTTTAATACCCAAGCATCCTTGATAGGTTTAACGATTTTGGCTTTTTTATTCACTTTTCAGTTCATTCCTTATTTCAACTACAAATTAGCAATTTAAAGCTACATTTGATTAATTATTAACCTGCTATATTTTTAAGGCTCTTAGAATCGCTCTCTCAGCATCTGGAATTTACGCAAAATCATCTAATTTCAAGATTTTTTCTG
>NZ_GG700753.1:33053-55902 GCF_000160855.1 Lactobacillus helveticus DSM 20075 = CGMCC 1.1877
CTGAAATACCTTTTTTATCAATTTTCATTGTTTTCTTTATTTTGTTTGCAACTTCAGGATCAAAGTATTTACTAAAATCATTTAATTCACTAGAACTAATATCTTCTTTTAATTCAAAACTTTTTTCTTTATTATATTGACTTCGTTCAATCATAATTTCATACATACTGATCCAAGGTCGAATATTTTTTAAAGCTTGTTGCTGCTGAAGTACTTTAAATTCTTTGATTCCTTGAACATCCAAATTTCCCAAAAACAATATATTTTCACATTTCTGAATCTTATCCGGGACAAATAAATCAAACTGCTTTTCTTCCAACAGTTCATTCAAGTCATAGCATAATACACTTTGTAAGGGCATTTTGTTAACGTTCCGATTCTTAGTGTCTTTGAACTTATCCATTAACATCCAAATAAAATATTCTCTTTCAAAGATAATTGAAGTTTTAGCACTTAAATCGAAAGGCATTGTAATTGTGGGTAATATTGTTTTATTTTTGTTTTTTTCATTAAATCCAAAATAATCTAAAAGTCCATTATCAATACTTTCTGTCTTTTGTTTGTTTCCAAAATCTACTTTTATAATTTTGTCGTTACTTTTAGTCATATTCTTCGGCCCTTTCCATTTGTTTAAAGTTATCCACAGGGCTAACTCCTTGAGCTTCCTACGTTTTCCTACATCTAATGTCTTTTTTATGTATATTTTAATTATAACATTAGATGTTTTTAGATTCAGTGTAACTCCTTGTTACATCAAGCTTTTTAAAAGTTTCTACTAGTGTCTTTTCTATGAAAAGACACTAGCAGAAACAAATGCTAAAAACAAGGATAAGTTAAAACAATCAAAAAGCCGGATTCATCACAGGTTTGTAATCCCGCGATGAATCCAGCTAATTTTCAATAAAAAGATCAAATAGTTTAGTAGGTGGTAATAATTACTTCACCAACTTTGCCTCTTTTTGTGCCATTACTGTTGATTGATCTTTTTGCTTGTACATGGTGAATTTTAAATTCTGGATTTGAATATAACTTTGCAGTTAATGGAAGATCAGCATTAGATAGCATTACATTAACACCCTTAGATGCTAATTGTAGAGCTGTATCACGTAATATTTTTTGTTGAACTAATCCAAACCCATTAGGAGTGTAATTTGTAAAGTTTGCTGTCTGATTGACAGGAATATATGGAGGATCAAAATATACAAAATCGCCTTCCTTAGCAGAAGTGATAGCCTCCGTATAATTTTGATTTAGAATTTTTACATTATTTTCTTTTAAATATTTACTATCTTGTATAATTACTTTTTCCGGAACGTTAATCTTTTTGTGAGAACCATAAGGTACATTGTTTTGCCCTTTGCTGTTAACTCTCCACAGCCCATTGTAACCAGCCTTATTTAAGTAAATAAAGCTGTACATTTGAGTACCTTAATATTTCTCCTGTACGGTCTACCGATCTAATAGACAAATGATCCGTACCGTGTCAAGTAGACAGTTAAAATATATAAAATGAAATTGATTAACCAACCTGTTTATGCAGGCTGGTTTTTCTTTGCTTTGATTTTATCCCACCATTCTTTATAACGTTTATCTGACACAATTTTATAAGTACTTATATGTTCTGGATCTGCTTTTGCTTCTACTCTTACTTGACCAGCTGTTTTACCACCAAATCTTTCTTGAGGATCACAGTTGATGTAATAATCTATCGTTTTATCAAATGCATCTTTCATTTCATCATAAGTCTTAACATCTGGATATAGTACATCAAGCATCTCTTTTATTAATCCTTGCCATCCTTCCATTGGACCGTTATCAATACAGCGGCTAACTCTCGACATTGATTGGGTCATGCCATGGTCTTGTAGTTTCTGTGCAAATGGTTTGCGAGTGAATTGAAAACCACGATCGCTATCAAGCATGGCATGACTGTTTGGTTCTTTAGCCCAAGCATCGTCTAGAGCAGCTTGCACTAACGCTATATCATTACGTCTACTAAGGGCATAGCCAACTGGATATCTATCGTAAAGGTCAAAAATTGTGCAAAGAAATATTTTTTGATCGTGGCCAGGAATCTTCTTTTCCGTGATATCTGTGCACCATTTTTGATTGGGCTTGTCGGCATTAAAATCACGTTTAAGCAAATTTTCTGCTGTCTCTTCGGGCGTTGACGGCTTATAATGATATTTTTTATTGAAGCGACCTTTGCTCGTTCTAATTCCATTAACGCACATAATACGGGAAACTGTTCTGCGATAAACAACAGGTTCTCCTTCTTTTCGCTGAGCATTTAAAGCCATGGTCATTTTAGGTGAACCAAAGAGGCTATTATTGCTCTTGGCGATTTCTTTGATTTGCTTAAGTATTTTTTGATCACGAATTTCTCCCTTACTCGGTTTATGATGGAGCCACTTATAATAAGTCGATCTAGCCACTTGAACAGTCTTACAGATCCAACCAATTGGCCAGCTGCAGTCTTGATGGCATTCCTTGATCAATTGATATATTTTTTGTTTTAAATCATGTCTAAACGCTATTTGCCTTTGTTTTGGTCCAACAACCACTCCCTTTCTAAGTCCCTCACTTTTTTTAAAAGCATATTTTCTCTTTGGCTTATTTCTAGCTGTCTTTGTAATTCTTTGACTTGAAGCTGGATCTTTTCAAGTTCAGATAATTCGCTTTGTGAACGTTTGCGGCCACGGTTATCTTTAAGTCCTTCATTCCCTTTGTGTTCATATTTCTTGCACCAATTGTAGACTTGGGCATAGCTGCAGCCGTACTTCTTGGCTGTTTCTTTGTAATTTAAATCATGGTACCGCAATACTTAACTATTTCTTCTCGTTCTTGTTGGTTTGTTTTCTTTCTAGTCATCTTGTAAACCTCTGGAGTAGGGTAATAATTTTTAAGTCTTCGATGACTATTATACTTAGAAACCCAATTTTTTAATTGAGTAGAACCTCTTAATCCGTATTTATTAGCTAATTGCTCATAGGAACCTTGGCCATTTAGGTATGCTTTAATGCATTTAAGTTTAAATTCTTTAGTATAACTCTGATTGTGTTTATGTACTTTTAAAGCATCTGGTCCCTTTAATTTGAAGGAGTCCATCCATTGATTGACAGTTCTACCACTAACACCAATTGACTTAGCAATTTGTGCATATGACAATCCACTATTCAGATATTGCTGGACTGCAGCAAGCTTAACCTCATAACTGAATTTACTTTTTCTGGACATAAAAAAATGATCCTACTTTCATAGATAACACTTTTATATATTTGTGTTGTCTACTTAAGTAGGATCATATCAAAACCTTAATCTAATAGGATTTTGTTTTTGAGTAGAAGTCTAGAACCTGTTAAAAATAGATTTTTTCAAATGTTTATCTCAACACAATATCAGTTGGCTTAATATCCTTACCAAAGTAAGGCGCTAATTCTTTTTGATAATCCTGTACAAAGAAGCCTTCCTTCGTTAGTTTAGTAATCTCATGATTTGTCCATTTAAGCAGTGAACGATTGCCCTTCTTTACGGCTGGGGCCACATACTGACGAGGTCCAATACTCTTAATGCCAACTACATACTTAGGATTTTTCTTAACCCAAGCATAAAGGTAAGAATTGTCATCAGCTAAAGCTGCACCACGACCATTCTTCAATGCATTGAATTGCTGCGTCTTAGAATCAAACTTTAATAAATTAACTCCAGATTGCTTTGCAAAATAGTTTTCGGCAGTTGTTCCCTTGGTAACGATTAACTTCTTGCCCTTCAATTCTTGCGCACTGTTAATTGGAGCGTTTTTAGGTGAAATTACTCCAACTGATACTTTCATATATGGTTTTGCAAAATCAACTACATCTTTACGTTCAGGAGTTACTGTAAAGTTAGCTAAAACGATATCCGCTTTATTTGAATTTAAAGTATCTACACGATTGTTGGCATTGACTTGTATAAAACGAATTTTAACGTTTAAATCTTTGGCAATTCTGCGAGCCAAGTAAACATCATAGCCTACTCTCTTGCCTTGATCATTTACCCAGCCATATGGTGGTAAATCACCAAAAACTGCAACTCTGATATAACCACGACGTTTGATTTCTGAGACGCCATTCTCATTGCTCCAACGGCTGCCAGCAGTACCGCTGTTTAAGTTAGGTTGTGTAAAACCAAAATAAGCGGCACTTACCACGACTATTAGAGCAACAATACCCATAATAATGTTAAAAATATTTTTCTTTTTCATTGGCTTTATCCTTAATAATCCATGCTGTCTAAGAATTCTTTAGCTCTTTGCGTCTGATGATGATCAAAGAAGTCTTTTCCTGGAGTATCTTCTAAAATATGTCCATTTTCTAAGAAAAGTACTTCGTCCGCAATTCTAGAAGCAAAGTTCATTTGGTGGGTAACAATAATCATCGTCATATGGTCACGTTTAGAAAGGCGTTCAACGATTTCTTCAATATCGCGTACCATTTCTGGGTCAAGGGATGCAGTGATTTCATCCAAAAGCATTACTTCCGGCCTCATTGCTAATGCACGAACGATGGCTACTCGCTGCTTTTGACCGCCTGATAATTCTCTAGGATAAGCATTTAGATATTGATCTAATCCCACTTGTTTTAGCAGTTTAATTGCTTCTTCTTTAACCTCGTTTTCATTTCGTTTTTGTACTTTCACTGGGGCAAGCAAAACATTTTCTATCACAGTAAGATTTGGAAAAAGATCATAGCTTTGAAAAACCATACCGATTTTTTGTCGCAGCATTTGCCATTCTTTTGGACTAGGATTAATTTTCTTTCCATGGAAATAGATAGCTCCATTTTTATAATCCTCTAACCCATTCAAAGTTCTAAGCAAAGTACTTTTACCAGAACCTGATGGTCCAAGTAATGTTAATACCTCACCTTTTTTCAACGAAAAATTGATGTCATGTAAAACTTGACGGTCGTCATAAAACTTATCTAAATGCTCAACTTTTAAAATTTCTTCTGTCATTGTGCTCACCTATTTGCTTTCCTTAGTTAATTTCTTAGCCCAAGCTGATAATGGATAGTCGAGGACAAAATATAAGATAAATATCAGTCCATAAACCCAGAAAACACCAGTTGGATATTGCTGATTATTTGCTTCGATAATTTGCTGGCCAACGTTAATTACTTCCATAATGCTGATGACAAGTAAAAGTGAAGTGGTTTTAATTACTCTGGTTGCTAAGTTGATTGTTGCAGGAAGCTCTAACTTAACTGCTTGTGGCAATAATACATATCTAAATAATTGGATTTTGCTTAAGCCTAATGCCAGTCCCGATTCACGCTGGCTCTTAGGTACTGATTCGATTGCTCCGCGAACAATATCGCTGAATTCTGCTGCTACCCATAGTGAAAATGCCAGAACTGCCATCCAAGTTGCTGGCCAGTTAACATGAAAAGTTCGTGGCAAAATATAATAGACCAAGTAAAGTAAAACGATTGTAGGTACTATTCTGAAGAATTCTAGATAAATTCGTAAAACAAATCGAATGATTTTATTAGTCAAAGTTCTAAGAATACCAAAAATAGTTCCAATAGCTAAACCAATTATTAAGGAAATAGCTGCAATCCAAATGGAAGTCCAAAGACCTGCCATTAAACGAGCAAAATTGCTCCCTTCAAATAAAACGTTAATTCCCGAATGCACCATAACGAACTCTCCTTTCAAGCCAAGTTAATAAAAGAATTACTGGGATCAAGATAATTGCATAAGCAATAACCAACATCAGTAAGTATTCATTGGAACGGTAGTACATGCCGATTAAATCTAAAGCTGTATTGGTTAATTCAGGGATTGCAATTACTGAAAAAATGGATGTTTCTTTAATTAAAAAGATAATATTAGCTGTTAAAGCAGGCAAGCTTAATGCAAAGCCTTGTGGGAAAACAACATAGCGCGCTAATTGAAAACGGCTCATTCCTAATGCTTTTCCGCTGTTAATTTGGCTAGTAGAGATACCATTGAAACCACCAGTAAATCCCTCAGCCATGTATGCTCCACCTAGGAAAATTAAACCGATAATACCGCAAACTTCAGCGGACATTTTTATTCCGATAACAGGAAAAGCGTAGTACAAGAAAAATAATTGAATTAAAAGTGGCGTATTTCGTGCTAGTTCAACATATGCTGTCATGATCTGACTAATTACCGGTATTTTAAAATATTGTGTTAAGCTAGCGATTATTCCAACAATAATCGAACCTATTATCCCGATTAGCGATAACCAGATCGTGAGTCCAAATGCATGGGCAAATAATGGCAACGCTTGTTGTATGATTGACCAATTCATAAGATCTTACCTCCCAAAGACCAAACAAAAAAGGATCCACAAACCAATTCAGTTCGTAGATCCTTAAATAGCTAAATTAAAAAATCAAGTTAACTATAGATTATATCGAAGTACGTCATGCTGAATTAGCGTATGCAAAAAAGTATTGTCTCTTGGACAACATGCACAGTTTTGACATACAGCTTGTAAATTCAACATGTTAGTACTCCTTTCTGACTTTTAGTAACTCTTGTTGACTATTAGTGTAAACCCATGCTTACTTATTGTCAATTGATTTTTATAAATTGAGCATAAAAATCGATTATGAAATATTTGAAAAATGCTTGACTTGAAACTAAAAAGAAAAATTTGAATCGTTCAATTAAACGTTTAGAGCATAAAATTTTTCTTTATGAAAGCGGAGAAATCAAGCAAGGTAAAAGTTATTTTGAAGAATATAAGATTTTAGATGATTAGGAGCAAAAAAATGAAAGATTGGACTAAAGAAGAATTAGATGTTTTAAACAAGATAACTACTGTCCAAAACCATCCTAATGATGAGGGCCAGAGTTTTCAAGACTCCCCTATTTGGGTGGTAACCAACAATAATCACGTTTATTTAAGAGCTGGTAAAGGCAAAGAAAGCAAATGGTACAAGTCGGGTTAAAAAAAACGGTGGTGCCATTGAATTTAATAATCAAACCTATCCAGTAAATTATGTAGCTATTGAGGATGAAGATGAAATCAAAGCAGTAACAGATGCTTACAAAGCAAAGTATCATGGTCAATATCCAATTGATATGATGGTATCAGACAAATGTGCTACGGCAACAATTCGATTTGATCCGTCAGGATCTGGAAGCTTCAAGAAAACGAACTCACCCAAAACACATTGATCCTTATGATATCTTCTGTGCCATGCTCTATGTCATTAAAAATGGCTATACTTGGCGTGATTTGCAGGCTGATTATCCAAAGTGGTCCACCGTTTACTACTATTGGATGAGTTGGTCAAAAGCCCCCACCCCTGATAAACCAGCTTTATTAACTCAGGTTTTAAAAAAATTGTCGCTGATCGACGATTAAGGCAAGGGCGGTCAGCCCGAACTTCGTTCGTCATTTTAGATGCCCAAAGCATTAAGAACACCGCTACCGCTGAAAATAAGGGTTACGATGGTGGCAAGAAAATTTCCGGCATTAAGCGCCATTTAGCCGTCGACATCACTGATCGTGACGGGGCGATTGCACTCATCACCCTTAATTTAGAGCAGTTTAAATTGGTTCGAACCATGATGGTTGATAGTGGTTATACCGGCCAAAATTTTGCCAATGAGATTAGCAGTTTAACCTCAGCCAAGGTAATCGTCGTTAAAAGAAATGAGTTACACCAATCTTCGGTTATCCCCCCAACGGTGGCTCATTGAACGTTCATTTAGTTGGTTGGGAAATTATCATCGTTTATGGCGTAACTGTGAGCGTAAACTCAACACTAGTCTCATGATGGTTTCGTTAGCTTTTATCAGGTTACTTCTCAAAAGATACTAAACAGTTTCTGAAAGTATCTTTCTTTATCGAAAGCAATTTTTGCAGCTGCTGATGATACGGCTGATAGAATTGGTCACGTCGTCGATTAATTTTCCAACTTGACGGTGGCGTTTGATACAAAGCATGGCCAAATGTATTCTTGGCATATACAAGATGATAGTAATCACCAGTTAGTCCCTCATTCGGATCACGATTGGGATCAATTAAATACCGGTTCAAGTTATTTTCTAAAACTGTAAACCCAAGCCCTGGCAAAAAAATCATACAATTCCCTTAAAAACCAGTCGGTATTAGCTAAAACAGCCGTTGGTAATAGTGCATCAGCCATTTCGGCAATAATCGTTGTCCCACTGTGCGGCAAATCAAATACAACTGGGAAACGATTCAATTCGGCATTATAAACTTAGTAATTTGACATAACTTAATCACCTGATTTGATAAGTGCAAAATACTTTGCAAACTCTGTCGGTGCTTGGGCTTGCGTTAATAAAGAAACCGGTAATTCGGGATTGCTTCGAGTACCAGGTTCAATTAAAAAGTGAAAGCGAAAGTCGACGTGTTGATGCGCACTCTCACCCTTAACCGGATTAGCTGGAATTGCAATCAGGTTAACATCAATCAGCTGACCACTTTCAGGCTTCACCTGATAGCCGGTTTCTTCATGAAATTCCCTAACTGCGCAGTTAATCGGCAGCTCACCCGGTTCAACGTGGCCGGCCGGCAGCAGTGTTGTTCGTAGATACGGATGACGAATAAAAAAGCCGGCATTTTTTGAAAAGACCATCGCACTGGCAGACAAGTGGACCTTGGATTTTCGATTTCGAAGTTCAGCCGGTTGCTGATCGGTCAAAATTCCTTTAATTTGAACCAACTTTTTATCTGTTAACCATGAAACCGGCAACTCAGCAAGTTGGTCGATCGCCTTAATAAGCACTGACAAATAAGGATCTTGAGGCATTCTTATCACCTTTACTTTAGCAATAGCTGATCTTTTAGCAACTCAAAAGCATCGATTAGCTGACGAGTTTCTTTTGCATCATGTACCCGAATAACCCGACCGCCAAGAACCGTCATAAATGCTTCAAATAGCAGCGTTGGAATCAATCGATCATCCGCTGATTCCAAATTAAACAGCCGTTTAGCAAAACTTTTTCGCGAAATTGCAATCATAATCGGTGTTTGAAATTCTGCCATTAATTTCGTTAATTTCATCTTAATCAGATCAAAAGCTAACGTATTATGATCAGAAAAGCCAACGCCCGGGTCAATCACAATGTTTTCTTTTTCAAGCCCAACGCCTGTTAAATCGCTAATTGTATGTGTAAAGAAATCCATCATTGTTTTTGATAAGGTTTCCGTTTGCTCATTGAAGTTCCGACCATTAAACATCGTTACAACAGCAGGTTTGTATTTAGCAACTAAATTCAGTTTTGCTTGAGAATTAAAGCCATCGATGTCGTTAATAATTTGAATACCATTTTTTAGTGCTTCTTCAATAACCGCGTTTGTATTGGAATCAATTGCCAAAACAATATTTGGAAAACGCTTGTGAATAGCGTCCAAAAACGGTTTAATTCGCCCCCACTCCTCTTCAGCACTAATATCATCAAAGTGTGGCTTGGAAGATTTGCCACCGACTTCAAAGATGGCAGTTCCGGCTGCCAGGTCTGCTTCAATTCGTTTCAGAACCCCATCGACTGAAGCGTTTCTCCCACCATCGTAAAATGAATCCGGCGTCAAGTTTAAAATCGAATAAATAATTGGTTTGGTCGTAATATCAAAGTCAAATCCCCGACCCTTAAAATGGATTTGAGAAGCTGCCTGGATTTGCTGCAGCGTACCGTTTTCAGCGCCAAACACTTCTGGCCAACTTTTAATTACAGCTGCCAATTCCGTTTGCGTAAATGTCGCGATGACTAGCGATGACGAAATCGAAAGATTGGCAGTCTGATCAGCTAACAGATTAATTAATTTGGGTAATTCTTCTGTATTCGCATTAAAAGAAATGGTGACGTTGCCGCTAAATGTTTGTTGACGATTGTTTATTTTTTTAATTTCCATTATGCTCACTTCTAGATAGTAGATATGTTCGAATCGGATTTAATAGATAAAATGAACCAACAACTAAGATAACAGTAGTTGGTGAAGCCGTCATAATAGCTTGCTTAATTGCTTTAACCGGAGAAGTAAATTCTGGAAATTGCCGGTTGGTATATTTTTGATAAACATCCGCCAATTTAACCGGTGAAAGTTCGCGCTGCTGATTTTCCGGCTGCGTGATAATAAACGAGCTGTTTTTGAGAGTAAGCAGTTTTTGAACCGCTATTTCATAAGATTTATCCTTTAAAAAACCATTAACAATCAGCTTGGGAGCATTTGGATACAGTTTCTGAACCGTCTCAACAAATGCGCTGATGCCGTCAGGATTATGGCCACCGTCCAAAATGATTTTTGGCTTTTGCTGAACCGTTTCAAAACGTCCCGGTACAACCAATTCAGCCAAAGAATGAGCCAAGATATCATCCAGTCGCTGTTGAAATGACGTTCGTTTCACAAAATCGAAAAACCAAGTCAATACCGTTGCCAAGTTTTCAAGCTGATAGGTCCCGGCCAAGTCAAAGCGAAAAGTGCCGCTTTGCTCACTGTGCCCGAGCAAAGCGCGATAATGAACCTGTTTGCTACGCTTTGATTGTTGCGAGGTAGTTATTGTGACCCAATCAGCGTTCAAAAAAACAGCCTGTTTTGACACAGCTTCATTTTCTAATACCTTCAACGCTTCAAGCGACTGATTCTGAGCCGTAATCGTAACGTTATGGTGCCTGATAATTTTAGATTTAGTAGTTGCAATTTCTGTAATATTATTTCCCAAAATGCCAACATGATCCAAGCTAATCTTGGTAAAAATTGAGTACATTGTTGTGGCCACGGCATTTGTTGCATCAAGTTCACCACCAAGGCCACATTCCAAAACAACGTAATCAACCCGCTGTTCGGCAAAATACAACATTGAAATTAAAAATTGCGCTTCGAATTCGGAAACTTTAACGTTTGCAAAAGCTGCTGTTCTCAGTAATTTTTTAATCACCGAGATCTTTTCTTCGAAGATTCGACTGGGAATATTTTTAAAGTCAATTTGAATGCCATTGTAAATTTCGCCAATATAGGGACTGGTAAATAGCCCAACCCGGTGACCCATTTGTTTAAGAATTGCGGTAATCATCATTGCCGTAGAACCTTTTCCGTTAGTACCGCAAATATGAATAATTTTAAATTTCTGATCGGGACTGCCAAGTGCTTTTAAAATCCGTTTGAGCAAACCAATCCGATCGCCCTGATCATACAGAAACGTTGGAAACTCGGCAGCATTAAGTTCAGATTGTTTTCCCATTAACATCACCTATCGAGTTTAAAAATGCCATTCTTAACGCCTGGTCGGTCTCAAAAACACCAGAAAAACGAATCGTCCGAGTTAATGAATCAGCCTTTTTAACGCCCCGCATTTCAACACACATGTGCCGGGCGTCAACAATAACCGCCACTCCCTTGGGTGCCAGAATTCGGTTCATTTGGGCAACAATATCATCAGTCAGCTTCTCTTGAAGGCCCAACTTGTGTGATACAAAATCAACCAGTCTCGGGATTTTACTTAAGCCAATAATTTTCCCGTGATCAGGTACGTAAGCAATGTGGGCTTCCCCCCAAAACGGCATCATGTGGTGCTCACACATTGAATAAAACGGAATGTTTTTCACCATCACCATTTTTGAATTATCAGTCTCTTTGGTATTAAACAATTTATAGTCTTCAAAATTATCCAACCCCTCAGACGAAAAAATTTCATTATACATCCGGGCGACGCGATCCGGTGTCTCCACCAGTCCTGGTCGATCCGGATCATCTCCGATCGCATTTAGGATTTGACGAATTGCGCTTTCAACGACTTGTTTAGATTGCGTCTGCTTTTGTACAAGTTGAATTGTTTGATCTGCTTTTTGAAGTTTTTGAATTTGAGCCTTAATTTGATTATAAAATGGAAATTTAGGTGTCACGATTTCCAGTGTTGGTACCAGCACAAATAAACGGTTGAATGCTTCCGGATGCGGAATAATCAGCGACTCAGTCTTAATCTTTTGATCACCCCAAAAAATAATATCAACATCCAATGTCCGCGGTCCCCAATGTACATCACGAGTCCGGTGCAAATGCAATTCGATTTGGTGGATTTTGGTTAACAAGTCTTCCGGTGAATCAGTTGTTGCGATTTTAAGCGCAATATTTATAAAGGCCCGCTGGTTCACATTACCAACCGGTGAAGTTTCATAAAAACTTGAAGCTTTATCAATCAAAATAGCCGGGTCGTTTCCCAACAGTGCAACGGCTTTGTTAATATAGGCTTCACGATTACCGATATTACTACCTAAACTTAAAATGACATTTTCCATCATGATTGTTTCATCTCGATTTCCACATTATTAAAGACGCCGTCAACCGGTAAGTTTAATTTACGGATTCGAACAGTGACCGTCTGAATCCGACTATCCAATTGCTTAATAGCAGTTAAAATTTTCTGAGCCAGTGTTTCAACCAGATTGACGTGATTTTCATCAATAATTTTTTCAACAATCGGATAGAAGTCTCCATAACTAACTGTGCTTGCTAATTGATCGGCAACCGGCACTGCATTAATGACCGCTTCCAAATCAACTTGAAGGGTTTGGCCAACCTTCTTTTCTTCCGGAAGGACGCCAATGTGCCCATGAAACTGCATATTTTGAACTCTGATCGTATACATAACAAAAACTCCTCGTATTTCTAAATACAACAAAAAGCGGTTCGCAGCAACCGATTATTGCCAGACGCACCGCTAAAAATTAACCCAGTAATTTATTTTTAATGCGTTCAAATTGCGTTGAGTTGAGCCCAAAATAAATAATTAAGATTTGAAGTAGTGTTGCAATCGCTTCTTTTGACAACCGAGCAGGTAAATAGCCAATAAATGGCATCTTATACATTAAACTCAACCAAAGCGTGTTTAAAACCGTGTTAACAAACACTGCAATAATTAGTTACGAAACGATCACTCGGGTCCACGTAATCTTCTGCTGATAGAAAAAGAGACCGTATATACTTCATGTAGCTTATTTCATATTTTAACCACTTTTCTTAAATTTGCAATACAAATTTGCAATACAATAGAAGTAGTCAAATTATCTAATAAGATGAGGTTTACCATGAAAGAAATCACTTTAAATCAGCTTTATGACATCATGTATTACCATCTTGATCCAAATGGCTGGTGGCCTGGCCGCTCTGATTGGGAGGTGATTTGGTCGACAGTTTTAATTCAAAATACTAATTGGAAAAATGTTGATAAAGCATTGAAAATTTTATATAAAGCAACTAATTTTCTACCTGCGAATATTTTGAAAATGAGCGATGAGGAATTGCAACAAACGATTGCCTCAGCTGGTTCTTATACTCGTAAGGCTCAGACCCTCAAAAATATTGCTCAATACTTCAAAGATAATTTTAATTATGATCTTGAAGTAGCTCAGGAGCAGAATAAAAAGAAATTGCGCAAAGAAATTCTGACCATTAAAGGAATTGGACCTGAAACTGCGGATGTGATCTTGATGTATGGTTTACGTAAAGGCGAATTTGTAGTCGATCAATATTCACGCAGATTATTTACTTGCCTAGGTTGGCAAGATATTCCTCCATATGAGAAAGCAAAAAAGATCATTGAAGAAAATTTGACTGACTTTACTTTACGTAATTATCAAAATTTTCATGCAATGATCGATATGTTTGGACAAAAATATAAGCTGCCTGAGCAGTTTAATGAATCATTTTTGAAGAATTATCAATTAGTAATCCCTAACTAAAGTCATAAATAATCTAAACCTGTTAAAAAGGCAAGACAAATATTTCATTGTCTTGCCTTTTTTCATTAGTCTTCAAATAAATTTTTCTTGTCGTCATCAAGAGAAACCCGTGGAAATTCAGATTCTTGTGATTTAACTTGGTCGTCTTCTGCTAATTCGGATTTCATTAATTCATCTTTGGCATTATTAGGGAGTATTTTCTAAAAATAAAGTGTGAGTGTTGAAATTCTTTTCAGCTTCACGCTTTTCTTTATCCTTTTTGTAGAAATAGATAGAACTTGCTACCATTGCACTTACGGCACCGATACCCGCACAGATCCAGCCTAATTTACATTTCATCATATAATCACATTTTTCTATATAAAATTGTCACTTCTTTATTAATAATTATATCTGATATAGAATTTAAACACATTATTTATGCCTATGACCGATTAATTTGATTTTTTACCAAATAGTTCTAAAAGCCAGTTTTTATTGAAGAAATTTCATATAATTCAAAATGAAAGGAGCGGAAAAATGAGGTTCAAATTATTAATCAATCCAGACAAAGATGAAATTGTGAAAGCACAGGTACATCAGGAAAACAGTTTTACCAATGACTTAAAACATTTTGTGCTTACTAATGGTGATTCCAATCAAATTGCAGCTTATGATGACAAAGATCTAATTATTCTTTCAATGGATAAGATCACCTTAATTACCATTATTAATAATAAGACCTGGGCAATTTGCACTGATAATAAAAAATTTCGTTTGAAAAAGAGAATATATCAGTTAATTAATGAATTACCCAACCATTTTTGGCGAATTAATAAGTCTAGCATTGCTAATCGCTATCAGATTAAGCAATTTGAGGAAACTAAATCAGCAGGAGTAAATGTGATTATGAAAAACGGATTATCGGATTATGTTTCCAGACGTTGCTTTTCTAAAATTAGAAAGGAGCTTGATTAATATGAAACGATTCATCAAGGATTTTACTTTACGAGGATTAGTTGCGGCAGGATTTGGTCCACTTATTTTAGTGATCATTTATTATGGTTATCAATTAACTGAAAATGTAACTAGTCGGCCAATGACAGAAGTGAATATCAATATACTATCATGTTTAGTAATGGCTTTTATTGCGGGCGGAATTGGAGCTATTTTTAAAGTCGAAAAAATTCCTCTAGGAGTTGCAACGTTAATTGATGCGATTGTGATTTATGTTGACTATCTATTCTTTTACTTAATCAACAATTGGATACCAATTATGGTAACCCCATTATTAGTGTTTACTGTTATCTATATTATTGGGTATGTAATCATTTGGCTGATTATCTATAAAAAAGTTAAATCTCAAGTTCAAAAAGTTAATCAAAAATTATGAAAAGGATTTTCCTTCAAATGGGAAAATCCTTTTTTCTATAGCTCTTTTACTATGTTATAACTACTTACATCTTTTGGATCTGGAATATCTTAATTAGTTTTACCTTCATTTACAAAGCCACGTTTTTCATAAAATGAAAATAGCTTTGGCAAACAAGTTAAAGTAACAGCTACCCTATTTTGCTTTTTAGCTACGTTAGATAATTCATCTAATAATTTAGTTGCTATTCCCTGCTTTCGAAACTTAGGACTCACTGCTAAGCTTAAAACAGTTTGGTATTGATCATCCTTACGATTAGGATGATTTTTAAAATAGAGTTCATCCCTGATATACCGGTGATTAAACGCTGGTCCAAAGACATGCCCAACTACTTGATGATCAATTTCCGCTACTAGAAAAGTATCAGGATAATTCGCAATTCTACCGATCATGTCTTTTCTAGTCATATCCTTACCCATGTTAAAAGCATCAGATTCAATGGCAACTATCGCGTCCAAATCATCCTGGGTTACTGGTCTAATTATTAAATTCAAAATCTATCTCTTTTCGTTATTTTGATTTTTTCTAATATATTCGTTCATCAGTTTAATCGGAAATGGCAGAACGGTCAAATTCTTGAACCTTACCCAGACGACATCCATTGATTGCAAAAGTTGTTGCACATTTAATAATTGAGATAGATTTTTATTGTTTAAACATTATAGAACAACTGATCATGTTGATAAAAGTAGTTTAAGTTAATCAAGCCAGCTAAATATTTATTTCTAGCATCTTTACCACGATATGCTAAAGTCCCCTTTTGATTAGTTGCTGCTTCATACAAAGATGGTGCCGGTAATGGCTTTAATGTCGTTTTACTTACGGCATAATAATTTTCACTTTGCTTATCCAAAAGAATATACTCAACATCTGTTGTTAGTCGATCATTCCGTTTAATAAGTAAATCATTTAAGAAAAAAGGATCGTCATAATTAGAAGTAATTGGTTGAATTTTGAAATTAGTCTCATGACTAGTAAATTCTAAAGTTTGATTACTTTCAGGATAATATTTATAAAAAATAAAATCATCTAAATTTATTTCGGTATTTAAGGGTGAAAAATCTTCTGACTCTAAAATAGCTTTTATAGTCAATTCTTTAACTGCATTGACTAGTGCACTTTTTACTACCGTTCCACTTTTATGCATTACTCCTTCAACGGTCATGTTTTGAACAACTTCAGTTTGACTGCTGTAGTAAGCATCTGTTTTATCTTCTTTTGCATAATAATCTAGATCATGAATTAATACTAAATTATAATGGCTGCTTTTTTGGCTAGAAGTGATTTTTAGTGGATAGTTTTGTTCAAAGAAATCAGATATAGTCTTTATTGCTGATGAGTTTTCTTGAGTTCGATCAAGTAGCGTGATTTCTTTATCTTGCCAAAATTTCTGGATTTGTTTTAGCAAGTTATCCCCTCGCTTTTTTTGACTAATTCCTTGATCATGGCTTTCAGCGTGAACTTCTCTAAACTTTAATTCATCGAAATATTGCGAGTAGTGTTTATTTAATTGATCAATTAAATAGTAAGCGATACCACTTTTACTAGTTAAGAAACTTGTTCTAGCTTGACCGACTTTACCATTAAGTA
The DNA here is from genome assembly GCF_000160855.1 of Lactobacillus helveticus DSM 20075 = CGMCC 1.1877. Classification (GTDB taxonomy): domain Bacteria; phylum Bacillota; class Bacilli; order Lactobacillales; family Lactobacillaceae; genus Lactobacillus; species Lactobacillus helveticus. The sequence continues at coordinate 49,783 of NZ_GG700753.1, forward strand.
AAAAGAATTGAGTTTGATCTGGCTTTAGATTTTTTTGTTGGATGCTTTAAGTACCAGTCGTTTTCTTCCCCTTCGTGGTAGCAATTTGCCACTTGTTTAATTTTACTTTCTTGCAAGTTAATCTCATAACGTGGACTGCGGCCCCATGACTTCATATTCTTGATTAACTCTTGAGCTTGGTGCTTTTGATAAAAAGATATTTGGGTAAAAGCACGCGTTTGAATATTGATAACTAGATTTTTACTAAAGCTTACTTCTTCAAATTTTAATTTTTTGCTTTCCTCGGTATTAGTATTAAAATACAATTTTCCTAGCAAATTGCATCCCTTAACTGTAGAAAATACCTGTAATTGTATCAGAAGCAAATTTAATATGATACTTGTTTCTACTTGCGCAAAATCAGACACTGTCAAATAGTTTGCGTGAATTAGAAGCTGATGGATTGATTACTCGACATGATGATCATCAGGTTCCACCATCTGTTACCTATCATTTGACGTCACTTGGAAAAGATTTAGCCATGACGATGAATCAATTATTTGATTGGGGACAAGAATTATATTCGAAGAAAGAAAAAATGGTTGAGCACTAAGATGCTCAACCATTTTTGTATATATAAAATATTTTTTATCCCGAATTGCGAAGACCAGAAGCCACACCGTTAATAGTAATTGGAATGATGCTTCGGAAGACGCCTTGGATTTCGTCTTTACGATCACGTTTAATCATTTCTAATTGAATATAGTTCAAAATATTAAAGTATGGCATTCTAGCTGCTAAACTGTTCTTCAAGTTTGGTGCATCACTAAGCAAATCATCGTGACCTTCAATTTGAAGAATAATCTGTTTAGTTAATTTCCATTCTTGATAAATAATGTCAAAGACTGACTTAGTCTTTTCATCCTGACATAGTTCAGCATATTGCTTGGCAATTTCCATATTAGATTTTGATAAAACCATGTCTACATTGGAAAGCAAAGCATGGAAGAATGGCCAACCTTGGTACATGTGGCGTAATTCCTGCAAATTGTTCTTGTCCGCATCAATAAAGTGCTTAAAGGCTGACCCTACGCCGTACCAGCCTGGGAACATTACCCGGCTTTGTGACCAAGAGAATACCCAAGGAATAGCTCTCAAACTAGAGAAGTCGGAAAGCTTCTTTCTTGAAGCTGGACGTGAACCGATATTCAAGTTAGAAATTTCTTTAATTGGGGTTGCTTGTAAGAAGTAATCTAAGAAGTTTGGATTTTCAAAGACTAATTTCTTATAAATTTCATTACTTTCTGTAACGATTTCATCCATTGATGAACGGAAATCTGCAATATATTCTTCACTAACAATTTGTTTTGATGCAATTCGATCAACAGTAGCTGAAACAAGCATTTCCAAATTATAGTAAGCAGCATCCTTGTTGCCATACTTGTTTTGAATAATTTCCCCTTGTTCAGTCATTCTAATGCGGTCATTGATTGTCTTAAATGGTTGTGCAGTAATTGCTTCATAAGATGGACCACCACCACGGCCAACGGTACCGCCACGACCATGCATATAAGTAATCTTGATACCTAATTCTTCACCAATAGCAGTTAAGTCTTTTTGTGCTTTATAAAGATTCCAGCATGAGGCTAAGTAGCCACCATCCTTATTAGAATCTGAATAGCCTAACATAACTTCTTGATAGTTATGTTGAGAAACGAGCCACTTCTTAACGATATCGAGGTTCAAATATTCCTTAATAATGTCACGTGCATTATTCAAGTCTTCGACTGTTTCAAATAAAGGCACAACTTGAACTCGAGCACTTTGATTATCAAGCAAATCATATTCTTTGAGCATGATTGCTTGTTCTAGCATGTCTGAAACACTCTCAGTATGAGATATAATGTGTTGCTTAATTACATCTTCGCCTAAGCGATCCTTAAGATCACGAGCAGTTTTGTAAATCTTTAATTCTTTTTGCAATAATTCTGACTTAGGTTTGTTATTTGCATGCAAGTTACGTGGATCATTGTTTAATTCATTAAGTAAAAGACTTACCTTTTCTTTTTCGCTTAAATCGCTGTAATGATCACAAATTTCTGCACTCTTAAGCAATTCGGCTACACATGCTTCATTAACGCTAGAATCTTGTCGCATATCAATTGTAGCTAAATGGAAGCCAAAAACATCAATTGCTTCTAAAATTTCGGTAAAGTAACTCTTAACTACTGCTTGATCGTGATTTTCTTCTAATGACCGCTTAATAATCTCTAGGTCCGCCTTAAATTCTTGCGCATTTTCATAAGCAGGAATCTGATCTAAATGTTCAACATCACGTTCTTTAAGGAAACTATGTTGGTTAGTGATATTTAGTAATTTTTGTTCACTGCGAACTAAACGACTCTCAATGTAATAGAAAGCGCGTCTATATGGTTCATTAGTTCTGAATGGTGAATCGTCATTTGATAATTCGGATAAATGCATCACTTCTGTTGAAGGTTTCATATAAGAAGTGGATAAAGAAATCGAACGATAAAGTTGATTGATTTGTTTAATGTAATATTCAAAGATAACTTGGCTTTGAAGTGTTGCACTTAATTTCAAAGTATCTGCAGTAACGTATGGATTACCGTCACGGTCTCCACCGATCCACATCCCCATCGTAATAGGTGTAGCATCCGGAATATCTAAGCCATGCTTTTTAGCTAATTCCTTATAACGAGCAGTGAACTTGGTAATTGCCGAAATTAAAGACTTATGATAGTAAGTCAAGACATTGGTGATTTCGTTAGAAACCTTTAATTTATGACCTCGAATAATATCTGTCTGCATTAAAATTTCAATGCAAGCACGTAACTCTTCTGTCCATTCTTCACGGTTAATAATGCCGTTTTTAACTTCACGATAATTACGCAAAAGCTTGTGGATCTTATCTGTTAATTCAAGTACAGTCTTTCTTTGAACCTGGGTTGGGTGTGCAGTTAAAACAGGAACTACATTCACCTTTTCCAAGATTTCCTTAGCATTCTTCTTTTGAGCAACAATATCTATGGTATCGTTTAATTTGCCTAAGTAGTCTTGGTTGGTATTATTCAATACATAGACTTTGCTGGCCAATTCCACATCTTCTGAGATGTTAATCAAAAGTGGCAATGTAGCAAAATAACGAGCAACTACGATCATTTCACGATTATCTAAGCTTGCAATTTGATCTTCGAGTTCTTGATAATTTTTATCTGCAGAAATTTTAATCAGATTTTGAATCTTAGTAAAAAGTTCTTTACCAATTAATTGTTCTGTAGATTCGTTAAGCAAGTTAGTTAAAATTTTAACTTCTTCAGTCACTACATTTACATCGCTGCTATTTCTAATTTTTTAACAGTCATGTTCGAAATTCCTTTCTACTTTCACTAAGACTAAAATACCACGAAAAGTGCAAAAAATGAATTAAAAAAGCAATTTAAGCTTTCCTTTAATAAAACAAGAATTTATTTTTCATCAAAATAATCCTACACCCATATAATCATGGAGAATATGATCAGCCGCTATTTTCAGAGTGAAGTAATTAATATTGTTAGAAAAAAGCATAATCATGCGCTTGGTTTTGTAATTAGCAACAAAACAACAATTATATCCAGGAATACTGCCATCTGCGCGAATAACATTTCCTTTAAAATATACACCGCCAAAGTAAGCCACTTCTTGATGTTGAGCTTGATGAGCATATTTATTAATCATCTTAGGGTCTTTTAGGATACGGTCATATACGAATTTCCAATAATCGTTGGGTGACATGAATAAATTACCAGCGCCAAAATCAGAAGAGGTGGTGACAGTCACCTTATGCCAGTTAACATTATTGACCACTGGCTGAGGGACCTCACTTTGAGAAACTTCGGGAAAATCTTTAATTTTACGAAGACGAAGAGGCTCCGCAAAATTATTTTGAACATAATTATTATAAGTTGTATTTCTTAAGCGGCTGATAATTGCTGCTAAGAGTTCATAATCAACGTCCTGATAATCCCAAGTATGAATGTGGTCATACTTGATGTACTTTAACATATACGCAATTTGTTCCTGCTGATTCTTAAGCGGCTTTGACGGACGAGCATTGTTAATTAAGCCACTTGTATGATTCATTAGTTCGCGAATAGTGATACTTTTACTACCTGGAACTTGAGGAAAATATTTTGATAAAGGCGTATTCCAATCCAGTTGCTTCTGCTTTTGCAATTGATAGATTGCTGTACCTGTCATAATTTTTTGCAACGAAGCAATTGGAAATAATTGATCTGTCTTCACTATTTTACTTTTATTAGAAGTTTCCTTATTTGTAACAACGATAGGTCGACTTCTATCTTTTTTGTCATTGACTAGCATTACACCATTAATATGATGAAATTTCATGTAATCTTTAAGCTGCTTGGGTGAATCTGTAAGTCCAATATCCATCCTATCGCTTAAAGGTATAATGAATAAAAATAGCAAAAAAGAGCAGAGTCCTATCAAACTATATAAGAAGAATTTTTTCGATGCATGGTTGCTCTTTACCTCATTTCTTTTTACTTCCGGTGATATTTCAAGATCAACTGTACATTCATGATAGTCTATCTTTGTTTTGAAAAACAAATTTATTTGTATCTTATTTTTAGTAAGAATCAAACATTTCTGATAAAATATTATTAATCAATTTAATTAAGGGAGAGAAATATATGAATTTAGACTACAAGAAATTAGCTGCTGCTAAAAAAGATGATATTTTGCGTGATTTAGATGAATTGATTTCGATTGATTCTTCTGAAGATTTAGACAACACTTCTGCAGAATATCCTGTTGGTCCTGGCCCAGTTAAGGCTATGAAGAAATTTTTATCATTCGCTAAAAGAGATGGCTTTCACATTAAGAACGTTGACAACTATGCTGGCCGCGTCGACTATGGTGATGGTGAAAAACGTCTTGGCATCATTGGTCACATGGATGTAGTTCCTGCAGGTGATGGTTGGAATACTGACCCATTCAAGATGTTGATTAAGGATGGAAAGATTATCGGTCGTGGTTCTGCAGATGATAAAGGTCCTGCTCTTGCTGCATACTACGGTATGCTTTTATTAAAAGAAGCTGGCTTTACTCCTAAAAAGAAGATCGACTTCATCGTTGGTACTAATGAAGAAACCAACTGGGTTGGTATTGACTACTACTTAAAGCACGAACCTACTCCAGACCAAGTATTCTCTCCTGATGCAGAATACCCAATCATTAACGGTGAGCAAGGTATTTACACTTTAATCCTTAACTTTAAAGACGATGCCCAAACTGGATCAGTTAAACTTGAGAAGTTTACAGCTGGTATTGCTGAAAACGTCACTCCACAAAAGGCCTACGCTACTATTAGCGGCGCTGATTTGGCAAACATTAAAGAACAATTCACTAAGTTTTTAACTGATAACAACTTAGAAGGAAACTTCGAAATTAATGGTGATGAAGCTAAAATCGAGCTTACCGGTCAAGGTGCTCACGCCTCTGCTCCTCAAGTTGGTCGCAACGCTGCCACCTTCTTAGGTAAGTTTCTCAATCAATTTGATTTTGCTGGTCGTGACAAAAACTACCTTAACTTTTTAGCTAATGTTGAACATGAAGACTTTAAGGGTGAAAAGCTTGGCGTTGCCCACCATGATGACTTAATGGGTGATCTTTCAAGTGCTCCAAGTATCTTTGAATATCAAGCTGATGGTGATGCTATTTTAAAGGACAATATCCGTTACCCACAAGGCACTGATCCAAATAAGATGGTTAAGCAAGTGGAAGAAAAATTCAGTGATATCTTAACTGCCTCATTTAATTCATTCGAAGAACCTCACTACGTTCCAGGCGATGATCCATTAGTTAAGACTTTGCTTAAAGTTTATGAACATCAAACTGGCAAGCCAGGTCATGAAGTAGTTATCGGTGGCGGTACTTATGGTCGATTATTCAAGCATGGTGTAGCCTTCGGTGCTCAACCCGAAGATGCACCAATGGTTATGCACCAAGCTAACGAATATATGAAGGTGGACGACTTGATTGATTCAATCGCTATTTATGCAGAAGCAATCTACGAATTAACAAAAGAAGCCTAAAATAAAAAGATGATCTTTTTCC